>JBAXAJ010000023.1:0-1601 GCA_037142555.1 Candidatus Shapirobacteria bacterium | reverse complement strand
TAGTAGTAGTTTCGGTTTAAGTTTAAAAATTTGACTTATAAAATAACTTGAAGCTTGGGTTAGTTTCGGTGGGAAAAATAAATTAAGAATGTGGACAAGTTTGTGGATAAGTGCCAAGAGAATGTGTAAAAGTTTTTTGGGGCTAAAAAGCACTTTTGATTTGGTTGATAACTTGGCGTAGTTGTGGATTAGTGGAAAAGTCATGAGTCACTTTGTCTCGAGCGTGCATAATACTGGTGTGGTCGCGGCCACCGAGAAAATGTCCAACTTCTTCCAAAGGTAAGCCAATTTCGGTTAATAAAAGATAGGCAGTGATGTGGCGAGCTGTGACTAATTCTTTCTTTCGACTTTGTCCACATAAATCACTAGTTTTAATATTAAAATGTTTAGCGCAAATAGAAATAATATGTCGAGGTGGAATTTTAGTGTTGGCTTTAATCAAAAGAGAGGTTGCAGATTCAGGATTAAGTTGGTTTTGAATGAAATTTATATCGATTTCGTCAATTTTTTGAGCTAAAGATTGGACTAAAACTTCTTGGAGCTTACCTTCAATTTCTCTAATATTTGAAGAAATATTATTAGCTAAAAATTCGGCGGCTTCAGTAGTTATTTTAATTCCCCTTTCTTCAATTTTTTGGTTGATAATAGCCATTCTCATTTCATAATCTGGGAGTTGGATGTCGACTGTTAAACCACCCATAAAACGAGACACTAGACGATCTTCTAGTTTATCAATGTCACTAGGTTTGCGATCTGAAGTTAATATGACTTGTTTTCCAGCCATATGAAGAGCATTAAAAGTGTGAAAAAATTCTTCTTGGATGTATTCTTTCCCGGCAATAAATTGGATGTCGTCAACTAGAATACAATCTAAATTTCGATATTTACTTTTAAATTGATTCATATTTTTTGATTTGAGGGCACCAATTAGTTCATTTGTGAAAGTTTCAGCTGGAAAATATTTTATTTTTAAATCAGGATTATTATTAAGGAGTTCGTGACCAATAGCTTGCATTAAATGAGTTTTACCTACTCCGACCCCACCCCAAATGAAAAATGGGTTATAAGAGAGACCAGGATTTTTGACAATTCCTTGGGCAGCTGCAAAAGCGAAATTGTTACTATTACCAACAACTAGAGTTTCGAAAGTATATTTAGGGTGGAGACTGGATTCACTAACACTTTTTTTAGGAGCAAAATTAAAAAGTGGAGCGTTGTTAGGGTTGTCAGAAAGATTATTAGTTTGAGTTTCTTGGACAACAAAATTTAGAGTGTTATCAGTTTTTGTTTGGTTATCAAGAGCACTTTTGAAAAGATCATAGTAACGTTTGTGGTTCAGATCAACAAAATAGGAATTTGGGCAAGCAATGGTGGCTAGATTATTTTCAAGATTGATTAATTGAGTCTTATCAACGAAGGTTTGATAGACTGCTGGAGCTAGAACAATCTTAAGCTCCTCTTGTGTGTTTTTCCAAACTCTATTAATATCCATTATAAAAAACCCTATTTTTGGGTAAAATTTTAACTAACTTCGGGGCAGAGGTTTAAGTTATCCACATTGATAATAGATGAGTTTTCCACAAAAGAAAAGATATCAAATT
>JBAXAJ010000022.1:0-1951 GCA_037142555.1 Candidatus Shapirobacteria bacterium | reverse complement strand
ATATTAATGATTGGATTATTAGTCTAGGGGTTATACTATTTTTAGTAGAAATAATATGGATAAAAAAATTGAAATAATTTATGAAGATAGTGATTTATTAGTAATAAATAAGCCGGCTTTTTTGGTGACGACAAAAGAAAACAAGAATGAAAAAAATACTTTAGAAGATTATTTAATAGAGAACAGAAAAAATGATTTACCAAGAAATGGGATTGTTCATCGTCTAGATAAGGGAACTTCAGGTTTAATTTTAGTAGCAAAAACTGAAGATGCTTTAGTTGATTTAAAAAGTCAGTTCAAAAATAGGACAGTTAAAAAGAGATATTTTTGTTTGGTTGGTGGTGATGTTTCTTATGAAGGAGAAATTAATGTGCCAATTAATCGATCAAAATATGGTTTTGGAAAATTTGGAGTTGATGTTGATGGCAAGGCAGCCAGAACTCTTTTTAAATTAGTTTCTAAATATAGAAACAATAATAGAAATTATAGTTTATTAGATATTGATTTAAAAACCGGCAGAACTCATCAGATTAGAGTTCATTTTAATTATTTAAAATGGCCTTTAGTGGGGGATAAGTTGTATGGTGGTGAAGTTGATCTATTAAAACGTCCATTCTTACATTCTCATCAAATTACTTTTATTCACCCAACTACTAAAAAAGAAGTTAGTTTTGAACTAGAAATGGCTAGTGATTTAGTAAAAGTTTTAGAAAGTTATGAAAAAACTAAATAAAAACTTATTAATTGGGATAGCTTTAATAGTTTTGTTTTTTGTTTTGTTGATTATTAAAAAAGATGGTGACCGAGTTGGAAATAATGATTTTAGATTCGCAATAGTTACTGGTAAAAGTCTAAAAATGGTTTCAATTTCACCTCAAAGAATGATGGTTAATGTTTTAAAAGTTGGGGCTTCTGTGCCGGTTTGGTTGCCTTATGGACAAGGTTGGTATCGAGTTGAGCAAATTAAAAATCAAAAGATAGATAACACTTTTTTTTGGTATAACTTTGGTTTTATACCTAATAAAATTATTTATTCTGAAGATGAGAATGTTTGGGAAAATAATTCGGTTTTAATTAGAAACTTGGGTTTGGTAAATTGGTTAAAATATAAATTTAATGATGGTCGGATTTTTAATAAAGAAGAAGTGATTAAAGATGATCTATTAGTTAATAGTGATATTTTAGAGGAAGTTATGGCTCGTGATTTTGCTGACAATAGGGCAGTTAATGATGACTTAACTTTATCAGTTTTTAATACAACTTCAGAAGATGGTTTAGCTAATTTTCTTAGTAAGAGATTGGAATGGTCAGGCTTTTCAGTGGTTTCATCTGAAAGCACAAATAAAAAAATAGATAAATGTTTATTTATTTATGGTCCAAAAACTAATACTAGCTCTGCTTGGAAAATTTTAAATAAAATTTTTGACTGTAAATCTGAATATAGTGAAAACTTAAATGAAAATGAAGCTGAACTATATTTTGGTGACAACTATGTTTCAATGGTAAAATATTCTAGTTATAAGAGAATTTTTTAATATGTCTGGTCATTCAAAATGGGCGAATATTAAGCAAAGGAAGGGGGCCCAAGATAAAAAACGTAGCGTAGCTTTTACAAAAATAGCTAAAAATATTTTGACAGCTATTCGTTTGGGCGGATCTAATTCTAATCCAGAAACAAACTCACAACTTAAAACCGCAATCGAAAAAGCCAGAGAAGTTAATATGCCAAAAGAAAATATTGATCGTCTTTTGACTCGATTTGAAGAGAGAAAAGCAAACATGATTAATTTCTATCTGGAAGGTTATGGTCCATTCGGGGTGCCAATGGTGATTGAAATTGAAACTGATAATAAGAATAGAATTTTAGGTGAAGTTAAACTAATTTTTAGAAATTATGGTGGTAATTTAGGTGAAAGTAATTCAGTTATGTTTCAATTTAATAGAGTAGGGG
>JBAXAJ010000021.1:0-2851 GCA_037142555.1 Candidatus Shapirobacteria bacterium | reverse complement strand
CATCCACCACATTGCCCCGCCCATTTTGAAAATTCATTTCCACAATTATTACATACAAAAATCATCTCTTTATTTTTCATTACTAATTATACTAAATAAATAGAATTTAAATTCGTAGTTGCAATTTTTTGTGTCCTTGAACGTGCAAAGCACATTCACCAGACATGAAAAATTTTGTAACAAGAATTTAAATTAAATAAAAATTAATTTTCAATGGTCTATAAGCTATAATCGATCATCTTCTTCAATCTCAGAGCCTCTAATGAAGTGACCAAAAAAAGCCCCTTATTACAGGGGCTTTTTAAATATCAAACAAAATTTATTTATAAATAACGTTTTTCTTATTAGTTTCTACTATTCCTAAAGAAATTTTTCTCTTAGCAACATCGACACTTTCAATATAAACTTGAACTTTTTCACCTTCCTTCAAACTTACACCACCAGTTAGTTTAGAAATATGGATTAATCCTTCAACTCCAGTTTCTAATTTAACCAAAGCTCCGAAATTTGCAATTCGAACAACTTCACCTTCCATTTCTTTATCTTTTGGATATTTGTCTTCAATTTCTGCCCATGGATCATGAGCCAATCTCTTAACTGAAAATTGTAATCTACCATCGTCTTTATTAATCAATTTAATTTCAATCTTATCCTTTGCTTTGTACATAGCAGTTAAATCATTGACCTTTTCCCAAGAAATTTCTGAAATATGAACCAAACCTTCAAGATTTAGAGCAGTGCCGTCTTTTGCAGAAGCAACTCGGACAAAAATACCGAAAGGTTCAACTCTAACGATGTTAGCATCAAAAATATCACCAATCTTAAGCTTGTCGATAGCATTAGTTTCTTCACCAACCTTATCTGGTTCAGACACTAATCTTTCAGAAAAAACTAATCTATTTTTAGCTTGGTCTACTTCCAAAACTTTAACTTTAATTTTTTTACCGATCATTTTGTCTGGATCACCTTCATATTTAGTCCCGATTTGAGAACCAGGAATAAATCCGAAGAAACCAAACGGAGCCACAACTACTGCTCCACCTCGATTTAATTCTTTAGCGAAGACATTAACTTCACCACCACTAGTTTCTTTTTCTTTAAAGTAGTTCCAGCCATAGCCAGAAGCAGCTCCACGGATAGAAACCAAAATTTGACCTTTATCATTTTCTGGAGATTTAACTTGAACTTCAATTTCATCACCAACTTTTAAATCAGCCACATAATCTTTAACAAATTCAAACTCTTTACCCATAACCATAGCATCAGTCTTAGCACCAATATCTACAAAAATAGCTTTATTTTTGATTGCAGTAATCTTTCCTTTAATCTCTTGTCCTTTCTTTAGACCTAAGAGTTGAATACCTTCAGATTTTAACAATTCTTCCATTGTCAAAATTACATCATTCTTTTTGACTTTTTTTTCTTTTTTAGTTGCCATAATATAAAAAAATCCCGATTTATCCGGGATTTAAGGGTTAACCATTCCGTAGCTTTAGCGCAGGAGGGCCCAAATAAATTAATAATATTTTAAATCTATTGAATTCTGAATATTTAATTTGAAATCATAATTTTTTGTGGCCTTGAACGTGCAATGCACATTCACCAGACATAAAAAATTTATGATGAAAATTAAAATCAAAGTATTTAGTTCCTCAATTCTGGCCACGACCTATCTTCAAGATCCCTTGCAGGATTACTATTGTCGGTGCTAAGGCGTTTCACTTCTCTGTTCGAAATGGGAAGAGGTGGTGCCACCTTGCTCAAATGACCAGAATTGAAAAACTAAATTCGAAATAACTAATTAACACTATAAACAATTTTATAAATTAATTTTGAAGCCTTGAACGTGCAACGCACATTCACCAGCTGAAAAAATTATATTTATAAAATTTTATTTCCTCTCTTGGCTCCTAAATTGAGCCGCCAATCGGTTTCTAAACCCGACAAAAATCGGGGCTAAAAACCGCATTATACTGTAAAAATTTCTTCAATCTTCGCTTTACTTAGCTTAAACTCTCACGAGCCTTCCACTTGTAAAGTATTAACCAGTAGTCTCCTGGCGATTTCTCGTTTGACTTTCGCCAAACTACGATTCCTTATCTCGGGGTCAGTTTCCTGCTTGAGATGCTTTCAGCAGTTATCTAAATAGGAACGTGGCTACCCAGCGATGCTCTTGACAGAACAACTGGCACACCAGCGGTACCCTCATCCAGGTCCTCTCGTACTGTGGATGAATCCCCTCAAGAATCGAACGGTCACAACGGATAGAGACCGAGCTGTCTCGCGACGCTCTGAACCCAACTAACGCAGCGCTTTAATGGGCGAACAGACCAACCCTTGGCCCCTTCTTCAGGGCCAGGATGCGCCAAGTCGACATCGAGGTGCCGAACCGCGTCGTCAATATGAACTATCGGATGCGACTAGCCTGTTATCCCCAGAGTAGCTTTTATCCAGTAAGCCCGTGCCCATACCAAATGGGTCACGAGGATCACTAAAACCGTCTTTCGACCCTGATTCCAAAATCAAATTGCTTGGAACTCTCCATACGGAGATTCGACTTGTATGTCTCACAGTCAAGCCAACTTATGTTTTTGCACTTAAAGCCCGATTTCTAGCCGGACTAAGTTGACCTTTGTATACCCGCGTTACTTTTTTGCAGGTGCCTGCCCCAGGCAAACTAGCAACCATACACGGTCCCCGCCCGAGTTGCATCGGACTAGGTAAGATTCAAAAATGGCAAAGGGAGGTGTTCCATCGTTGCCTTGCGGCTCCCTCCTACTCTCGACAATCGCCAAATTCTTATCAATGTAAAGATCCAGTAAAGCTTCATGGGGTCTTTTTGTCCTGTTGT
>JBAXAJ010000020.1:0-2957 GCA_037142555.1 Candidatus Shapirobacteria bacterium | reverse complement strand
ATATTATCCATTTATCTTTTCTTTCACTATTTTAGAAATTACATCTCCACCAACTGCTCCACCTAGTCTAGCCATCACTTCTCTCATAACCAACCCAAAATTATCACCTTTTTCTGCAATCACCGCCAAAACGATTTCTTCAATTTTGTCTTCACTAACATCTTGAGGCAAATATTCTTTAACAACCACAATTTCATAGTCTAATTCAGTAACTAAATCATCTCTGTTGGCTTTTAAAAACATTTCCCTAGATTCCTCTTTATTTTTAAGTTCTTTTCTTAAAACTCCCAATTCTTCAACTTCAGTCATAGCACCAGGTGGTAGTTGCATTTCTTTTTTATCAATTAAAGATATTAAAAAACGCAACACACCAACCCGTTTGTTATCACGGCTTTTTAGAGCAACTACACTATCTTGTTTTAGTTTATCTTTAAGCATGTTTTCTAGAATTTTTGGCTTTTCGGCGACATTTTTCTCGCCACAAAATTATCTTCTTTTTAGCGTATCTTTCCTCAGAAGGTTTGCTGTAAGCAGTTCTTTTTTTAACTTCTTCAGTAATATCCTCTTCCAAACAAAGTCTTCTAAATTTACCGATAATATCGTCTTTTGACTCACCTTTTTTCTTTTTTACTATAATTGGCATTAATTAACTAGCACCCCCTTTATTATAAAGTCCCTCATTTTACCTTATTTTCATTTTTTTTAAAAGTGTCTTATTTTTTAAGACAACAAATTCCACCATTTACACAAGTTCCCAAAGCTTTCACATAGTTAGTTCTATTCCCATATTCACTACAAGATGTTGGTATTCTCCCTTTAACTGGTGTTGTATAACAAGAAGTTCCAAGACAAGTTGACACAGGTGTAGCTAACTTACAAGTTAAAGTTCCACATTTCCAAACATTTGGATCACTTTTTTTCGTTACAGGATTTATTACTTCATACCATTTCCCACCTGCGCATTTACCATAATCGGTGGTGCTGCCACATTTAGCTGAATTTTCTATTTGACAATATTTATCTCCACACTTCCAATAAGTGAAATTACCATCAGTTTTAAGCCCATTAGCGTCAAAATGGCCACCATCACACTCATTTTTACCACTTCCGCATTTATCAGGTTTATTTAGTTGACAAGGAGTCTGACTCCCACCATTTTTCCCAGCACAACTCCACCTGTAAGCAATATTATCTTCTCTGGTACTAACTGGAATACCACTATAACATAAATATTTAGAACTATTATTACATGAACCATTCACTGGAGTATCTTTCTTAGGAGTATCATTTACTGGAGTATCTTTCTTAGGAGTATCATTTTTAGTTATACAAGGCAACATATTACTGTTGGTAATATATTTTGTGCAAACACAATCACCGGTAACATAAGCATCAAAATCTTCACATTTAGTTGGAGATTTACCACCCTTAATTTTATTAATCCCATTGGATTTATCAATACAAACCCCTCCATCTATCGAAGTACATTCCTTTTTAGTTGGTGTTTTAGTTGGTGTTTTATTATTTAAACAACCTTGAGTCTCATTACATTTTGTAAATTCATCACAAATAATAATTGGGCCAAAACTACCATTAGTACAAAGTGTTGCCGAATATCCATGATCGATTGAACTACAAAGATATTTACCATTTTTAGCTGAAGCTGTTCTAGTTTTACAATCATCTGCTACACAAGCCTTTGCTGTTGCATCACAATGAGTGCCACCTCCACAATTAGTAAAAACTTGAGCCCCATCAGAACATGTAACTAATTGACCTATAACGTTACAAACTACACTACCAGCAATACACCTAGTAGCAAAAGCCTTACTTCGATTTTCAGTATTCTTTTGAACCAATTGAGTTCCATAAATCAATCCCCCACCTAGGACTAAAGCCATAACTAGAAATTTTGCTATTGCGAATTTTTTCATTTATTTTTATATTTTAATTTTTGATTGTATAACTCAAATTACCAACACTATCAGGAGCAAAAACTGTTTTTCCAGCGACTCCAAGAGATGATTTTTCTTTATTTAGGCTAATGACTCCTGATCCAGTGGTAGCAACAGTTTTGAATTTAATGGTTGCTGCTTGAGTAGCAAGTTTTGCATTCTTTACAACACTAACAAAAGTAGCTTCGACACATTTATTATTAGCTTCATTTACTTTGATAGAACTATCTATGTAAGAAGTTCCATTGGCAAGAGAAAAACTATTTTGTAAATTAGTAGTGTCTTCTAGTTGGATTTGAGTAGGGTTATAACAGAAATATGCGACTAATGAATCAAGACCAGTTCCATTCGTGTTAGTTGAAACAGGAACAGTAAAACTTTGCTTAGATATCAATGTTTTCCCATTTGGATCTTGTGAATTTAAATTAACATTACTACCACCAGCGATGATAACCTCACTATCATTGTTAGTAATATTAGTAACAGCACTTCTATTTTCAGTCTTATTTTTAACTAAATTAACAACCACTAACGGGAAAACGACAGCCATAATAACTAAACCTATTATTATTGGAATTTGTATAGAACCTTCTCTTTTTTTTAATAAGTTCTTCATTTTTTCATAAATTTATTTAATTATCTGAAGTAGCATTATATTTTTCTTTCCAAGCTAAGAAATCATTAATAACAGCACAACCATTATTAAATTTCTCTTTCCAAGCTAAGAAATCATTAATATCTATAACCTCACTATTACAGTCCCAATCAGAATTACTCTTACAAGTGTCTGAAGTAGTACCAGAACAAGTGTCTATACAAGCACCGCCTTGACAAACTTGAGGTAAAGAACAACTTATGTTACTTTCCCATAAACCAGCAGCTGAACAGATTTGGCCATCAAGATCATTAATACATCTCTTTTCACCAACTTTGCATTCACCAGTGTCTATACAAGCACCATTTTGACAAACTTGAGGTAAAGAACAACTTATGTTACTTTTC
>JBAXAJ010000019.1:0-3523 GCA_037142555.1 Candidatus Shapirobacteria bacterium | reverse complement strand
ATTAGAAATAAAAAAGTTTTGAGAGAAGAAATCAAAGATGCGGTTAAAAATTCTATTATAGAAGAAAGTAATTTAAGTGAAGAAATAGGTAATATTTTTAGTGAAGAAAAAATAGAACAAATAAATCCAGAATTATTAACTGGGGTTGAAACAGAAATCAAAATTACTGAAGTTAAGTTAAATAATTGGTCAAATTTAAACCAAAAAAGTGTTGATCAATTTAGAGGTGAAGAAATAACTAATAGAATTGAATTGGAAATTTTAAAAGAAAATCCTAATTTAAGCCCAGATCAGTTAAAACAAGTTAAAGAATATAAAAAATTGATTAAACAAGTATATTTTTCAGAAAATTCAATTAACAAAGATCGAAACGAGATTTTTGATTCAGTTTCTGGAGAATTTAGTCCTGGGCAAATTAAAAATGCTTGGACTGACACTAAAGGATTGACTAAATTAGTTAAAATGGATTCTAAGAAGTTCAAGCTTTTTAGCGAAAAATACGAAAAAATCAAGAAAAGTCTGGGGGACATAAAATTACCTTTTAATATCAAAGAATGCCGATCTTTTGAAGGTTTAATGACAATGATCAAGGGGAGTAAATTGTTCACTAGAGCTCAAAAATTTGTTGGTTTTGTGAACCGAATAGCTAATTTTAGAACAGAGTTTATGACTCGAATTGGCTTGAAAATTGGTAATTTTTTAATAGAAAAAATTGGGAATCAAGCTCTAAAGTCTTTTGCCCAAAATTCCTTACAAATAATTGCTAAAAATGGTCTAGAAAAAGGCTTTAGTTTAATATTGAAGGGAATTTTAAGTGGTGGGGCCAAAGCTGGGGCTAGTGCTGCAGCTGGAGCAGCTGGAGCGACTGGAGCAGCAGCAGCCTCAGCAACAGTCCCAGTGGCTGGATGGGTTGTGGCGGCAGTTATTTTAGCTGCCCAAGCAGTGATGTTTATAGGTAAAAAAATAGGGCAAGCACTAGAGAATATGGGTTTGAGTTTAGGAATCAAAAGTTTTTTGAAAGACACTTTTGGTGGATTTTTAGGTGGAGCTTTAAATCTTGCTCTTAAATTAGCAATGGTAATTGTTGGGCTCCCAATATTATTAGGCACAATCGCTATTGGTATTTTGATTACCCCAATTGTGATTGGTTTAATGGCTTTTTCTTTTATTTCTCAAATCTTTACTAACTCTCAAGTTTCTAGTTTGGTGCCGCCACAAACTTCTAATACCCAACAAACTAGCAACACTAATTTTACTGGAGCTAATGAAGATGTTAATTATACTAATGACACTGGTGGTAGTTTAAAATTAGATTTTATTAAAGAATTACCACCACCAAAAACAAATAAAAGATCTGATCTTGTAAAAACAGCAACTGCAATTGTTGGAGTGCCTTATTATTGGGGTGGTGGGCATGGTTGGGTGGTGCCAAATCACCGTGAACCATCTTTTGGGATTGATCCTAATTGGGGAAGTAAAAAAGTCCCAGTAGATAATCATGCCGGTCATGGTATGAATAGGTACTATTATGGTCTTGATTGTTCTGGTTTTGTATCTTGGGTTTATTATCAAACGACTGGAGTAAATATTTTAAGTGGAGCAACTGCAATTTATAATAGGTCAACAAAAATTTCTGCTGATGAATTGTTACCAGGAGATATTGGAATAGCTTGCCCAGGTGGTTGTGGTGGTGACCCAACTAGTAATCATGTTGGGATATATGTTGGTAAGGACAAAAATGGGAGAAACTTGTTTGTTAATTCTGGTGGTTCAAGCAGCCATGGAGGACCACAAGGTTTTGGAGGCGTAGTCATAGACCATTATCCGTTCAAAGGTTTTGGTAGAATAAACCAAGGTGGTATCCAATTAATTAATGATTTATAAAAAATGATGTTTTTTTTAAAAAGAAATTTATTATTTGTATTTTTAGTTGTATTAGTTGTAGTTTTAATTATATTTAAGGTAATAAGTGGGAATGATAAAACAAATACAACAGAAATAAGTAATAAAATAACTCCAACTTTAACTAAAATAAACTCAGATTTGAACCAAACTCTAAAAACTAAATATCCAACAATCGAAGAAAAAGACCCAACCGATGTCAATTTAATAGACATAAGCCCAGATTATCCACTAAAATATTTACTCCCATATACCACTAAAGATTTCATAGTTGAAGAATATTCAGCTCCAATGACTTTAAAAGTAAAAGTTTTAATCCCAAGCATTGATCAAGCTCAACAAGAAGTAAATAATTGGATTATTAAAAATGGTTTAGAAGCTGAAAAACACCACCTTATTTTGATGAATTAGTCTTGTAGTCTAACGGGCATTATTATATGAGTGAAATTTGGGTCAGATTGGTCGTGAAAAAAGCCTGGTGTTAAAGCTCCATTAAGTTCAATAATTATTTCTTGGCTTTTACAAATATTAATAAAGTCGGTCAAAAATTTGTAGTTGAAAGCAACTTCAAGAGCTTCACCTTCAATTTTAGATTCAATAGTGGCTTTGTTTTGACCAATTTGAGGAGCATTGGCTGTTAAACAAATATTATTGTTTTTAATACTCATTTTTACAACGTTGGCTGATTCTTTTGCAAAAACAGAAGCAATTTTTACGGCTTGAGAGAATTCATCTTTGTTTAAAAATATTTTAGTAGTGTAAGAGTCTGGGATAAGTCTTTCGTAAGGAACATAGTCGCCTTCAATGAGTCGAGAAACTAGTTCTACATCGTCTAGGACGAATGCAACTTGATGACCATCGGATGTTAAACCAATTTTGATTTTTTTGGCGTTTTTAGCTAGTTTAGTGACTTCGATCAAACTTTTAGCTGGGATTAAAAAAGTTACCTGATCAGTATTCAATTCAATTGGGTTAATTAGTTTTATTTTTTTGAATGAAAGTCGGAAACCATCAGTGGCAACTAGAGTTAAATTATCTGAAGTGAATTGACAAAGAATGGCAGTTAAAATTGGACGAGTATCATCAATTGCAGCAGCAAAAGCAATTTGAGAAATGGCTTGATTTAATATTTCTAGATCTAATTCAAAAGCAGTGTCTGGGTTAATGGTTGGAAAATCAGGAAAATCAGCGGCTGGAATTGTGGTGAAACTAGATTCTGATTTAATTGAACTTAAAGTTAATAAGTTGTTTTCATTTAAACTAAGATCTATTTTCCCAGTTGGGAGATAAGAAACAAATTCAGTGATTTCTTTGGCTGGTAAAGTAATGTTCCCTTCTTCTTCAATTTTGGCACCAATCCAATAATTAATGCTTAATTCAAGATTAGTGGCTGAAAGCTTAAGTCGACCATTGTCTGTAGACAATAAAATATTATTAAGAATTGGCAATTGTGATTTAATAGAAACAAATCGAGAGACATTGGTTAGGGCGGTGTTTAAATTCTCTTGGAGTAAGGAAATTTTCATTGTCTTATCTTATCAATTTTTAATTGAAATTTAAAGCTGTTAATAATAATTAACTTAAAGAATAGTATTAGGTGTTATTAGGTGATGTTAATATG
>JBAXAJ010000018.1:0-3954 GCA_037142555.1 Candidatus Shapirobacteria bacterium | reverse complement strand
CCACAAATACACACCAAAAAACCTTAATATTTTAATTATTACAAGACTTTTTAGCTAACTATATCACTAGTCTCTTATTTAAGTTATATAATCCTCTTCAGGATTTAACTAAAACCCTCTTTTTTATTAGTTTTGAACAATTTTTTTACTCAAAATATTGAACTATAGTTAGGCAAAAATTTAAAATAACCATATTTTTTATATATTTTACAGAAACACATACTATAAGATTAAATCAATAAATAATAGTTAATAACTAATAATCAGTTATTGAATTAAAAAATACTGGTTATATAACAATATATAAACTAAGCATTTTTACCATAAAAAAACACGAATTTACTAGCTAAAACGACCAAAAAATCAAAAAAATATTTTTTTATTTTGAACCTAAATTAATTTCCGCAAAAAAACCCATTTTGATACAAAAAGATACTTAAAATGATGTAGTCTTATCCACTATCTGATTGCCCGTTGGTACACCTCAAAGTTCTCAATCGCGATTCCAGTTCCCTTAATCACACAAAATTGTGGTTCCAAAGCCACATGAGCCGACACCCCAATTTCTCTAGTTATTAAAGTGTTGAAGTTTTTCAATTGGGAAGTCCCACCGCTAAGCACAATCCCTCGATCAGCAATGTCAGCCACTAATTCTGGTGGCGTAATTTCCAAAGTTTCTCTAATCACATTAACGATTGAATCTAACATTGGTTTTAAAGCTTCGTAAACCTCATCTGAATCAATGTTGATATTTTTAGGTAAACCATAAATTGAATCACGGCCATGAACTTCCAAAAATTCCGGTCTCTTAGGTTTAATTGCACTACCTAGTTGAATTTTTATAAGTTCTGCTGTCTGTTCGCCCACAACTAAATTGTGTTTCTTCTTAAGATAATCAATTATTGCCCTATCTAGTTTATTACCTCCAACTTTAACGCTTTTATGAGTAACCACCCCACCTAAAGAAATCACTGCTGCTTCAGCTGCTCCACCACCTATATCTACAATCATATTTCCAAAAGCTTCTGAAACTGGGATTTTAGCCCCGATTGCTGCTGCTAAAGGTTCATCAATCAAATAGGCTCTCTTAGCTCCAGCTGCCAAAGTTGCATCTAAAACTGCTCTTTGTTCAACCTGAGTCACCCCAGCTGGGACACAAACCATGACTTCTGGACCAAAGAACCAATTAGTACCCATTACTTGCCTCAAAAAATACCTCAACATCGCCTCTGTAACCTCATAATCAGCGATAACCCCGTCTTCCAACGGTCTAATCACTTCAATATATTCTGGAGTCTTTCCAAGCATCTTTTTAGCCTCATTTCCAACCGCTAAGACTTTTCGATCTTCCAATCCTACTGCCACCACTGTTGGCTCATTCAAAACTATTCCTTGACCAGCCTCCCAAACAACTGAGTTAGCCGTGCCTAAATCAATACCCAATTTCTTAAATAGTTTCATTATTAAATAATAACAGATATAATATTCGCATGAACAACTCATCAACTAAAAAAAGTATTTTTATAATCTTTTTTGTCCTTCTATTCATCACTGGCTCAACTTACATGATTTCAATTTATGCCAGAGGATACAAATTAAATATTAAAGAAGGCATCTCTTTAAAATCAACCGGGATTCTTTCCGCCACTTCTAAACCAAAAGGTGCTTCGGTCTACATAAATGATCGACTTTTAACCGCCACCGATGACACTATCAACCTAAGTCCAGACGAATATACTATCAAAATTGCTAAAGACGGCTACCTCCCTTGGCAAAAAACAGTTCAAATCAAAAAAGAAATTGTCTATCAAACAGACACTCAATTATATCGATCCTCCCCTGATTTAAAGCCAATCACTCTAACTGGGGCTATTAACCCTACTTCAAACAAAGATTTAACTAAAATTGTCTATTCTGTTGCCTCAGCTTCAGCTTCTAAAGATAACGGTTTATACCTAATTGAATTAACCGGCAACGCCATCATTATCAACAGAAACATCCCTCGACAAATCAGTCAAAACTTTCCAAATGTCGATTGGTCAAAATTTAGTTTCGTTTTCTCCCCTGATTCTCGACAAATTTTAGCTACTAACAAAACAAATAACACTTCTTATCTTCTCCCAACCGACACTCCAATCACTCAAAAAAATCTTTTAGACGTCACTCTCAGACTATCTTTAATTAAAGAAGATTGGAATAATCAGAGTGGACAATTGATTGCTAGCAAACTCGATCTTCTTCCAAAAGAATTAAGAGATCTAGTTTCAACAGATTCTGCCAAATATACCACCTTTTCTTCATCTGAAGACAAGGTCCTTTATTTAGCTAAAAACGATTCTAAAGTCCCAGAAAACATCACTACTCCAGCTCCTGCTAAAAGCACTCAAGCTCAATCTCGAGATATTAAAAAAGGCAATTATTATGTCTACGACATCAAAGATGACACTAATTTCTTAATTGGTTCAAGTGATAAGATTAGTAATCCTTTCTGGCTTCCAAATTCATCAAGTGTGATCTTTGTAAACGATCAAAAAATCAAAGTTGTTGAATATGATGCCACTAACGAACAAACTCTATTTGCAGGCAATTTCAACAAAGATTCAGTTTATCCTTGGGCTGACGGTAACAAAATAGTCACTCTAACTTCTCTCTATTCTGGTTCACCTGAAAATCTCTACGCTATAGTTATTAGATAAATTTAAATACAATCTTTTAATTATTCTTCACAAAGGTTAGCTATTACTTCTTTTATCTTTAGGTCTATTGCATCAGCAACTTCTTGAGTCACATCTTCATCATCTAATCTGTCTTCTAGAACTGCAACTTGGCCTTCAACTATGCTCTGGCTGAAACAAGTATTTTCAGTTGTAGCTCCTAACACAGCCTCTTCTTCAGGAATAACCTCTTCTTCACTAATAACTTCTGGTAAAACCACCGATTCTTCAGCCACAGCCCCTAAAACAGCTTCACTATCACTGTTAGCTACGCTGTATTGTCCAATTTCTACAAACTTTAAAGGCACAAGCACAAAAAGTGCCATCACTGAACAAACTATTAGGGTTCGCATATTTCTATCATGGTTAGTCATATAACAAAGATATTAGAGACTTTTTAAAGTTGTGTCAAGTAAGTAGAGATGTATTGCAATATATCTCTACTAAATAAACGAAACTTATAATAATAAATACAGGACATTTTACTTAGTAAAACTCCCTATCAACTAAATAATTAAAAAAATTTATTCTTTTAATTATTTAACTCTTAGATTCCTTCAAAGATAAACGACTACTCTACATATCAGTAATAGCCTTGTTCTGCTAATTTAGATACATTAACAAAGTGTTTAGAACATCAAACAACATCTTTATAAAACCTTATATATAAAAAGAATCATAGCAAAAACAGCTAATCTATTTATGGGTTATAATATAAAGTGCTCTTTAAACTTAAAAAAATAAAAAGAATAAGCAACCAATCCTGTTTATCCCTTTAAATTAGCTTCAAGATCTCACTACAAGCTCTTAAACAAATCTTTTTCATATTTAAATAGTAGAATATAACTAACTTTAATTTTTTTTAGAAATTAGAAATTAGAAATTAATAATTTTGATTAGATCCTCATAGTTCAATGGATAGAACGGCCACCTCCTAAGTGGCAAATCCAGGTCCGATTCCTGGTGAGGATACAAATTTACACTAAATACACCCCCTAAAAAGACTTTAACCGCATATTTTAAGTATATTTTTATTTGTTAACCGCATAATAATCTAGTTACTCCGCTTTTTCTCCGCTAAAAAACTGCTCATTTTAGCCTATTTTTTTACCGTAAAAAAGAATAATTTTAATACTACTCATATATATCAAATAATCCTTAAACAAATCATAATTACCGAATCAAAGCTAAAAAGATATTTAAATAACTTCTAAAACAAGTAATTTAAAGACTTTTATCC
>JBAXAJ010000017.1:0-4662 GCA_037142555.1 Candidatus Shapirobacteria bacterium | reverse complement strand
GTAGCCCGTAGGGGAGTCGAACCCCTCTTTTCAGGATGAAAACCTGACGACCTAACCGATAGTCGAACGGGCCAAATTGTAGTCCCTGTAGGATTCGAACCTACGACTGCTTGCATGTAAGGCAAGAGCTCTACCACTGAGCTAAGGGACTATTTTGGTTTCCAACATGTCAAAGAACTTTCTCTTTTGTTTGATGATACAAAGATAAAAACTTTTTTCTATTCCTGCACCATCGGGTAAAAAAAAACCCCAAACTTTTTTTAGAAGTTCGGGGTTTAACCTATTGTTATTTCTAACTTGTTATTTTACCACATTTTCCGAACTACAATTTACCACATAGCGATACCAGCTACAAATCTCTTGTTGCTTAAACGATGATATATGGACCATTGATGTTCTCATTGTATTATAATTATATTGAAGTATAGTAAAAGTTTATTTTTAGTCAAATAAATTTATTAAAGTATTTATAAAATATTTAGTCGGCTCTCAAAAGGAGCCGTTTTTTAGTTCTTTAGGTTTAATGGTCAAAAATGGTTGGTGAAAATTAAAGTTTTGTTGTAATGTTAAACAATAATCCAAACTAAAGTTAAAACGGTTTAACATTATGACTAATATTTCAAAAAAAACACTGTCCAAAGTGTCTCAGTTCTGATGTAATAAAGTGGGGCATAAGGAGTGGTAGGCAGAGATTTAAATGTAAAAAATGTAACAATCTTTTTGTCTGGAAAGAAAAAAGTAATTCTGTTAACAGACAAAAAAGTTGGTTCAAAAAATGGGTATTAGGCAGAATGACATTAAAAGAAATTGCCAAACAAAGAGAATGTTCAATTAGTACTATTCAAAGATTATTTAAAACATATTTAGATAATCCACCAATACCAAAATTTAAAGCTAATGATAATTGCCATTTACTTGTTGATGGAACATATATTAGTAATTTCTGTATCATTAATTATTTTGATTCTGATTTAAAACATCTGCAGTATTATGAAATCGTAAAGGATGAAAATTATCAGGATTTTAAAGTTGAGTTAAAGTTGTTAAAAGATGCTGGTTTAAATATAGTTAGTATTACTTCGGATGGCGATAAAGGCCTAATTATGGCCGTTAGAGAGGTTTTACCTGGTGTTAAGCATCAAAGATGTTTAATACATGTTCAAAGAATGAGTTTGTTGTATCTAACAAGATATCCAAAAACTAATGCAGGAAAAGATTTGAGAAGTATCATATTAACACTTCATGAAATATTTAATTTTGAGGATAAAAATAATTGGATTAAAAATTTTAAAGAATGGGAATTTAAATACAGAGAATTTTTAAGTGAGAGGAGTTCTGATATTTATGAATCAAAATTATATCGACATTATGATGTTAGACGAGTTAGAACTTTAATTAATAACACACTACCAAACTTGTTTCACTATTTAAGTGATCCAAAGATTCAGAAATCAACTAATGGATTAGAGTGTCGTTTTTCATATTTAAAAAACAACCTCCGAATTCATCGGGGGTTGTCCAATCAGCATCGCCGATCATTCGTTCTCTGGTATAATTGGTTTAAATACAACGACTAATTTACCAACCATTTTTGACCATTAAACCTTAATTCAAAATGTATGAGCAAAAGACGATTTAGTCCTGAGCAGGTCGCAGACCTGCTCAAAAACCCAAACGTGGCCAAATGTAGCACTAAGTCCATTAGCTACAGTAACACATTTAAGATTCTGGCCGTTAAACAGTACGCCGAAGAAGGTTTGTCTGTTAAACAAATATTTAAAGAGGCTGGATTTGATCTAAACTTAATTGGATACGAAATACCAGAGCAACGTTTAAAGTCCTGGCGAAAAAAAGTTAAATTAAAAGGAATAGATAAACTAGCAATTGATGATCGAGGTAAAAAACCTGGTGGTGGTCGGCCAAGAACTAGAGGTATAACCGACGCTGAAAAGATTACTAGATTAGAGGCAACAGTTGCCTACCTTAAAGCTGAGAATGATTTTTTAGTAAAGCTCCGGGTCCAAAGAAAGAGCTAAAACTAAAGCCAAGTCAAAGATATAAAATAATTAGAACTTTAAAATTTAAGATTAAATTACTTTGTAATATTACTAATGTGAATAGAAGCGGTTACTATGCCTGGTTAAAAAAGACGGATGAGAATGATAAAGATTATGCTGATTATTTACTCATTAAAATACTGTTTGATAAAGGCAGAGCAAAACATGGCCATAGGGTAATAACTATGAAATTACTTAGAGAAATGAATGTTTTGATGAATCACAAAAAAGTTAACCGCATTATGAATAAATATGATTTGATAACTAAAGTGCGTAGTAAAAATCCATACAAAATGATTATGAAAAAGAATTTAGAACATCGGACTTGTGAAAATATTTTAGCTAGAGAATTTAAACAAACAGAACCACAGAAAACACTTTGTACTGATATTACTTATTTGTGGATTGGTAATCGTTTTATCTATTTGTCAGTTATTAAAGATATTGCTAGTAGAGAAATAGTTGCTTGGAGTTTGTCGTGGCATTTAGGTATGAGTTTAGTTTTTGACACTGTCCCGCCCAAGTGATAATGTCATAGGGCGGGCAAAGTAGAAATGTCATAGTTAACGAATTTGTGCCATATTTCTGGTCTAAATATTAGACTAAAATATGGAACAAAATCAATTAATAATTATGACTCAAAAAGAAGCTAGACGTTATGAAATCATTAAAAAGCTACTAACTAAAAAGATTGATGGCACTGAAGCCGCTAAAGCTCTAAATCTGTCAGTAAGGCATGTTAAAAGATTAAAGAAGAGAATAGCTAAGCAAGGTATCAAAGGAGCTATTCATGGTAATAGAGGTAAAATTAGTAATCGAAAACTAGACCCCAAAATTACAGAAAAAGCAAAGAAGTTATTAAGAAAAATCTATCATGATTTTAACCCATTACTAGCTCAAGAACATTTACGAGATGACAATCAAATAGATTTTAGTAAAGAGACTGTCAGAAATTTAATGATAACTGAGGGTCTCTGGGATGCTAAAAAAAGAGGAATGGCAAAAGCAAAACGTCAGTGGCGAGAAAGAAAAGCTAACTATGGTGAGATGGATCAATTTGACGGTAGCTATCATAATTGGTTTGAGGGTAGAAATGAAAAAGAGGTCGGAATTGAGCAATGCCTCTTACTTTCAGTAGATGATGCAACTGGCAAACCAACTAAGGCTGTCTTTGCGCCCAATGAAGGTGTTTTAGCTGTTTTACAGTTCTGGAAAGAATACGGCGAAGAACATGGAATACCAATATCTATCTACCTAGATCGATTCAGTACCTACAAAGTTAATCACAAAAATGCTGTTGATAACAAAGAGTTAATGACTCAATTTGAAAGAGCAATGCAACAACTTGATGTGCGAATAATTCATGCCAATTCACCACAAGCTAAAGGTAGAGTTGAAAAGATGAATGGCACTTTTCAAAGAAGATTAGTGAAAGAAATGAGATTGGCAAAAATCAATACTATCACCCAAGCTAACATTTTTTTGAAAGAAGTATTCATTCCAAAGTTTAATAAACAATTTGCTGTTGAGCCAAGAAAGAAAGCGGATTTACATCGAGCACTAAGCGACAAACAAGTTAAAGAATTGGATAGCATCATGTCTGTTCATTCTGAAAGATGTATTCAAAATGATTACACTGTTAGATTCAAAAGCAACTATTATCAATTGGAGGAAATACAGCCAACAACAGTTTACAAGAAAGACAAGGTTACAATCGAAGAGCGTTTGAACGGTGACATTAAGCTACAAATTAAGGGTAAATATCTCAATTATTTCCAACTACCAGATAGGCCTAAAAAAGAGATTAATATCAAATTACCATTACTAACTGTTCATAAGTCTAAAGCTCACACACCGCCACCTAATCACCCTTGGAAGCGAGCTTATATGTATCGAAGAACCTCAAATTTAATAAACGCAATTAAATAGCCTATTTGGCAAGGTATGACATTTCTATTTTGCCAGCAGGTATGACATTTCTACTTTGCCTTTACAGTATCCCGGACAGAAATTTCCCTTCAAGGAAATTTATGGTAGGCTTTTGTCATGAGAATCCAAAGTCTAAATCATAGCACCTATCAACATCAATATCATGTTGTCTGGGGCACGAAACATCGCAGAAAGTGGCTAAAAGACTATGTTAAAGCTGAATTAATCACCAGTTTGTATAATACCGTCAAAAAATACCCCACACTCTATATCCATACTGTGAATACAGATCGAGACCATGTTCATGTGCAAATAGAAATCCCTCCAAATATCGCTGTATCAGATGCCGTCCAAAAGCTTAAAGCAAATTCCAGTGCTCATATCAAGAGAAAATTTAAATTTATCAGAGAAATGTATTTGGATTGGGACGGCATCTGGAGTGTGGGATATTTTTCTTCAACCATTGGACTGAATGAAGAACATGTAAGAAAGTATATCGAATGGCAGGATAGAAAAGAAAAGCCCCAGACAACAAAGTTGTTCTAGGGCGAATTGTGAATAACCACCTTTGGATTTTCAGGCCGCAAAAGGAAACCCCGGGTGTAGCTTTAGCGGAACCCGGGGAGGAGGTCATTGTATACTAAAAAAGTTATATTTTCTAAAAAATTTATTATGG
>JBAXAJ010000016.1:0-5939 GCA_037142555.1 Candidatus Shapirobacteria bacterium | reverse complement strand
ATTATAGCCATAATTTCAAACCTAATTTTTGGTTTAATCCAATATTTCATTTGGCCAAATTTCACCTATTTTAATTCTCAAAATTGGGACCCACATCTATTCCGTCTAGTCGGCGCTTTCTTTGATCCAACTTTCACCGCTTTCATCTATTTAATGTTTTTAATTTATTTATATTTAAATTCCAAAATTCCATATCGTTGGCTTTTGATGATAACCGCTTATTTTGCAATGATTCTGACCTACAGTCGATCAGCTTATTTGTCTTTTTTATTAGCTTTCACTTTCATCGCTTTCAAAAAGAAAAATATAAAGATTTTTCTAATAAGTTTTGTTCTAATTGTTTCCACAATCCTGTTACTTCCAAGACAAGAAGGCGAGGGGACTAAACTAGAAAGGACTTCTTCAATCACCGCCAAAATAGAAAATTACAAAGAAGCTTTTTCAACTTTCAAAAAAGCCCCAATTATTGGTCATGGCTATAACAATCTCTATTTTGTCCGCGACATTAAAATTCAAAATTCCCACGCCAATTTTGGTTTCGATTCTAGTTTAATGACAATTTTAACGACTACAGGGATAATCGGCCTTCTACTCTTCCTTCTGGGACTTAAAAATTACTTTATTAGAGCCGATTTAACCCATCAAAGTATAATAATTGCTCTATTACTCCACTCACTCTTCGCAAATTCACTCTTATATCCTTGGATTCTTCTCTTCCTAATATTTATCTAAAGTTTTTTTGTTTTTCTATTGTAAAATAGTCCTAAATTGGGATTTCCCAGATTTAATCAAAAGTCTTAAATAAAGCTTTTATGCACTTTAAAAAAAAATGTTTCAAATTAACAATTTGAATCTTAATAATATATAAGTCGAAAAAGAAAAGGAGTGATTTTCATGTATGAATCAAAAAAACATTCGAATTTTAAAGAAAATGTTAAAAAGTCTGAAGAAGGAGCTAAGATTGGGCTACATGTCTATAAAATTAAAGCAATAGCAGAATATGGTTGCCCAAACCCAGAATGTAGTTGTTTTTCTTATTACATTATCTGTAAGAATCAAGAGAAGCAATATGTAATATGCAAAGAATGTGGAACAGAATTTTTTACTTTTGTACACCGAGTAGAAGGCCTGACTTAAAAACATCCAAAAAACCGTTCAAACCAAAAAGACATCAATATCCCAAAACCAAGCAAAAAATTACCTGAAAAGATTGTTACAATGCTTGGTCATCAAATTGATTTAAATAAGATAAAAGAAATTTGTTCAGAAGTTGAAAAGAAAAGTGATGGATGGTATCGTGTTGTCGTAACAAATAATGAAAACGAAAAAATCCGTTACCGAATAAGTAGTTCTCATGAAAAAACTGAAGAACAAAGAAAATGGTTAGAACAACAACTTAAGGATTATCGAAATGGATAAAAAGATGAATATATTATTTAAAATACCCTGACTGTGATTTTTCAATCAAATCATAACTTAGGGTATTTTTTTTATAGCGAATAGGTGATCGTTATATTCTTTTTAGCCTCGTTTCCAGCCGAATCACGAACTATTATTTCCACATTATTTTTACCAGAATTTAACTGCAATTTAAGTTTAAAATTACCCTCATCATCAACCATTGCCACCCGATTATTAATTGTGACGCTGTTTCCTTTGTCAGTTCTTCCAATCACATCAAAATCAGCCGAATCAACAGAAACTTCATCACTACTAGGATTTGACATAGTTAATTGAGGAACTCTAGTATTATAAAAAACATTAATTATTTTAGAAGCTTCACTGCTTCCTCCATTATCAGTCATCGCGATAGCGCTAAAAGTATTATCACCATCATTTAAATCAACATTATCAAAAGAAAAATCACCAGCCTCAGACACTTTAATTTTTTCACCAGCAACATCGTTTTTAATTAATTGAACATTAACATTAGCTTCAGCAAAACCAGTAATTTTGATTTTTGCACTATTAGTTGCTTCAAATGGAATAATCAATCTTGGAGCCAGTGGTGGCAAAACAGCCTCTTTATTTACATCACCTTTATTGCTTTTTGATTCACCTAAGAACACCGAAAATTTTATTAAAAAAGGTAAGCCAAAAATAATCACTGATATGAATAAAATAACAGCAAAAATACCTAAAAGCGCGGTTCTTTTTGTAATCTGTTCATCAGTTTTTCGAACCAATCTTGATCTTTTAAATTGTGTCATAAGATTCTATATTATACATCATCTAACCTATAGCCGAAATAAAAACCTAACTTAGAGCCGAAGGGGAGAATCGAACTCCCGACCCCAGCTTTACGAAAGCTATGCTCTACCAACTGAGCTACTTCGGCACTAATAAATTATAGCTTTGGTATGACCAGTTTAGTACCCACGTAAATAACTCCAGGATTGCCAATCATTTTTTTATTAGCTTCCCAAATCTTTGTCCACTTATAGCCATCGCCATAACTCTTAACTGCAATTTTCCATAAATTATCATTTTTAACTACAGTATATTCTCCGCCACCAATCGCATTACCCTTAGAAATCGTTTGTTCTCCAGTTGTAGTTTTAGCTGTATTTTGACTAACAGTTTGAATTAAATTAATTTTTTGACCAACAACCAAAACTCGTGGGTTCTTTAAATTATTTGTTTTAGCCAATTCTGTCCACTTGTTACCGTCATTATATTTAGCCTTAGCAATTTTCCATAAACTGTCGCCGCGAACTACAGTATAAACATTTTCTTTATTAACGGAATCTGCTTTTTTATTATCTTCAACCTTAGATATATCAATATTATTACTGACTCCAGGAAGAGTAATATCTCCTTTTCTTTTTTGGAAAAAACTAAAAACTAAACCGACTATCACCACCACAATCGCCAAACCTAAAAACATACTAACCACTTCTTCTGAAGATTTAAAAATTTTTTTACCTGCTTTAAAAGAATTCATAATTTTAAAAAAAATAATTATTAACGAACTTATAACAATTTACACCCAAAGCTTTATTTCGTCAATTGACTCGTTAATTCTTATTTCTTAAACCAAGATCTTGTGTGAAAGTTTTCTCTAAAATACCAACAAAATTACTTATATTTTGCCCAAAAGTTGCCAAAATTTCTTTGTTTAACCTATAAATTCTTTGTTTACCTCTTATAGAACATAAAACCAAATTAGCCTTTTTTAATATCGATAGGTGATTAGACAAAGTTGCTTGAGTAATTTCAAAATTAACCAAAATTTCTGACACCGACATTTCTCCATTCTTAAGAACAGTCAAAATCTTTCTTCGATTTTTATCTGCCAAGGCTTTAAAGATTTTATCCATAGATATATTATATCGATAATCATCAATATGTTCAAATATATACTATCAACTTGATTATTCAAAAACTTTCAGAGAAAATATAAACATATGAAAAACTACGATAGTAAACAAGAACAAACATTAGTCATCGTCAAACCAGATGGTGTCCAAAGAGCTTTAATTGGTGAAGTCATCAGCCGCTATGAAAAATGCGGATTAAAATTAGTTGCTCTAAAAATGATGATTCCAACTAAAGAACTTGCACTAGAACATTATTCAACCGATCCAGATTGGGCTTTTAAAACTGGAACTAAATCATTCGAGGCCTACAAAGCTAAGGGGATTCCACTTCCAGGCAGCGATCCTGTTGCTTTTGCTGAAGATATTAGAATGAAACTTCTAGGATTTATGAGTAGTGGACCAGTCGTCGCTATGGTATGGCAGGGGATGGGAGCAGTTTCTGTTGTCCGAAAAATCACTGGCTCAACTGAACCATTAACTTCAGCTCCAGGAACTATTCGTGGCGATTTCACCATCGATTCCTACACTGCATCTGATGTTGATTCTCGCGCTGTTCGAAACATCATCCATTCATCTGGATCTGTTGAAGAAGCTTCAAAAGAAATTCCAATTTGGTTTGATCAAAAAGAAATATTAAACTACAGATTAATTTCTGAAGAAATTCTCTACGACATCAACCTCGACGGTATTCTAGAATAAAGACAAAAAAAAAGACAGCTAATTTGTGTTGATAAACAACAAAAATAACTGCCTTTTAGTTTTAAAACTTTTTTTTAGGATAGGATTCAACCTATTTTCTCTTTCCAAGCAAAATATGCTTGAGCTGCTGTTTCCAAACTAGGAGCTTCAAACAATTCTTTTCCATTGATTGCATAGTTCATTGCATTAGATGTCGCCATATAAATGTCGGAAACAACTTCAAGCAAATCTTCTGGTAAAGATTCTGGTTCTAAAGTGCAAAGGCTCTTCCAATCTGGGTTTTTTGTTTCTTCTGCTAATTTTTTAGCTCTTTCAATGTCTTCCTTCCACTCTGTAGTTTTGTAAAAATCGCGTAAAATGTCTTTACTCACCTGAACACCATTGTAAGCAAATCTGCATTCATCAAGAGTACAAGCAACATCAACAATCATAAATTCCCCTGCATCATCAACCGCCATTTCGATTTTTCCGTCTTTATTAACCATCCCAATCTTGTCAGTGATTGATGAAATAACTTCATTAGCTTTCATCAAAACATCTTTGAGTTCGTCAACATTTTCCATTGAAATACCAGCCATTTCAGCAAAATCTTCCCATTCATCAATACGTCGATCTTTACTTTCAAGTTTAGTCGTCACATAAAGATAAGGCTTAGGCAAAACTTGACCAGCAACCGGCGGCTCATCTAAACCTAATTTTTGATATGCTAGTTTGCCGCTGTTGATGTCGCGTAAAATACTCGAATTTGGAGAGATTTCATTAACATAAATGAACTCACCTGGAAGTAAATAATTTCTGAAAACTTTTTTGTATTCAGAATAATCATAAACCCCATCTTTAAAAACAGGCTCAATCACATTGACTAAAGCTACTCTCATGGTGTCGCTTGGATAATCCAAAGAAGACAAAAAACAAGGATGACCTTTTTCGTTAATAAGCCCCAAATAATGGCTTCGAATCCCTAGCTTTCTTGCTTCTTCAAAAAACAATGCTCCCTGAATAGTCAAAGCTTTCCCTTTTTCATCAATTAAATCTGGCATTTCACCCCAATCAAAAACACTAAAACGATCACTAAACTTGAATTCTCCTACCCCCATACAATTCTTTGTTGCCGCTTGAATTTTTCTCAAATCTTTTACACTACCCATTTCTCATTCCTCCTTAAAAAAAATTTTTTGTTTTAATGTACAGAAAGTCAAAAAGCCTTTCTTTGATTTCTATAAATCCACCTATAATATCACAAAATCCGCCAAATTTACTATTTAGACACTAACTTATATTCCATCAAAAAATCCCCAAAAGGGGATTTTTAAAATTATCTATGGAAATAATTAAGAATTGTATTTAGCAATTTCATTACCAACGACTTCAGCAATATTTTCTTTATCAATAGATATATGATTATATTGTGCAGTTCTGAAGTATCCCTTCTCTCTTATCTTTTCCACTAAAACTACACCCCCACTACAAACATTAATTTTAATTTTAATTTTAATTTTACCTTCACGATCAACTTCACTATTAGAATTAGAAGAATTAAAGCAAATAGAAATACTTTCATTTTCTTGACCATAGACTATTCTTGCTGGAACATCATTTTTACCATCAATAGGTTTTACTAGCCTATATTTTAATAAACCAGTATCTCTAATCTCTTCAAATAAAGTAACTATTCCTGAATCTTCTAAGATCTTTTTATTGTCTAATGATCTTTTTTCAGATTCCATCTTTATTTCAGCATCTCTATCCCCAATATTTTCAATGTTTACTTGTCTTTGAAAATTATGGTTTTCAATAATTTGTTTTATTTGTTCAATTTCTTTACTCATATACCTATAATATACAACCAAACTCTTTAAAAAGCAATAGATAACCTAAAGTTACATCAAAAAATCCGCCAATGGCGGATTGTTTATGCGG
>JBAXAJ010000015.1:0-6382 GCA_037142555.1 Candidatus Shapirobacteria bacterium | reverse complement strand
TCCAATAATCTCTCACAAAACCAAATCTCAATCTATCAATTAAATTAATAAAAGCACCTACACTAATCATTAATAGACCAAAACTTTCTTCTCTCAAGAATAAAACAAAGCTAAAAATACAAAAGATTAAAGTAATAATAAAAACTAATGGAATTTGCTGACCAAAACTAATTCCTTGGTTTTTAATAACTAAGACACTTCCAACAACTAAAAAGTCATGAAGAACACCAATAATCATCAAAACCCCGAAAAAATAAATTAGCTTATTTTTCGTTTTCTTTAGTACATTTAACACAAGTTGTAGCATCTAATTTAATAGCTAAACGATCAGTATCTATCATTTTTCCACAACTTTCACAGATTCCATACTTCCCTATTTTTAATCGAGTCAATGATTTTCTTAACTGAACTATTTGTTTATTAACAAAATTGACTTTGATTTCAGAATCAAAATGACCAATTTGTTCATCCAAATCTTCTTCAAATGAATTTTCAGTGGTTCTTTCTGGATTAGAAAAAGGATCTGATTTCTTCAAAGACTTTTTTTGTCTTTTAAGTTTAATAAGCTCACCTTCTAAAAACATTTTTATCGGATTTAATAAACTGGCTGGAAAACTTAATTCCGTTCCTTTCTTTTTATTTTTCATAAATTTCTCCTAGAATGAATAACCCAACTAAAGAGACCAAAACACCAACTGAATATAAAATTGAATAAACAAGATTAATTTTAAAGTAAAAAGACATTATTGCCAACATCAAACAAACTATCGCATTAGCAAAGAAGAAAGTGAAACCTTTTTTACCACTCTTATACCAAACAAAGGATCTATATTTATTTCTAATAATAGAAGAAAATACTAAAGTCACTAATATAATAGCTCCATATAATCCAGTTATTAGATTAAACTTTGACCTGATAAATTCATCTAAAAATAAAAATCCAAAAAATATTAAAAAAACCATTAAGCTGTCTTCAGCAAATGCCCATATTTTCCAATCTCTAATTTTACAAAGGATCCAAGTTGTTCCAAAAACTGACAGATAAGCTCCTAGATAGCTCATCCCTGGTTTACTCCATGGAGTCAACCAATCTAACCAATTATTGTTCCAAATTCCCCAATGAATTAAACCAAAGACTAATCTTCCACCAATAAAGAAAGCTAATAGTGCAATCCATGCATAAGAAGTTAGCTCTTCATCCTTGTAGTTCTCTCGTAGATTTCTCCAAATCAAATAAGCAAATAATAGTATTCCTAAAACTTTTATAATTCCTAAGATCATATCTCTATTTTACCATTTATGTGCCGAAGGAGGGACTTGAACCCCCATGATATTGCTATCACACGATTTTGAGTCGTGCGTGTCTACCATTCCACCACTCCGGCATTTATTCCTATATTATCTCACAAAAAAAAAGCGCTAATCAAATCAATCCCAGTGGATTAATCTAACTAACGCCTTTTTAAAAGCCAAAATTCTCTATTTTTATAAATATTCTTCAGTCGCTTGGACCAAATTATTTACAAGAACATCATCCAATATTTCTTTTGATGTACCAGCTGGTACTGTAATTGAATTTAGTATTAAATTTGACTTCATTGTTGTAAAAATTGACTCAGCAAAACCCTTTCTTTCCAAAACTTCTTTTACAACTTTTTCTTGACTTTCTTCAAAATCTCTGGGTAATTTGATTAAAATTATAGTCAAACTATAAGGCTCATTTGTATCTAAATTTTTACCAAGTCCAGCAATAAAATGAACAGATTTTGAATTTTTAAAAATAGAAATTTTATCAAAAGTCATACAACCCTTTTTAATAGGTTTATCCAACTCTATAATATTCATTCCAATCTTTTCATTTAACCGATAAAACACTTTTTCCAACACCTCATCTGCTGTATACATTTCTACACCATCCTTTCCAATAACGATCAATCCTGTATTATCTCTGTCACATTATATGATTGTTCTTTCATCACCACATCCATCACATTAGTCTCTTCCTTTACAGACGTTGGCTTATATTTTTCAGCTTCTTTCCATTCCCATCCGTTTCTTTTAGAAAAAACCAAAAAATAAGTTGTAGGGAAACTACAAAAATGCTCTGGTTTTTCCTGGACCGCATAAACTGTCACAGTCTTACCATTTTTACTAACTACTTCAAACATTTTGAACACTCTCCTCTCTTTTTAAATTTCCCTTAACTTCTTCTAAACACAATTCAATAACTTGTCCTAATTTCCTATTGAAATAATTTTGAGTCTCTTCACCTTCTTTAACGAGTTCAATTTTGAAAACCTCTTCAAAACAACTTAAGGTCAGGACCCAGCCTTCTTTAAGCTTCTCATCAATAATGAGATCAATTTGGAAACTATCGTCAACAACAAAACCAAATTGTTTTGCTGCGTTCATATAACTTTTTAACCCATTAATGATAGCTTCTTGAAGGGTATTACCAGATTCATGCTCAAAACGAATATCCAATTTACTGAAATAATTTGCCCAGAAGAAGCCTGTGTATTCGCATCTGATATAAAATCCTCTTTGTAATAGAGCTTTAATCTTTTTTCTACAACTCATTTTCTTTTCCTCCTTTTTCTCTTCAACAACCCCCTTATTGCATGAACGAAGTTGTCGCTTTCAGCAACCTTAAATTCGTCATTTTTTTCCAACCTAGCTTCAAATGTTTTACTTACTATTAACCACCTTAATTTAAAAACCCATCCTTGTTTAACCAAATCATTGATTAAACTCTCTTTTGTTTCAACAGCATTGTAATTTCCAATTGACCTGATAATTGCCTTCTCTGTATTTTGGGAATAACTAAAACCAATAACTCGATCTTTATTACAAATACTTGCCAAAACACTACCTGCTTTACCATCAAACTCAACTGTCAAAATACCACCAGAAACAATTTTACTTCTTAACTTCTGTCTTTCTTCTCCACCAAAAATTTCCACATTAAAAGCGGTTTTTTCATTTGCTTGCTTCTTACCCATTCTAACTCCTCCTTTTCGATTTTTTCTTCAATAGCCTGTTTTTTAAAGAACTGGCTATTTTACCATATTATTGCTTCTTTTCCACATCAAAAAAGCTGACTTGTTTACCATTGAAATATAGATTAAAGTTACCTACTCCACCGTTTCGATGTTTCTCAATACTACAAGTAACCATTTCTCTGACTTCTTCATCTTCTCTAAATAAAAACATAACTACATCAGCATCTTGTTCGATACTTCCAGATTCTCTCAAATCAGATAATCTTGGTCTTCCTCCCCTAGTTTCCATTGCCCGAGAAAGTTGAGCCAAAGCTAAAACTGGAATCTTTAATTCTCTAGCCAAATTTTTCAAACCCTGAGAAATTTCTGACACTTCTTGAACCCGGTTATCTCTAGTCGAACCATGCATTAATTGCAAATAATCGACAATAATAAATTTAATTCCCTTATCAATTTGTAGTCTTCTAGCTTTAGTTCTCAATTCAGTAACTGTTAAACCTGGTGTGTCATCTATATAAAGAGGTGCATCAGCCAAAATTCCCATTGCCTCAGATAAAGAAGCAAAATCATTATCAGATAATTGACCAGTTTTAAGTTTCCAAGCATCAATCAAGCCTTGTCTAACTAAAAGTCGGTCAACTAATTCCTCTTTACTCATTTCCAAAGAGAACATACAAACCGGCATTTTTTGTTCAACTGCCACATGACGAGCAATATTCAAACCAAAAGCGGTTTTACCAACTCCAGGTCGAGCTGCCAAAATTAATAAGTTGCTATCCTGCATTCCAGCCAACATGTTGTCCAAACCTTTAAAGCCAGTTGGAACTCCTCTCAAGCCACTTCCCAATTTTTGTAATTCATCTAGACGATCAAAACTAGCAGTCAACACTTCTTTTAAAGAAGTTGGGACCGATTTTAAATGTTTTTGAGATAAAGAAAATATTTCTTGTTCGGCAATATCTAATAGCTGATCGGCTGGTAGGGCATCATCAAAAGCTTTTTCGCTAATTCTTCCCGCTGCTGAGATTAGTTCTCTCTTAGCGGACAAGGATTTAATTATGTTTCCGTAGCTTTCAACATTAGCTGAGGTTGGCACTTCATTAGCTAATTTAGCCAAAAAACTCTTTCCACCTATTTTTTTAAGAAGTTTAAATTCCTTTAACTTTTCTGAAACTGTGACTATATCTATTGGTTGTCTATCTTCATTAAGGCTCATCATTGCCTTATAGACATTCGCATAATTTGAATTATAAAAATGTTCTGGCCTTAAAAATTCAGACACTCCCAAAACCGCATCATTATCAATTAAAATCGAACCTAATACACAAACCTCAGCTTCTTCCGAACTTGGAGGTAATTTAATTGTGTCGTTCATAAGTGTATTATACCTTTTTTATTACTTTGACTTCCAAACCATCTGGTAAATCACCTTTTTCCACCTTCAAAGACTCTATTTGCTCAGCCCCTTCTTCATCAGCCACATCTAAAAACTTAATCAAATTTTCATTATTTTCTATCCACCCAGTTGGAATTAAGTAATTCACTCCCCATTTCTTAGCCCAAGCCAAAACTGACTTAGCACTATTTTCAGTTCCAATCGCAACTGGAGCTAATAAAACATCAATCCCATTTATTTTTTCAACTCTTTTTTCAGTCAATGCTTCTTTTAATTGACCTAAAACTGCCACACTAATCCCATCATGATTAATTAAATAAACAGTTTCTCCACCATTAGCACTGTAACCAACTATTTCTACTCCACCAATTTCATATTCACCACTTCCTCTAATAATAATTGCTTCTGTATTTAATTTCAAATCATCAAAATCTTCTGATGTAAAAACTATAATTCTGGAAGAATACTTACTATCACCCAATATTTCTTTAGTTGGGTTAATTAATAAATTTTCTTTTTTGCCTTTTAAAAAGACACTTTGATTTCCTAATATTCTAATTTCCATATAACTCAATTCTATCATCACTAGTCACTTTTTTGTGATATCATCTAGAGTACTAATGATAAAAGAACTCTTTTTAGCAATTATACTCGGTTCCCTTCTAGGCTTTGGTGTAACTGGTGGCTTTTTTGCTCTCCAAAAGAACAAAACTCCTTCAGTCAACATTGATAAGATAACCCCAACCATATCTATCCCAGCAGATAAAGTTACTCCAACCGCTACCACTCAAAAGACTAATTTGAACATTACTTCGCCAGAAAATAACTCAGTTGTCACCACTTCAAAAATCGAAATCAAAGGTTCCACCACAGCAAACAGTAACGTCATAATCACTACCCTAACCAATTCTTACACCACTAAAAGTGATGCCTCTGGTGCTTTTTCAACAACTATTGATCTAGACAGTGGTGCTAACCAAATTAATTTAACTTCCATTGACCCTGATGACAATCAAATCGAATCTCAATTAATTATTACCTACTCTACAGCCAAATTCTAATATGAAAATCACAAAAATTCTAATAGTCTTAGCTCTTTTTTTAATATCCACCACTAAAACTTTTGCTATAGAAACTCAAGAAGTCCAAAAATTAAGAGAAACAGTTCAACAAAAAGTTAAAGAAAAATTGCAACAAATCACTTCTCCTGCTGAAACTATAACTAATGGACCAAAATCTTTTTTTGGAACTATAACTAAAATCGAAACTACTCAAATCACTATCGATTACAAAAATAGTTCTAAAGTTTTAAGCATCGGCGAAAGCACTTCTTTCATAGATGCTAAAAGAAATAAAACCCAACTAGACAAAATCAAAATTGGACAAGATGTTCTGGCTCTCGGCTATCTAAATTCTGATGATAGTCTCGACACTAAACGTCTAATAATCACTGATTTAAAGACTATTGAAAATAATAATCAAGTTGTCATCGGTAAGATTGTCGATATTTCCAAAACTTCCCCTATTTTTGTTCTAATTCCTAGTAAAGATAAAAATAATCAATTTCAAATCAAAAATGATTCTAAAACTACCAAACTAGCTTCAGGTGATAAAGTAATTGTCATCATTAAACCAGATTTAAAAATGGCTAAAACCTTCTCCGCTTCCAAAATAATTTCTCTAAGTTCCCCAGCCTCAGCTTCTGCCAGTCCAACTCCAAGACTGTAAAAACTCCATTTTTTCACCTGTTTTAATCTCACTATCCTTACTCTCCACAAACCCTTCTTTACCTTTAACTGGTTCTATACAAACATATTTCTGATCGCCTGAACATGTCCAAAGTTTGGCATACTTAAAACCATTAGTCGTCCAAAAAATCAATTTTTTACCAGCTATTTCTACCTCATTTATATTTTCCAGTTCTATATAATCACTAATTCCCACCATTTTATCTAACTTCTTCCCATTTACTTTTAATCCATTC
>JBAXAJ010000014.1:0-7616 GCA_037142555.1 Candidatus Shapirobacteria bacterium | reverse complement strand
TTAATAAAGTGATAATATTAATAAGTAGTATATTTATTAATATTAATAATATGAAAAATACAAAAAAAGGATTTACATTGATTGAACTTTTAGTAGTAGTGGCAATAATTGCTGTTTTGGCAATTGCGGTTTTAGTAGCTTTGAAACCAGCTCAAAGAATGGCTGATGCTCGAGATGCTCGCAGAGCTCAAGATATTAATCAAATTTTAACTGGAGTTATGAGTTGTGCTGTTGATAAAAAAGATAGTTCTAATATGAATACTTGTCTAGGAACCCACACCGCTTCTAAAACTTATGAAATAGTTGATGGAGCCATCACAAGTGGTTGTAATACTCTTTGTGTTGGAGTTAGTGGAACTGGCGATTGTTTAGCTTTAAACACTACTTTGTCTGATTATTTCCCAAATTTACCAAAAGATCCAAGTATCTCTACAACTGGCCACACTGGCTATTCACTCACCTCTTATAGTAATGGAATGGTAGTGCTTGAAGCTTGTGCAGCTGAAAATGGTCAAATTAAAGTTTCTAGATAATCTAGATTATTTTAGACCGTGAGAAATAAAGCATTCTTTATATTTTTGATCTTCTGTCAATAGATGGTCGATTAACCAATCTTCTAGAAAGTCGACTAAATCATAACTCAAAGAGAGTACATTATCTTTATTTTTTTCTTGAATAATTGATAGTCTTTTACCAAATTCTTGATGGGCATTAATATGTTCGGTTGCCCCTTGATAGTTAAACTCTTTAAAATATTTTTCTTCAGTAGCAAAGTGGAATTTTTTATATTCTAGAAGAGAATTTATTATTTCAACAATTTTTTCTTTATTTGGGGCACTGCTAAGCATTTCGATAAGTTTATTTATAGTGGTAAACATTGTTTTATGTTGGTCATTAATAAGTTTGACTCCAACACTATATTTTTCTTCCCATTCAAGTTTATTTTTAATATCCATAAGTAAATGTTATCATTGATTATGAAAAAAATATTATTTATTGAAGATGAAAGCCAATTAGTTGAAGCTTACAGAGATAAATTTTCAAAAATTTATGAGGTAAATTTTGCTATTGATAGCGCATCAGCAATAGAAAAAGCTAAAGAATGGAAATCAGACTTGATTGTCCTTGATATATTAATTCCAGGAGAACTCAATGGAATTGGAGTTTTGAAAGAATTAAAAGCGATGGAAGAAACAAAATTGATTCCAGTTTTAGTTTTGACAAATCTAGAAGATCAAGAAGGAGTTGTTTTATCTCTAGGGGCAATTGATTGCTTAGTTAAATCAAACACGAGTTTTGAGACGGTGGAAAACAAGGTTAGAAGTATCTTAGAGTAAAAACTATTTTAGAGAGTTTGGACGGAAACTTAGCCAAGAAATTATCCAGGTGATTATAATGTTGATTATGATGATGGTAAGAATAGGAAGAGTTCTATCGATAAAAAGCATGATAGTGCTGCCTAACCAAAGGCAAGCCAGAACAGCTGTCGAATAAGGATATTTTAAAAACATTATCCAAGATTGTTGTTTCATACGATTGATCCCTCCCATGTTCTCATAATCCTATTATAAAGGCCTGGATCACTAGAATGCAAGCGTTCGAACCAACCAGCGACTGAATGGAGACTATTATCAATAGATTCATTATTATAAGAAGTATTTTGAGTTGGCTCTAAATTTTCGTTGTCTTTAAGAACTCGCTCCCAAGCTCGACGAAGAAGTTGTTTGTCACAATTTAGACGACTAATAATTTGAATAAAAATTTGAGTGCTTCTTAGGAAAGCTGGAGTTTCCATAGTCACATGAAAACCAAAACGATTATTTTTGTTTATCACTTCTGTAAAAAGATAGAGCATTCGATATTGATCTAAAAATGAAGAAATGGCAGGATCGCCACTTCTGTCGTTGAAAACTCTTGCAGCACTTAGGCCAATTTCATGCAAAGTTTGTTTGACTAAATCTTGGCGACCAAAATAAGTGCTTAGAGTTTGCATTGAGTGAGTTAGTTCTGGAACGAAATAACTTATCATGGCTTGAGAAAATTTTTCTGGATCGAATTCACCACGATAAACAGAGGCATATTGAGAAATTAGTTGCATAAGTTCTGGTTGGTGTTTTTGGACAGCAGAACCAATTCCAAAATCTATTAGAGCAATTTTGTTGTTAGGTAAAATGTAGACATTACCTGGGTGTGGGTCACCATGACTGCCACTGTCGGTCAAACTGCCAGCAAGTAATTCGATGGCCAATTCTTCCATGACATAATTTAAATCAGTCCCAATTTTTTTAGAAACATATTCAATTTTGTCTTCAATTTTGCTTGAGAGTAGTTCAGTTAGAGGCATCCCTTCGATGCGTTCTTGAACAATGATATTTTTAGTTGAAAATTCAGAATAAGTTTTAGGAATATAAACAACTGGATGATTGGCTAGTTGCTTCCCTATTAAAACAGCATTTTTTAATTCATTTTTATAATTAATTTCTTCAAGAGTAATTTTTTTAAAATCATTGAAAGCACTGACAAGATCAATCATGTTTTGAGATTGAAGGAGTGAGAGCATTCGGACAGCTCCACTTAAAAGTTTTAAATCAAAGCGTAGAAATTTGATGACACTTGGACGAAGAACCTTAATGACAATTGGCTGATTGTTTAAAGTTCCACTATATACTTGAGCAAAGGAACCAGCTGCAAAAGGTTTGTCACTATCAAAAATTATTTGATCTTTTTTTGATCCTAACTCTTGGGTCATTAATTTTTTTATGTCTATTTCTTCAAAAGAAACTTGATCATAAACAGCTAAAACATCTTTAAGAGATGTAATGTTGATGCCGGCGATGTTTTTACTTAGAGCTGCAAGTTGAAGGAATTTTATATAGATGCCACCTAGGTGAGAAAGTCTGTCAAAAAGCCATTGTTGACCTGAAACTTTTCTGCCAATTAAAAAATTGAAGGCATAGACATTAAAAGTTGTGAATACGTAGAAAAAACGTTTAATTTTTTGGATCATTTTAGCTGCTCCTAAAACCGATCAAATATAAAACAAAAGTATTAACTATAGCGAGAAAGTAGAGAATGATATGGTGATCTTTTTGAACAATAGGCATGATTATTATCATGATGATCCAAGTCAGGGCAATTAATATAACTGTAAAAAGATACTTCATTAATTAATAATTATACTCTTTTAAAGCTAAAAATCAATAATTTGCAGAAGCTTAGGTTTTTTTGATTTATATCAAAATCAATTTATAGACATTAGTTTCAACTTTAACGAAATTTAAACTTTGATATAGTTTATTGGCTTCGACTCTGGCTGGTTTTGAAGTTAGAGATATTTTTTGAAGTTTATTTTTTTTAGCTTCGATAATTAATTTTTTAATTAAAGTTTTTCCAATTCCCTGCCCTCTAAAATTATCGTCAACTACAACATCTTCAATGTGACCACAGACTCCGGTTGGGATAGTAGAAATAGCTAAAGTAGCCATGCCGATTATTTTATTTTTTGGACCGAGAGCTAAAAGAAATCTGGAATTTTTAGAAATTTTGTCTAGTTTGGGAATAGTTACTTTTTTAGGAGTTGAAGTGAGAAGACTAAGAAGATAATTTATAGATTTTACATCAGAAATATTATGTTTATAATCTGACCAAAATTTATATTTTGTCATTATAGATGAATGATAATTACATCTGTAAATAAGTTAGGAGTTTGAACATCAGAATGGCTGGCCAAAAAATTGATTTTCCGATTCCAATCATTACCATCCCAAAAGTAGTGGCATTTGATAAAAAATAAAATAAAGCACCAATTACACTTAACCCATAGATGGCACAATTGCCGCCACCTTTGTGAAAACAATGGTGTTTTTTAAACATCATTGTTTGATTACAACATTCAGTTGTTTTTGTTTCATTTTTTATTTTCATATTGTTATATTTTGTCTAATAATAATTTTTGGAAGATTTTCCCCATGTCTACAATCCGAATTTTCCTCTATAGACCCAAATATAAGTCCATTCCCAGTTCTACAGTAACCAACCTCAACTACTGAACCATCTTTCCTAGTGATTGGTTTGATTTTCTCTTTATCAGCATTATATTTGTCAAAATGAGGGCAATTTCCATTACATTTTTCTGTCATAGGTTAATATAACATATTTAATTTATTTATTAGAACCAACACCAAAAACACAAATTCCTAATATAAAACCAAAATCATAGAATTTGCCATTATTGTTGCTTTCATAGAACTTAACTTTTGGAGTGAATAGGCTGATTATGAAAGTCACTGGAGCTATAATTCCATGCCATAAACCGGCTAGAAAGCCAGCGGCCTTGGCTCCTTTCAATTGAAATTTTGAATTTGGACCAGCTGCCCAAAGTATGTTTGCTGTTGATTTTTGTTTTTTCATATAACTATATAATATTACTTTTTCCTCAATCCAGCAACTAGGGGCAAAGCAAAAGTAATTATGTAATATAAATAGACGTCTAGTTTGTAATAGCCGTCGGCTGGTTTAAAAACTTTTACTAAAAAGAAATAATCAAAAATAATAGCAATGGCTGTCCAAAAAATTGATAAATAAAAATAATATTTTAAATTAGAACTTTTTATTTTTTATTTCTTCTAACATTTTCCCGCCTAAAGGTCTACAATTACAATTTTTAAAGTGTTCTAAATGCCATTTAATTCTTTGATCTATGGTTGGATTTTTAGGCATCTTATTAACTAAGTGCCAATCTTTATTTATACTCATATTTAATTTTATTAGATTTTATCGATTTAAATAAGTAATATTAAACTGCAATATAGTTGCAAAAGAAACCCAAAGTAAATATGGTATTTGAATGTAAATTATCCATTGTGTAAAAGGAAATATGGCTATCATCGCCCAAATTAAAGTGATTAGTATCAGAGAAATATCTACTGCTGCTAATAGATTATTTTTAAATCCAAATTGAATTGGAGTAAATATGAAATTAAATAATAAATTTAAAATAAATGGCAAAACAATAATAAATGGAATCATTCCTTGGAGCCATAATTGAAATACTTTCCCAAAAGAAATAAAGATTAAAACATATAAAAAAGTCCATACTGGTCCAAATAACCAGGCTGGTGGAGAAAAATTTGGTTTAATTAATTTTCGATACCAATTGTAAGTATCCATTGGTAAAGTTTAACACTTAGAACATTATAGTTGTGTATTATTGAGAATAAAATGCTCGCGAAGTGGAACGAATATAGAATTTGTTTTGTAAATTAAAAAGTTTTTACTGAACCTAACATTGCCTGTTTAAAATTATCACAAAGCTTAAGTTCTTTGAGAGTTATATTAATATTATTTTTAGCCAAACGATTTAATTCAGTTTTAATCTTTTTTTCTGCTTTAGTATTTGCTTCAATCGTTCTATCAATCGGATATTTGATGACTTCATTATCTTTGTTAAAAGTGAACAAATCAGTAACAGGTAATCCATCTAATCCAATAAAACCAAATACTTCAGTAGATCTATAGACCTTAACATCTTTACCTTCGTTAAAATCTGATGAAATTTTTATTTTCCCTAAAAGCCAATCATTTTCATTCATAATTTGAATTAGTGCTGGTCCTATTAGATGATTATCATTAAAGTATGTTTTAACTTCTTCTTTAGTTTGATAAATCCTAGTATAACTATTACTCAATATTTTGCCGTCAAGATAAGAATATAAATATGTTTTAGCTTCGCCAAGTTTATCTTCAGAAAATATTGAAAGTGTACACATTTTTTGAGAAGCAATTTTTTCATTTGTTGCGCAACCAAAATATCCAAAAAAGGAGTTAATTAATTCAACCTTGCCATTTTCTACTCTATAATGTAATGCATTGTCTCTATCCATAAAAATAGACTCAGCTCTACGTTTAGAATTAATAACTGGTATGATAATATTTTTATCATCAAGTAAAAGACAATTATTATTTGTATCCTTGGCAATTACAACTAACTCTGTTAGTTGCTCACCTTCTTTATTCATTAAACAACCATATGAAGGTAATCTTTTCACTTTTCTTACAGGTGCACCTCCCCCTAGAGGATGATTATAGTCATACCCAAGTGTTTCCTCATAATGACTTTCAACAAAACGAAATTCTTCTCCAAGTTCTTTAGTCTTGATTTCAGTGTATTGGGTGTTAGTTTCATGTAATAGTTCTTCCATGGCTATAGTAGCTGGACCTGAGTTTTGAGTCTTTTTTTCTCTTACTTTTATATCTTTTCCTAAAGCTATATCATGATCAATTCCCACACTAACTTTTCTCATCATTTCTTGTGGATAGGTGGTTCCAGCAATCAACAAGCAATCACCATTTTCATTTTCATTTATATTTGTCATATATTATTATTTCTGGGCAGAAATCAATAATTAGACTATTTTAGCACTAAAATAATTTATGGGTGAAATATATTTTTAGTACTTACATTAGCTCTATTTAACCATAACATAAAAGCATATTTGTCGTATCTTTAGGGTATATTTGTTAGTTGCTCGCTGAGTGGTACGAATATAGAATTAATTTTAAGCACTAAGCCCTTTTGATTTTAAAAACGCCTTGGCTTTTTCTAAATTTTCTCCAGATAAATCATTGTATTTAATTGCATCATTTAAATCTTTAATTATATTTTCCCCACCTTTATTATTGATAAATTCCCAAGCTTTATCTAAATTTTCTAAAGGTAATTTATCTTCTCTAATTATCTGAACTAAATCTGTAATTACACCATCTCCCCCCTTTTTATTGATAAATTCCCAAGCTTTATCTAGATTTTCTTTAGATGATTTATCTAATATAATCCCATCAATTAATCTTGTAGCTGTGTCTTCTTCACCTTTTTCATTGACAAATTCCCAAGCTTTATCTAAGTTTTCTCCAGATAATTTATTATCCATAATTCCATAAGCTAAACCTGTAGCGATACTTCCATCACCTTTTCCATTGACAAATTCCCAAGCTTTATCTAAGTTTTCTCCAGATAATTTATTATATTCAATTGCATCATTTAAATCTTTGATTACATTTTCACCACCTTTATCATCAATAAATTTCCAAGCTTTAGTTAAATTTTCTCCAGAAAGTTGGTTATCCCTAATAATCACACGAGCTAAATCTGTAGCTGCTTCGCTACCACCTTTACTAATGATGAAATCCAAAGCCTTATCTAAGTTTTCTCCAGAAAGTTGACCATTACTAATTGCATCAGCTGAATCTTTGGCTGCCTTTTCCCCACCTTCTTTAATAAAAAAGTCTAAACCTTTATCTAAATTTTCTTTAGATAAATCACCACTACGAATCAAATAAGATAACTTTACAACTTCTTCTTTTTCACCTTTGTCAATAATAAAACCAAAAGTTTTATTTAAATTTTCTCCAGATAATTTATTATTTTTAATTCCATCAGCTAAATTTCTAGCTGCTTCGCTACCACCTTTACTAATGATGAAATCTAAAGCCTTATCTAAGTTTTCTCCAGATAATTTATTATATTTAATCGCATTAGATAAATGTAAGATGGGCCAATAGCCACCTTTACTAATGATAAAATCCAAAACCTTATCTAAGTTTTTTTCAAATAATTC
>JBAXAJ010000013.1:0-8176 GCA_037142555.1 Candidatus Shapirobacteria bacterium | reverse complement strand
TTTTAAATAAACCCATAATTTTTTTTAAAATATATCAAAAGATCACAAAAAACCCTCTTAAAAATCAAAAAATAGAGCTTGAAAATCAATTAAATAACTATTTTATCAACTTAATAAAAGCAAAAAAATCATTGAAAACACATAAGGAATCGTTAAATATAAACACCAATCTTCTTTAGCAGAAAGAATTAATTCTGCTAAAGCTCTATTTAGTCACCATTAGGCTTTTTATCTTATCTTTCTTGAATAAAAGCTCACACAAATCTTTCAATTCAGATAGCTCAACTTTATTATATCTTTCGATCTCTTTTTCTATACTTTCGACATCATTTTCCAAAAGAATCTTTTGTCCAACATAAGATGCCATGAAACTACTCTTATCCATAGCCAATTGAGTCTTACCCATCAAGAATTCCTTAGCTCTTTTAAGTTCTTCTTCCTTCAAATTATCTTTAATAGTTAAAAACTCGTTAATCACTAGTTCTTGAGCTTCTTTAAGTTTATCTAGCTTAACTCCTGATTGAACTCCTAAAAATCCAGTCTCAGTGAAACTTTCACTTATTGAAAAGACATAATAAGCCAAAGCTCTCTCCTCTCGGATCTTAGTATAGAGTCGTGAAGAACTATTTCCACTCAAGATGATGTCCAACAACTTTAAGGCATATTTTCTCTCGTCATCAGACCTTAAAGCCGGCACCCCAATACAAAAATGACCTTGTTCAATCTCTTTTTTAATAATCTTTTCACTTTTTTGGTTCAAAACTACTTCAACTTTTGGCAAAGGTTCAGCTTTATTATTAATAAAAGCTTCAAAATATTCTTTAATAATAGATTCAGCTGATTGGTCAACATTCCCACTGATTACCACCACTGTTTCCTTCGGATTAAAGTATTTATCATGATATTTAATCAATTTTTCTCGGTTAAATGGCTTAATATCATTAACTTCTCCAGCAATATTCCAACAACCAATCTTAGACCCATCATAAAAAAACTTAGTGAACTCACCTGACATCCCCATCATTGGATTGTCTTGATACATTCGAATCTCCTCAATAACCACCCCTCTTTCTTTATTCACCTCTTTTAGAGGATAAGTTGAATTAAAAAGAATGTCTGAGATCATTTCCACTGCCCAAGTTAAGTTATCTTTAACTGTAGTTATGTAATAAGAAGTCATTTCGTGCCCAGTTCCTGCATTGTAAGTTGCTCCCTTAGAATCTATTTCATTATTAATGTCTGTAGCTAGTGGTCTTTTTTTAGTTCCTTTAAAAGCCATGTGCTCCAAAAAATGGCTCATTCCAAATTCCCCTTTTACTTCATATTTAGAACCAATTTTGAGGAAAACTTCAACAGTCACTGACTTTAGACCTAAGATAGGCACTATCACGCCCCTAATTCCATTCTTTAAAGTAAAAATTTGATATTTAGTCTTTTCTTCCATCTTTCAAGTAAATTTATATGCACTAGCAGTTGATTTTGTCTTCTGCTTGATACATTTTGCTATATTATAATGAACAATTTTAAGTAACTATAGCTTACTGTTCTAATAGTATCACGAAGTTAATCATCCTGCCTGGAATATATATCTCTTTAACTATCTTTTTATCACCAATCCAAGTTTTAATCTTTTCCAATTCTTTTGCTTTCTGGATAAGCATATCTTTATTATCTTGTTCAGTAGAAGCTACAATCAACTCACCTCGAACCTTTCCATTGATTGAAATCATGATCTTAATCTCATCATCAACTAGATACTTTTCATCAGCCACCGGCCAATCAGCAATATGAATTGATTGTTTATCAAATAAACTATATAACTCTTCTGTTATATAAGGAGCAAATGGTGCTAATAGCTTGATCAATGTCTTCATATCCTCATTAGAAATTAGACATTCGTCATTAGAAATTTTGTTTAATGCCTCCATCATCTTAGCGATAGCCGTGTTATATTTGAAACTCTCCAAATCGTCAGTCACTCCTTTAATCAATTTATTTATTATCACTTTAGTTTCTTTACTGCTAGCAATGTCATTACCAGTATTCAAATTGATATACTTCTCAAACCTGTCTAAAAATCTTTTGACTCCCATCAGTGTATTTTCATTCCAAGCCATGGTCGAATCAAAAGGCCCCATGAACATTAAATACATTCTGACTACATCAACTCCATACTTCTCAGAAACGTCTTCAGGGACGATCACATTACCCTTAGATTTACTCATTCTTTGGTTATCTGGGCCTAAAATCACTCCATGAGAGATTCTTTTATAATAAGGTTCCACTTGGTCCTTTGGAACAACTCCTAAATCCCACAAAAACTTATAAATGAACCTAGAATAAAGTAAATGGAGGACATTATGTTCATCTCCACCAATATAAACATCAACTGGACCCCAATATTTCATTAATTCTTGACTAGCTATAACTGCATCATTGTGTGGATCCATATATCTCAAAAAATACCAATCACTGCCTGCCCAATTTGGCATTGTGTCTGTCTCTCTTTTTGCATCTCCACCACACTTTGGACACTGACATTTTGTGAAACTTTCAATTCTTGATAGTGGGCTTAGACCATCATCTGTTGGTTCATAAGCCTCAACTTCTGGTAACACTATTGGTAAGTTCTCTTCTTTCTCAGGAACCCAACCACATTTAGGACAATCAACCATCGGAATTGGTTCTCCCCAATAATGTTGTCTACTAAAAATCCAATCTCTCAAATGATATGAAGCAGTTGCTTCTCCAATTTTCTTTTCTTCCAACCACTTGATCATCTTTTCAAAAGCTTCTGCTGGCACCATCCCATTTATAGGTGGAGAATTAATTATTTCTCCGTTGTCAACATCAGTGTAAGCTTCCTTTTCAAAATCGTGTTTTTCTTTAGGTTGGATCACTGGAATAATTTCCAATCCAAACTTTTTAGCAAACTCAAAATCTCTCTCATCATGAGCTGGAACTGACATAATTGCTCCAGTCCCATAGCTAGCCAAAACAAAATCAGAAATCCAAATTGGAATTTCTTTATTGTTGACTGGATTAATAGCATATAAACCAGAAAATACTCCAGTTTTATTCTTAGAAAGTTCAGTTCTTTCTAGTTCAGACTTACCTCGAGCACTTTTTACATAATCTTCAATTTCAAAACCCCTCTGTCCTTTGGACATCTCCCCTTGATGAAGGGGAGAAATATTTCCTCCTTTTTCAAGGGAGGATGTCGATTTATCGACAGGTGGGTTTCGAATTAAATCTGAAACAATAGGGTGTTCTGGGGCAATAACCATAAAGGTAGCTCCAAAAAGGGTGTCTGGTCTAGTTGTGAACACTTCCAAATATTCTTTTTTATTTAGAAATTTGTCATTAGAAATTAGAAATTTTACTTTAGCTCCTTCTGATTTCCCAATCCAATTAATCTGAGCTTGTTTAACTTTTTCAATGAAATTAGTTTCTTCTAAACCATCAATCAACTTATCTGCATAATCAGTGATCTTGACTACCCACTGACTTATATTTCGACGACTTACTTCAGCTCCACATCTCTCACATTTTCCATCAACGACTTCTTCATTAGCCAAACCAATCTTACAACTTGGACACCAATTGATTGGCATTTCTTTTTTGTAAGCCAAACCTTTATTAAATAATTGAATAAAAATCCATTGAGTCCATTTGTAATAAGTTGGATCAGTAGTGTTAACTTCTCTTTTCCAATCAAAAGAAAAAGCCAATTTTTTCATCTGTGATCTAAACATATCAGTGTTTTCTTTAGTCACTTCTTGTGGTTTCCTCTTCATTTTGATCGCATAATTCTCTGTTGGCAGTCCAAAAGCATCCCAACCCATTGGAAACATCACATTAAAACCTTGCATTCGTTTAAATCGAGCATAAACATCCCCTCCAGTGAAGCTAAAAGCATGACCAATATGCAAGCCTGTGCCTGATGGATATGGAAATTCCACTAAAATATACTTCTTGTTTTTAAATTCATACTTAAACAATTTCTCTATTCCTATTTTCTTAGCACTCTCTAAATTCTTATCATCATGATCTATATATGCTACTTCATCAACCTTAAAAGCATACTTTTCTTTTAGCAATTCAAAATATTTAGAATCATATTTATTAGGATTATCTTTTAAAGAAAATACTTCCCATTTATCCCCAGTCAATAGTTTTTTAACTTCATCAATTTTACTAGTGTTAGTTACCACAATCTTAGGAACACTTAAATTATTTAAGTATTCATATAATTTGTCGTTCAATTTCCATTTATCAAAATCTATTAAACACTTATGAGCATCAACCAAAATAAACTTTAGATTATTCGGAATTTCAAAATCTATATCTGAATTATCTTCAGCATGATACATGCTAGGATTTTTTTTCCAAAAATCCTGCCACTTTTCTTCAATCTTTTTAAAATCTTCCATTATTAAATAATCATTAATTAATACAGTATTTTACTACAAAATCATCATTTTGATTGGATTTGACTTGGCCAATAAACTGGTTTTTGATCAACACCACCTTTACCACCCCAAGCTGGTCCTAATGTAAAATATTTTGCCCCACGATCAGTAAAATTTCCTCCATTTGAAATAATCTGTCTTGGAACCAACGGTAGCAAAGCAAAGTCACCCATTTTAAGTTCTAATTTAACTCCTTCATCTTTAGCCACCAATAAACCATTTTGGTCTTCAACTTCTCCAGGAACAACAATTGTTAATCTATTTTTTAAACACAAAAACAATTCAAACCCAATTTGATTACCAGGATTACCTTCAGGCAAAACCAATTGTTTTAAGGCTCCATACCTCCACATTCGCACCAACACCGATTCTCCTTTTTGCTTACCTAATTTACAACCCTTAACCATAACAAATTCTACCTTTCCATCTCTTTCTTTTTGTAAAATTGGGTCGAGAATCAGGCTATCACCTTCATGATAAAGAGCCGTCACATTTTCTTTTATTTCTCTCACATCTCTAGTAGCCAATAAGTCTTCTGAACCAGATAAATCCGCTCTTACTTTTTCATAAATCACCCCTCTAGAAAATCCTGTCAACTTTTCTATTAATTCGGACACATCTGGATCAGTATTATTTTTAATAAAATCACGTACCAAAAACACATTTCCTTCAGGCAAAGAGAACCCTTCAATCACAGGTTGTCCATCTTTTGATTTCAATACAGTTGGTTTAATTGCCCTATCAATAACCAATTTAGGTTCAATATGAATCATTTTTTCACCATGGTCATACCCAGAAACTACTTCAGTCATTCTTTTATATTAACTATTGTATTTTTCCAATTTTCTTGACTAATTATTTCAATTTTCCCAAAGTCAGTTTCTTTTGTTTGCAAGCAATCTTTAATCTTTAAATATTGTTCTCGAGAAACAATTCTGTTCACAAAATTATTATTATTTTCTTCCAAGACTCCTCTTCCCACCCAAAAATCAACATTTGAAGCATAAGTCGAACCTAAAGTTAACCAATTATCAATATTATCTTGTGATAAACCAAAAGAAAAACTTATATAAATATAATTATCAACAGTAAAATAATCACCAGAAAATTCTTTTTGAGATTCAACATCATAATAAGCCAATTCTACAATTCTCGATTCAATTACCCGATTAACATCTTCATCTGCTTTCAAAATAACAGAACGACTACTTCTTTTTAATTCTATTTCTTTATCTTCTTCACTTAAATTTTTCCACCTCTGATATCCTTCTGGCAATTTTTCTTCAACTGCTTCCAACATTTTATCTTTATTAAATTTATCTCCCAATCGAGTAAGTTTAAATTTAAAATTTTTTGGTAAATGTTTATTAAAATTTTCTATTAATAAAGAAAAACTCTGACAATATTTTTCTAGATCTTCAGCTTTATAATTATCCATTCTTTCTAGAATCCAATCTTCAGAAACAAATTCAATCACTACTCCTGGTTCATAACTAGCCAAAACAGGGGCCACCCACTCAGATAAAAAGTTTAAGGTAAAAATTTCTGCCCAATCAGACTCAGGAGCAGATTGGTTCCAAAAATGCTTATAACCTCCAAAAAAAATAATAAAATGAATAGATTCTTTTCGTTTGATACTTAAACCAATTTTATTTTCAATATCAAGCACATTCATCGCATCTAATTTTCGTTTTCTAAATTTTTTTGCAAAAATTTTTTGGGTAATAAAATTTTTTAACCCTCGATCAATTATTTTTTTATCTTCAACTGAAATAATATAAGGATTAAAATTATCTAATAGATTTTTCAAATATTGGTTTATTTCTATCATAATCAGAGCCAAGGGTAAGTTGTGAACTTACTTCTCTCAAATACAATTTGATGGTTTTACAAATTAAACTACCTTGGCAAGTTTTCTAATTATACAATAATTATTCCAATTCAAAGACAATATCGAAAAAAATTTAAAATTATTTTAATTTAAATTAAACACTTAAAATTGATAGAACAACTATTCCTAAGACAGTCATCAAAACTCCAATTAATTGTTGTCTGTTAAGTTTATCTTTAAAAACAAGCCTAGAAAGAATAACAAAAAGAATCGGATAAGAACCAGCAATAGGAGCCACTATAGCTGTTTGCCCTTTCATCACTGCAAAATTATAAGAGTAACCACCAATAGTCAATAAAATAGCATTAAAAAAAGAAAATATAATCATTTTTGAATCTGGTAATTTTTCCAACTTAATTTTTTTGAATTTCATATAAACTAAAAGTACAGGGATACCTAAAAAACTTAAATATGAAGGCCAAAACCAACCAACTTCTCTTACTGGGATTCTTATAAATGTGTAAAGTATACCCCATGAAAGCATAGCAACTAAACCATATGGTATTCCCTTATCTATAATAATATTTTTAATATTTAATGATTTAAAATCAAAAGAAGACATCATTAAACCAATAAAAATTATAATAATGGGAATAATTTGAGAAAACAACAAATTATCACCAAGAAAAATAACAGAAAGTATTACTGTAACAGCAGCAAAAGAAGCAGAAATCGTTCCTACTAAAGAAGCATTACCAACCCTTATCCCTTCTAGTAAAGCCACCATAGGAATTGGTCCTACTAAATTAAGTAATAATATTATTAACCACATTTGTAAACTTATATTTTTAAGTTCATTCCAAAACATAGGAACAAATAAAGAAGAAATTGCAAAACTAAATAAAAATAACCAAAACGAAGCAGAATAACCTTTAATTTTTCGTGAAACTAAACCACCTAAAATATCTCCAGAACCCCAACCAATAAAAGCAATAATAGCAAACAAAATAAAATACATTTTTATAATTATACAATAATTAATTTAAACCAATCACCACATCCCCTTCTTCATCCGTCCTTCTAATCTTTATCCCCTTATTTTTTAACCTATCCAAAACTTCTTTAGTCGGATGGCCAAAACGATTTTTGGCTCCGACACTAATCACCGCCACTTTCGCTTTCAAAACTTCTAACAATTCATCACTAGTTGCTGTCGCCGATCCATGGTGAGCAATTTTCAAAATATTTACCGGTCCGGAGTCTTGACGAAGGACGGTCTGCCACACTAATCTTTGTTCAACTTCTTTACTAATGTCCCCAGACAAAAAAATTCTAGTAGCTTGCCCTTCCGAAGTCCCGCCACCGCGGGACGAAGGAGTGGCCTTATAACTCAAAATTCCAGCAATTGAATTGTTATTGTTATCATCTAAATTTTTTTCAAAATTTGGCGGATTGACTATTTCAAAGTTGAACAAACCCATTTTTAAAAGGTCATTTTGCTTTAATTTTTTTGAACTAATATTTTGTTCAACTAGGCTTTTAAGCTCATCATTACTAAAAACATCTATAGTCCTATAGCTTTTTAAGACATCAGCCAGCCCACCACTATGATCACTATCGCTATGAGTAATCAAAACAACTTCCAAAGTCTTGTCCCAAAACGGCATATGATTTTCTAGACAAGTCAATATTTTCTTATTATTAGGACCGGTGTCAACCAACATCTGCCAATTTTTTTTAGTCACCAAGATCCCATCCCCTTGTCCCACATCACAAAAAATTACTCTAGTTGTGTCATCATTTACACTTACAAAATACCAACTAAACAAAACCAAAATATTTATTAAAAATAGAATTTTAATTCTCATATTTC
>JBAXAJ010000012.1:0-13754 GCA_037142555.1 Candidatus Shapirobacteria bacterium | reverse complement strand
AATCCATTCCATCCAAAATCACAATCCCAATAGTTATGAATTGCCAAATTAACTTTTTTTGTTTCTCTACTTTTATTCTCAATAGTTACTTTTTGTTCAAATTTATCATTAATAATAAATTTTTGAGTAACATTTAAAAAATCTATTTCACAACCTATTTCCAAGCTATCGTTAGTTTCATTAATTAAATTCCATTGATTATTTCTAAATGGTCCATGGAATGGCCATCCATAGCTTTCCATTCCTTCCCCGGCAAAGTTTGGAACACATAAATGAGTATTACCTAATTTCCCATCACTTCTCTGAAAAGTTCCTAATATTTTCTGGTTTTTATAACTCAGTTCCACTATTCTCCCACCATTTAGATCAACTTCTAAATTCCAATTATTTTTATTTAAAAAAATGTTTGACATAAACACATTATATATGTAAAATACCCTTAATGTTAATAACACGTAACATATTAAACCATTGTCACACTAACTTTTAAGTTGGTGGTTTAAACGTGTCTGTTACCCGCCAACCAGCGGGTTTTTTTTGATAAAATTAACACACAACCTACATGGTGGCATTAGCTCAATTGGTTAGAGCGCAGCTCTGTGAAAGCTGAGGTTGCCGGTTCAAGTCCGGTATGCTACCCCATTAGTATTAAATTTAATTATGAAAACAAAAATTAAAGCCCAAACCTTAAAAGGTTTTAGAGATTTTTTACCACCAGAAATGGCGGTTCGTAATTATGTCAAAAATATATTAATTGAAACTTTTGAAACTTTTGGCTTTCTACCTCTAGAAACTCCAGTTCTTGAATACGCCTCAACCTTAACCGGCAAAAATGGAGCTGAAATTGAAAAATTAATGTATATCTTCAAAGATAATGGTGATCGAGAAGTCGGTCTTCGCTATGATTTAACTATTCCCGTCTCCAAAGTTTTAGCTATTTATCAAAATGAAATTCAACTTCCTTTCAAGCGTTATCAAATTCAACCAGTCTATCGTGCTGAAAAACCTCAAAAAGGTCGCTATCGAGAATTCACTCAATGTGACATCGATGTCTTCGGTCCACCCTCACCTATTAACGAAGCCGAACTAGTCGCCATCATTTATAGTGCTCTAACTAAACTAGGTTTCAAGCAATTTACAGTTCGATTAAACAGCCGAGCCATCCTTTCTCAGATTTTAAGCCAATCTGGACTTGAAGACCAAAAAAACACGGTACTACAATCTATCGATAAACTAGACAAAATAGGTCAAGATGGAGTAAAAGATGAGCTCATTTCTAAAGGCATAAAGCCTGCTCAAATAGACCAGATTTTTGACTACATCAAATCAGCTCAACCTGATGAATATCTTCAACAAGTCATCGATTTAATCACCCAGTTTGGAGTTCCAAAAGAGTTCTACAGCTTCGATCCTACCCTAGTTCGCGGTCTCGATTATTACACTGGAACCATCCTCGAAACCAGTGTTGAAGAGCCAAAAGTAGGTTCAATTGGTGGTGGTGGTCGTTATGATAATTTAATTGCCACTCTTGGTGGTCCAGACCTCCCTGCTGTCGGCTATTCTTTTGGATTAGACCGAATTGTTGATGTCATCCAAGAATTAAACTTAATCCCAGATGCTATAAAAACTAAAACTAAAATTTTAGTCGTCAATTTTGGAGCTGAAACTCAAAAAGAAAACATTGATTTAATAACTAAGCTTCGACAACAAGAAATTCCTTCCATAATCTACCCTACTGCTGAAAAACTAGGTAAACAAATTAAATATGCTGAAAGTTTGAATATAAAATATGTTGCTTTCATTGGCAGCAACGAAGCTAAAAATAACCAAATCATGCTTAAAAATATTGAAACTACCGACCAAAAACTAGTTGATTTTGCAGAATTAATTAAAATTTTAAAAAATAACTAAGTTCTGTTATAATAACTAACTATGAAACAAGGAATTCATCCTCAATATTTTGATAAATGTCAAATCACTTGCGCTTGCGGCAATAAATTTACTACTGGTTCAACTGTAGAAAAAATTGACGTCGACGTTTGTTCTAAATGTCATCCTTTCTTTACTGGTCAACAAAAATTCGTTGACATCAAAGGAAGAATCGATAAATTCAACGAAAAAGTGGCTCTTGGTAAAACTAACGCCGCTAAAAAAGCTGCTGCCAAAAAGACTACTAAAAAATCAAATTAGCTATTTAAAACCGTCTTAATTTACTTAAATTTGACGGTTTTTTATTTAATATAATTTATTTATTAGAAATTAGACATTAGAAATTAGAAATTTATATTTATGACTATAATTAATCCCAATATTGCTATTATGGAATTTCATCCAGGTCCAGGTGGAGCTGAAGCTACAATCTGGTCTCAAGACTTAATGGACATGTATATTCGCTATGCCAACAAAATAGGTTGGAAAGTTAGTCAAATAGACGATAAAGTCATTAAAATATCTGGATACGATGCCTACAACCAACTTAAAAATGAAGCTGGAACTCATCGAGTTCAAAGAATTCCAATAACCGAAAAACGTGGTCGAATCCAAACTTCAACCGCTTCTATCGCTATCATGCCTCAAATTGATTCAAAAGAAGTTAATTTTAGAATGGAAGATGTCACCATCACCGCTTGTCGGGCTGGTGGTAATGGTGGTCAAAACGTTAACAAAGTTTCTACCGCAATTCATTTAGTCCATAAACCTACTGGTTTAATGTTTGATGTTCGAACTGAACGCTCCCAACAACAAAATCGAGAAATTGCCATTGATCTTCTTAAGAATAAACTCTGGCAAATTGAAGAAGAAAAACGAGCTTCAGAAGTTTCTGCTGGTCGTTCTAATATTAGTCAATCAACTCGAGCTGACAAAATCCGTACTTACAATTATCCAAGAAACCAAGTTAAAGACCACCGAATCGACAAATCATTCAACAATCTCGATGCCATCATGCAAGGCTATCTCGAAGACCTCTTTCTCGAATTGACCATTTTAGACGAAGAAGAGAAATAATTATTTTTTCTGTGCCAGTGCCCAAATTTTTGGTTGATCATATTCACCAGGCAAAATATCTATTTCTAAATTTTGAATATTTATCACTTTTAAACCAGCCTTTTTAATGCTTTTTTTAAGTTCTTTCTTAGTAAAATTATTAAGATAAGCTTCTAATGGCTCCTTAACTTTAAATCTTGGGTCATTTTCAGTTTGGTATGGCTCTGGTTCCATCCCCTTTTTTGTACCTTCGTATACTGTAAATACAACCAAACCATTTTTTTGCAAAGATCTCTCAATATTTTTCATTAAACTATTCAATTCTTCATCAAGAACGTGGATTATTGAATAATTTGCAGTATAAGCAGAAATAGAATTATTTGGTTGTTTAGCCACATAATCAACAAAATCATCACAGACAATCTCAACTTGCTGTTTATCTGAATATTTAATTTTTAAGTTATCACAAAATTCCTGAACAAAATCAACCCCAATTATTTTGTTTTTTATACCAAGTTCAATTAAATAATTAATAACTTTCCCTGGCCCTGTCCCTAAATCAATAATGACTTTTTCTAAATTATTTTCAATTAATTTTGAAACTAAAGGATCAATAAAAACACCAAGACCTCTGTTGTGTTTTCCAAAATCCATTGTATATAATTTTGCGATTGCAGCATAATCATCTTTTGTGTGTTGTTTTCTTATATCCATATTTGATTTTACATCCATTTTCTATAAATATTCTGTATAGTATAATCACTTATATGAAAGTTACATTGTATAGTGAACCATCAATCGATGGATATATTTCTACTAAAGATAATGACACAAGCTGGGTATTTGCTCTCGATTCAGGAAAATTTCTAAATTTTATTAAAAAATCTGAAGCAATTATTATGGGCAGACAAACATTTAAATTCGCTGAAGAAGATGGCGATTTCCCTTATGACGGAGCATTTAATGTCGTGATAACCTCAAATAAAGAATTATTAAATAGACCAAAATCAGATAGATATTTATTCACAAATAAATCTCCAAAAGAAATATTAGAATATCTAAAGGAAAAAGGCTTTAATAAAATTGGCATAATTGGTGGAGGAAAATTAAATGGCTCAATGATAAAAGAAAGTTTAATTAATGAACTCATTTTAATTTATCACCCAATAATATTAGGCACTGGGATTAAATTATTTGAAGATGTAAATATACAAAATAAACTCGAATTAATATCAGTAAAAAATTTAAATTTAGGGTTAATACAAATAAAATATAAATTAAATTAAATATGTCAGCTATAATTAATTTCAAAATATGCGATAATTCCAACGAATGTGATGCATTAGCAATTTGTCCAACCAAAGCCATTAATTGGAATCAATCCAAAAAAACCTTAGAAATTGATGAATCAAAATGTATTAGTTGTGGTTCATGTGTAAAAGCTTGCATGGCTGATGCAATCAAAGTCGCCACAGGCAAAGATCTTCAATTTATTAAAAATGAATACGAAAAAGATAAAAGAAAAACTTCAGATTTATTTATTGACCGATATGGTGCCCAATCAACCGACGAAACTTCTCTTATCTCCTATTCTTATTTTCAATCATTAATTATTAAAAAAGATTCTATGGTTTTTGAAGTTTTTGACTCCGCTTCAACTATGTGTTTAATCAAATCAATTCCAATCAGAGAATTATTTAAAAAAGGAACTTTATTCAATAAAATCGACACCGATGAAGAAAAAACTTTGATTGATCAATATAAAATTAAAGAATTACCTTGCCTATTATTTTTCAAAAATGGCAAATTAGAAGGCAAAATCGAAGGTTTTTTTGACACTACTAAAAAAGAAGAACTACTCGATAAAATCAAAAAAATAGGTTTTTAATTATCCCCTTTTCTCTAATTTAACTGAAACAATTTGTTCAATTTTATTTCTAAGATATTTTATTGTCACCATATCGCCAATCTTTTTCTTATTAAGAACTTTGACTAAATAACCATTATCAGTCTTGTCTACTTTTTGACCATCAATTTCTGTGATAATGTCACCTTTTTGGATTTTAGCCTTAAAAGATGGACTATTTTCAACTATTTGATCCACATAAGCTCCAGTCGCCATCATTTTATAACCAACTCCTAAATATGGTCTTTCAAATTCACCTGTTGTTTTAAAGATATTAAGCGATTCTTTAATTAAATTAATTGGTAGAGCAAAACCAATGTTTTGTCCACTTTGGGAAACTGCCACATTGACCCCAATCACTTGCCCACCTGAATTAAATAGTGGACCACCAGAATTACCCGGGTTAATCGCCGCATCAGTTTGAATCACATTATCTAGTTTTTCTGATCCAGCTGTTGATGACCCAGCTGTAATCCCTCTGCTTAAACCAGAAATCACCCCAGTCGTCACTGTCGATCTAAACTCACCCAAAGCTGTTCCGATTGCGATAACTGTCTGTCCAACTTTTAATCCATCAGAATCGCCCAAAAGCACTGATTTTAAACCCGTTTTTTCTATTTGTAAGATTGCCAAATCATTCAAAGGATCTCTATAAATATTTTTAACTTCAAAAGATTCATTTTCTCCAACTATCACCTTATATTTAAGAGCCGTGTCAGCCACCACATGTTTATTAGTCACGATTAAACCATCACTACTAACAATGAAACCAGTTCCCAAATCTCTATCTGTCGAAATCGTCACCACACTCTGACTCGCCTCCTCCACCACCTTAGTCACCACTGATTCTTCATTGACTATTTCTTTATTAGTCGTTTTAATGATTTCTTTTTTAATTCCAAACTTAAAAATCAGAAACATCACTAATAATCCTGTCAAAAGACCGATTATTAATAATCTAAAACTTTTCATTTTTGTAATAACACTTCAATTGCCTTATTTAATTGCAAATCATCTTTAGAATTTGGATCAGTAGTTGGTTTAACTTCAATATCAGGATTTATTCCAACTTTATGGATATTAGCTCCATTTGGTAACAACCATTTAGCAATAGTTATATGAAGACCACTGCCATCAGAAAAGTTCTCTGGTTGTTGCACAGTTCCTTTCCCAAAAGTCTTTTCCCCAACTAATTTACCTCGATTATAATCTTTCAAAGCTCCAGACAAAATTTCTGCTGCAGAAGCTGAACCACCATTAACTAAAACTACTAATTTATCATTCAAAAGAGCTCCACGACTACTATCGACATTGTAAGTTTGAATTGTGCCATCACTTGATTCTTGTTTAACCACCACACCTTCTTTAATAAAATCAGAAGCAATCATCACACTAGTATCTAAAAATCCACCTGGGTTATTTCTTAAATCAAGAACAATTCCACCATAATTAGCACCGCCTTCTTTTTTAATCTTAGAAATAATTTCTGGCCACTGTTTGTTTAATTCATCAGTGAATTTATACATTTTAATCCAAGCAATTTTTTTACCAGCCTGTTCTTTAAATTCTAGTTCTACACTTGGAACCACAATATTATCTCTTTTTAAAGTCACATCAAAAGTTGCTTTTCCACCTTCTCTCAAAAGAGTTAAAGTCACTTCAGTGCCAACCTTACCTCTGATTAAATTAACTGCATCTTCCAAAGCCATTCCAGCAGTGTCCTTATCTACTTTTTTTTCTTTATCAACAATTTTAAGAATTAAATCCCCTGCCTTAATTCCCGCTTTTTCAGCTGGAGTTTTTGGAACTGGAGACATAACTGCCAAAGTTTTATCTTTATAACCCAAAGAGATTCCTACTCCACCAAATTGACCAGCTAAATCTTCATTAGAGCTCTTGTTTTGGCTTGGTGGTAAAAATACTGTGTACGGGTCATCTAACGCTGCCACCATCCCCTCAATTGCTCCATATTCCATCTTTGTCTTGTCCATTTTGCTCTTATCTAAATAAAGTTGAGACAATTTATCTTTCACTTTCCACATCATCGATAAATTAAGTTGATCATCAGTTCCAGAACTAACAGTTTGGCTCTTTTGACCAAAGCTAAAACTCACTAAAGACACCAAAGTCAAAACGACTAAAGCAAGAACCACATTTCTGATATATTTTATTTTCATTTTATTATTCTACTACTATTAATAACCTTCCTAGTTTTGTATTAACCAAAACTTGTCGATTTTTGCCTCGATACTCTTTTAATTTATTCCAATTAACTTCGTCTAAGGCTAATATCGGCAGACTAGTATTAATTTTATCAAAATTAAAATCATTTTTAAGAGTCACAATTGCCACCACTCCCAGAACTTGAGCTTTAACCAGAAAAGACTGAGAAATTTCCTTACTAAAAACCACATTACCATTATGTTTTGAATTAAGACTGTCTGTCGAAACCTCTTCAAAATCACTTTCTCCCCAGCTTTTCCCTTCAATTAAATTTTCTCCTCTAATTTCCACTGCAATAAATTCTAAAACCAATTTTTCATCATCAATTCTAATAATTTTAGCTCTAGTCGGTGATCTAATTTCTTTATTTTCTCTTTCTTCAACTTCCATTTGGATATTATTGAATTCATCTATTTTAAGAAATAAAGCATCACAAGGTGCCAATATTTTAAGCGGGAAAAACCCATTTTTCCTATAAATTAAATCCCCTCTTCTCAAGAATTTACCTTGGAAAAATTGGTTAATTTCTTCTTTAATCTTTGGTGATAATTTTGCCACATGGGAATCAGAAAAAGATTTAATTATTTTTGAATCAACACTTAATAATCTATAACCCTTATTAACTAAATCTCCAACTTTAACATGCAACTTAGATCCACTAAACAATTTTATTATCCAATGAGCCTTCAACCTTTCTTTCATAGCTTAATTATAACCAAAATCCCCCCCGAAAATTCGGAGGGGATTAAATATCAAAAAAAAATGATTTATTGAGTAGTGAAAGGCAATAAAGCTAAATGTCTAGCTTGTTTAATTGCTTGAGCCACTCTTTTTTGATGACCAGAACAGACTCCACTATATTGAGAAGCGATTATTCTTGCTCTTGGAGACAAATATTCTTTTAATTTTTCATAATCTTCCCAGCAAGGAGCAGTTTTGTCTTTACAAAAAAGGCAAACCTTTTCTTTTCCTTTTCTCTTTGCTGCTAATAGACTATCTTTTCTTTTTTTAATCATATTTATTTTTTATTAAAAAGGAATTTCTTCATCCTTTTTTTCAGTAACTGGAACTTCTTCGACAGGAGCATCAACTGGAATTTCAACTGGAGCTTCGACTGGAGCAGTTTCAACAACATCATCTGGAATGATAATATCATCAATAACACCAGCAACTTCTTCCGCTGCAATTGGTTGAGCTTCTTCACTAAAATTAGCAATCATATGATCATCATGGTCAGCATTAGAACCATTACCCTTGTTATCAAGGATAACCATGTCATCAATCACAATTTCTGCGATTTGTTTTTTATTATTTTCTTGGTCATTATATTCTCGGTATTGAATTCGACCATCGACATAAACTCTTCGGCCTTTAGATAATAGTTGAGAACATAACTCAGCGAGTTTGTTCCAAGCTACAATTCTATGAAATTGAGCATCTTCTTTTCTTTCACCTTGCTTGGTCACCCAAACGCGGTTGGTAGCTAAACCGAAAGAAGCTACTGCCATTCCACCTGGAGTATATCTTAACTCTGGGTCACGAGTTAAATTACCTATTAACATTACCCTATTGAGACATCTACTTGGCATAATATTTCTCCTCTTATTTACCCGCCTTAGCTTTAACGCAGGCTGGCTTTTTCAAAATTAAATAACGAATAATTTTTGTTTCTCGATTTAATAATAAATTAAATTCCTTTAATTTCAAGGGTTTAACACTTTCCACGTCTAAGACCCAGAAATCACCCTTACTATTACCATTAATTTCGTAACTTAGTTCTTTTAATCCTAAATTATCTTTATTAACGATTTCAGATTCATTGCTCTCTATCCAAGAATACAACTTATCTAAAGTTTTTTCTTTTTCTTCGGTTTTTGGGTTTAAAACCAACACCATTTGATATTTATTTTTATTACCTTTCATAAACTATCTAGATTAACATAATATGCGTAATTTAACAATTACTTTATTCGTTTTATTTTACATTGATTATCCAAATCTTCAACCAGATATCCACTATTTTTAATAATATCTCTTAATCTGTCAGATTCAGCCCAATTTTTGGCTTCTCTAGCCTTCTGTCTTTCATCAACTAATTTCAAAATTTCTTCTGGAATTTCTTCATTTTCAACTTTTTTATCTAAATCTAAACCTAAAACTTTATCAAAATCTAAAATAGTCGCCTTTTTATCTTTATCCTCTATTTTTTCATCTTTAATTAATTTCCAGACTAAAGCTAAAGCTTCTGGAGTTGATAAATCATTTGACAAAACTTTTATAAACTCATTTTTATAATCAATATTAATTTCCCCACCATTTTCCCATTTGTTTATTAACTCTCTTATTTTAAATAAAGCTATTTGGCTGGCTTTAAGTGAATCAAAAGAAAATTCTAATCCTTTTCTATAATTAGAACTCAAAACTAAATATTTATGAGCCAATGGGTCATAACCCATTTCAACTAATTGACTTGCTGTGTAACCATTTCCTAAACTTTTACTCATTTTTTCTCCACCTTTTAATATTAACCAAGCATTATGCATCCAATAATTAGCAGTATTATGACCAAAAGCTCCATACCCTTGTGCAATTTCATTAGTATGATGAACTCCAATATGTTCAATTCCACCGGTATGAATATCAAAAGTCTCACCTAAGTGTTTTGTAGACATAGCTGTGCATTCCAAATGCCAACCAGGGAAACCTTCACCCCAAGGGCTTGGCCATTTCATTATGTGATCTGGCTGATTAGTAATCCACAATAAAAAATCCCAAGGATTTTTTTTATCTTCATCAACTTCGACTCTATTGCCAACATCCATCTCATCTAATTTTAAATTTGCAAACTTAGCATAATCACTAAATTTACTAGTGTCAAAAACCAAACCAGTTTTAGTTTTATAAGCAAATCCATTTTTCTCGATTTTTTTAGCTAATTCAATTTGTTCATTAATATATCCCGTTGCTCTACATAAAACATCTGGTCTTTGGATATTAAAAAGATCTAAACTTTCTATAAATTGTTTTTCATATTTTTCAGCAATCTCCCAAGGAGTCAAACCTTCTCTTTTTGCGCCTTTTTCCATTTTATCTTCACCAACATCTGCATCTGAAGTTAAATGACCAACATCAGTCAAATTCATAACCCATTTCACTTTATACCCAACATATCTCAAAAAATTTACTAGAGTTCCCCATTGAGTATAGGCATACATATGACCGATGTGCTGATTCCAATAAACAGTTGGTCCACAAGAATAGATTCCTACTTCTTTATCATTAATTGGCTTGAATTCCTCTTTCTGTCTGGTTAATGTGTTATAAAATTTCATAACTAATCAATTTTACCACCCTTAAACTCATTAGTTTGCGACATTTGGCTAGGATCTGGTTGTTGAGTTTTATGTGGATTTCCACCTTTATCTTTATGATGACTAGGTGAAGATTCCATCATTTGAGAATTCATAATTTCTTCTTGTCTCTCCTCTTCCCTTTTTCTCTTTAAATTTTCCAAAAATACTTTTTCTTCCTCTTCTTCTTTTTTCTTTTTCTCATTACTGATCTGTTCAATTTCCTGAGAAACATTCCGACCTCGACCCATTTCTGCTTTCAATTGTTCCATTTCTTGTTGTTTTTTCTTATTTTCTTCCTGTTTTTTTTGAGCCAATTCTTGTTCATTCATTGGTTTAATATCACCTAAAAGTTCTCTCCCAGTGATAACTGATTCAAATATTTTTCCACTTTCCTCAGCTGCTTTTTCAACAGTTTCACTTCCTAATTCTTTAATTCCTTTCAAAAAATCACTTGCTGTTTGATTGTTCATATATCTCTCCTTCCATCCATCGCTCTACTTAAAGTTGCTTGATCGGCATATTCCAAATCAGCTCCCATCGGCAAACCACTTCCAATTCGACTAATTTTAATTGAATCATCAATTTCATTAATTCTCTTTTTAATATACAAAGCAGTTGCTTCCCCTTCCATGGTTGGATTAGTCGCCAAAATAATCTCCAAATCTTTTTCTCCCTTTATTTTTTTAATTCTCTCTATAAGTTGATATATTTTTAAATCATCAGGACTGACATGATCAAGTGGATTGATTACTCCCCCCAAAACATGGTAAATACCTTTAAAACCACCAATATTTTCAATAGCCATCACATCAATTGCTCTTTCCACCACACAAATCAAATTTCTATCCCTCCTAGAATCTTGACAAATCACGCACAAATCATCTTCACTAACTGAAAAACATTCTTTACAAATTTTAATATCTTTTTTAAAAGCCACCAAAAGTCTAGCCATTTCATTGACATAAGTTTCTGGAGTATTTAAAAGATAAAAAACTAATCTAGCCGCACTCTTAGGCCCAATTCCTGGCAACCTTTCAAAAGCCGCAATTAAATTTTTTATAGCTAGTGGAAATTCCGCCATATTAAAATAATCCTTCAAGTCCGCCCATATCTTTCATTTTTCTAGCAGCAGCTTCTTGAGATTTTTTTAAAGCTTTATTAATAGTGTCTACTAAAAGTTTATTTTCTGAACCATTCACAGATAGAAATTTCACTTTTTGATCACCACTAACAGCGACCTTGATCCCATCTTCATCAATTTCAATAATTTCAGCTTCAACAGCTTTTTTTAATTTAAAGGCTTGAGCCATCATTTTTGCTTTATCAAACATATTTTTATTTAAAAATTAATTAACTTACAATTTTAACATTTTTTAGAATTATCCAAAAATTTCTTTAGCCACATCATAAAGGTCTTTCTTATTCTCTTCTGCCAACTGTTCACTAATATTTTCCACCGGAGTGTCATTCTTAATGACTAAAGGTTGTTTTTTTGATTTAGCTAAAATACATTCAAAAGCAAAACTAACTCCAAAAACTTTAGTCAACCCCATCTCCACTATTTTTCTATTTTTAGCTTCTTCAAGTCTATCTTTATGAAATGGATAAAAAACTTCCAAAATCAACAAATTACCGTTAAATGATTTAGGTCTAGCAGCTCTTAAGAAGGCCTCAACCGAATGATTATAAGGTTTAACCGCCATCAACACATTTCCCCATTCACTTTCCACTTTTTCTAGCTCTATTGGTCCCGAGTTTTGAATTATTATTTCCTCTTCAACAATAACAATATCTTCAGCTTTCTCCTCTGGCCCTTCTTCTATCAGAGCCTCCCTGTCAAGGGAGGTGTCCCGAGCTTGTCGAGGGACGGAGGGTTTTGCTTCTTTTTTACTACAAAACTCCACAACCACTAATTCCAATGGTAATTGGTCAATCTCCACTTCTTTTTCTTGTTTAGCTGCTTTAATTAATAGAGAAAATAAAAATTCTAATTCTGTTATATTTAATTTTGATTTTTCCAAATCACTTCCAACTCCAAAATTAGCCAAAATCTTCTTTTGAAAATAAATCATCAAATTTTGTCTGAAACTAGAAAAATCTACTCCTTGAATGGCCATCAATTCCAATTTTTCTAAAATTAATTTAACATCACTATTAGCCAAATCCTTTTCTAAATCTTTTGGACTATAATCACCACTTTTATTATTAAAAAACTTTTCAATCTCAGCTAAATTTATTTTTTTACCAATTTGTAAATATATTTCATTAAAAGTTCTTTGTAGATTTCTAAAACTTCCATCACTTCTCTCAACTATTAAATCAATTGCTTTTGGCTCGATTTCAATCTTCTCACCTTTGATAATTTTATTAATTGAACCTAAAAGTTCTTTTTTATTACCTTTCCTAAAATCAACTTTTATTAATCGAGATAAAACAGTGTCTGGAATTTTTTCTGGGTCAGTAGTGCATAAAACAAAAATTGTGTGTTTTGGTGGTTCTTCAATTAATTTCAATAAAGCATTAAAAGCATCCTTGGTCATCATATGAACTTCATCAATAATGAATACTTTCTTCTTGAGTTTACTTGGCATCAAATAAGCTTTATCTTTCAAAGATCTAACATCATCAATCCCCCGATTAGAAGCCGCATCAATCTCAATAATATCCAAAGAACTATTATTCAATATTTCCAAACAATTATCACACTCACCACAAGGTTCAACTCCATCAGGCTTAAGACAATTAACTGATCTGGCTAAAATTCTGGCTGCTGAAGTTTTTCCAGCTCCTTTTGGTCCAGAAAATAGGAATGATTGAGGAACATCTTCCCCTTTTAAAACTTTAGTTAAAATCTCAGAAACATCAGGTAAATCCAAGTCCGCTATTTTTAGTGGTCGATACTTTAAGTGAAAAACTGACATCTTCAAATTTAAACAAAATACTTATATTTTTACAATAAGCTTAAATACATCATTTCAACAGATTTTCGACACCATGGATCAACCAACTGTATAGAACAGTATCAAGATTTGACTTTTGAAACTCAATTTCGTACTTCAATTTTTGAGTACAGATGACAATATCTCCCAATCTAATCACTCCATCAGCATCTTTTTCTTTTGACATTGGGAAACCTAAGACCTGAGGAATATAACTCATTTTTCGATAATTCAGGTTCAAATCTTTAGCTTTCTTTCTCCCCACAAAATAAATACTCAATTCCACATCACTCTTATACCCCTTTTCTTTTAATGCTTTTTTAGCCAATTTTCTAATCAATTCCTCAC
>JBAXAJ010000011.1:0-14223 GCA_037142555.1 Candidatus Shapirobacteria bacterium | reverse complement strand
TTTAATATATAAGTCTCCAATCCCGCAGCTGCGGGACGAATCCTCATGGGCCTGCTTTAATATATAAGTCTCCAATCCCGCAGCTGCGGGACGAATCCTCATGGGCCTGCCAAAGTCTTTTTATGTTATTATTTTCCTAATATGACAAACATAACTAAAGCCGTCATTGCCGCTGCTGGCCGTGGCACCCGTTTCCTTCCTGTTACAAAATCTTATCCAAAAGAATTAGTTCCAATTCTTGCTAAACCAAACATCCAATACTTAATCGAAGAAGCCATTGGTGCTGGTGTCACTGAAATTGCCATAATCCACAGATTAGGCGAAAATTCTATTGAAAAATACTTTTCTCCAGATACCGATCTTGAAAAATATCTAATCGAAAACAATAAACTAGAATATTTAGACAGTTTAAAAACCATCTGGTCCAAGGCTAAATTAACCTTTATTCCCCAACCAAGCAATCTTCCATATGGAAATGGTTCACCTATTCTAGCTGCCAAAGAATTCATCGGATCCGACTCTTTCGTCTATATGTTCGGTGATGATTTAACCGTTGAACCTGTTGCTGGTCAATTTTTAAGCAAAATGATCGCTACATTTGACAAATATCAACCTGCTTCAGTTGTGGCTGTTAAAGACGTTGGCCCAGAAGAAATTTCTCGCTACGGTTCAGCTCAATACATTAACGATCCAAACTATCCAAACCGAATCTCAGCTATGCTTGAAAAACTCCCAGCCGATCAAGCCCCATCAACTTTTGGACAAGGTGGTCGCTTCATTCTTTCTAATAAATTTGTTTCCACTCTTGAAAACCAATCAACTGGAATTGGTAATGAACTTTGGCTAGCTGATGCTAATAACAGTCTTGCTAAATCTGATGTTGTTCTGACCCAAGCTTTCGAAGGTGAAGAAGATTGGCTCACCACTGGTGACCCTCTTCGCTGGCTTCAAGCTAACATCACCGTCGCACTTCAAAATTCAAGTTATAAAGAAGATTTAATGCAATTCATTAAGTCATTAGAATTTAGAAATTAGAAATTATATGATTACCAAGGCTGTCATTGCCGCTGGTGGGAGAGGAACTCGCTTCCTCCCTGTCGTCAAAGCCTATCCAAAAGAATTGGTTCCAATTCTTGCTAAACCAAACCTCCAATATTTAGTTGAAGAAGCCATTGGCGCTGGCATCACTGAAATCGCCATCATTATTCGCTCTGGTGAAGAAAAAATCAAAAATTATTTCACTCCAGAAGCAGAACTAGAAAAATATCTAATCGAAAACAATAAGCTAGAATATCTAGACAGCCTAAAAGCCATCTGGTCTAAGACTAAACTGACTTTTATTCAACAACCCCTAACTCTCCCCTATGGAACCGGTTCCCCTATTCTGGCTGCCAAAGAATTTGTCGGTTCCGACCCCTTTGTCTATATGTATGGTGATGATTTAACTATTGAACCTGTTGCTGGTCAATTTTTAACTAAAATGATCGCTACATTTGATAAATACCAAGCTGCTGAAGTCATCGCTGTCAAAGATGTTGGCATTGAAGAAATAGCTCGCTATGGTTCAGCTCAATACATTGACGATCCAAACTATCCAAACCGAATCTCAGCTATGCTTGAAAAACTGCCAGCAGATCAAGCTCCTTCAACTTTTGCTCAAGGCGGTCGTTTCATTGTCACTTCAAAAGTTTTTTCTCTTCTAGAACAACAAGGTCTATCTCGAGATGGTGAACTTTGGTTCTCCGACGCCAGCAACAGCCTAGCCAAAACTGACATTGTTCTGACCGAAGCTTTTGACCAAAACAGTGACTGGCTCACAACTGGTGATCCTATTCGCTGGCTCAAAGCCAACATCATCATCGCTCTCCAAGCCCCAAGTCTCAAAAATGATTTGACTGAATTCCTAAAGAACATAAAATAATCCCAAAAATCTGTTACAATCCCCTTAATATTTAAAAAAATATTTTTTTAATAAAGTGAATAATCTAGCTTGAAACACCGCGTTTTAAAGCAAAATTTTCACAGTCCCTTAAAAACCCGTAAGATTTGAAAAATGAGAGGAGTTGTATATTAATGAAAAAACTATTTGCATTTAGTATGAAAGTAATAGTAAAGATATCAGCAGTATCAATAGCAATTTTAATAACATTAATTTTGTGTAGTTATTATGAAATTGAACCAAACTTCCATTCACCAGACTTTTGTTTATTTTTCCTTATGTTTCTTTTTTCATCATTATTTACATTTCTAGAAATTATGGAAATAATAATCAAAAAACCAAAACGTTCATCACAAATAGTAAATATTGCTTTTTGGATTGGATTAATTGGAACAGTAATTGTATTGATAATATAAAAAATCTAAAAAAAGGAGTTGGTTGTAATGTTGTTTTCCATAAAGAATTCGAAAGAAAAGTGGGAACAGGCCATATTTATAAAGATCACTAGAGTATTATCTCCATGGCAAATACTTCTATTTAAAGTAATAGGAGTACTTATATTTATGTATCTTTTAACCCAAAATGCATTGTATGTCATATTTATTTTCATTTTAATGATAGTGATAGGGGCATTAGCAGCGGCGAAAGATTAAACGAAAGGAGTGTTTATTATGAGTAAAAAAACAGAAACAATTATGAATATAATATCAACTGTGTTTGTAATTATGGCATTGATTGCAGTTTTCTGGATTGGCATGGGGCCAAAACAATATATAAATATCGGGCCTGAAGGGATTACTGTAACAACGGTTGCACCAACCACAACACCTACAAATTAAATCTTACGCGGACCTTGTGGGTTTGGACACGAATATTAATTTATTCCTCTATCCAAACCCATTGCACTTTTTAAAATCCCCATTCGGGGCTTTTTTTTTGGCAAAAGCGACCTATAACTTGATTTTATTAACGTTTTGTAGTACAATCCTGCCCGATACCCAAAAAGTATCGAAAGTTCTTTAACAAAACGTCAAATTTAAATTAAACTCCCCCTTTCCGAGGTTCTGGTGTTTGCCATTTTGAGTATAAAATCTGCCCATTATATTCAAAATGGCGAACATCAAGCCAATTAAAGAAGGAAGGAGGAGAGAAAAATGAAAAAATTTCTAACTGTCATGACAGTACTTATTGTAATGTTTGCATTTAATGCAACTATCATCAGTAATGCTACTGTAACAACCCAATCCACCACCACTCAAAAGAGAGTGGCAACCGGGAAAGGTAAAACCTTATCCTTCAAAAAAGGCGCTAAGGTACTTGGTTGGAGAATTATAATGAACGGGAAAACATACTATAACTCATACTGTACAAAAACCAGATATTCTGGAAAAGTTACAGACGGAGTGATCAACTATTGGACAAGCGAGTTGGTCAAAGGTATGAAAAAAATTAATTGAAGTTTGACGTTTGGGCCAGGCAAACAATAAGCGATAGGTTTCGACTTATTATTTTGTTGTTTGTCTGGTAGTACTTTAACAATCCGTAAAACAAATTACTTGAGAAAGTTAAGAGCAATCGCTCTCTTATTATAGATCAGGCCAATCGTTGTGTAGTAAAAAATTAGAAGGAGTGTATTAAAATGAAAACAATTTTTAAAGTAATAGGAATTGTAGTAGTAGCACTTGTATTAATGGCAATATTTGTAAAGGTGTTCTTTTTCGCACCAACTTTGTATTATGCAAATGATACAAGCGCAGCACCTGTAACACAAAATGAAAAAAATGTTGTTGTTTCAAACCCAGCAATTGACCATGGCAATCTGCCTCAAAAACAAATTGGCCATCCTAACTGGTACACAGAAACAGGCACAAATGCAACTTACAAATGGACTTTCAGAGTCAAAACTGGAGAAATTGGAATTGTCGGCGGCCTTGTTGTTGATGGTAAAAATGGTGGGGTTTATAGGGCTTACAGTCCTGGAACTTATACCGTTAGAATCCAAAATGGATTTGCATTAACTACTAAGAAAGCTTGGGCTAAAAATGAATTCAATTTTCGAATCGGACAGGCAGTCAAATACAAATGGGCAAGAGGCACAATTGACTACGGTCCACTTAAGTAAAAATGTTTTACGGACAACAGTGGTTGTGGAGAAATAATATAATCGATAGTTTTCTATCTTTTATCCCTTATTTTTCCACAACCAGCTTTTTTTTAATTATTAAAACAAAGAATCAGCTTTTTTGTTTTGTTAACTAAAAACTATGAAAATTAAAAAACCATTAATCACCATCTATATGCCGGTTTTTAATGCGTCTGAATATTTAATTCAATCAATCGAAAGTATTTTAAATCAAAGTTACATTAATTTCGAGTTCATCATTGTCGATGATGCTTCAACTGACAACTCTTGGAAAATAATCAAATCATATGCCAAAAAAGATTCTCGAATTATCGCTATTAAAAACTACATTAATCTAGGTGTTAGTTTAACTTCAAACATCGCCATTTCTAAGGCCAAGGGTAAATTCCTAGCCAGAATGGATGCTGATGACATTTCTTTCACTAACAGAATCGAAAAACAAATCAAATTTTTAATTAAAAATCCTAAGGTTGTCGCTGTCGGTGGTCAATGTGTTGTCATCGATCAAGAAAATAACGTCATCGGTAACAAAAACTTCCCTACTAAATCAAAAAAACTAAAAGAAATGATTTTCTGGGCTATCCCTATTCAACAACCATCAATGATGGTCAATCTAAATAAATTACCAAAAAAATTCACTTGGTACACTCCAAACCAATCTTCTGCTGAAGAAGTCAATTTAATGTTCCGTTTCATGTTGTATGGTCAAATTGCCAATCTTGAAGATAATCTACTTTTCTATCGTCACTTAAATGGCAGTCTTTCTCATGTCAACCCAAAAGCCACTTTTAATTTAACTATTAAAAGTCGTCTCGAAGCTATAAATCTTGGTTTCAAACCAAGTCTTAAAGCTATTGCTCTAAATCTTATGCAAATAGGAGTTGTGACTTTAATTCCTAATAGCTTAATCAACGAAATTTGGTACCGAATTCGTGGCATTAAAAAACCAAACGGTCTTACTGTTGGGACTTTTGCTCAAGCCGAAGTATAATTATTTAATGCCTTTAATAACAAAAGTAAAAGCGCACCTAGATAAAATCATTTTAGCCCTAGTTTTATCGCTTTTAATTTGTCAAAATTTCACTCCAAACACCTGGCTAATCGGTTGGGACAACCTCATGCCAGAACTAAATATCTGGCTAAATTTAAAGCGTTCTATTTTCGCCGTTTGGCAATCATACCAAGGTCTCGGTCTAGTTGGCGGCATGGGCCACGCTACCGAAATCATCAGGCAATTAATCATTTTACCTTTCACTCTAGTTCTCCCCCACAATCTAATCCGCTATTTTTGGCAATTTTTAATGTTAATTTTGGGTGTTTTCAGTCTTAATATTGGTCTCAATAAATTTTTTAAACTTTCAAAAACAACCAGTATTCTCGCTTCTCTTTTCTATCTTCTTAATTTTGGCACCATCCAATATTTTTGGGTTCCTTTCGAACCATTTTCCACTTTTTGGGGCTTCTTTCCAGCTCTATTTTTTCTTCTTTGGAACTATTTAAAAAACCCAAATCGCAAAAATTTAATTTATCTTGCTCTAATTAATCTTCTGGCAATCCCTAGTTTCTATGTCCAAACTATTTTCATAGTTTATTTAATGTGTGTTTCAATAATTCTCATTTCCCATCTAATTTTTAATTTCAAAAAAGTCTCTTTTAAACTCTACAGCTCTATTCTTTTAATAATCTTTCTTCTAAATTCTTTTTGGCTCTTCCCTTTTTCCTACTATTTAAAAAATGATGTCAAAAACACCACCCAAGCCTATGGTAATTTAATGGCTAATCAAGAAACTTTTGACCGCAACCAAAATCGAGGCAATTTCTCTGATTTTATGCTTCTCCAAGGCTATTATTACGATTTTCCAAAAGATCAAAGCACCCTAATGTCTCCTTGGACTTCTCATTTTTCTGATCAATACAATCTAATCTGTGGTTATTTTGTCTCTCTCTTTGTAATAATTGGTCTCATTTCCATCCTTTCAAAAATTAAACAAAAATCATCAACAAAACTTTCTCTTCTATTAATATTTTTATTATCTTCAATCGCTCTTCTCTCAAACACCCCTGTCTTTTCTCAAATAAATTTTCTCATTCGTCAAATTCCTTTCATTAATCAAGTTTTCAGATCACCTTGGACTAAATTTTTAGTTCCCACTATTTTTGTCTTTTCAGTCCTTCTCGCTTTTGGTCTCGAATTTATTTTCAATCTCTTCAAAAAAATCAAATACTCCCCTCTCATTTCTAAAATAATAATTACTCTTCTTTTCGCTTTTGCTCTTTTTAAATTTATTTTCCCAGTTTTCCAAGGTCAGTTTTTTTCTCCTCAACTTCGACGCGAAATACCATCTGAATATTTTGAATTATTTAATTTTTTCAAACAAGTTCCACCAACAGCCAGAATCATGAACCTCCCTCAAGGTTCTTTTTGGGGTTGGACTAATTATCGTTGGGGAGTCAGTGGCTCTGGATTCCTTTGGTATGGGCTAGAACAACCAATTCTTGATCGAGCTTTTGACGTTTGGAACCTAAAAAATGAAACTTATTATTGGGAATTAACTTCTGCTCTGCAACAAAAAAATCCTCAAGCTCTCAAAAATATTATCGACAAATATTCTATTGAATATGTTGTTTTTGACAGAAGTGTCTATTTCCCAGATGAAAAAATCTATGGCAAATTAAGCACTCCAGAACTAAATCTTCTAGACCAAAATGATCAACTAAAAATGGTTAAAAGTGTTGGTTCTCTTGTCATTTTTCAAAATCAAAATCCAACCAAGACCTACACCACTAATAATCTAAACAACAGCCAAGAAATTGCCCATTTTAATCCAAATTTTCAACCTAAACATCTTCCTTCACCAGAATCTGTCATCTATGCTTTTGACCATGCCCCCCTCAAAGCTCCAGAAATTACTAAAATAACTACTGAAGATGAAAGTTATTTCCACTTTCAAAACAAAGAATCACATAATTTCTTAGGTTTTAACTTCCCCGATCTAAAATTCAACCAAGATTATCTTCTAAAAATAGAATATCGGAACATCAATGGCCAGTCTCTCTCTATTTCTACTTTTGACAATAATTCTCATTATTACTTTTTCAGAAATCAATTAAAAAAATCAACTGAATGGCAAACAGCTTGGTTTTTAATCCCTAAAATGGAAAAAGAATCTTTTGATAGTGGACTAACTCTTTTGATAGACAACCCTAGTTTCAATAAATCAGATTCAACAAATGAATTGGAAAACCCCCAAATTTATCCTTATCAAAATAATATTTCTTTAATCGAAAATTACCAAAACCCAATTATTAATCAAAAAAATGATTCATACATTGTCTTCCCTCAATCTTTCCATAAAGGCTGGATTGCCTTCTATTTCGATGGCTTCAAACCAGTCTTTTTAAAGAATCATCTTCTCTCAAATAACTGGGCCAATGCTTGGGAATTACCAGCAAACTACAATCTACAATCTAAGATCTATTATCTCTTCTGGCCTCAAATTCTCGAATTCCTCGGCTTCGCCCTTCTCCCTATTGTGTTCTGGAAAATTTTGAAAAAATAATATTAATAAATCTCCCTTTTCTTTAAAACCCCTCTGTCTTACAGGCATTTCCCCTTTTTCTTCAAAACCCTCCGTCTCGTTTCACTCGCCACCTCCCTTGACAGGGAGGCTATAATCAACACATAATGTAATGTGAGAAATATTACATCTGTTGAAATAATGACTCAAAAAGGTAACCTAAAATATCTAGAACAATTGAAATGGGCAGCAAAAATAAATAGACATAAAATGACTAAAGCAGAATCAAGAATTTGGTATGAATTTTTAAAAGATAGACCATTAAATTATAAATTTACTAGACAAAAACCATTAGATAGATTTATTCTAGATTTTTATTGTTCTGAATTATTGTTAATTATTGAGATTGATGGTGGTTACCATATGGAAAAGTTAAATTATGACAAAGAAAGAGATAAATATTTAAGTTGTTTAAATATTAAAACCATAAGATTCAAAAATGAAGAAGTACTTAATGATTTAGACAAAGTGAAGATTAAAATAGAAAATAGTATCAAAGAAAGAAAAGCCTCCCTGTCAAGGGAGGTGGCCCCGCCACTGCGGGGACGGAGGGTTTTAAAAAAAAATTAAAGGGGTTTAAACTGACTTAATAACTCCAGCCATTTTTTCACCTAATTCTTCAAATTCCTTTTCTTTCCAACCCATTGTTGTCATCCAAGGACTTCCAATTCTGATTCCTGATGGATTCATTGGACCAGCTTGATCATGAGGAATTGTGTTGGCATTAACAATGATGTCATTTTCTTCAAGTTTAGTTGCCACTTCTTTACCTTTTTCAAATCCACAATCTACCACCATCAAATGATTATCTGTTCCAAAAACTTTTATTCCATTTTTTCTTAAACTCTCAGCCAAAGCCTTAGCATTTTTAGTCACTTGAAGTGCATAATCTTTAAATTCTGGAGTGCTTGCCTCAGCGAAAGCTATGGCAATGCCAGCAATTGCATTTTCATGAGGACCACCTTGTAAGCCTGGGAAAACCGCTTTATCAATCTTTTTAGCTAAATCTGGGTCTTTATCTAGTCCTTTCTTAGTTATTCCAATAAAAGCTCCTCTTGGACCTCTTAATGTCTTATGGGTAGTGCTCATAATCACATGAACATATTCACTTGGACTTTGATGAACTCCACCAGCAATTAAACCAGCAATATGAGAAATATCAGCTAAAAGCCAAGCTCCAACACTGTCTGCAATTTCACCAAACTTTTTAAAATCTAAAGAATAAGGATAAGCTGTTGTTCCAGCAATCAATAATTTTGGTTTAATTTCTTTAACTAATTGAGCTAATTTTTCATAATCAATTCTTCCATCCTCTTCAACATCATATTGAACACTATTAAAAAACTTTCCCGAAAAAGTTATTTTTGGATGTCCATGAGTTAAATGTCCCCCAGCTGATAATTTTAGACCACAAATAGTATCTCCTGGTTCCAAAAGTGCCATTTCGACTGCACTATTAGCTGGACTTCCAGAATAAGGTTGAACATTAACATGTTGCACATTAAATAATTTTTTACCTCTCTCAATTGCCAAATTTTCTACTTCATCAACAATCGCATTTCCTTGATAATATCTTCGACCTGGGTAACCTTCAGCATATTTATTATTTAAACAACTTCCCAAAGCTTCTAAAACATCATCTGACGAACAATTTTCACTTGGAATCAATTGTATTTGTTTATTTTGTCTCTCTTTTTCCTTAGCTATTAAATTAAAAATTTGATCTTTCATAATTCATTATAACTCAAAATTTCTTAGTTTCATTCTCCCACTTAAATAAATCACCCAAAGATTTTTCACTATGAATCCTGTCAATAATTTTACTCAAAAGTGGAGCTAGCGAAATAACTTTAATTTTCTTAATTTTATTTTCTTTAGGGATTGGGATTGAGTCTAAAAAGATGACTGAAGTGGCACTGCAATTTTCCAAATTCTCCATTGCTTTTCCGCTCAAAATTGCATGTGTTGCACAAATAATCACTTCTTTAGCTCCATATTTTTTAACCACATCAGCTGCAGCACAAATAGAACCACCAGTGTCAATCATATCGTCTAATAATATAGCTGTTTTACCTTCAACATCACCAACCACATGAGCAACCTCACACTCATTATGTTTTCTTCTAATCTTATCGATTATAGCTAATGGCACTCCCAACAAATCTGCCAATTTATTAGCTCTTTTAACTCCCCCAATGTCTGGTGACACAATCACCACATCTTTATATTTCTTATTTATCAAATACTTAGCTACTAATGGATATCCAACCAAATGATCAACTGGAATATCATAAAAACCCTGAATCTGGTCTGCGTGCAGATCAACTGTCACTAATCTATCAACTCCAGCTTTAGTAATTAAATTAGCCACCAATTTAGCACTTATCGGCTCATGAGATTGAGTCCTCCTATCTTGTCTTGAATAGGCCATTTGTGGACAAATTAAGTTGATTCTCTTAGCTGATGATCTTTTTAAAGCATCTACTAGAATCAAAAGTTCCATTAAACAATCATTAACCGGACTAGCCATTGTTTGGATTATAAAAACATCATCTCCTCTAACTTTCTTTCCCAATCTCACATAAATTTCTCCATTAGCAAACTTCTTAATAGTCACTGGAGTCAACGGCAATTTTAATTTATTTGCTATTTTTTGAGCTAAAACAGGACAACTTGTCCCCGCAATCAATTGCACTCCTTTCATAAAAGCCCCTTTTTATTAATTTCTTGCCAAATAAGTTCATGTATTTCTTCTTTAGACATCAATTTCCCATCTCGACAACAATCTATTAGAATCCATAAATATGCTTCTTTTTGAGCCATTTTCTTATACTCTTTTGCCGATTCCATCTGATGATTAAAATCTTCCTCAGCCGCATCCATAAATTCACCTTTTGTATAATTTCTTTGGGCTTTTTTCAAAATATTTTCTCGACAAATTGGTGGGTCAACCAATAAAACCAAAACTAAATCTGGTTTAGCAATTTCCATTTGATTGTAACCAGTATCCCACAACCAATTAGCATAGATTTCTCTTTCTGATTCATCTTTCTTAGCTATTTGATGAACATTTGAAGTGAAATATCTGTTTGAAACAACCATTTTTCCAGCTTCCAAAGCTGGTTTTATTATTTTTTTACTACCATCAGCTTCGTCTAATAAATATGGCAAAACTGTCAAATAAGGGCTAATTTCCATTGGGTTTCCAAACTCTTTTGACAACATTCTTCCCACATGTTTTCCCCAAAAACTACTTTCATAATGAGGATAATCGTCAACAACAACTTCTCTGTTTTCTTTTTTTAATCTTTCTAATAATATTTCTGTTTGTGTACCTTTTCCTGAACCATCAATCCCTTCAATAACTATAAATTTACCTTTATTCATTCTTTTATTCTAGATTTTAACTCGGCTCCCTCAATTGTTTTCCATAAACCACAGTTCATGTCTCCTTCCCAACAAATCCCTGTTGAGATACAACTTGGGCCAGCCTTTTCAAAAATAATTGGAGCTTTAGTTCTGACTAATTTCAACATTTCTGATGCTAAAGCTTGAATTTCCCATTGTGATCTTCGACAACATCTTAGAGTGAAAAAATTTAATAAAGCTCTGACATTCATTGTGACTACAATTTTTGTTTTTAAAGATTGTGGTTGACAATATCTAGCATCTTCAGCCTTAATTCCAAGATCAATCAATTCATTGTAGAGTTTTTGAGTATTTTCAAAATGTTTTTGAACTTTAGCTAAAACTTTTTTATCACCATTTAAAATTGCTGGTGGAATCACATATTGAGCTTCACCTCTTTTTACATATCTTCCAGATTGAATCGAATAAGAACAACCAATTCTATGCCTAATTAATTGGATTTCTGTGACCCGACTAACTCCTTCAATTGAAAAAGTGAAAGAAGCATGTTCCAAAGTTGAAGTGTGACCTGAAGCCATTACTTGTTTAATCAATCTTTCTCTAGTTTCTTTATTAGTTTTTCTCTTTATTTCCTTAGCTCCGACTTGGCTATAACATTGTCGAATTGCTGCCACCACATTTTGTTCCGGATTTGCTGTGTAACTTAATAATTCTACTTTTAATTTATCTTTCTTTGCCATTTTTTTAAAAAAAATATATCTGACACAGATTAAACCATTATTAAAATTTTAGCAATCTATCATAATAGACCAAAATTTTTTGTCTTTGTTATACTAATTAAATGACCAAAACTAAAGACCCATTACACGCTCATCGTCACCACAAATACTTCAACATAATCATGTTAGTTTTAGGCATCGCAACAGCTATTCTTCTCTCAAAAAACCCAACTTTAAAAAATTTCCTACTAGGTCTTGGCAATTATGGCTATTTAAGTGCCATTCTCGCTGGTGCTATGTTCGTTTCCACCTTCACAGTTGCCACTGGAGCTCTAATCATTTTCACTCTAGCTAAAACTCTAAATCCCCTCGAATTAATTTTCTTCGGCATGCTTGGAGCTGTAATTTTTGACATGATTGTCTTCAACTCAATCAAAGGTTCAATTGATCGCGAAATTAAAGAAGTTTTCAGTAATCCCCGCTTAAGCCACTTCAAAAAATTAATTCATACTAAATATTTTGCTTGGATGATGCCTATGATTGGATTTATTGTTTTTGTCTCACCACTACCTGATGAACTAGGCATTGGTTTAATGGGCGTCTCAAAGCTTAAAAACTATCAATTCTTCCTGATTTCTGTCCTTAACCATTCCATCGGTATGTTTGTAGTTGTCTCGGCTATCGGATTTTTTGGCTAAAAAAAACCCCGCTATTTCAAACACTATAAAGTGTCAAAACAACAAGGGTTTTAATGACTTAACTAGATTTGTAGAAAATTATACTTGTTCACCATAGGTTTCAACATTAATGTCGTGTTCCACTTTTGGATTATTCTCTAAGAGATAATTCTGCAACCGATCTCTCAAGCCCTGATCAGACGTACCCAAAATTTGGCAAACCCCAATAGTTGCATTTACTAAAGCAGACCTATCAATCCCTGTGGAAAAAACCGGAACACCTGCTGGCATATTGGTAATCGAAGATAAAGATTCTGGTCCAATACCAACACCGATAACTGGCATAGCTCTCTTTAAACCAGCTATATTACCTGGTAAAGCCGCTGCCTTTCCTGCAATTGCAATAAACATTTTAACTCCACAATCCATTGCTTGTTGACAAAAAAACGGTAACGTTTCTTCGTGCCTGTGAGCTGAAATTATAGTCACAGTATAGATTATCCCCAACCTGTCAAAAATCTTAAGCATTTCTGATTTTTTAACAAGAGAAACATCACTACCGCTCCCAACCGCTATTGCTACTTGCTGACCTTCTTTAAAAACATACTCATTATTCATACTACACACTCTCCATTCTTTTTATTTTTTTATTTTTTTATCTTAAATGCCATTTTAATAGCAAATAATTCTCTACAAAATTTCAAGGTACTTTTTTAAAACGAAAAAAAATCCAGAGCAAAATCTAAATTATTCGAATTAACCGTATTTTACACTATTTTACTTTTATTTCAATTCAAAACTGACAGTCAAAGATTTAGTCACAGTTGAAGTTCCAGGTTCAAGATCTGCTTTAGCATTAGAAACAGATAAACTATCCATTATTGGGTAATTACCTCCACTATTTTCACTCACATTAATCACCTTGCCCAATTTTCTTCCAGAAGCTTTGGCAATCAAATCTGCTTTTTCTCGAGCATCAGCAATCGCACTATCAATTAAACTTTTTTGATTATCTGTTTGAGCACTATCTTCAAGGCTAAAATTTGGACCACTAACATTAGTAGCTCCACTACTATTCAAAAGATTAACCAAAGAATTAGCTTTATCAACCTCTCTTAAAACAATCTCAATCGTATTATTAGCTACCCAATCTTGTTTACTAGTCAAATTAGTCTTTTCTTGTTGATAAACACTCACATTTTGAGTCTTAATATCTTCTGTTGGAATCCCAAAACCCTTAATAGATTGAATTAACTCATTAATTTTCTTATCAGTTTCAGTCACCGCATCCTCTTTTTTAGACTTAATTGTGTTCACTCCAACCGAAAAACTAGCAACTTGATTCTTTTGTTTCACTTTAGATTGGCCAGTCACCATCACTTGCTCTGTCTGATTTAGGTTAAACTTCCCCCAATTGACATTTTTCCAAGGCAAAACAAAGATTGCCACAATAATTAAAACAGAAATTATTATTATCTTATTTAAATTATTCATACATTAATAATAGCACTAATTTTTTATATTAAAAATCAATTTAATAAATCAAACAACATCATTGTATATATCAAAATACATCATTAACAAAAAGGACATTTTTCACCAGAATAAGAAACATGACAATGCTCACAATATTTAAATCCTTCTGGAACTTTTCCAAAAGAAATCTTTCCATCAGCTGAAACATAATATCCTGTTCCCTCTCCAAAATTTCCCACATTCGTGCTTCCTGAACAACCAAAACTAGATTCAACTGTCAAATTTTTCATTACTCCATACATATAACCATCTAATTCTTTTC
>JBAXAJ010000010.1:0-31474 GCA_037142555.1 Candidatus Shapirobacteria bacterium | reverse complement strand
CACTAACATCATCCAATTAAATTTTACATCAACACTAGCCCACGATAGTTTCCCCATCACCTCTACAATCACCACAAAATATTTCAAAAAAGGAAAAATTAAAAACAAAATAATTTTCCCCAAAAATTGACAAAAGACCCCAATAATCATGCCTAATCCACCCCACAAAGTCACAATTTCCACCAACATTAACACCAGAGCATTGGTCAAAAAACTGATTAGACTAATCTTCCCAAAGGAAATGGCCAAAATTGGTGTTACCCACAAACTCACCCATAACGTCATAAATGCATCTTTCAAAATAGTCCTTCCTTCCACTTTTGGCTTTAAAACTATAGCTAAAAAGGCTAAAAAGCTTAACCAAAAACTAATTCCAGTCACCATTTTCCAATCTGCCAGAAGCATAATCAAGATTGTCAAACCTAAACTCCGACTTATTGAATATTTTCTACCTAAAATCTGAGCCCAGTAATAAACAGAAATCAATAAGACTGCTCTAATCACCGGCGCTTCCCAACCAACCATATTAGTGTAGCTCCAAGCTGTAATTAAACCTAAAATAATTGCTTTTTTACGACCAATGAACTTGGCCATGTTCTCAACCAAGAATGTTGTTAACAACATAATGTTTGAACCACTGACTACCACTATATGAACCACCCCACTCTGCTTCAAATCAGTCCAAAAACTAGATTCAAAACCAGTCTTATCCCCCAGAACCATTCCTGCCAACAAACCCGCTTCTTTAGGTGGCAAAGTTTGATAAAGCACCTGCATCAAACTGTACTTATTTATAAACCTATAAATCAATATACATCCTAAAATTATCAATATCCAGATAAAAACCCCTCTGCCCCTTTTGGGCATCTCCCCTTGATGAAGGGGAGAAATTTTAAATATATTTTTCATTTAAATTAAAAATATTGGCGAAAATAATATTTTTCCGCGCGCAACATCCAAGGTGCACTACCGCCGGGCGTGAGCACGGCAAAAATGTTTTTGAGCCAATATAAAATCACAATTTAATCTGATTTTTAATTTTTTCATACATTTTGTCTCCAACCCCTGGGACTAATTTAATTTCCTCAACATTCTTAAATCCCCCATTTTTAACCCGATAATCAATTATCCTTTGAGCAATTGCTGGCCCAACTCCACTCAACTTGTCTAATTCCTCAACCCCAGCAGAATTCAAACTGATTATTTGATTACCAGCTACTTTTTTGACATTAGAAATTAGAAATTCTTTATTTTCTGATTGATTGGGTATAAATATCTTCTGCCCATCCATCAATAATTCAGCTTTATTTAGGTTCTTGTCTACCCAATCACGATCAGCTTTGAGTGCCAATCCACCAGCAGCCACCAAAACATCACTAATTCGAGCTCCACTATCTAAACTATAAATCCCCGGGTTAATCACTTCTCCTTCCACATCAACCATAACTTTTGTAAGGGCAGGTCCCTGTGTCTTCACTTCATTTTTTACTACCACTTCTGTTTTTGGCACAGCTGATTCTTTAATACTCCAACCAATCCCTAGTGCAATCAAAAAAATTCCCCCAATCAAAAGCCAATCAATCCATTTTAACTTATGTAATATTTTTAACATTTATACTAATAAATATACCATTAACTTGATAGTTGTCGATAAATAGATAATACTATTATTAATGCCTCAAATTGCTATTATTTGTCTATTTTCACTAAGTTCAGTTCTAGCCTACTTTTTTTCGATCACTTTCCCTGCTTTCACACCTCAAGCTATTGCCTTAATCACCATTATTTCAATTCTTTGTCTAAAGAAAAAAGAACTTCTAATTTTTTTCATCGCTGCCATCATTAATATAATAGTTTTCACTACCAACGGACTCAATTCTCCTGTCTTTTTCTTAATTTATTTCCTTCTCTTCGTGATTGCTTTTCAAAATCCACCCAGCACCACTCTCGCCTATTCTCTAGTTTTAATTCTCTTTCTGTCCCAATCTCTTAACTCAATGTATTCAATCCTGCCTCTAATCTCTCTTCTCTTCATCACTCCCCTAGCTTGGTTCATCGGTCGTCAATATCTCGAAAATCTAAAGCTAAACAGTTTCCTAGAAAAAGATGAAACTGATGTTTTAATGTGGCTGTCTTTAAAATTCAAAAATGGCATCTACCAAATAATCGATTCCTCATCTCAACTATTATCTCAACCTCAATTGACTCAAAATCAAAAAGAACAGGTTCACAAAATCAAAGATTCAGCCAAAAACCTTTTAAATTCTGCTCAAAAACTAAAAAATGAAATTGATGATGAAACCGAAAATGATTAATAAAACCATTAAAGATATGTCCTCCCTTCATCAAGGGAGGATGTCGATTTATCGACAGGTGGGTTTTATATTTTTTATTTTTTTGTTTTTAATTACTCCAAAAACTATTAGTGCCCAAACTTTCACTTCTGATAAGCTTAAAATTCAATTTGGTAATTTCAACATGGGTTCTGGAAAACAAACTGGCGGTGGCTATTCACTAACTAACACCACCGGTCAAAATGCCCCAGGTCAATTTAGTAATCAAGGTTTTGTCCTAAAATCCGGTTTTCAATATATTTATGATAATATTTACCCTTTTTCTTTCCAAATTGATAATCTTAATATTAATTTTGGAGATTTAACTCCTGATGTTGGTTCAACCGCTTCTAATAACATAACTATCACCACTCCATCAAGAAGAGGTTATCAAATAATGGCTGTCGCAAATCGACCTCTATCTTCAACAATTGGAACCATAATTCCCGACGCCACTTGTGATTCTGGAACACCTTGTACTGAATCTGTTTCCGCTCCTTGGACCACCAACACCGCTTTTGGTTTTGGTTTTAATGCCACCAATACTGCTGGAATTGGTACTTCTGCTTATTTCACTAATTCAACCTATTATCGCCATTTTGCTTCTCTTAGTAATCAAGAAACAGGTCAAATAATTATGTCCGAAAGCAAACCTGTCAAAGACAGCTCTGCTAAAATTACTTACAAAGTTTTAGTCAGCAAATTCCAACCTGCTGGTAGTTATGAAAATTCTATTAGTTTTATTGCTGTTCCTAAATATTAACTATGCCAAACTTTAATCTAAGTCTTTCACCAGAACAAATAGAATATGTCCTCAAACCTGGGATCACTATTACTCAAGCCTATGAAGTCACTAATAACAGTGATAATGCAATAACAATTAGTACTGAAGTTTTAGCTTGGCAACCAAGTGGGAATAATGGCAATATTTCCTATCAAGATGTGGTTGCCTCTCCTAATATAATTTTTTCTCTAAATAATGCTGACATTAAACTAGGCCAAACTTTCAGTCTAGCTCCCAAAGCTAAACAGCAATTAGTCCTAAAAGTTAGCAGTGCCCAAGAAACTTCATTAGAAGATTATTACTACACTTTTTTTGTGACTCAACAAAGTCAAAACACCAACTCAAACAATGCCATTGGCAGTCAAGCCACCGGGAAAATCGGTTCTAATATCTTATTAACTGTTTCCAATAGTGAGAATACTTCCATTCAAGCTCAAATCAATAAATTCACTGTTTCACCAAAAATTAAAGATGTTTTTTTCACTCCTCTAACTTTCAAAGCTGAAATAAAAAATAATTCTCAAAACTTTTTCAAAACTAAAGGCACTATCATCATTAATAAAAATGATTTAAAAATAAAAGAATTGGAATTAAATGACAATAATGTTCTAGCTAATTACTCCCGAAACATAACCTGCAAAGATCAAGACACTTGCACAATCCAAGCTCCTTTTTGGCCAGGCCGCTACACCGCCACTCTCAAACTAGATGAATCAATTAATGCTCCATCGGCCAACATTTCCTTTTTTGTCTTCCCGTTCTCCATAGTCGCTATCCTGATTCTATTTCTCGCCATTTTCCTAACTGGATTTAAATTGAGAAAGAGATTTATTGAGAAATAAGTTCAAACCTTTTCACTTTTTTCCCATCCCATTCCACTTCTTCAAACCACATCTTCAAAGATCTAATCCAAATTGAACCCATTTTATTTTCATAAAGAGCTTCATAGACAACCATTTCTTCCAAAGTTTCACTGTGTATCCCAACATCTATTATTTTATAAGTGTGGTCGCTTTTATAGTGTTTATAAATCTGTCCTTTTTTAATTTCCATAGATTATTATATCAACACCAACTCTCCCTCTTTCATCACTTCCACCAATCTCAATAAATTCTTCACCATTAACTCAATTGAAAACACTTTAGGTTCAAATTCAGCCAATTTTTCTACTTCCACCCATTGATAATCACTATATTCTTCATTTAATTTTATTTCTCCACTCTCATATCTGGCATAATAATGAGGCAAAATCATGTTTGATCCATCTTTTTTAATATAAAAATTCATCGTGTTAAAAATCGGATAAATTTTAATTTTAAAATCTTTTCCCATTTCTTCAGTTTTCTCTCTTCTCAACCCTTCCAAAATTTCCCCATCTTTCGTTTCCATCTTGCCACCAATAAAAGTATATGTTTCATCAAAATCTTTCTCCCCAATTCTCTTCGCCAACAAAACTTTAGTATTATTATCTTTAAAAACTACAATTTTCTGACAATTTTGAAATGCATATTTTTCTTCCATAAACCATTTTATCAAAACATTTCTAAATCTTACTTAATTACCTATTTTTACAAAAATGATATATTTATATATGTTTGATCACGAACAACGAATAGAACCAAATGATTTTTTAAAAGAATCTGCCGTAAAAACTATTCCTCAAAACTTAGAAAACTTAAGACAACAAGTTGGAGAAAAAGACATTCTTTGGGCTAAAAATAAACAGGAAAGACTTGTTGGAAATATTAAAAAACTAATCCCAGGTTCATCTGCCCCTGAAGAAAATGAAACTATTATCGACCACAAAGATGACTCTTTATACGGTCGTATATATAATTATGTTTTTCCAGAAAACATTAGTATTAATCAATGGAAAGTCGGTGGAGGCATGTCTCTTGAACAGGCTAATATTTTAGAAATTATTAATAATGATTCTAATTCCATCGAATACAAAGCAAACAGTAATCATCCATCTGATTGGGAAATTGCTAAAAATCTAGTTCTAAATGATTCCTACTTCAAAAGACACCAAGAACTGGCCAATGCATTAGAAAAAATAGATGTTACTAAAGTAGACACCTATCCTTTAGATATTTATCTCGATTTTAATAAAGATGAAGATAACACAATTTTTCAAATTTATAATAAATATGAGTTATCTTTTCAAGAAACCGAGTTAGGTTTCCAACCAATTTTAGATTTATCTAAAGCACCAAGTAATGAATTTTTATTCACCCAAACCGCTGTCCAACTCTTTACTGCTTTTGAAAAAGTACAATTGGAACTTAGCCAGCAACTTAAAAACGAATTAATTAATCGCCATGAAAAACGTTACGGCAACTCTTATGTCACCCTTGGCCGTGAATTGGCAAAATTAGTGAGTGATAATAATCGCGATTTATCAAATTTTTTTTCGACTGAAAAAAATGATGATATATGGCAAAAAATTAATCTTCTAGAGATTCCTAATGATCCTGCAGCTGCTGTTTTAATAAATACACTAAAACAACTTCATCAAACAAGCCCACCACCTTCTGATTTACCCATATCTGAAGAAAGAACTTCTTTTTTGACTGGGACTTGTAAAGATTTAGAAACCTATTTTTCTTCATCAGTTAATGAACACTCAGAACGCATTATTGAAATAAATAATAAAAAATATCTTAAAGAAGGATCACATCATGTCGATGTTAACCCTATGATGATTAATTTAGAACCAATAGTTTTTAATGGAATAAGATTACCAGCTGGTAATCTTTTCCGTGAAAGTAATAATAAAGATGCTTTTCATTATATGAGACCTACCGCTTTTTGTTTTGATCAAGAATATGCCAATGAAGTTTTTGGAGAAGAATATCGAGAATCAATCAATAGTTGGGGGCCTCCAGACGAAATTTTTAAAATTATATCAACAACCAGAAATTAACTACCAAAAAGCCCCCGATTTCTCAGGGGCTTTTGTATTTTCACAAAGGCTTGCTTGCAATGCCGTAGTTGAAAACTATTTTTCGTTTTCAACGAAGGCTTGTGCAGCAGCTAATCGTGCGATTGGTACTCTGTAAGGACTGCAAGAAACATAATTCAATCCAATTCTGTGACAGAATTTGATTGTGTCTGGATCTCCACCTTGTTCTCCACAGATACCAATGTGTAAATCTTTATTAACTCCTCGGCCTAACTTAACAGACATTTCCATTAATTTACCGACACCATTTTGATCAACACTCTTAAATGGATCTTCTAACATGATCTTTTCTCTTAAATAATCTTTTAAGAATTTACCAGCATCATCTCGAGAGAAACCATAAGTCATTTGAGTTAAATCATTGGTTCCGAATGAGAAGAATTCAGCTTCAGCAGCGATTTCATCGGCTGTCAGTGCAGCTCTTGGAATTTCAATCATGGTTCCAATCTCATATTTAAGACTGACTCCATATTCTTTCATAGTAGCTTCAATAACTGGGATTAATCTAGCCTTAAGCCATTTCATTTCTTCAACATCTCCAACTAGTGGAATCATAATTTCAGGTTTAACCGCCTTAGCTTTAGCGTCGGCGGTAACTTCACAAGCTGCAGAAATTATAGCTTTAACTTGCATCTTAGCAATTTCTGGGAAAGTAATACTAAGTCTGCATCCTCGATGACCCATCATTGGATTGAATTCATGAAGTGATTCAATTTTTTCTTTTAATTTTTCAAAAGAAATTCCCATTTCTTTAGATAACTCTTCAATATCTTTATCTTCCTTAGGCACGAATTCGTGTAGAGGTGGATCTAGTAATCGAATCTTAACTGGAAGACCAGCCATGATTTCGAATAATTGTTTGAAATCATCTTTTTGCATTGGGAAGATTTTTTCTAGAGCAGCTTCTCTTTGTTCAACTGTTTCAGAAATAATCATTTGGCGAATCGCAAAAATCTTATCTTCTTCGAAGAACATGTGTTCAGTTCGGCAAAGACCAATACCTTGAGCTCCAAATTCTCGAGCTACTTTTGCATCTTTTGGAGTGTCAGCATTAGTTCTGACATCCATAGTTCGATACTTATCAGCCCATTTCATTAGAGTGTCGAAATCTCCACTCAAAGTTGCTTCCATAGTTGGAACTTGACCTAAAAATACTTCACCAGCAGTTCCATCTAGAGTAATGAAGTCACCTTCCTTGACCGCCATAGCTTCAGCGGCGGTGGTTTTAACTCTAAATTCTTTATTTTTTTCATCAACAGAAATCATTTCACAACCAGAAACACAACATTTACCCATTCCTCGAGCAACCACAGCTGCATGAGAAGTCATTCCACCTCGAGCAGTCAAAATTCCAGAAGCAGCGTTCATTCCAGCAATGTCTTCAGGAGAAGTTTCAGCTCTAACTAAAATAACTTTTTTACCATTTTCAACCCAGTCAACTGCTGTTTCGGCATTAAAAACGACTTGTCCATAAGCAGCACCAGGAGAAGCTGGCAAACCATTAGCGATAACTTTAAAGTTAGCTTTTTCTTTTGGATCGAGTGTTGGATGAAGTAATTGATCGAGTTTATCAGCTTCAACTCTAGTCAAAGCGGTTTTTTCATCAATCATTCCTTCCTTAACTAATTCAGCTGCAATTCTAACCATAGCGAAAGCAGTTCTCTTTCCATTTCTAGTTTGTAAAATGAATAATTTACCATTTTCAATAGTAAATTCAACATCTTGCATGTCTTTATAATGAGCTTCTAATTTATCAAAAATCGCGATAAGTTCATCATAAGCTTTGTCATTGTCTTCTCTAAGAGCTTCAAGTTTCTTTGGAGTTCTAATTCCTGCCACAACGTCTTCACCTTGAGCATTCATTAAATATTCTCCATAAGCTTTGTTTTCTCCAGTTGAAGGATTTCGAGTGAAAGCAACTCCAGTTCCACAGTCATCACCCATGTTTCCGAAAACCATGGCTTGAACGTTAACTGCAGTTCCAAAAATTTTCTTTTCATCAATTTTGTTTAATTGGCGATAGATGTTAGCTCGTGGATTGTTCCAAGAACCAAAAACAGCATTTATTGATCCCCAAAGCTGTTCTTTAGCATCTTCTGGGAAATCTTTACCTTTTTCAACCTTGTAAATTGCCTTATAACCAGCCACAACTTCTTGCCAATCTTCAGCAGTCATATGAGTATCTTCTTGGATACCTTTTTTAGCTTTGACTGAAGTAATAACATGTTCAAATTTCTCATGTTCTAAATTTTCAACCACATTACAATACATTTGAATAAAACGTCGGTAAGAATCCCAAACGAATCGAGCATTCCCAGTCTTTTCAACCATGCCTTTAACAACTTTTTCATTTAAACCTAAGTTTAAGATGGTGTCCATCATTCCTGGCATTGAAGCTGCTGCTCCTGATCGAACTGAGACTAAAAGTGGATTTTGAGCATCACCAAATTTTTTACCGGTGCTGGCTTCCAACTTGTTAATTCCCTCTTCGACTTCTTTTTCCAAAGATGCTGGGTAGCTTTTCCCATTATTATAATAGTATTGGCATACCTCAGTTGATAAAGTAATACCGGCTGGCACTGGAATTCCAAGGTTGGTCATTTCTGCTAAATTAGCACCTTTACCACCAAGAATATATTTCATATCCTTGTCACCTTCAGCTTTTCCATTACCGAAGAAATAGACGTACTGTTTCATATAGTTAAATTTTTAATTTATAACGCCTCCCACTTTATAATAAATTCTCTTTCAAATCAATAGTTTAATCAGATTATTGTTTTTCTGTAGAGACGCACCGTGTGCGTCTCTTTTATGATTGGTTGTAGAGACGTTCTGCAGAACGTCTCTACTCAAAATACCAACGTCTCTACAAACATAAATAACATCTCTCTACGGGAATACACAAGAGACGCACACAGTGCGTCTCTACAATAAACACCAAAACATCTATATCATATTTGTAATTTTTATTGCAATAATAACACATGATCAATATAGATAATCCAGAAAAATTTGCTGATAAATATAAATTAAAATCTCCTCGTTTATTAAATTGGGATTATTCTTCATCTGGACACTATTTTATTACTATAAAAACATTAAATAATAATAAATTTTTTGGAAAAATCATTAATCAGAAAATGGCATTATCAAGAATTGGAATTATTACTAAAAATGAATTATTAAAAACTTTTGAAATCAGGCAAAATATCAGACTAGATGAATGGATTATTATGCCAGATCATATTCATTTAATAATTGAAATTAAAAAATATCATTCTGTAGAGACGCACTGCGTGCGTCTCAATAATAAAAATAAATGTCTCAATATTGGAAACGAATATCTCAATAAAAACAATATTGATTTATCAACAAGAGACGCACACAGTGCGTCTCTACAAAAAATGAATATTAAATCAAATCAAATTATTCCCAATGTTATTAAATTATTCAAATCATCAGTTAAGTCAATTTGTAACCAAAATAATTTATTTTTTGCCTGGCAACCTCGTTTTTATGATGAAATTATTAAATCTGAAGCAGAATTAAATAATATACGTGAATACATTAAAAATAATATTTAGAAAACCCCACCAACTTCTTGCATTGCACCTTTTTTCCAACTATATTTAATATAATAATGAAAAAAATAGTATTTATATTTTTAGGTTGGGTTTTTTGTGCCTCCGCTTCCAGCGCCCTCGCTTCCCAACCCACCGATTACTCCGACCAACTCTCCAACGCCACAATATCAACTTTTGTATCAGGATTTTCCTCAACTGCAAATAATATATCTAATATAGATACCAGTAACTTCTATGTAGGAGACACTATTTACGCATTTTTTGATGACGGTAGCGCTATATCTTATGATGGTTATTCAAACCCTATTATAAAAGTTTATTCAAGTAGTCTTGATCTTGATATTTCTTCCAGAAATTTCCCTTTTAATTACCCTAATACTGTTTATATCTCTAAGATAAATCTGGCAACCCACACTGTCAAATTTACTCCTAGTGCTAACTCCACTACTCCTTGGCAATTTCTAATTAAGTCAACTTTAAGTAATTCTATTGATAATTTTAATGATGCTAACAATAGAGCCAACTATGAAGGTTTTGTTAATTATGGCGTTGGTATTACTTGTCCGTCTGCCTGGACCAGTAGTGTCGCTAGTGTTGGTGATACTGTTATTTTATCCGATTATGAAGCTGGCGGCACAGGCCGTGGTGGCACTTATTTAAATATGTCTTGTAGTGCTCCATCTGGAACCGGGACTTCCCAAGCTACTATCACTATACGCAATTTGATCAACCCAGCTTCTTCAGGAAAATTCCCATACCTCATCCGCCACCTCGATGGTTTAGATAATGTAATTTATGGTGACACAGTTGCTGGAGAAGTAGTTATCCCAACCAACAATGTCCGTGTCAGTGCTAGTGTCGATAAAATTTTAACTTTTCAAATTGATAGTGTTGGAACCGTAGCTCCTAACACTAATTTATGTAGCGGAACTCTTTCCCCCGCTGCCAGTAACACCACCGCTACCGCTGTTCCATTCGGGAACTTAACTCTAAATGCTTTCCACAATCTCGCTCAACACATTTCTCTAAAAACTAACAATCCCGGTGGTTACGTAATCACCGCCTATGAAACTCAACCCTTAACCAGCACTATTGGAATAACTCTTCCAAATGTAAGTGGTGTTGGAACTAGTGGAACTTGGACAACCCAAGCTATAAACAATTCAGGTTTTGGTTATGCTCTCCAAGCTGGAGCAACTATTACAGATGTAAACAGTGTTGGCATTGGTGCCACTAATATTTTTAAACCTTTCAGCGATGATGCTTTTAACCCAGACATAATTATGAGTCATGATGCTCCAAACACAGTCACTGACAATGCCTTTGTTTGTTATCGTGTAGCCGCCGCCTACAGCCAACCATTCGGCGCCTACGAAAACGCCATTAATTATGTCGCTACTGTTAATTTTTAAAAAATATATAATTTATTTATAAATGAAAAAAACAATTATAATTTTTCTAGCTTTGTTCGTCACCTTCTCCCTAAGAACTGTTTCCGCTGCCGCTCCAACCGCCGTCTCCGACACTCTAAGCAACGCCCAACTATCTTTTTTTGGTTCAATCAGTAGTTTTGATAACACTAACACTGTGACTCTTAATGATAATGGTTGGTATTCTTTCAAAACTAGCAACCTTTCTGTTGGGGGAATTATTGGTATTGGAAGAAGTTTTGATGGTACATGGATATCTGATGATTTATATAACTACACTATCACCAACATTGGTTCGACTAAAAGCTTTAGTGTCTCTCCTTTTATTCTTGAAGAAAGCATAACCGTTAATAATTTTGTTGTTGCCACCCAATCTGCTGTCCATACTGTAAAATTCACTCCGACTGTTATAAATACTTTCGGTTATACTCAAGTTTTCCAAATCTTAATAAAAACAACTGATTCTAATTACGGAACCAATATTTTTAAAGATGGTCTCCCTAATGGTAATGGTTTTGATATGAATAGATTTTTCACTGACGCTGATGTCTATTGCCCTTCACCATACACAGCTTCTGGGGTTGGTGATACTATAACTTTAATTGATAACGAAGCTGGTGGTGTCAATCGTGGTGGGGATTATTTAATTATTAATTGTGAATCTGATGGTAGTCAATTTCTAGATAATAATCCAATGACTGTAACTATTGGTTCAACTGGTTATAGTGGTCTTGAAGTTAGTGATCATCAATTAATTAATCCAGCTCCATATGAACACATTGATTACAGAAGCAAATCTTCTCTTTATTCAAATAATTACATAAATGTATTCCCGTTTTTAATTAGACATTTTTATAATGGTTCTCTAATACCTGAAGACACAGTTGCTGGCAATATTGCCGCCACCGAAAATGTTCGTGTCACTGCCAACATCGATCCTGTCTTAACTTTCCAAATTGATAGTGTTGGAACTTCAACTCCAGGGACAATCCGTTGTGGTAGCAGTATAAGTATTACTGATGTTTTGACTAGTGCTACCAAAGTTCCTTTTGGAGTTTTAAATTTAAATGAATTTTATGATCTAGCTCAACATCTTTCTTGTGTCACTAATGCCGCTAGCGGATATGTCATCACTGCTTATGAGAATAGACCTTTAAGCTTAATTTCTGGTGGTCTTAATACTGGTGTCACTATCCCTAACACAACTTGTAACGCTGCTAATGCCTGTGGAGTTGGTTCTAGTAATGTTTGGACTGAAACCATTAATTCTGGGTTTGGTTATGCTCTTGAATTTGGCGTCACTTCTCCAGCCATCGGCTCAGATGCCACCACTATTGGGATTGGTGCCACTAATATTTACCGACCTTTCACTGTTGACCCAAATTCACCTCAAACCATTATGAGCCGAGCAATTTCTACTAACACTTCTCCAGACAACGTCTATGTCTGTTACAGAATTAATATCAATGCTTTACAACCATCTGGTGACTATGAAAATTCTATTAATTATGTTGCCACCGCTTATTTTTAAATTAATTATTAATTAAAACAAAAATGAAAACTGCCCTCCAAAAAATCATCAAACAATCAAGATTCATCTTTCTGTTAATCTTGACTTTCCCTCTTGTTACAAATCGAGTCATGGCCCAAAATGTAGTTGGCACTAGCGCCATCCCACCACGAGTCGAAATCTCTGCTAAGCCTGGTGATGTCAAAAGTGAAGTCATCAAAATCAGAAATGAAGCTAATAACGATCAAAATTTCACCACTTCCGTGGCTGATTTCATTGTTAATGATAGTAAAGGCACTCCAATCAAAATTGAAGCCGGTTCAAATTTAGATAATCGTTGGGCTGCCAGTTCTTGGATTCAAGTTTCTGAAAGTAAATTCAAATTAAAAGGTGGTGAAACTAAAGCTCTATCTCTAGTTATTATGGTTCCAAAGGATGCTCTTCCAGGTGGCCACTATGCCATGATCCTCCACTCCCCCGACAACCAAAAAACTTTGTCTTCCAGTGGTTCTTCAATCCAAACTCAAGTTGGAACCTTGGTCTACATAACTGTTGCTGGTGACATCAAAGAAAATGCTTCTGTCAACAAATTTAGTGCTCCTAAATTCCTAGAATTCGGACCAGTAAACTTTGACACTACCATTAAGAACTTATCAGACATCCACATTAAACCAGTCGGATCTATCACTGTCAAAAATCTACTCGGTCTTAAAACCGGTAAACTCGATTTAGCTGACACCAATATTTTCCCATACACTTCTCGTGATTTCACAAACAAACTAGACAAGAAATGGCTCTTTGGTCGCTACACTGCAAACTTAAATGCCATCTATGGTCCTAGTGGCAAAACCATTGCTGCCACTCTAGTCTTTTGGGTGATTCCATGGAGACTCCTTATCCTTCTTGTTGCTCTTATTGCCATCATCGCCACTGTCATTATTCTTAACAAGAATAAACCAGAAATTGATTCTTCAGAAGAAAAAGTTGAAGAACTAGAAAAAGAACTTGAAGATTTAAAAAAGAAATATAAAGATTAAATAAATTAAATTTGAATTTAAAGGTCCCGAGCAATCGGGACCTTTTTGTTTTTGCTAAAGATTCCTAATCTAAATTTATGTAATAATAATTACATGACTAAAATTTATTATTATATATCTCAAAATGGGAACAATCCATTTTCTGATTTTCTAGATTCTCTTGAACATAAACAGCAAGCCAAAATACTTCGATTAATATTTCAGATCGAAGAATATGGTTTAATATCAATACTCCCCCACACAAAGAAACTTTCTAACACACCTTTTTGGGAAATAAGAATTTTAGGTAAAGATAATTTACGTATTATTTATCTTATCCCTACTGAAAATGAAATAGTTATTCTCCACGCTTTTAATAAAAAATCAAAAAAAACACCAACTAAAGAAATACAAATAGCAATTAATAGATATTCTGATTGGAAATCACATAATTGATTTTGATATCATATATGATATCATCAGATTATGAATAAACAAAAATTAACATACACTTTTCAAGATGACCTTAAAAAAAGGTTAAAAAATCCTAAGTTTAAAAAAGCTTGGAATGAATCTGAACCAGAATATTTACTTTCAAAACAATTAATTGAAAAAAGACTCGCTAAAAAATTATCTCAACGTGATCTAGCAAAACGTCTCTTCACTTCTCAAGCTGCTATTTCTCGAATTGAATCAATGAATGGAAACCCATCCCTAAATTTTCTTAAAAAAATTGCTGTTGCTCTCGATTCAAAACTAAGTATTTCTATAAAATAATTCACCTTTTGCTACAATTATTTATGTGGATTTTTCTTTTAATATTATTTCTTAGCTCCCCTTTTAAGACACAGGCCATCGAGCTAACTTCTTCAGCTTCAGTTTCCGTTTCTGCTTCAATTGGTAAAAATGAAGTCATCATCGACGGCTACACTTCTCCCTCTTCTCGAGTTGAACTAAGCAGTAACCAAACTTATGATGTCACATACAGTCAAAAAAATGGCTATTTCAAATTTGACAGAACTCTTTTACCAAAAAGCTATTCTGATCTTTGTCTGATTGCTATTGATGAAAACTATCGCCACACTATTCCAGTCTGCATTCCTCCTCCGCCCCGCGATAATTATCTAACTAACATCGGTCCAATCATTCTTCCCCCAACTCTAACTCTAGACACCGACAAAATTAAACCAGGCAGCACCGTCATCACTTCCGGCCAAAGCATTCCTAATTCAAAAATAGAAGTTCACTTCTATAAAATCGATGATAAAGCACAATCTTTTCCTCGCCTTGACGTAGCCTTGGCGAAGCTCAGGCCAAAATCCGCCTATGCTTATTCTTTGCCCACTTTTAACACCATAAGCGACTCTGAGGGCAACTTTTCTTTGAATTTACCAACAGTATACTCAAGTAACTATCGTCTCTATGCTGCCGCCTCTTTTGAGGATAATCCTTCGCCAAAATCAAACACTCTAATTTATAAAATGCCATCTCAAGAAAATTTCTATCTATATATAATTCTCCCTCTCTTTATAATCACCCTAACTTTCTTTTTTTATCTCCTATATCTACGATTCTTCCCTCAAAGACATCTATTACCAGCCATCTATCATTGGTGGCCAAGTCTTCGACCTAAATATGCCCCAGCTCTCTATCCAGAACACATCACTCGTTCATTCAATATCCCTAAATAATATATAATTAAAATATGAGAAACAAATACATTCTAATAATTATTTTTCTCTCCTTGTCTCTAATCGCTTCTTTATTTTTAGTTCTAAGAACTACTATCTTCTTTGGCAAAGCCACTTCATCAAACAATTCACCAATCGCTCTTGAAAATTCTTATATTTTTGCTTCACCTCTCCAAGCCAAAGCCGATGGTAAAGAACAAATCCGAGTCACTGTCTATCTTCTAGATGGTCGAGGTCTTGGTGTCGCCAACAAAAATGTCATTCTAAACATCCCTAATTCGATTAAAACTAACGATCTTCAATCCACAAGTGATGATTCCGGCAAGGCTGTCTTTGATTTAGCTTCAATCATTCCTCAAAAAACAATAGTCACTGCCACCGCTGATAACAAGCAACTTCCACAAAAGATCAACGTCGTTTTCTATTGATTTCTAAAAGTAACATTTATCTTCTTTGTCAATTCTGATCCATTAACAATTGCTGTCAAAACAAATCTCCCCTCTTTAGTTGAAGTAACCTTGAAAGTTGCCTTCCCATTATTGTCTGAAACAGTTGACATAGGTTCAATAGTGTCCATTCCAATCATTCTTACCGTTGTTTTAGGAACACCCTTATTATTAGTATCCAACATAAATACATTGATTACACAACTATCTTTACCATCGCTATTAGCCAAAATCTTTTCTCCAAGGATATAAGAATTAGTTAAAGATAACTTTCCATAACCAGAAGCTTTGGACATTGTCACCAATGCTTTTGGAACCACGCTCGTTGCTAGATAAACAACCAAACCCATGCCTAAAATCACAATTAAAACTATAATTAAAGTTTTTTTATTGATGTTCTTCATTACAAAATAAATATAACATAAAACATCTATTTTTACAAAATTTCAATTTAGCAATTACAAGTCTTTTCTGTTAATAAACTTTTAGTTGATTTTAGCCACTAAGAAGCGCACATTGCAAAATCCACCCCTAACCCTAAATCCCTCTAAATCTCCCTTTGACTCAAAGGGAGACTTAATTTCTGATTTATTTTTTTACCCTCCTTTAAGTCAAAGGAGGGTTAGGGTGGATTTTGACAAACAGAGGGATTTAGATTTAAATCAAAGCAAATTTAGCTCTTTTATATATATCATTTGATATCTAACTCTATAAACCGCACTTCTCCGCAAACAACAACTCTTTTAGAAATTAGAAATTAGATATTTTGATTTCATTTGTATTATATCGATAGTAGCAAAAACGGTGTGTAAAGCCTTGTGAAATACCTCAAAAAATACATTTTTAACTATTACCTAGTCTAAAGCATAGTATCAAATAGAATCAAAAATCTCAAAAAAACAGCTATTGACAGCCTTTTTCTAATAGTAGATAAATATATTATATATATAAATTAATAATTTCTTAAAAAATATAAACATGTATAAACTATATAATTTCAAACCTAAATCTTTATCTCCGCGTCGGCAATTCAACTCTTCGGCCTGGGCCGAAAAGTTAGTTCCGTTTTTAATCATTGCTGCTAGTTTCGTCTGGTTATGGAAATAGTTAACTCCTACAAACTCTGGTTAGGAAACCACCACTATTCTGATTCAACCATCAGAAACTATTTAGTCGATCTCAATAAATACATCGATTCAGTTGAAAGTTCAAAATCAATTTTCTCTCCTGAGACAATAACTTCATATCTAACTTCAATTTCCAAAGATGAAAACAAAGAGCGCTATTCTTCTTCTCTAAATAAATTCTTCCAATTTGCTGTTGACCAAGGATTAACCTCTTCAAACCCAATTAAAAAATTAATGAAGAAGAATTCTGAACTACCATCTACCATCTACGACCTACAATCTGCCCTAGAGCAATATCAAATCCAACTTGTGAAGAAAAACTTCACTGTTGCGACTATAAAAAACTACATCAATGACATCCAACAATTTATTAATTGGTCAGAAAGCAATCCTTAATGGATTTAAATAACTTATTTAACCAATCTAAACTAGATCAATATAGTGCTTTTTTAAAAAGTACCAACCTTTCTGATGCTTCAATCAAACGCAAACTTTCTTCCCTCTCTTCTTTTCAAAAATTTTTAGTCAAAAAGAAACTAGTCGAATTCAAAGAAGTAAAAACAGAAGCCACAATTTATAATCAAAAAACTAAATTTAATTTAAAAACTACAATTGACAATCTACGATCTAAAGCCTTCAATCGCTACATTGCCATCTCCCTAATAGTTCTACTTCTATCTGGCTTAGGCTATGGCCTCTATTCTCAAACTATTCTTAAAGCCAAAAAGAATCTTGCTTATTCTCAAGCTTCTGAACCAGTCCGCAGTGGCCGTTTCCTTTCTTTCCAAGGCCGTCTAACCACTTCTGCTGGTGATCCAATTAATACATCAACTAATATTATTTTTAAACTTTGGAATAGTAGTGTTGGTGGAACTGAACTATATTCATCAGAAGTTGGAATTGGTGATACAGTGATTCCTGACGAAAGTGGAATATTTTCAGTCACTATTGGTAAGACTCATGGGTTAGAAATCCCTAACTCAGTTTTCACTGAAAACCCAGAAGTATTTTTAGAAATCACTGCTGGTGGCCAATTAATGAAACCTCGCCAACCTATAGCAACTGTTGCCTATGCAATCAATGCTGAAACCTTGCAAGGCCTCCCTCCTTCTGCTATCGGTACATCAAACACAGTGCTAGTTGTTGATGAGAAAGGTAACATCAATCTAGGTGAAACAACCCCATCAATAATATCCCGTTCTGGTACTTTTGGTATCATCGGCCAAGCTATGCTTATTGGAACTTCTGATGGTTCCGGCGGAAATATTGAAATCAACCCTGATGCTAATGGTAAATTAAATATTTTGACTGAAGGTAATGATGTTGGTGGCACTGGCGGTTTAGTCCAATTAACTAATGGTGGTAATTTAAATAATGGTGCATTACTCTATGGTTCAGTTGGCGATAATGACACTGGTTATAATTTCTTAGATTTCCAAAGTGGTTCTACCCTAACTTCTAAATTTAGTGTTTCTGCAATTGGCGATATTGATTTTAGTGGAGTCATCACTGGTGATGGTTCAGGGTTAACAAATGTTAATGCAATCGGAACAACTTATGCTGCTGGTGTTGGTTTAAGTCTGTCCTCTGGTAATGAATTCTCTCTTAATCTTGCTTCTGCTAATACTTGGACAGGTCTCCAAAATTTATCAGCCGGGGCAACTATCTCTAATCTCTCTGTTGGTGGGACTCTAACTCTGACCAGCACTAGTGTCGGTACTGGCACCACTGCCTTGTTTATAGATAGCTCTGGCGTTATTTCAAAAAGAGTTCTTGGTGATCTTGCTTTTGCCAACACCACTATCGGAACAACTTACACTGCTGGTGCTGGTCTAACTCTTTCTTCTGGAAATGAGTTTGCTCTAAATCTCGGAGCCACTAACACTTGGACCGGTCTCCAAACCACATTTAATAATAATGTTTCTATTGGTGGAACTTTAACTCTAGGTGTTGGTGCTAGCGCTGGCCGAATCCTCCAATCAGATGCTAACGGGAATGCTTCTTGGGTAGATTCAACTGCAGCTGGAATCGGAACTTCTTACACCAATGGATCTGGCTTAACTCTGTCTTCAAATACTTTCAAACTTGGTGGAGCTTTATCTGAAAATATGAGATTAAATATTGGTTCGACTGAATCCCTATTTATTAATTATTCTAATGGTAATGTCGGCATCGGCACCACTGATCCTCTTTATAAACTCCATATTAATGGTACTTTTTATGCTCTTGCCTCAGCTACTGGTGGAGCTAATAGTGGAGGAATAATTCAACTTCCAGATGCAACTTCAGCTGGAATTGGTGGAAATGTAAATCTTACATCTGGATATGGAGCTACTGTTGGTGGAAATGTAAATCTTACATCTGCAGGAGGAATAACTGGAGGAAATATTAATTTATCTGCTGGGGATGGTGTTGGTTATGGAGGGAATATTTATTTGTATCCAGGGTCTGGAGGAGCGACTAATGGTAATATTATTTTAGGAGCAAATTCAAATGGTACCATCAATGGTAATGTCGGCATCGGCACCACCACTCCAGGGGCTTATAAATTAAATGTTAATGGTAATGTAAATATTGGTGGAACTCTAACTATAACTCAAGGTAAAGGAGCTGGAAAAATACTCCAATCAGATGTCAACGGAAATGCCTCTTGGGTAGCAGCAAACACTGCTGGTATTGGGACTTCTTATGCTGCTGGTGTTGGATTAAGTCTATCCTCTGGTAATATTTTTTCACTTAACCTTGGTTCAACTAATACTTGGACCGGGTCTCAAACCACATTCAATAATAATGTTTCTATTGGTGGAACTTTAACTTTATCTACAATAACCTCTAGTAACCCTATTTTTACTGGAACTGTTAACTCTACCTTTATGTACTCCAATGGCCTTATTGATTTCGACAATAATTTAGTCCCTTCTCCTGTCCCTGTTGGTTCCAATGGAATTTGGACAATTACATTTACAAGTGGTACCTTAGCTGGAACCTCCTACTCTATAATAAATGCAACTGCTCTTGGTTCTTGGAACTCAAGAAACAGCTTTCAAATATCACCCACTCCTGGGGCTAAAGCAGTTTACGGAGATACTTTTAATGTTTATTCAACAATAGTACCACCTATAACTGTTAATGGGAGTCTCTCTGTCGGTTCAACTCTATCAGCCAATTCTCTCAACATCGGTGGGACTAATGTCATCACTTCAACAAAATTGTTTTTAGCAGCTGATGGAGCAATTGGTGGTCCTGGTTATTCCTTTATTAATGATACTGACACTGGTCTTTGGAGACCAACCACTAATAATTTAGCTCTCTCTGTTGGTGGGACTGAAGCTTTAAGAATTTTAGCTACTGGCAATGTCGGCATCGGCACCACCTCCCCACTCTACAAACTTCAAGTCAATGGTGAAGGTGTCTTTACTAAACTTGGTGTCGGTGGGACTTCAGCTACTTATAATTTATATATTGGCACTAGTGGTATTGGAGTCAGTGGTAATTCTGCATTTAGTAATAATCTTTCTGTCGGTGGGACCCTAACTCTAGCTCAAGGTGCTGTTAATGGCCGGATCCTCCAATCAGATGCTAATGGAAATGCTTCTTGGGTAGCAGCAAACACAGCTGGGATTGGAACTTCTTATGCTGCTGGTGTTGGACTAACTCTATCTTCTGGGAATATATTCTCTCTAAATCTTGGAGCCACTAACACTTGGACTGGGGCTCAAAATTTTAGTGTTGGAGCAACTATTTCTAGCTTAAATATTGGGAGTAGTCTTACTTTTAATACTATTGCTGTTGGCACTGGTACTAGCATGCTTTATATTGATGCTAGTGGTGTTGTCACTAAAGGTGGTATGCCTGTTGGAACTACCTACACTGCTGGTGCTGGGCTAACAATGCCTTCTTCAACTGTTTTTGCTCTTAATCTTGGAGCCACTAACACTTGGACTGGGGCTCAAAATTTTAGTGTTGGAGCAACTATTTCTAGCTTAAATATTGGGAGTAGTCTTACTTTTAATACTATTGCTGTTGGCACTGGTACTAGCATGCTTTATATTGATGCTAGTGGTGTTGTCACTAAAGGTGGTATGCCTGTTGGAACTACCTACACTGCTGGTGCTGGGCTAACAATGCCTTCTTCAACTGTTTTTGCTCTTAATCTTGGAGCCACTAACACTTGGACTGGGGCTCAAACTACTTTCAATAATAATGTGTCTATTGGCGGGACTCTAGTTTTAAGTGTCGGTGCTAGTGGTGGCCGAATTCTCCAATCTGATGCCAACGGAAATGCTTCTTGGGTCAATGCAAACACAGTTGGAGCCATTTACACTGCCGGAACTGGTTTAACTCTTTCTTCTGGAAATGAGTTTGCTCTAAACCTCGCTTCTTCGAATATCTGGACTACTATCCAAAAATTCACCTCCGGCATTGGGGTAACTGGTGATTCAACTTTCACTAACAATCTTTCCATCGGCGGCACTCTTTTTGCCAGTCAAATCTTCGCTATTGGATATACAGATCCACAACTACCTTACGACTACCATAATCCTACTATATCAATAGATGTTCAAAGTAGAAAACTTTACAACGGCAACGGGGATATCCAATTAGATTATCATGATGTTAATGGTGGTATTTCAATCAATGGTGCTGGAAGTCCAGTTGCAGCTTCCAATTTTATTGGTAATTTAGCTGGTAAAAATGCTGAAAGTGCCACTTATTCTAACTTTATTGGAGTCTCAGCTGGTGAAAATGCCACTAATGCTTTTAATTCAATCTTTATAGGCAGTTATGCTGGTTCAAATGACACCGCTATTGGTGGAAATTCCATTGCTATTGGAGCTCATTCAGGAAGTGGTGGTTTCAGTGACAGCATAGCTATCGGACATGGAGTAATTAACTCTGCTACTAGTCAAATTAACTTAGGTAATGTTCTATATCTTTCTAATATCTATGGTTCAGACACACCATCATCCACACCTATTTCTGGTAGCCTCGGCATCGGCACTACCGCTGGAGCAGCTTACAGATTACATGTTAAGGGTAATAGTTATTTGGATGGGAATGTTGCCATTACCGGAGTTTTAACCTCCGTCGGAAGCACTAATGTAGCCACTAACCTTAATGCTGATTTATGGGATGGAAACCAATTTTCTTCTTATCTTGATCAAGCTGTAAAACAAGCTTCTTCTCCAACTTTCGCTTCTCTAAACATCGGTGGAACTAATGTAATCACCTCAGGAAAATTATTTTTAGCAGCTGATGGAGATATTGGTGGTCCTGGTTATTCCTTTATTAATGATACTGACACTGGTCTTTGGAGACCAACGACTAATACTCTAGCTTTCAGTATAGCTGGGATTGAAGCCATGAGACTTAGTTCTTCTGGCCTTATCGGCATCGGCACCACCGCTCCTGGTTATAAACTCCATGTTGTTGGTGATGCTCTAATTTCTACTCGACTAGGTATTGGTTCAACTAATGCTTTATATGCATTAAATGTTGGTGGTACAGCTGGTTTCACTAATCTATTCACCACTGGCAATGTCGGCATCGGCACCACCAACCCCGGCACACTATTAACCATTAATAGTGTAGCAGCTGCTTCAGTAAATGGACAAAATGTACAAAAATTACAAGCAGTATATGCTACAGGAACAGTTGGTAGTGGAGCCATTCTTAACTTTGGAGACGCTAGTAACTATGGACAAATAAGAAGTTTTATAGAGGGTCCAAATAATGTCGCTTTAACATTTTCTACCTATAATGCAAGTTTATCAGAGAAACTAAGAATAAGTGCTAGCGGCAATGTCGGCATCGGGACAACTAGTCCAGAAGCACGTATTCATATTATTGGTGCAGGTGCACAAGCATTCCCAGCAGTTTCCGGAACAACACAATCAACTGGATTGGTAGAACGTCTACAGGGCGGGAGTGCCAGTAACGCTGTCTTAGATATGGGTTATGGTGGAAGCGGTACTTGGTGGATTAAACCAACACTGCGAACAGATTTATCCCAAAATTACAATTTATCACTAAATCCCAACGGTGGTTACGTCGGTATCGGTACAACAAGTCCAACCCACACGTTGGATGTACGAGGTAATTTAAGGTTTGATTACAGTGCAGATGGAAGCGGAATTTTTGGGTACAGTTCCGCTGGAAATCAAATAATGTCTATAACCAGGCAAAGTTCTCCAGCCGCCGCCACTCTCGCAATAAACTCTTATGGGGCAATAGGACTTGGGACAAGTAGTACAGGTGGTAGTCCTTCAACTGCCTATAAAATGATAATAGACACTTCTGGTAACGTCGGCATTGGCACTACTGCTCCAGGTTACAAACTCCAAGTTGCTGGTGAAGGTGTCTTTACTAAACTTGGTGTTGGTGCAACTTCAGCAACCTACAATTTATATATTAGTTCTAGTGGTATTGGTGTCACTGGAAATTCCGTATTCACTAATAATTTAGATGTTGGCGGAACTACAAATATTGGAACTGCAATAATAACTGCTTTAAATGTCACAGGTAGTAGTACTCTGTTTAATAATAGTTTTACTACTCATGGTGATATCACTCTTGATAGTGGTGGCCCAAGTGGTAATAATATCACTGCAGCAAGTCTAGCTGGAACTGGGAACCGAACAGTCTACAGTGATGCGAATGGAAAGTTAACTAACACTTCATCTGACTCTCGTCTTAAAATTAATGTCAACACAATTTCTAATAAACTAAATGTAATTGATGTTCTTTCCAAACTTCGTGGTGTCTATTATAACTGGGACACCAAAAACTCAGCTGTTGCCAGTCTTGGTAACCAAACCGAAATCGGTTTAATTGCTCAAGAAGTTGAAGCAGTTTTACCTGAATTAGTCGGAACTAATGCAACTGGTTATAAATCTCTTGACTATGCCAAAATGACTGGCTTTTTAATTGAAGTTGCCAAAGCCCAACAATCTGAAATATCACCAATTTTACAAGATCTAAACATCACTCAAACTGGTCAAATTAATACTAACTATAACCTTTCAGAAGATGTTCTAAAGTCTCTTGGCTACACCAATTCCAAAAATGAAATCGAATCAGCCAGCTATTCTATAAAAGACAATCTAGGCAACCAAGTCACCAGAATTTCTCAATTCGGCAAAATCGCTGCTGCCAAAATCCAAACCGGTCTTCTCTCTGCCACTAATATAGTCACCAAAAATTTAATTGCCAACAACATAAAAACTCAAGAAATAATTTCTCCAAAAGGCACTTTCGATGAATTATCAGCAATCAATATCCAAACAACTTCAGTCACCACTGACAAACTAGAAGCTAAAGATGCTTCTATCTCTGGCTTGACTCGACTCAACCAAGTTGAGGCGGTAACTCTATATGCCGACAACATCATTTCTAAAGATGGTTCAATCTCTGAGAAAATAGCTTCACTTCGCGACCAACTCCAACAATTTGTCCTTTCATCTGGTTCAACCCAAGCCAACACTCCTCTTCTAGCCGAATCTTCTTCTTGGGATTCTTCAGTAGCATCTGGTTTACCCGCCGAAGAGTTAGCGAAGGCGGGAGATCTAGCCCTAACTGGAAATATGGTTGTTGGTTCTAAACTAACAGTCAATGGTGACACCCAACTCGGCAACGCCTTTGTCACCGGCACTTTCAGTACCGGTCAAATTGCTATAAAAGATAACTTTATAGAAACAACTAACTCAGTTTTATACATCCAACCATCAGCAACTGGTTCTGTCCACATTCTTGGTGACAGCATGGTCATCGCCGACACTGGTGATGTTCAAATCAATGGCAACTTAACCATTTCTAAATCTCTAATTGCCAACATGATCACTACTAACGAAATCCAAACTGACAAACTAACTGCCAATGTCATAAACATTGCCACTGATTCAGCTCAAACAATCATCGCTCAAGAAGGTTTTGCTGCTCTAGCCACTTCTTCAGCCAAACTATCTTCAAATGCCACTGCTGGAAGCGCCACTCTTCCACTTGGAAAAACTGAATTAATAATTAATAACAACAAATTAACTCCAAATTCCATGGTCTATCTAACTCCAAATGGCTCCACTAAAAATCAAGTTATCTATGTCAAATCAAAATCCACTGACTCCTTCGTCATCGCTATTGATAAAGCTCTAGACAAAGATATTGATATTAACTGGTGGATTATTAATTAATTTTTTTCTCTATACTTAACTATGGATTTCACTCCCAATCAAATCGAAAAATTAAAATCTCTAGGAATTAACATCGAATCAGAAAAATTAGAAATTAGAAATTTGAAATTTGAAATTAAACCAAAAAAAACTAATTCCTTTGTCCCATTATTATCTATTTCCGGTCTCACTCTTATTTCCTTTTCCGGCCTAATTCTATTTAAAACTAAAAATACTAACCCACCAACCATTCATAGCCCCAATCAACCATCTAATGTCTCTCCTAGCCCGACTCAAGTACCTAAATCTATCCAACATTATCTTTTAACATCACAACAATATTTTTCAAGAGCCCTACAAGCTCAAAGTTCAAAATCATCCACAGTCGAATTACTCAACAATTCCATTTTGGCAGCAACCGACGCCATCAAAGAATTCCCCCAAGACTCTCGTGGCTACTATCAACGAGCTAAAATCTATCAAAGTCTAATTGATTCCAAACCAGAATTTTTGAATCAAGCCATCGCCGACCTTTCTACTGCTCAAAAACTAGATTCCAATTCCTATGACATCACCCACGATCTAGCTAGTCTCTTTGCCAAAAAAGGCGATGCTCAAAACACTATTACCTATCTTAATCAAACTATCTCTCTAGATCCAACTAAAGCTCAAAATTTCTATGATTTAGCCAAGATTCAACAACAAGCCGGTTTCCTTCCTCAAGCTCTAGAAACCTACAATCGACTAATGCCTTTAATTTCTGATCCTCAACAACTCGCCCAAGTTAAATCAGAAAAAATTGCACTAGAAAAATTAGTCACTGACAATCCTAGTCTTAAAAATAATGTTTATTCGTCCCCAACTCCAAGTGATTCAGCCCCAACAATTGATTCTCCAACAATCCAAGCCACTGACATTACTAACAATACTGGATTAATCATCGCGGCCCCTGAAACAGCCCAAAAAATTGAAGTTTCAAACCAAACTGATTCTAATTCTCTATCTGGTTCAGGAACCATTCTTGCTAATCAAAAAGAAATCACCATCTCCAATTCAAAACTTCAATCATCTTCTCAAGTTTATGTGACTCTAACCAAAGGTGGCAAAAACAAAACCCTAAAAGTCCTTTCTAAATCTAAAGATTCATTTGTAGTTGGATTTGACCAAGCCCTGTCCGAAACTGTCGAATTCAAATGGTGGATAATCAACTAAAAATTAGTTGTTCCCGATTCGCTTGCAGTAGGTGTTGCCACAACTTCATCTTGTTTCACAGCAGCTGATGCAGCTGATTTTGTCGCTTCATTTTGCTTTTTGATTAGGTCATTTAATTCAACTTTCCAAGCTTCCAGTTCTTTTGAAGCTGTTTGATAGTCAGCTGAATCTGCTGGCACTAATTTCAAAGCTTGATCAAGTTGGCTAACAGCCACATCTATCTTATTCATTTTCTTATTTGTGTAAGCCAAGTTATACCAACCATTAGCAAAATCATTTTTATTAGTAACCACTTCTTCAAACACTCTTTTAGCTTCATCAAGTTTGTTTCCAGCAAAATAAAGTCCACCTAAATCTAGATTTAATAATGGATTAATTGGATCTAAAGCCACTGCTTGTTGATAAGCTTGGAGTGACCAATCAGCTGAACCATCAACTAATCCAATTAAAGATTTATAAATGACAGCTAAATTAGCCCAATAAGCTGAATTATTTCCACTTAAAGAGATTGCTGCCTTAGATTCTCGAACCGATTGTTGAATCAAGGTTGAAGCTTTTTGTTTATCATCTTCAGACATATCTTTATTAGCTAATAAATTTTGAGCCAAAGCTAGATTAGTTTGAGAATATATCTTTCGATAATTAGCATTTAAAGGATTTATCGCAATCGCTTTAATTTGTAAATTATAAGTGCCTACTCCATCATTTTTTGAAGCTGTCACTAAAGATTGTTTTAAATAAATTTCACCCACAAGAATTCTGGTCATCCAAAAACCACTGAAAACAATTCCAGTAAAAAGAACTACGCTCAAAATCCAAGGCATCACATTAAAAGCCTTTTCTCCAACGTTCAAAATTATCTTATTCTCTTTGATTGTGAATAATTTATTAGCTACTAATAAAACTAATATAAAAATAGTTATTAGATTTAATGGTAACAATAATCCAATCGCTAAAAATAAAACTATTTGCCAGAAGTCCTTCTCTTTTCTTTTTTTAATCAATCCACTAATGAAACACAAAACTATAATTAAACCAACGATTCCAAGTTCAGTCCAAATCTGCAAAATTCCAACTGAAGAGCTATTGAAAGTAGTTGACCAAAATTTAGTTAAATTATAACCAATTGGTCTAAACATATTAAAAGCTTCCAAAAAATTACCAATTCCAATTCCAAAAATTGGACTTCTCTTCAAAGTTTCAGTCGCAATTGTCCAAGCACTAAGCTTATCTAAAAATAACCAACCTAATTTAATTAATTTATAAATGTCTAAAAATAATAATAAAGAGAAAAATGCGCTTATCATCGCTTCTTTCATGTAAGCCAAAGGTTCTTCCCTATCTCGAAGCTTATTAATCAATCTCTTAACCCATTCCATCGCTAAGAAAATTAACAAAATTATTTCAGTAAACACTGATCCAGTTAACGACCAATTAGCATTAATTGACAATAAAGGATTGTCTTTTGGCCAAACTAAAGGTAGTTTTGAAGCTGGTAATAAAAAGACTACTAATGAACTAACTCCAACTACAACTCCAGCTATAGTCAAAAATAAAAACTGTTTTTTAAACTCATTTTTACTGTTTACTTGAATAAATAAGAATAACCAAATCAAAATTCCAACGAGTGTCCCCATCCCCATCGGATTCATTATTGAATCCATTTGATTACCTGGCATTAATCTAAAGAAAGTAACCCCAGCCCAAAGTGTTAATAAACTCAAAATCCAAAAAGGCCAACTTGTTTTGATTTCTTGTTTTTTAGAAACTAACAAATTAATAATCCATAAAAGTAAACCTACTAAAGCACTAGCTATTAAGAACCAATTCTTACCAAAACCTAAAGAATCAATGACTACCGGCAACAAAAATATTGGGAATAGTAAAACAAAAAATCGAACATAGTATTTTAGAATTTGTTTCATAAGTCAGCATAACAAAATCTCAACTTTTTAACAATGAAACAAATCTATTTTTTACCGCAAATTTACTTCAACACACTCAAAGGGTTCACGTTTCCACCTGGTCCCTTAACTTCAAAATGCAAATGAGTTCCGGTTGATCTCCCAGTGCTACCCATAGCCCCAAGCCTTTGGCCTTGACCAACTCTTTGCCCAGCCGAAACTGAAATTGAATTGTTTAACAAATGAGCATACAAAGTTTTATAACCATTTCCATGATCGATAACTACAAAGTTTCCATAACCACCACCGTTCCATCCAGCACTAATCACTGTTCCACCTTGAGCTGCCACAACTGGTGGATTAGATCTGTTAGCAATGTCCACAGCTTGATGGTACCAAGAGAATTTCTGAGTGATTCCACCTGAGGTTGGCCACATAAAGTTACCTTCACCCTTGACACCAGGAATTGGTGCCACTGTTTTAGAAGCATATTTCTTAACATCGATAACAACTTCACCAGATTTAACACCATCTGGAATCAATATTTCTTGTCCAGCACTTAAAGCAAAAGTTTCATCATTAGAAAAAGTGTTGAAAGGATAATCAATGATGTTTTGAGCATCAACTTGATAACTCTTAGCGATGCTATAAATTGTTTCTCCTCTCTTAACTATGTGTTTAGCTCCAGTTATCGGTAATATTCTTAAAATTTGCTTTGGTTTGATTGCATCAACTGACTTCAAATTATTTTCCCACATGATAGTGTCCACACTAACTCCAAACTTCTGAGCAATTGAAGAAACAGTGTCACCATCTACAACTCTATATTCTGTAATTTCACCCTTAGGTAAATCAGAAATCAAAGTGCTAGCTCCAGCACTATTATCAGCCGCCATAATTAAATAGTTACTTCCACCAGTATTCTGGTTATTAGCACTATTGATTATGTCTTCTAGTTTGGATGAAAAAATTATTGTCAAAAAAGACAAAACAGCCACACTCACGTTAATAAATGTCTGCGAAAATCTTCCTCTTTGGCGATACATTAACTTAGCTAAAAGACTTTTAAAATCAGCTGACCAACCTAAAAATCCCTTAAAAATCTCTCCTAAAAAATTTCCTTGTAGTTTAAAAAAAGTTTTCCAAAGTTGAATTTCTTTGTCAAAATCTCTTCTGGGGAAAGTAATCATAATTGACTTTAATTATATCACTTTTATTTTTGCCCAATCTTCTTCATGAACTCTTCGTTACTCTTAGTTTTTGCCATTTGATTAATAATCATTTCCGAAGCATTACCATTTTCACCTAAAGCGTCAAACATTCTTCTAATAGAAATAATTTTAGTCATAGTAGCTGGGTCTAAAAGCAAGTCATCTTTTCTAGTTCCAGATCTTAAAATGTCAAAAGCTGGGAAGATTCTTCTTTCAGCTAGATTTCTTTCAAGTCTAAGTTCCATGTTTCCAGTTCCCTTAAATTCTTCAAAAATCAAATCATCCATCTTAGAACCGGTGTCAACTAAAGCTGTTCCAATCACAGTCAATGAACCGCCATTTTCAATTTTTCTAGCTGCTCCAAAGAATTTCTTTGAAGGATACAAAGCTGCTGGATCAAAACCTCCAGACAAAGTTCTTCCAGAGGTTGGAATCGCTAAGTTGTAGGCTCGAGCCAATCTAGTAATAGAGTCAAAAACGATAACCACATCTTTACCCATTTCTACTAATCTCTTAGCTCTTTCCATGGCCACTTCTGCTGCTTTAGTTTGTTCTTCTGGTTTTTGATCGAAACTAGAAGCCACAACTTCACCTTTGATAAATCTTTGCATATCAGTAACTTCTTCAGGTCTTTCCCCAACCAAAACTGCCATTAAATGGACATTTGGATAGTTTTCAGAAACACCGGCTGCAATTTCTTTCAATAAAGTAGTCTTACCAGCTTTTGGTGGTGAAACCACCATTCCTCTTTGGCCAAAACCAATTGGACAAAAAAGATCAATAATTCTAGTTGATAAAACATCAGAGCTAGTTTCTAATTTAATTTGTTTATTAGGATAAATTGGAACCAAATCTTTAAATTCAGGTCTTCTAACTACAGAAGTTAATTCCAAGCCATTAACCTTGTCAATTCTAGTCATTGCCCAATATTTTTCACCATCTCTAGGAGCTTTTGCGGCTCCAACAATGATGTCTCCACTTCTCAAACCATACTTTCTAATTTGCATAGCTGGCAAATAAGCATCTCTGTAGGTTGGAGTGAATTTAGGTCTGACAAATCCTTGACCATCAGGAGCTACGTCTAGAGCTCCAGTAATAGGCTCGTTCATCATATTCACAGGTGTATTATATTGAACCTGTTGTGGTCTTGGTGATTGTGGTTGAGATGCTTGGGTGGCTTGCCCTTCCGGAGCTTTAGCGAAGGAGGGTGCAGCAACTGTTTCTGGGGCTTTTTGAACTTTCACAAGTTCAACTTTATTATTTTTAACGCCATCTTTTGGCAAGGTAGGATTTTTCTTTATCATTTTATATGGAAATAAATAATCAAATTACGGCAAACGTTTTGGAAATCAAGTATATTTTAGTATTTATATACTATTCTGTCAATTATATACTTTATTTTAAAAACAAAGTTGAAAGTAGAAGACCTGCCCCCTCTTCTACCCTCAACCCTATTTTCAAAGCTAAATTAAATTAATTTAGCCCAATAATAGGCTAATAATAATTTGACTTTTGACCAAATTACTATTATCTTAGATGTTGAAGAAACAATAATATACGTGTTCCACCTGCTTTGAGAATATCGATAATATTGTTTCTTTTTTTTTGTAAAAAAATAAACACTATCATTTCCCCAACATCCAGATTGTTAAGGTTATTTACATTAGTATCAATTTTCCTCTAAGTTTTCCCATTTCTTTAAACTGTTTCTCAGCCCAGCTATTCTTAGCAGTTCCCTTGCCTGATTTCTTAGTTTTTTGATCTTTTTTAGAAGAAAAAAGTTTTGTTATTAATTGAAGCATTAATTTAGTATAATCCAGTTTTTGCACTTGTCTATACCCTATATTAATTTGCTCTCCCAAAACACCATAACCTATATTTTTTTATTTATACAAATTAGGTTCATTTTTGGCATTTTTAGCCGCTTTTAACTCCGTGTGGATAACTTGAGGATAACTTTAAAAATTAAATTTTGAAATTACTATTTTTTCGTGCTTTGAACACGTCAGTATTCACGCAAAGAAAAAATATGTAATAAAAAATTTAAAATACAAACAAAAACTATATATTCTTCAATTCCTTCACATTCCCCATCT
>JBAXAJ010000009.1:0-31658 GCA_037142555.1 Candidatus Shapirobacteria bacterium | reverse complement strand
GGAATTTTTCCAGTGGCCTTAAGTGGTGTTGAGAAACAATTTCCAGTGCAGGTTTGTGTTGGAGTGACACCCGCTGCCTTACTTCGATTTTCTGTATTCTTTTGAACCAAGTTAGCTACTAATGGCAACGCAATAGCCGTGATGATTAAACCTATGATTATTGAGAGTTGAATAAAACCCTTATTCGTCCTAAAAAACATTCTATTTTTTATCCTGTAAACACTTAATTCTATCTAAACTATTAGTGAATCCATCTTTATTATAATCTCCAGGTTTAGCACAATCAACAATTGCTCCAGCAGTTGAAGGAGTTGGGATAGCAACTGATGCTATTCCTCCATTTTTTATGCAAGTTATATAGTCCAAAGAATTAATTATTTTATCTTTATTATAATCAGTTGTTTTATTACAATTTACCTTAGCCCCACTAGTTGCCGGACTTGGAGTCAAAATAGTTGGTAATAAAACTGTTGATGATGGTTTAGCAGACGGAGTTGAAACTAATGGTGTTGATGGTGTTGAAACTGATGGTTTAGCGACTGTTGGTGTAACTTCGGCCCCTTTAGTCTTAAAAGTATAAGGAACTCCACTATTATCAAAAATTTCATCCCCCACTCTAACTCTATAATAATAAACCACATTTGCTCTTAAATTACTCAAATTCACATTATGACTCATCGAAGCAGTTGTTTCTTCAACTCTCAAAATCAAACTAGCAGGATTGGTTCCATATTCCACTATTCCTAAAATCTCTTTGTCTGAAGACCATGTGACAGTAGCACTATTGCCACTTTCAGCACTCACCGCAGTCATATTATTTGGTTGAGCACCACCAGCAGCACCACTCATTAAAGTTTTCACAGTATTAACACCCAAAACACCTAATATAACCACCAAAACAATAATAACTATAACAATAATCGTTTTTAAATTAATTTTCCCTTTCATAGGAATTTTAATAAAAATGCACCAGCAACACTAACTAACCCGAATATAAGCAATCCAATAGTTGTTGCAGCTGCACCAGTTTTTGGTAGTTCAGAACTTTCAGTAGGAATTACTTCTTCAGTGGCCGAAGTTGAAGTAGTTGTGGTAGTACTACTTGAAGCAGCACTAATCACATAGGAACCCTTAGAATTAGCAGAACAGACTATATTATCATTTTCACCTGAAGGTCCAAATATATTAGAATCATTAAGATCACCTCCAGCACAAGAAAAGGTCAAAGTCCCAGTTCCAACAGCTTTAGCTTTAAATGTAAAAGTAAATAAATCACCAACTTTGTCAGTTAAACTAGCTGAATTTTCACCACTAACACAACCATAGTCAAAAGAACCAGAAGAATTACTCACATCACAATCTAAAATTGGGCTAGCAACTTTAGCTACTGAAACAAACTCTAGTTTAGCTGAATCAAAAGTTCCAACCACATCTACACCAACAGGAACAACAGTATCGCTATTTACACCAACCTTAACCGTTACAGTGTCACCAACTTTATAAGAGCCCGTGCTTGGAGTTAAAGTTAAATGTGGAGCAGCAATTATTGCTGCAGCACCTCTAGTCAAAACCAAAGTTGATACCAATAATAAAAGTGTAAAGGATAAAACTATCTTTCTCATTTAGAAATATTAATGTTTAATTCATTGCTTGAGAAAGGTAAAACCTTTCTTGTTGCATTGTCTGTAAATAGAGTAACAAAATCTTTACTATCATTACTACTAGCAATTTCTAATTTAAAAGCACCAACTTTTTTTGGTGTCACATTAAACCTTAGAACAGGAACATTTTTATCTTTATTAATTTTATAACCATCTTTTGCATCAACTAAAATACTCGCTGCGACGATACCTGTTTGTTCACCAATCTTATTAAAAGTTGCTTTAGGTAGTTTAGAATCAACAGTTAAAGAACTAGCGGTTAAAAGTGTTGGATCATATTTAATATAGAAATTCATCACACTTAAACTATTATCTTCCTTACTAAGCATGTTTAATTCAACTGAATAAGTCTTACCAATTTTCATTTCTTTAGTATCAGTAGCAAAAACTAAATCTAAAGCTGGCTCTTCAACAATTTGTGGAGTGGCTGATTGACTTGCCGAAGAATTTTCTTCTACTTTAATTGGTTCAACAACTTTATTTTTTTTAGATAAGTTGTTAACTAATATCACACTTTCAATAATAATTATCACCGCTATAACTGGTATTAAAAATTTCATTATTTTATTATTTTGCATTTTTTTCTTAATAATTAATTAACTATTTTACTAAGTCTCTCTATTAAAGAATATTTAAGTAAAGTTGAATCACCTGAATTTATTTTACAAGTACGATCAAAGTCACCAAGTAAATGTTGTCCATCTGGGACTGTTTTATCAAGGTTTGCTTTAATATAAGCAAAATCATTAGAATCAATCTTTCCATCTGGGACATCTTCATCTTCTCCAACTGCATCACCTGCTAACATTGGATAAGCAGTGAAATCATATTTTGTATTTTGCCCATCTGTAAGAGATAAATCGCCAGTGACTCCATCAAAGAATTCACTTTGTCCGTCAGCAGCATACTCCATTTGACCATATTCATATCCAGTCACATAAAGAGTGATATTATCTCTACTAACAAAATCAGCATCAAAAGCTACATTTCTAACTTCATAAATTATATAATTGATGTCCTCACCAGCTACTTTAATAGTCTTGATTCTGTCTGTCTTAACAGCAGTAGCTGTTACTTCGTTTGAATTTCCATCAGGACTTTGAGCAAATAACTTTACTTCAATGTTTGAAGCACATTTAGACACATCTTTTTTAATACCTTTAAAGGTCATATCAAAATCTAACTTAGCTGTTCCACTATTTACACATACATCAGTAGAATACTCGCCTACTGTACAAGTTTTATTTGAAGGACAAGCTGTTTGAGTTGTCCCCAATTGACCATTAACACAAGTTAAATATTTATTACCACTGACACATTTTTGATTTCCATTTGTACAAGTAGGTCCAACTCCAATTGTATAACTCAAATTACCAACACTATCAGGAGCAAAAACTGTTTTTCCAGCGACTCCAAGAGATGATTTTTCTTTATTTAGACTAATGACTCCTGATCCAGTGGCAACAACAGTTTTGAACTTAATAATTGTTATTGGATTACTAAGTCTTCCATTCTTTACAACGCTAACAAAAGTAGCCTTAAAGCATTTATTATTAGTTTCATTCACTCCAATTGAAGCACCAATATAAGAATTTCCACTAGGAATAGTGAAACTATTTTGTAAATTAGTAGTGTCTTCTAATCGGATTTGAGTAGGGTTATAGCAAAAATATGCGACTACTGAATCAAGACCACTTCCAGTCACATTAGCTGAAACAGGAACAGTAAAACTTTGGTTAGATGCCAATGTTTTTCCATTTGGATCTTGTGAATTTAAATTAATTGAACTTGCACCTAAACTAATTCCCCCAATTGTATAACTCAAATTACCAACACTATCAGGAGCAAAAACTGTTTTTCCAGCGACTCCAAGAGATGATTTTTCTTTATTTAGGCTAATGACTCCTGATCCAGTGGTAGCAACAGTTTTGAATTTAATGGTTGCTGCTTGAGTAGCAAGTTTTGCATTCTTTACAACACTAACAAAAGTAGCTTCGACACATTTATTATTAGCTTCATTTACTTTGATAGAACTATCTATGTAAGAAGTTCCATTGGCAAGAGAAAAACTATTTTGTAAATTAGTAGTGTCTTCTAGTTGGATTTGAGTAGGGTTATAACAGAAATATGCGACTAATGAATCAAGACCAGTTCCATCAGAACTATTAGCCAATAGTGGAACAGTGAAATTTTGATTAGATGCCAATTCTTTGTTACCACTATCTAAATATAGATTAATATAATTAGATGAACTAGTGGCTTTATTCCTATTATCTTGATTTTGTTTAGCTAAAAACACTACTCCAAAAGTTGCTGCTAATAAGAATATTCCTAAAATTATTTTTATTTTTATTTTATTTTTTTTCATAAATTTATTTAATTATCTGAAGTAGCATTATATTTTTCTTTCCAAGCTAAGAAATCATTAATAACAGCACAACCATTATTAAATTTCTCTTTCCAAGCTAAGAAATCATTAATATCTATAACCTCACTATTACAGTCCCAATCAGAATTACTCTTACAAGTGTCTGAAATAGTAGGACAAGCATTAAGACCACCATTGGTTTTACAAGAAACATCCTTTCCACCATTAACACCTGTACAAGTCCATTGAACTTCTGATCCAGTATCAGCAGGAGTATAAAGATCTCCAGTTTTACAGAAGGCAATCTTATCTGTACTTGTTTTCATACTACTAGAATAGTTTGCTCCATTGTAAGATCCACAAACAGCATCTTTTTTAATTTCTGTTCTTTTACAACAGATATTACCAGTTGAACAAGTTCCAGAAGCTGCTGCATAAGTTGCATCGTTATAAAAAGCATTGTAACCGGTACAAGCTGTTGGAAGCTTAGCAGGGCTTCCTACTTTTGTATCATAACAATTTCCAGTGCAGGTTTCTGTTGGAACTTTGGCTGTAGGCTTAGCTGCTAATTTACAAACTTTACTTCCACACTTCCATTCAGTCTTACTATTTTTAGGCACATCATAATATTTTCCACTATCACATTTACCATATTCAGTAGTGCTACCGCATTTATCAGGGGTTACAACAACCGGGTTAACAACAATTGGGTTACTAGAAACTTTTGTTTGACAACATTTCACTTCAGCTGGACCAGGACACAAACCTGCTTTTAATTCTTTATTAGTTCCAGTACAAGGAGTTTTTAAAGTGTCAATACAAGTACCACTATTACCACAACTATCACCTACACCATCTTTTTTAGTTGGAGGTGGAGCTGTTGTAGATAAACTACAATTGTCTGTTTTTCCACCATTAATTCCTTTACAATTCCATTTATATTGAGTTGTATTATCAGCAACATCACTAAAAATTCCTTTATCACAGTCATCTTTTTTAGTACCACAGTTACCATTAGTTTTAGTAGTAATTGCTCCTTTAATTAAACTACAATTATCTGCTGTTCCACTACCAGCTCCCATACAAACCCATTTATAGTGAGTTGCAGTATCAGTAACATCACCAAATCTTCCTTTAACACATTTATCTTTAACAGTATTATCACAAACCCCATTAGTTGCGACAACTTTACCACTTACACATTTACCTGCACCAGTACACGTACCACCCTTGTTAGCATTGCTAGCACAATCTGTTGCCATAGTTACAGTACCGTTAGAACAAGAATATGATCGACTTCCACTGCAAAATTTTTGCCCATTAGTATATTTATTACCACCATAAGCACAATCTTTATTTGTTGTAGGTGGTGGAAGAGGTGGTTGACTAGTACATTTTAATGTGTCATATATTCCATTACAAATGGTGGTACAAAGACCATCTACTAAATTAATTGGAAAAATTGTTTTACATTTTATATAACAAACAGTTCCAGTAATAGGTTTTGCAGCATCAAAACCAGCACAACCAGCATCTACAAGAGGAGCACAAATAGAAGGACAATTCTGAGCAGGGTTAAAGCCAGCTCCTATAGCCCAGGCAACTGGACCACCACCAATCAAAGTAGTGTTTACAGCCACTGTACATATACCACTACAAACACTTTTAGCAGCATTTATATCAACCGCCTTACTTCGATTTTCAGTATTCTTTTGAACCAAATTAGCCACTAATGGTAAGGCAATAGCCAAGATGACTAAACCTATGATTATTGGGAGTTGAATAATTCCTCGACTATTTAATAACTTCTTACCTGTGTTTCCAATTATTTTAAACATTTTTATTTTATTTTTATAAAATACTAATAAAAAAGTAAAACATTTATCACAAGGGCCGTCAATATATCAAATACAAGATAAAAATTATCTTCTTATCAATCTAGTCACATCACCAACCGTAATCAACAAAATCAATCCTAATAATAGGATCATTCCCACATTATTTACAATCATTTCAAATTTTTGATTTGCTTTTCTCTTAAAGATCATTTCATATAAAACAAAAATGATTCTTCCACCATCTAGTGCTGGAAAAGGCAAAATGTTAACAACAGCTAAATTGACTGAAACTACACCAAAAAAATGTATTAAAGCCAAAATACCTTGATTATTTTTGATAGAAGTAGTTGCTTCATACATCCCAATTGGACCGCTAACGTCTTTGGGCACGTTACCACTAAATAGTCCACCTATCATAGTGAAAACTCCACCACCAATCACCTTAGCCCAATAATATCCCTCTTTAAATCCAGCCCCAATCCCTTCATAAAATCGATACCAAGGAACTTTAACCATTTCCGTGTTTGAAATTGCAATCCCCATACTTCCCTCACCTGCTGGTGGGTTTTCTCTTACCTGTATTTGGATCTCTTTATTTATTGAATTGTCAGAAATTAACAATTTAACATTCTTACCTTTATATTTCCCAACTTCAGCAGTCAATTCTTGTGGTCTCTTAATTTGTTTACCTTCAACTTTTAAAACAATATTCCCTTCTTTAAGACCAACTTGTTCAGCTGGTGAATTCTTTGTTATTCCAATGATTTTGACTCTGTCTGTTTCCTTAGGAACTCCCATTATTCCATAGACCACACTAAAAATCACAATTGCTAAAACTAAATTCATTAATACTCCACCCAAAACAATTATCATTTTCTGCCATGGCTTTTTATGGTTAAAAGAATCATTACCTTTTCCATCACCATCTTCACCATATAATTTACAAAAACCTCCAATTGGCAATAAATTTATACTATATGTAGTATCACCAATTTTTTTACCAAAAAGTCGTGGTGGCAATCCTAATCCAAATTCTTCAACTTTAACTCCTGTTCTTCTAGCTGCAAAAAAATGCCCAAATTCATGAACTAATACTAAAATTGAAAGCGCTAATATAAAAATTAAAATATCCATGTTTTTATTGTAGCAAAACCCTAGCCCCTAATCTCGATCTCTTTTTTCTTAGAAATTTCTTCTAATTTCGCAATATAAAGATCAGTAGTTTTTTGAAGTTCAGTCTCATCATTTCTAAATTCATCTTCAGAAATAAACTTGTCTTGTTTAGCTTTTTGAATATCACTTCTAAAATCAGCTCTAGCATCTCGAATCATAACTCTAGCCCCTTCTAGTTTTCTTCCTAACAATTTCACATAATCTTCTCTTTGTTCAACAGTCAACATTGGCAAACTCATTCTAATAATTTGACCATCGACAACTGGTGTCATCCCCAAATTGGCTGCCAAAATCCCATTACTAATTTCTCGAATTAAAGATTGATCCCAAGGTTGAAAAGTCAAAGATCTAACATCAGGAACTCCGATTGAACCAAGTTCAATTAATTTCATTTTTTGAGCTCCATACACAGTGACTACTACATTCTCAATTAATCCTGGAGTAGCTCGACCAGTTCGAATCGAAGCACTGTCATTAATGAACAAAGAAACTATCTTCTCCATTCGGATTTTTACATCTGCAAAATTTATCATATATCTAATTATAGCAATTTTTTAGTTCTTAGGCACACAACACTTAATGTCATTTCCTGAACTTGGACATAAATTACTTACAAAAGATCCTCCACTACAAGCACTAGAAGTTTTTTTACAAATTCCTTTTTTATTTTTACAAGCTGTATCCTGTTTTATAGTAGGAGTCGAAGTCGCGTTTCCAACCAAGCAGCAAACTCTATTTTTATAATCACCAGTACATAAACCTTTGACTATTTTACCTTGTGGAGCTTCAGGATCTTCTTGAGAGCAGGTGTCGCCATTGGCTTGTTTATCTTTCACCCAAGCACTACAAACTCCACCTTTAGCTTTACAAGCACTATTACCTTTTTTATTTTCATCATCAAAACACAAAGTAAAACCATTATATCCAGTTAACCCACCAACACACATTTGAGAAATATCACATTTTTCCTTAAACTTCCAACCGCCATTTGCAGAATTATTAGTGCAATCATAAACCGAACCTATTTTACTTCCATAATTTTTACCATCACCACAAGTGTACTCACCAACCGGCACTTTTTTTGTTCCCATCATACAACTAGTTCTAGATCCAGCCGCATTACTTCTGTTTTCTTGATTTTTTTGCACCAATTGAGTTGCTAAAAACAAAGCCCCAGTTAAAATTAAAAGTCCAACTATTAAAACAATTTTCGATTTATTTTTTTTAGATGATTTAGTCATTAATATAACTTAACCATCTATTAAAAATATTGTCAATCTTTAAAAAATCAAAACCCACCCTACCCTCCCTTGAAAAGGGAGGGTTAATTTAAAAAAAAAGCCTCCCCTTCATCAAGGGGAGGTGGATTTCAATGTAATTGAAAGACGGAGGGGTTTAGATCTCAAATCTAGCAAATTCTTTAATCTTCATGTTTTCACCAAACTTGACGATTAAAGCTTTAATCATTTCTTCAATAGTTTTACTAGGATCCTTAACAAACTCTTGTTTCATTAGATCTTCAACAGTTTCTGGATTCATAGCCGCAATTTGAAGACAAATTTCTTTTGTTAATTCAATAAAATCTTCATGTTTAGCCACGAAATCTGTTTCACATAAAAGCGAAACCATAACTCCAATTTTACCGGTGTTATGAGTGTAAGTAGCAACTCGACCTTGGTGAGTTTCTCTTTCAGCCTTAGTTTCAGCTTTTTTAAAACCTTTTTCTTTCAAAATTTGTTTAGCTTTAGTTTCATCACAACCAGATTCTTCAACAGCTGCTTTGATTTCCATCATTCCTAAACCCATTTCAGCTCTAATTTTTTTAACTAAATTTATTACTTCTTTTTGATCCATATTTTTATTTAATTTTTAACTCCTGCTGCTTTAATTGCCTTTCCAATTTCTTCGACAATCAAAACGATACTTTTAAGACTATCGTCATTAGCTGGAATAGCAAAGTCAACTTTTAAAGGATTAGTGTCTGTGTCTGTGATAGCGATTGTCTTGATTCCTCTAAGAGTAGCTTCATTAATTGAAGTTCTTTCGAAACCAGCATCAACTACGAATAAAATATCAAACATTTTATCCATTCCAGTTAAACCACCAACAATTTTTTCTAGTCTGATAATTTCTTTACTCATTTCTAATAATTCTTTTTTAGTAGCATCAACGAATTTACCTTTTTCAATTCCTTCTTTAAGATCAGCTAATTTCTTAACATTTTTCTTAATTTGTTCCCAGTTAGTGATAGTTCCACCTAACCATCTGTCAGTGACATAAGGAACACCAGCTTCAGTGGCTACTCTTCGGACAACTTCTCTGGCTTGTCTTTTAGTACCGATTAAAGCAATTTGTTTACCATTTCTTTTATTGTTATAGATGAAATTACAAGCTTTTTCGAGTGAATTAAGAGTTTGAACTAAATCAAAAATTTCAATTCCATCTTTTTGAGTATAAATATAATCTTTAGATTTTGGATGAGTCTTAGAAACTTTGTGCCCTAAATGGCTTCCAGCATTCAATAAGTCTTTTAAACCAATGGTTAAATTATATTTTTTGTCTTCCTTGACCGACGAAGTCTTGACGGAGTCGGTTTTGTCTTCTACCTTTTCATTCTTTTTCTTTTCTAAAGCTTCTTTTTCTTTCTTAATCTTTTCATTAAGAGTCTTGATGTTTCCAGCTGTAATATTGCTTTGTTGCTTAGTTTTAATAACTAAAGCTTTTTTAACCAAAGATTTTCCACTTCGATTAACAGTTTTTGTTTTTACCATATTTATTTCCTTATTATTAATTTTTAGTAGAGGGTTTAATTAACCCAGGAATTTTAGTACTAAAAATTGAAAAATATTTAACTTGAGAATTATATCATAAAAATAAACAAAGCCAGAAAGAATAGAAAGAAAACCCCGAAGGGAAAAAGAGAAACAGTTACTGTTCCCCTTTTTTGAAAAAATGTTTTAAGAATAACCATCGGGCTATTAATGGACCTAACCATAAAAACATAACCCAATTTACAGAACTAGTTAAATGAAAATACAAAAATCCAAAAATCATTAAACTTAATTCTATAAATGTCACCCCCGCTCTTCTTAATCTTGCGTTATCATCTTTGAACAAGACGAAAGCAAGCATAAATACTTCTATTAAAGTAGAGATTATCACTTGTGAATAACAGAAATATTCTTGTTGGTTTGAATTAATAAAAATGATACTTAAGGCAAAAATTAAAACTTTCAAAACATCCAAAACAATGAAACCAAACCATTTTTTCATTTTTATCAACTCTCCTCTCTGACCTTCTTCTTTAAAATACTACTAATCAACTTTCTTTTCGATGTATTCAATTATCTGTCCGATAGTCTTGATTTCCTCAGCATCTTTGTCTGGAATTTCAATATCAAAATCCTCTTCAATTGCCATTATAATCTCGACTACATCCAATGAATCAGCAGCTAAATCTTCAATCAAATTTGATTCTTCTTTTATTTCTTCTCCACTGATACTCAATTGGTCTTTAATAATCTTCGCTACTTTTTCAAAAATCCGTTCCTTTGTCATAACTTTCCTCCTCCTTTCTTTCTGACTCTGTTTTTTAAAGAACTCTATCAAGCAATTTCTTCTAACTTCTGTTCAATATAGTCGACCATCTGTTCAATAGTCTCAATATCGATGATATCCGAACTCAGAATTTCAACCCCAAATTCTTCCTCAACAGTATTCATTATGTAAGCCATATCGTGTTCATTGGCGTGTAAATCACGTCTTAAACATGATTCTTCTTTCACATCCTCTCCATTAACCCTCAACTGCTCTACCATAATTTCCACAACTTTCTTTAAAATTTCCTCTCTCATACATTTTCCTCCCCCTTTTTAAATTGCTTGAATTGTTACACGTACTAGTTTTAATAGCTTTAATCAAAACTATCATATAGTATCAAAAAACATGCTTTTTACAAGTAAATCATTTATACTAAATTATTGTTAAAATATTCTCATGTCCGAGACTAATAATCATAATCTATTAATACTGGAAGTCCGTCTACCTCAAACTAATGAACATACCTTTGAGTCAATGTCCGCATTACTGTCAAATTTCACCCAAGTTTCAAATCTTTCTTTCCTTGAAAAGTTAGTCGGCAAGAAAAAAACCATAGTTTCACTAGAAATTGTTCTTCACAATGGCCAAATCCACTTCTACATCGCCGCTCAAGCTGATAATGTCGAATTCCTGAAATCCCAAGTTTTAGCTCAATATTCCACTGCTATGATTCGAGAAACACCAGATTATTTAACTGAATTCCATGACCCTGAAAAACCAGTTGATGTTTTTCATACTCAACTAGGTCTATCCAGAATTTCCAACTATCCAATCAAAACCACTAAAGATTTCAACGACACCGATCCTCTAACCTCAGTTCTAGCCCCCCTTTCTCGATCTAATTCTACTGATGACTTTTTCCTTTTCCAAATTCTTCTAAGTAATGCTCCAAAAAATTGGCAAGGCAACATTGTCAGCACAATTCAAAATGGAATCTTAGTCGATAAAGAAAGAAACATCAGAACCGCTCACCCAGATAAAATGATTTTCGAACAAAAAATCCAATTCCCTGGTCTCTATTCTCAAATTAATCTTTTTTCCAACAGCCCTGGTCTAATTGCTTCAGTTTCTGGTTCTTTTGGCACCTACACCAATCCTCGAGGTAATTTCATTAAAGCTTTTTCTCCTGGATTTTTCACTAAAAAGAAACTTTTAATCTCAATTTTCAACCGAGAAACAATAGTTAGTCTTAAAGGTCAAATTTTTAATACCGAAGAACTCTCAGCTCTTTGGCATTTTCCAAATCAAAACACTAAACTTCCAAACATTGCTTGGGGTAAAAAATTATATTCCGATCCACCAGAAAATCTTCCAGTTGCTGATGGCCTAACTCCTGAAGAAAAAAATCAAATCACTTTCTTCGCTAAAACCGAATTTAGAAATAAAGATGCTATTTTTGGGATTAAAGAAGGTGAAGATCGCCGCCGCCATACTTACATAATCGGTAAGTCTGGAACTGGTAAAACTACTTTAATTGCTAACATGGCCATTGATGACATTCGTAAAGGTCGTGGTGTTGCCATCATCGATCCTCACGGCGATTTATGTAACCACATTCTAGATTACATTCCTAGCAACCGCATCAACGATTGTTGCTATTTCAACCCTGCTGATCCTGAATATGCCTACCCTCTTAACGTTTTAGAGGCCAAAAATGAATCTCAAAAAGAATTAATTGCTTCCGGAGTCATTTCTATCTTTAAAAAACTCTATGGAACCACTTCTTGGGGACCTCGTCTTGAGCATATTCTAAGAAATGCTGTTCTAACTTTAGTCAACACTCCTGGATCTGATTTAACTCATATCGTCGAAATCTTAACCAACAAAAGCTACCGCGAAAAAGTCGTCTCTCAATTAACCAACCAAACTTTAATTAACTTTTGGCAAAACGAATTTGGCAAAATGGATGCTAAATTCCAAAATGAAGCTGTTTCTCCAATTTTAAACAAAGTTGGTCAATTCATTTCTTCAACTAACATTCGCAACACTGTTGCCCATGCCAAATCAAAAATAAATATCCAAGAAATAATGGATCAGAAAAAAATTCTTATTGCCGATTTGTCTACTGGTCGTCTCGGTGAAGACAATTCTGCTCTTCTTGGTGCTATGTTAATCACTCAAATCCAACTATCAGCCATGAATCGTGTTTTCCAAGCCAGTGAAGACCGCGCTGATTTCTATCTATATGTCGATGAGTTCCAAAACTTTGCCACTGAAGCCTTCATCAAAATTCTTTCTGAAGCTCGAAAATTCAAACTTAATTTAATCGTCGCCAACCAATACATGTCTCAACTTGATAAAACTATCCAAGACGCAATTTTGGGAAATGTCGGCTCAATCATGTCTTTCGTAGTTGGAAATCAAGATGCCTACATTCTATCTAAAGAATTTGGTCTCCAATTCCCTCCAGAAGATTTAATCAAAATTGGTAAATACCAAGTCATTTGTAAACTATCAATCGATTCTGAAACTACTCAACCATTCTATGCCACCACTCTAGCTCCACTTTCTTGCAAAAACCAACAACGAGCCAAACTAATCCACACTTCTCAAGAACGCTGGGGTAAGAAAAAATAACTACGGCTTTTTCCATCCCGCCCACTTACAAGCTGGATATTTTGAACAACCAAAGAATTTTCGTCCAGTTTTTGTCTTTCTAACTACCCCATCACTTCCACATTCAGGACATTTGAACCCAGCATCTTCTTGAAATTGTTTAGTATATTTACATTCTGGAAAGCGATCACAAGAAATAAATTTTCCAAACTTTCCTAGTCTAATCACCAATTCACCCTCCCCACATTGAGGACACTTTTCACCAAGCTTTTCTGTTTCAACTTTAACTCTTTCGGCCCCTTTTTCAGCTAAGTCAATATTAATTTTTAGTTTTTTCCAAAAAATAGACATCATTTTCTTCCATTCCATCTTTCCTAAAGAAATTTTGTCTAAATCTTCTTCCATTTCAGCAGTAAAAGGCAAAGATAGAACTTCACCAAAATTCTTAACTAAAAATTCATTAGTTGCTTTACCTAGTGCTGTTGGCACAAATTTACCTTCATCTTTTTCCACATACTGTCTCATTAGAATAGTTGAAATAATTGGAGCGTAAGTGCTTGGACGACCAATACTTTGCTTTTCCAAAGATGACACTAAACTAGCATCAGTATATCGTGGTGGTGGATTAGTTTCTGATTCCACTGACCATATTTTATTAGACCCAATTTTTTCTTTTTCAACCAATTCTGGCAAGATCTGATCTTCATGTTTTTCCCCAGTAATTTTTAGAAAACCATCGAATAACATTCTTACTCCCTTTGATTCAAAAATACCGTTCTTATTGGATAATAAAACTGTTGTATTTTGCATTTTTGCTGCTGCCGCTTGAGTCGCAACTGATCGTTTCCATATCATGTCGTATAGTTTAGTCTCTCTAACATCACCATCATCGATGATGTTCTTTGATACATTTGTTGGTCTAATCGCTTCATGAGCCTCTTGAGCATTTTTAGCGGTATTTTTATAAAATCTGACTTTCTCCACCACATATTCCTTCCCAAATTTAGCTTCAATATAAGATCTAAACTCATTTATCGCCTTTTCAGACAAATAAACTGAATCAGTTCTGTGATAAGTGATTAAACCTTTTTCATATAACTTCTGGGCAATACTCATTGTCTGTTTTCCTGACCAACCAAACTTTCTTGATGCAGATTGTTGCAGTTTTGAAGTAGTAAAAGCCGGAAGTGGGTTTCTAGAATTTTCTCTTCCCGAAATTTTTTCCACCACAAACTCTTTATCTAAATTTTCAATAAACTTATCTGTTTCTTCTTTGTTAATAAAAATTGATCTAGTAAAAGTGTAAGTTCCATCAAAGAGTTTTAACTTTTCTGTCTTATAAACACTCTTATCATCAACTTTAATTAATTCCGCATTAAATTTTGCTTTATTTTGTTTTAAATCAGCATAAATTGAAAAATATTTTTCTTTACTGAATTTTTCTCTTTCTTCTTCTCTTTCACAAATTAACCTAACTGCCACCGATTGGACTCTTCCAGCCGATAAACCTCTTCTGACTTTTCTCCATAAAATAGGAGATAAACTATAACCTACTACCCTATCTAGAACTCTTCTACCTTGTTGAGCATTAACCAAAGCCATATCAATGTCTCTGCTGTGTTTAATTGCTTCTTCAACCGCTTCTTTAGTGATTTCATGAAATGTAACCCGAGTTATATTCTTTTTCTTTAATAAAGTCTTAACTTTAGACTCTAATATCCACTTAACATGCCAAGAAATCGCCTCTCCTTCACGATCAGGATCGGAGGCTAATAATATTTGATCTGCATTTTTTGAAGCTCTCACCAAGTCATCAACCACTCTTTTCTTTTTTGAATCAATCACATATTCGACTTCAAAATCATTTTTAAAATCCACCGCCATTTTGTTAGATGGCAAATCACGAATATGACCCACTGTGGCAATCACTTCATAGTCACTACCCAAATATTTACCAATTGTCCTGGCTTTGGTTGGCGACTCTACTATTAATAATTTTTTAGACATATCAGTCATTCTTATCTATAGTATCATCCCTGTCAAGTCACTAATTTATTCCGACACCACAACTTTATCCTTATATCTAGGCACTAATGTATCTGGTTCGTTAAACCAATCTTTCAAAATATCACCAACAATTGGTGCAGCCACATCAGATCCTTCACCCCCTCTTTCAACCATCACTGTAATTGCAATTTGCGGATCATCAGCTGGTGCAAAAGCGGTTAACCAAGCATGAGTATCACTGCTACCATCACCAACTTCCGCAGTTCCAGTTTTACAAGCAATTGTTGTCTTAAAATTAAACAATGGCCAAGCTGTTCCAGTTGGTTTACAAGCAGCTTTCATCCCTTCAACAATCGACTCCCAATTTTCTCTTTTAATATTTAAACTTTGACAATCAGGTTTAGAATCCTTTAATAAACTCATCTTACATTTGACTCCCTTATTAGCGATAATATCAGTCATTTGGTTAACCTGAAGTGGGGTCACACTCAAAAATCCTTGTCCAATTGATAAATGATAGGTATCTCCTAAATACCAATTTTCACCCTTTGTTTTTAATTTCCAAGTTTCATCTGGAGCCACCCCTTCCAATTCTCCTGGCAATTCAATCCCCGTTTTATAGCCAAAACCATATTTATTAGCCCAATCTTTGATTCTTTGGACTCCTAAATCACCACCTAATTTATAGAAAAATATATCATTTGAACGTTGAATTGCCTTAACAATATTAACCATCCCATCAACCATCCCTTTTTTAGTAAAAAGCCAATTTGAATAAGAATAATCTCCCACTTTTAAAATTCCAGTGTCTTCATAAGTCTTATCTTTATTGATCACTCCACTTTCTAAACCTGCTGTTGCTGTTACAATTTTAAAAACCGAACCTGGTTCATAACGAGCCGAAATTATTCTATTTAAAAGAGGCAAATTGTCTTTATCTTGTAAATAACCATTGATTTTTTGATTATCTTGTTGATAAGAAAAAACATTTGGATCAAAAGCTGGACTCGACACAAAATTCAAAATTTTCCCAGTTTTAGGTTCACTAATGATCACCACCGCCTTCCTGCCATCAAGTAATTTATAAATTTTATCCTGCCAATAGGCATCAATTGATAAACTCAAAGTCTTACCAGTTTCTGGATCTTGTCTCCCTAATTCTCTAACATAATTACCCTTAGCATCAACTTCAACCAGTTTTCTCCCATCAATCCCTTTTAATTTACAATCCATTGTCCCTTCAACCCCACTCTTCCCAATAAACTCATTATTGTCTAACTTAACTCCACATTTATCAGTTTTAACATCTTCAGCTGTCACTTTACCAACATAACCAGACACAAAAGCAGTTGACTGGGCATACGGATATTGTCTTTTTAAGGTCTCATTTTCATAAACACTTTTTGCAATAACTCGGCCCTTTCTATCAACAATTTCTCCTCTAAAAGCCGGAACTATTGTTTCCAAAACCCGATTATCACGAGCCATAGTTTGGTAATATTTACTCTTAATGACTGTCAATTTGAAAAGATTAACAACTATCACCGAAAAACTAATAAAGAGTCCAGCTCTTAACAACCAATATTTCCAGGAACTTTCATCTAGCTGGTTCATTCAGAAAAATTTGATACTAATCTAACGTGTTTTAATAAATCATTATTTTGAATTAATTCTCCACAACCCTTAACCACACATAAATCCGGATCATCAATAACTTGAGTTGATATTTTAGTTTCTTGTTCAATTAAAGTCGCAATTCCTTGCATTTTCGCTCCATTCCCAACCAAAGCGATTCCTCTTTTTAAAATATTCTCCATCAGTTCTGGTGGTGTTTCATCTAAAACTGATCCAACTAACTTAATAATTTTAGAAACATCCATACTAATTGCTTCTCTAATCTCATTTTCCCCTAATTTAATAGTTTTAGGCAAACCAGTTTCTAAATCACGACCACGAACTAAAGCTAATTTCTTGTCTTTCTCATTTAATAAGTTTCCAACTTCAATTTTAATTTTTTCAGCACTATTTGGACCAATTAACAAACCATATTTCATCTTTACATAATTAATAATACTTAAATCCAAATCATTTCCAGCCACTTTGATTCCTCTTCCAACCACCACTCCACCAACCGAAACCACACTAGCCTCAGTTTTGCCTCCACCAATGTCTACAATCAACAGACCTAATGAACTATCTGTCGACAAACCCATTCCAACAGAAGCCAAAACTGCTTCTTCAACTAGAACAACACTTCTAGCTCCAGCTGACAAAAAAATCGATTTAACGGCTCTTTTTTGAACCTGATTAATACTGCTTGGCACCCCCACAATGACTCTCGGTTTGAATATTTTTGGATATTTTGAAGGAATTTCATAAACCATTTTTAAGTAATAAGAAATCATTTTTTCTGCCGCTTCCAAATCAGAAATAACTCCATTTTTAATCGGACTAATCACTTCAATCTGTTTTGGTTCTCTATTCAACATTTCCTTAGCCTTAGAACCGTAAGCAATCGGTTGACCTTGATTAGATTTTGGTGCCGACAAACCAGTCCATTTCTTCTTCTTTTGTCTAGCAATCATGGTTGGCTCACAAACAATTACTCCCTTATCTTTAAGATAAATCAAAATATTACTACTTCCCAAATCTACTCCAATATCCCAGCTAAACGGAGCTATATATTTTTCTAGTTTTGATTTTAAAAAATTAGGAATCTTTATCACTATAAGAGTATAACAAAAGCTAGGTTATACTATTTCTATGAAATCTATTTCTGCGGCTATTGAATTTCTCTTTCTCAGCCTCTTTTTTATAACCCCTCTAATCTTCACTTCTTTCAATTCTGAGCTTTTCGAACTTCCTAAAATGTATTTTGTCATCACTTTAACAATAATCATCACCAGTCTACATTTAATTAATCACATTAAAAACAAAGTCCCTCTATTTAAAAGAACCTTTCTTGATATTCCTTTACTTTTATTCTCACTTTCTCAAATAATTTCTACCATATTTTCAATTGATCCTCACACTTCTTTTTACGGCTATTATTCCCGTCTTAATGGCGGTCTTCTTTCAATAATTTGCTACCTAATTCTCTATTGGGTCTTAATAATTTATCTTGATAAAAGTTTTAAAACTAAACTAATTAATTTTTTCTTAATTTCTGGAGCTCTGGTTGCTGCTTTTGGGATTGCCCAACATTTTGGCATTGATAAAGATCAATGGGTTCAAGATGTTCAATCTCGAATTTTCTCTACTCTTGGCCAACCTAACTGGCTAGCTGCTTATCTTTGTATTCTTCTCCCCTTTTCTATCTATAAATCATTAGAAAGTTTTTCTCAAAAAAAATACTTTCTATCTACGATCTACAACATAGCATCTATCGCCTATTTCGTTGCTTTACTTTTTACTAAATCAAAATCAGGTTTAGCCGCCACCATCATTTCTCTAACAATTTTCTTCGTTTTTAACTTTATAAAAAACAAAAATTATCGCAAATTACTGATTCTTAATTTTTCATTATTAATCATCTTATCTTTATTAATCAATAACCCAATCAAAGACCAAATATTTAAACAAAAACAAATTTCTTCATCTACGATCAACAATCTATCATCTAACATCTTGATTACTCCATCCGAAGACATCAGAAAAATTGTCTGGCAAGGAGCTTTTGATCTTTGGAAAAGATATCCAATTTTTGGCACAGGAGTCGAAACTTTTGCTTATTCCTATTATTGGACCCGCCCACTTTCTCATAATCTAACTTCCGAATGGGATTTTCTCTATAACAAAGCCCACAATGAATATTTAAATTATCTCGCCACCACCGGCGCTGTCGGTCTAATCACTTATCTAGTCTTTATCTTTTTTACTCTTTTTATTCTATTCAAAAAACAAGAAATTCCAGCTCTAATAGCTTTTATTTCAATTCTAATAACAAATGCCGCTGGCTTTTCGGTAGTGACCACTTCTCTTTTCTTTTTCCTTCTGCCTGCTTTTGCATTTTCTAAAAATGACGATCAAAAAGAAATTATAAAAGCTTTTAAATTCAAAAAAATTGGTTATTCTTTAATAATTATTTTTTCTTTTATTTTTCTAAAAAATACTCTTTTCTATTATCTAGCCGACATCACCTACACTCAATCCCAAAACTCTGATTCTAGACAAAATTATCAACTAGCCTATCAATATTCAGCTTCCAGTCTAAACTATCGCCCTAATGAACCTCTATATCTAGATCAAACAGCTCTAATCGCCGCAAAGTTAGCCATCATCACTAAGTCCTCAAATTACATTGATATTGCTATAAATAATTCTAATAAAGCTATCCAAATTTCCCCTGCCAACACTAATCTTTGGAAAGAACGAGCCCAAATTTATTATTATTTATCTTCAATTGACATTAAATATTTTGAAACTTCAATTAATTCTCTAAATCAAGCTATTAAATTAGCCCCTACTGATCCTAAGAACTATTACTTAATAGGTCAATTTCTAGAATCAACCAAACTGACTAAAGAAGCCATTCCTTACTACCAAAAAGCTATCGAATTAAAATCAAATTATGACCATGCTTACTTTGCACTAGGTAAAATTTATCTTGATCAAAAAGATTATCCAAACGCTACTAAAAACTTTGAAGCTGCTCTAAAAATCAATTCCAAAAATACCGAAGCTCAAGACTATTTAAAGCAAATCAAAGCTTCCCATTAACCACCTTCTCCACATCCCAAAGAATCATTTTATCTTCAACAGCCTTATAAAATTTTCCACCGTCTTCTTTAACATGGTCTACAAAAACTATTCCATCTAAATGATCTGATTCATGTTGAAACACAATTGCTTCAAAAGCATCTAAAGTTTTAAATTTCTTCACTAATCCATCTTTTCCAATTTCTTGCCAAGAAACATCTAATTTCAAATATCTTTTTGCTGTTCCAAAATAGTTTGGAAAAGACAAACAGCCTTCCAAAAAATCTTCCTTGGCCGTCGAAGCTTCAGCGGAGTCGGCAGCATCGGCGGAACTTTCTTTAATTACCTTTGGAAAAACTTTTTCTCCATAACTTTTCTCAATTTTAGGATTCAAAAATATTGAAATTTTCTTACTTTCAACATCTTTAATTCCAAAAAACCTCTTTTGCAACCCAATTTGAGTCGCCGCTAAACCAACAGCATTACTGCCTTTCTCTAAAACCTTAGATAAATCTCTAATTTCTAATAATAATTTTTTATCTATCCCCAAAATTTCTGGTGTCTTAATTCTCAGATTTTTATTAGGATAAACTAGAATCTTCTTCATAAGCTATTTTATCAAACAAAAAATAAAGTCGCCCTGTCAAGGGAGATGTCCGCAGGACAGAGGGTTTAAATCTGATAAAATATCTCATGACAAATATTATTTTCTTCGGTTCGTCCGAACATTCAGTCACTATTCTCAAAAAACTTCTCGAGATTAGAGATTTTAATGTTCTGGCTGTTTTCACTAAACCTGACAAAGCCACCGGCCGCAGTCAAGAAATAACTCAAAATCCAGTTAGTGATTTTTCCAAACAAAATAATCTAAAATTGTTCCAACCTGAAGAATTTAACGACAATCTACGATCTACAATCTACGACCTAAATCCTGACTTAGGCATAGTTGTCGCCTATGGCCCTCCTTATTTCACCCAAGATTTAATTGACATCCCAAAATTCAAAATTGTTAATATCCACCCATCTCCCCTGCCTAAATATCGCGGTGCCACTCCTGGCCCTTGGCAAATAATAAATGGCGAGACAAAAAGTGCCGTCACTTTTTTCCAAATAGATGCTCTTCCAGATCACGGTCCAATTATCACTCAAATCCCATTTGAAATTAATCCAACCGAAACTGCCACCACTTTCTACCAAAAAGCTTTTGAACTAGCTTCAAACAACCTAGAAAATGTTCTTAACTCTTATATTTCTAATCCAAATAATCTTACTGTTCAGGATCACGCTCAAAAAACTTATTTCCCAAAATTCAACAAAGAATCAGCCAAAATAGACTGGACTTGGGATATCTCTAAAGTTGAAGCTTTCATTCGTGCCTTAAACCCCTGGCCGATTGCTTGGACTGAAATCAAAAATCAACAAGACCAAACTTTTAAGATGAAAATAATCTCTTCTCAAATCATCAACAAACAGTTAATCCCGAATCAAGTTCAGATTGAAGGTAAAAAAATCGTAAATTGGACAGAAATAAACAAATACTATACTATTTTTGTTCGCTAACTTCTTTTTTAAGTCTTTTTATACACTTAGTACAAAATTTACCACTGACTTTATCTTCACCAACAGTCAAGGTAACCTTTTGGATATTAGCCATAAAAGTTCTAGGTGTTCTGTTTTGGGCATGTGATCGATTTCGACCAATTTTTGTCCCTTTATTGCATAAACTACATGTTCTCATAGTAAGGTATAATATCAAAACAACTATACTATTGAAATATGGCAAATATTATTTCCTTCCTAGCTCTAATTATTGCAATCACAGTTCATGAGTTTTCTCATGCTTTTGTTGCCGATCGTCTAGGTGATCCAACTCCCCGATCGAATGGTCGTTTAAGCCTAAATCCTATGGCTCACGCCGACATGGTTGGAACTATCCTTCTTCCACTAATTGGACTTTTCACTGGTCTACCAACAATTGGTTGGGCTAAACCAGTTCCAATTGATCCCTACAATTTAAGTAATCCCAAAAGAGATCGTCTCCTAATTGCTCTCGCTGGGCCTCTAAGCAACTTCATTGTCGCTATTATATTCGCTCTCATTTCTAAATTTCTATCTATAAACCTAATCGTTATCTACATCATTATTCTAGTTAACATTTCCATCGCCATTTTTAACCTCATCCCAATTCCACCTCTTGATGGTTCTCAAATTCTACTCAGCATTTTGCCACAAGAAACAGCTGACAAATGGGAAGAAGCCTTTTCAAAATATGGTTTGATTCTCTTATTAGCTTTTTTGTTTCTACCTATCGGTGGCAGCACTCTAGTCAGCATAATCATGGGACCAGTAGTTAAAGCGATTCTAAATTTTATTGTTTAAATTCTCAATCATTTTATCTATCTCTTTTTCGTTCATTCCGTGAACCAAAGCCCCTTCTTCCAAACTTTCCATTGATGCCGCCATGCAACCAATACAATGAAAACCATATTCATTAGTCAATATTTCCCCAATTTTTGGGTATGTCTCAACTAAATCTAAAATCATAATGTTTTTAGTTATTTTTGTTTTTTGTTTCATGGTCAAATTATAGCAAAAATGGTAGAATTAATTGTCCTACTAAAAGCAGAACTTTAAGAAGGTGTTTTTTCTAACTAATCTTCTTAAATGGAAAACGCGTTTCTAAGCTTTGCAGTTTAGAGCAGTCTTCCACCACGTTACTTTAGCGTGGAAAAGCCATCTTAGAGTAAACTTTTGGTGGGGCTTTCTTATATTTTCTTAATCATTTCCAAAATCATTGGTAAACTCTTTTGATTAGTCAATGCTTCTTTCTTAATATTTTCCATATATTTAGATTCATAGGCCTTTGGATTATTTAAATATTCAATCAAAAATTTTGATATTTCCCCATTTTTCTCTTTAACCCAACCTAGTTTTTTCTTTTCAATCAAATCAATATTCCCATCTTCTTGTCCACCAATGTGAGTGATTGCCACAAATGGAGTTTCAGTTGCCATCACATCAAATAAAAAGTTTGGACCAGCTTTCCCGAAAACCATATCGCTAGCTGCCAAAATCTCTCCCATATTATCAATCCAACCAAAATTTTTGATTTGAACTAAATCATCTTTCTTTATTCTTTTATAGAGTTTAATATATTCATCAACCAACTTATGTGCAAATTTATCAGTTCCAGTATTAATAATGAACCCAACTTTCTTCTTTAAAAGCATTAAGGCTGGCAATATTTTAGTCAAAGAATTAGTCCCCAAACTTCCTCCACCTATAAATATGACTGGTCTATCATCATGGAAACCAAGTTTTTCTCTGATCTTTTGTCTGTCGTATTTAATATACATCTCTGGTCTCACCCACCACCCAGTTCTAATCATTTGGCTATCAGGAATCCCATATTTATGACCAAAAATTGCTGAAACATCATCATAAATTATATGTAAATCAGCTTCTTTAACAAAAGTTATTGGATTAATAGTCCAAGGATCTGTCACCACATTCCATAGTTTAAATTTTTTATTTTCCTTAACTCGCCATTTAGCCAAAGAATGACTATGAAAAAAATAAGATGAAATAACTAAATCAGGTTTAATTCTTTCAATTTCTTTTTTGACTCTAGGAAGATTTAAAACTGACATATCTTCACATAATTGACGAAAATTCTTATTTTTAAAAAATTGGTGAGACAATCTGTTTGATTCAGGCAAATAACGATAAGCAAAAGTGTACAAATCACCAGCAATTCCAACATTAGCTTTTACTTCAGAATAATGAACATTATAATCATTTTCTTTTTCTTGGCTTTTAAGATAATTGAAGATTGCCCTAGCAATTGACCTGTGTCCCCAAGGCAAATCATCAGTTAAAACTAAAATTTTCTTTTTTATTTTCATAGTATTAGTATTTTACCTTAAATTTTAAAAAGCTCTCTTGATATAATATCAATACTCCGCCCGGATAGCTCAGTTGGTAGAGCATCCCCTTGGTAAGGGGAAGGTCTTGGATTCGAGTTCCAATCCGGGCTCAAAATGGTAAAATACTATTTGTCTGCCTAAGTAGCTCAGTTGGTTAGAGCAGCTGTTTTGTAAACAGCAGGTCGTGAGTTCGAATCCCACCTTAGGCTCATTGGAGGGCATGCCCTCCGAAGTTTCAACGAAGGAGGGGTGCTCCGAATGGTAAGGAACTTGTTTTGAAAACAAGCGTCAGTAATGACATGTAGGTTCGACTCCTATCCCCTCCGCCTACGTTCGCTGAAGCTCGCTCCGGCGGACAGGTCCGCCACTTTGCGAAAGCGAATAAATCACCTATACTATTGTGTGTTTTATCACGTTTATTATCTAAATAATTCAAAAAATATTTCCTACATAGGTTGCACCAACAATCTAAGAGATAGACTAGAACGACACAATAAAGGTTATGTTCCATCTACAAAAGAGAATCGACCTTTGCAACTAATTACCTATTTCGCTTTTAATAACGAAAAAGTTGCTTTTAAGTTTGAAAAATATTTAAAAACCGGTTCAGGCAGAGAATTTATTAAAAGACACATAAATCTTACTTTATAACTACTCCTCATATTTCTAAAAAAAACAACTTTTTAAATTTCCCCAACCTCAATATCAAGAACAGTCACAAACTGGTCATTAACCAAAACTCGATCAGATTTTTTCTTTCCCATTAAAGCTAAACCAATTGGACTTTCAAAAGAAATCCAATCTGTTTTTAATCTAGCATCATTTTTACCAACCAAAGTAATATTTATTTCTCTCTTATCCTGTTCAAAAATAACCTTGACTCTGTGCCCAAACTCAATAATTTCAATTTGTTTTGGTGCTTCTTTAACAATAGACAGTTTCAAATCATCCTCCGCTTCACTAATCTGGCTACTCAAAACTTGGGCTCTTTCACCCATAAAAATATAAGCCGAATTTTCTTTTAAATCCCCTTCCGCTGCTGCCTCTGACCTCTCTTCATAGGTACGTTTAAGTTCAAGCTTAAGCTCTTTAATTTCTTTTTGCAATTTTTCTCTGCCAAGTTTTGTAATCATAGAAACATCATTATAACAAAACTAATAGTTAGTTCTTAATTCAAAAACCACAACCTCTTCTTGTTTAACCCCAACTCCTTTATCAAAAGTTGCAAATTCAACCACAGTATTAAATAAATTGTTTACAGAAATATAATCTATTATTTTATCCATATCAGTTATTTCTTTTAATTTTTTATCAAAAATGTCTGTTTCTATATTCCATTTAGCCTTTGTAAGATATTCTCTGCCAGCAGCTGTTTTGTCATCTGTCCCTGTAAAATATATAGAATTATCACTAGATATCATTATTTCACCAAACAATTTTCTATTTTTAGCATAGGATATTGAACTAACTTCAACTGAAAATTTATCAAGTTTACTAACATGATCTAATATTTTCTCTTTTTCAACCTTTGCACTACCCTCTTCTCTTACGATGCCAGCCTTATCTCTAACAATATAAAAAGGTGCTTCATTTTCTGTTATAAAATTTTCTATTTTCCCCAAATCACCTCTCTCACAAATAACTAAAGGAACTGTATTAAAACCTCTCCTTTTAATTTCTCTGTCGCTTTCTATTTTACTATTTATTTTTCTTTCTAAAAACATATTTTTAAAAATAATTAGTCAAATTATATCATTAACCAACAAAGCTACTTTCTCCACACTTTTTGACCCCAACTGACCTATTCACTTTTATCTGATACAATATTATCCTTAGAACAAGCCCCTATGAAAAACATCCTGACAAAACTTAAAAAATGGTATGGTCGTCTCCACGATAAAAAAAGACATGTCGAGCTAATCACTGCGGCTCTTTCTGTGCCTATGATGTTAACGGTTATTCTAGTCAACCTTAATAATATCAACGCTCAAAAAAATAAACCTGAAGAAACCCAAACTCCAACCCCAATTCAAGTCATCATCGACAATCCTGACAAAAGCATCGCCACCACTTCTACTGGTCAAAAAACAACGATAGCCCCAACTAAAACTGAATGCAAAAAAGAAATCGGTCCAATCGAAATTCTCTCTCCTCAAGAAGGCGAAATCATTTCTACTGACAAAGTTTGCATCAACATTTCCACTAACACCCAATATTGTCCTGTCACTTGGTCCTACAAACTAGGCACCGACAATTGGTCTGAGTTCAATAATAATGACATTTGTCTTTATAACTTAACTCCTGGCAAAAAACAGCTTCAAATTAAAATTAAAAGCGCTGTTGTTGACAAAGTAATCACTCTCCAAAGAAATTTCATCTATCAAAACTCAAGCCAAATTAGCCCAATAGCCAGCCCATCAGCCACTCCTTCTAATTAAAATGATATCTATTAAAGACCTGTCTTATTCTTATGGTCAAGATTCACTCTTTAAAGAAGCCAGTTTCTTTGTTTCTAAAAACTCAAAAGTTGGTCTTGTTGGTCAAAACGGTTCCGGCAAATCGACTCTTTTCAAAATTTTAACTAAAAAAGAACACCCAGACGAAGGTAAAGTCATTCTTGATGGTCAAATATTACTAGTCCCCCAAGAAGTAAAACATGATGAAGAACTTGAAAAAGCCAAATCAATTCGTAGCTATCTTGATCCTAAAAACGACAAAGAAGATTATGAACTATTAAGAATCTTATCTAGGCTTGAACTCGCCCAATTTGATTTAGATGATTCCCCTCTTAACATGAGCGGTGGTCAAAAAACTAAACTCGCTATTTCTCGAGCTCTAATTATCCAACCAGACATTCTCCTTCTAGACGAACCAACCAACTTTCTAGATATCGAAGGTAAAAAGTGGGTCATGAATTTTCTAGGTCACTACCCAAAAACCCTAATCGTCATTTCTCATGATTTAAATTTACTCGATCAAAACATTGATAAAATTTTAAACATTAATCTCCAAACCAAAAAAATTGAAGAATACACTGGCAATTATTCTAGTTTTGTCAAACTTAAAGAAGAACAAGATGCCCTTTTAGTTCGTCAAATTCATGTTCAAGAACGACACATTATCCAAATGAAAAAAGGTTGGCTTAAAATTGCTCACGCTAGATCTGAAAAAGGGGTCCGACAAAAAATGAACCTAGAAAGAAGAATTGAAAAACTAGAAGCGAATCTTCCAAGCATGCCTCCAGAAGCAAGAAAATTTAAGATTAAGTTACCCGACCCAGCTTGGATTGGCGAGATGCCAATTATGGCTGAGAATATTTGTAAATCATATGGATCAAAAAAAGTTCTAACAAATGTTTCTTTTGACATCAGACGAGGCGAAAGAATTGCTCTAATTGGTCAAAATGGAGCTGGTAAAAGTACTTTTATCAAAATTTTAATGGATCTCCTCCAAGCCGACTCTGGTGAAATTGTTAAAGACGAAAAAATTAAAATTGGTTATTATTCTCAAGAATTTGAAACTCTAGATTTTAATAAAAATCTCCTAGAAACCATGAAAGAAAAATGTCACTTTGAAGAAGGTGTTCTTCGAGCTCATCTTGGCCGTTTCTTATTTTCTGGTGACCGAGTTTTCCAAAAAGTTGGAACTCTTTCTGGTGGTGAAAAAACCAGACTTTCAATTGCCCTACTCTTAGTCCAAAACTTCAATCTCTTAATTCTAGATGAACCAACAACTTACCTAGATGTTCTGTCTCAAAGACTAATTCTTGAAGCTATTAAGCACTATAAAGGAGCTATGCTCATAGTCAGCCACACTCCAGAATTTATTGAAGAACTTAAGCCCGAACGTAAGTTTTTACTGCCTGAAAACAAGTTTTTGCAATCGGTTTAATTTGACATTTGATTTATTTTTTAATTGCTTTACAATGAATTAATTTGCCAAAATGAAAGCATTTTAAAAGCAAGTTAAAAACAAGTTGAAGGCGAAGGAAACGAACCTTAAAACAAAGATAAATGAGAGGAGCTGGAAGTAATGGATGTTGTATCGTTTAAAAAAGAAGGAGTAAAAGAAAAGGTCCAATGGTTGAAAGATAATCCTAAAATTAATCGCGAGGATTATTATGAAGAATTAAAGGGGAAAGCAAAAGCTTTTGGTTGTTGGACTAAAATTTTTATTCTATATGAAAAATCAAAAAACGAAAAAATTATAAACGAAATTTTTGATAATTTAATAGAAAAGGCTAGCCACGATGGTGATATTAGTATAATAGACTCTTTCACTGAAAACCTAAGTAAGTTCCCAGGAATCGCAACAATTAAAGAAAACCTAGCTAAAAAAGCCGCAGCATTAAAACAAACAAAAAAAACCACTCCTTGAATTCAATCTAAATCAAACCTTGAATGACACTTTTGTGTTTTATTGTCTTCAGGGTTTTGTTTTTTTATTTAAACTAAATTTGTTACTATTAACTATGGATCTTAAACGAATCAATAAAAAAATAATCATCATTACTGCCATCATCATTCTCGCCGGTCTAATCATCAGCTTCATTATCTTTATAAACAGAAAAAGCACCCCCAAACAAAATAATTCCAACACTATTACCAAAGAAGGAACTTTAGTTAAAAATAACCCTGGCTTCGAAAAAGATGTTTGGTATTTCAGATATCAACAACCAGGCCTGTCAGCTATAAACTATAAATTAACTTTTAACGACAAAAGTGTCTGCAAAATTAAAAATAAAGTATCTAAATGTAAACCTGACAAAATCCAAAATAACCAAAAAGTCAAATTCACCTGGATTAAAGACACCAAAACTATTATTGTCAACAAACTTGAATTTGTTCAATAATTCTGTTAAAGTTAATTAAATATGAACATTCAAATCAATGCTGCAAACTTTGAACTGACTGAACATTTAAAAGAAGCTATCCACGAAAAACTAGCTTTGAAAATCGACCAACTAATCCCGAATTTCAACGACGAAATCAAAATGGCCTTCCTCCATATTGAAAAAGACAAAAAATACAAAAACTACACTCTCAAATTTGACATGACTCTTCCTGGGCACAAAAACACTTTTTACGCCGAAGCTTGTCACCATGATTTAATTTCTGCAATTGTCGACATCCGCGAAGCTATTGAGAAACAAATAAAGAAGTACAAACACGCTGATTAATGTGATAAAATACCAACATGGCTAACTCAAAAAAAACACCTAGAATTCTTATTGCCCTACTTTGTTCAGTTTGTGGCGCTCAAAATTATTTAACTGAAAAAAATAAAATTAATACTACTGACAAGCTCAAATTCCAAAAATATTGTAAATGGTGCAAAAAAAGAACTGAACACAAAGAATCTGCTAAACTTAAATAAGATCTATGCAAACACAATCTAAAGACAGAAAAACCTCTAATACTTCAGCGGTAGTCAAAGGAAACATAATTGTCACTCCTAACCCCCAATTTGGTGGTCCTGTTCAAAACAACAAAGGTTTCCGACCTAATTCTCGATTTCAATCTATAAATCGCGGTCGCCGATAATCTCTTTCTCAACATCATCCCAAGTTCCACAAGGAATTACTTTAATATCATTTCTCTTTGTTTCCTTATTATCATACATATAAACTGTTCCCTTATAATCTTTCGACAAAAAATCGACCAAACCAGGATTATCATCAACAATCCCTATAATTTGAGGGTATAAATCTTCTAAAACTCCAGCTTTCCATTTATTCCCATCTTTCCTCTCAACACCAAAAGGTCTATTAATTAATTCAGCCTTAGGAAAGCCATGTTTATCTAACCAAAACTGAGTTCCATTTCTAATGTATTCCGATCTAACCGTTATATAAGCAACTATTGGAATAATTTTATTTATTTTATTGACCACTTCCTTAGCATTTTCTATCAAAGGGAGGTCTCTCATAGTTTCATCAGAGCAATTAATATCATAAATAATTTTTTTAGCTAAATCATTTTGCCAATATGGGATATTATCAGTGTGTTTATACTTTTTAGCAATTTCAAGCGCAGTCAAATTTTCTGGATTTCCAACCTCATCAATCAATCTTTGGACCATTAAACCAATAGTGAAAGATAAAGTCTCATCAATGTCCAAAGCCAAACCTTTAATTCCAGCTTTTTCTAATTTTTTTTTAAAAGCAATAATTTCTTTGTTCTTAACTTTCATTTTTTTAATCCAAGAAAATTATTTTGTCACTTGGTCTGTTAACTATACATAATTCAATCCCCGCTTCTTTCAAAAGATCCCTAACCCCTCCAATATCAGGATAATTACCATAAGTGACAATTCGTTTAATGCCTGCATTAATCATCATTTTTGTGCAGATAATACAAGGAGAATGAGTACAATAAAGAGTGCTGTCTTGAATATTTTCACCATGTTTACTGGCTTGAATAATTGCATTTTGTTCAGCATGAATTGCTCTACAAATTTCATGTCTTTCGCCTGAAGGGATGTTCAATTGATCTCTCAAACAACCAAGTTCCAAACAATCTTTTGTGTTAGCTGGAGCTCCATTATAACCTGTGGTCAAAACTCTTCTGTCTTTAACAATTATGGCTCCAACATGGTGTCTCAAACAAGTAGATCTCTCTGAAACCAATGCTGTAATTTTAATAAAATAGTCATCCCAACTTAGTCTGATATCTTTAGATACACTTATCGGCTTTTTTTTATTTAATTTTTCCATATATTTCCTCAATCTGTTGATTCAAATAATTAATATCTTTATTATTTAAAATAACATAATCAGCCATCTCAATGCACTTTTTTAAATTTTGTTTGTTTGGGTCATCTGATTCCATCTCTCTTTCCTCATCACTCAAAAATTTTTCAAAAGAAATATCATCAGTATTACTCAAGCGACCTAAAATCCTTTCGTATCTAAGTTTAGGGTCAGTATTAACTGCTAATAAAGTGAAATTTCCTTTTTGTCTCAAAGAGACTATTTCTCCAACTGTTCTTAAACTTTCAATTACACAATTTTGACCAGATTCTAGAGCTCTTTTAAAAAGTTCATCAGCCACAAAACTAGGACTATTTTTTTCTCTCAAATCGTTAGCTACCAAAACCATATTATCTCGATTAATCTCTAAATTTCTCTTTTCAATCTCTTCAATCAAAAATCCTCTAGCTGAAAAATGTTTAAATCCTTTGTGTTGAATCAAATATTCTACTATCGTCCCCTTGCCTGCTCCAATTGTCCCTGTAACCCCAATTATTATCATTTGAATCATTTTATCACTAAATTTGTTAAAATAACTAATCTTTTCTGGGCCTGTAGCGTAGTTGGTAGCGCGTCCCCATGGCATGGGGAAGGTCAGGGGTTCGAGTCCCCTCAGGTCCACTTTAACAACTTAGGCCCATAGCCCCGCGGCGGCGGGGCCAAGGTCTCCAATCCCGCAGCTGCGGGACGAATCCTCAATTTGATAACATTGATTATGTTTTATGTTTATATATTAAAAAGTATAAAAGATGGAAATATTTATACTGGCTACACTTCTAATTTAAAAAGAAGGATAATTGAACATAATCTTGGTAAAGTAATTTCTACTAAAAATAGACATCCTTTAAACTTAATATATTATGAAGGTTACTTAAACAAAGAAGATGCTAAAAATAGAGAAAAGTATCTTAAAAGTGGCGGAAAAGCTAAAAATGATTTAAAATTGCAGATTGTTAATTCTTTAACAACTTAGGCCCATAGTGAAATGGTTATCACCAAGGTCTCCAAAACCTTTATTTGAGGTTCGAATCCTCATGGGCCTGCTTTAATATATAAGTCTCCAATCCCGCAGCTGCGGGA
>JBAXAJ010000008.1:0-32512 GCA_037142555.1 Candidatus Shapirobacteria bacterium | reverse complement strand
AAGTTATCCACATTGATAATAGATGAGTTTTCCACAAAAGAAAAGATATCAAATTTATATGTTAAAATAATCGATATGACAAAAAGAACTTTTCAACCTAAATCTAAAAAAAGATCAAGAGTCCACGGATTTCTAAAAAGAATGTTAAGCCATGATGGCCGAAATGTTTTAAAAAGAAGAAGAGCTAAGGGCCGAAAGAAATTAACTGTATAATTGGTTAATGCTTAAAAAAATCAACAGACTTAAGAAGATTAAGGATTTTACTGAAGTAAAAAATAAAGGGGAAATATATCACTCCCCTTTTTTTAGTTTATTGATTTTAAAATCTGATAATAAAGATAGCCAGTTTGGTTTTGTTATTTCCAAAAAAATTTCCAAAAGAGCAGTTGACAGAAATAAGATTAAAAGAGTGTTAGCAGAAAGTGTAAAAGTTAATTTAGATAAATTTAAGAATATTAAAGCAGTTTTTTTGGTGAAAAGATTGATTTTAGGAAAGAAATTTGAAGAAGTAGATAGAGAGATCAAAAAAATAATTAAATGAAAAAAATAGTTCTAAAAATATTGGTTTTTTATAAGAAACATATATCTAAAGGATATAAATGTCGTTTTATCCCCTCTTGTTCTGAATATACCTATGAGGCGGTTGAAAAATATGGAGTGGTGAAAGGTTTGTTTTTAGGTTTAAAACGGGTGTTAAAATGTAATCCCTTTGGTGGAAAAGGAATAGATTTGCTAAAATAAATACTTATGAACATATTTATCGCACCATTCGTCAATGCTCTTTTTGGAGCTTATTATTTATTAGGTAATTTTGGTTGGGCTATTATTTTAGTGACCTTAGTCATTAAAGTGATTTTGATGCCACTAGTTGTCCCTAGTTTGAAATCGGCTCAAAAAATGAGAACTTTGCAACCTAAATTGAATAAGTTGAAAGAGAAATATGGAAAAGATAAACAAGCAATGGCTAAGGCCCAAATGGAACTTTATAAACAAGAAGGGGTTAACCCAATGTCTGGTTGTTTGCCTCAAATTTTACAAATAGCAGTTTTATTATTATTCTTCTCAGCCTTTAATATGGTGACTTTATTTTCAGAAGGCAAAGAGAGCATCGATAAAATTAATGGTAATTTAATTCAGAATTTTAAGATTAACCAAGATTTTAAGTTTGATATGACATTCTTTGGTTCAAATTTGACTCAAGTGCCATCAAAGATTTTTTCACAAGGTCTTGATCAAAACATGATTTTGCCTTTAATTTTATTGTTAGGTTCAGGTTTATTGCAATTTTGGAGTGCTAAGCTGATGATGCCAGCTCCTAAAACAGACGAAACAATTGCTAAGGGAACTAAAGACAAGGAAGATGACATGATGTCAGCGATGAGAACTCAATCAACCTATTTTATGCCTCTGATAACAATCTTTATTGGTTGGAATTTTTCTTTGGGTTTGTTACTTTATTGGTTCATCAATTCGGCAGCAATGATTGGGCAACAGCTTTGGTTTAACAAATTTCATAAAAATTAGCTAAAATAGCCCTATGGATAATAAAAAAAGAAACGAAAAAATTTTAAAGGTCACATGTGATCTTCTTGAAAAAATGAATTATGAGGTTGAAAAAGCCTTTGTTGAAGATGTCGAGGAAGAAGAAGGACAAGTTTTGGTTGGGATTACTGTAGCTAACCCAGGTGGTTTGATTGGTTTTAAAGGTCGAAATTTAACTTCAATTCAATTAGTTTTATCAATGATTATCAGAAATCAGGTTGATGATGTGGTTCGTATTCTTTTAGATGTGAATAATTATCGAAGTGAACAAAAAGTCAGATTAGAAGGTATGGTCAAGAGTTTAGCTGAAAAGGTTTTACAAACTGGGGCTCCAGTTAGTTTAGCTAGTATGAGTTCTTATGAAAGAAGACTTTGTCATATGATAGTTTCAGAAATTGAAGGTTTAGTGACAGAATCTGAGGGTGAGGGTGAAGACAGACACATTGTGATTTCTAAAGCCTAAAAGTGGTATATTTGGGTGGATGAGTTTTTTAAGATTAAAAGAGATTTTATTATTTTTATTTTTGCTTTTTATTCCAACTCAGTTAGGAAGGCATTTTTGGCCGGAATGGAGTTATGTTTTAGGGACTAGAGTCGATTATTTATCCCCTACTTTATATTTTTTAGATTTGATTTGGTTGTTTTTATTTTTATTAAATTGGATAAAACCCTCTGCCCCGACTAAAGTCGGGACATCTCCCTTAACAGGGCGATCTTTTTTGAGTTTTAAAGTAATTTTATTGGCTTTGTTCGTGGTGGTTAATGTTTTAGTAGCTTCGAATAAAGAGGTTTGTGTTTATCGATGGTTGAGATTGTTCCAATTGATATGGACTATTTTTTATTTGAATAAAAATAAAATTCTAGTTAAGGAATTTTTGATTAAAATAATTCCAATTTGGATAATTTTTGAAGGTTTTTTAAGTTTAAGCCAGATGGTTAATGGTGGCAGTTTAAATGGATTGTTTTATTTTTTAGGTGAGAGAAGATTTAGTTTTAATACAATTGGGATTGCTCAAATGTCATTTTTTGATCAGCTTTTAGTTAGAGCTTATGGGACTTTTTCTCATCCTAATTCTTTAGCTGGTTTTGTATTAGTGGCATTAGTGTGGTGGTTTAATTTGAAACCCTCTGCCCCGACTAAAGTCGGGACATCTCCCTTAACAGGGCGACTTCTTTTTTGGGTGGTTGTTTGGATGGGGGTTGTGATTTTAGTTTTGTCTGGGAGTAGACTGATTTGGCTTTTAAGTTTGGTTTTAGGGGTCTGTTTTCTCTTTAAAAAAATTAAAGATAATAAAATTTGGATTAAATTTGCTTTGATGGCTGTGGCTTTATTAGTGGTGGTTTTGGCTTTGATTAATACTAATTATCCTTTAAATAATTTTATTGGTGGTTTTGATAAAAATAGTTTTAATAAGAGATGGGATTTGAATTTGGCGTCTTTCCAAATGATTAGAGAAAGAACTTGGACAGGATATGGGTTAGGAAATTTTTTAGTGCAATTGCCAAACTTTTCTAATAATAATTATTTTTGGTTGCAACCAGTTCACAATGTTTTATTGTTAATTTTGACTGAAAGTGGAGTTTTAGGTTTGGGAATTTTGATATTTGCTTTGGCAGATTATTTTAATGGTAAAAAAATAGATAAAACTATTAAGTTAATTTTAATAATTATTTTAATTACATCGATGTGGGATCATTATTGGATTACTTTGCCTCAAAATTGGTGGTTATTGGTGGTGATGTTGGGGATTATTTAGTTAAGTAGTGATAAAATCTCTTATGAATTTAAAAGACAAAGTAATAGTAATAACTGGTGGAAGCCAAGGTTTTGGTAAGGCTTTAGCTAAATCATTTAAAAAAGAAGAAGCTAATATTATTATTTCGAGTCATGATAAAGAAAGCCTAGAAATAACAGCCAGAGAGTTGTTAGTTGATGGTTTTGTAGCAGATGTGACTTCACCTGAAGCTATTAAAAAACTTGGTGAATATGTGTTTTCAAAATATAAAAAAATAGATATTTGGATTAATAATGCTGGTGTCCAGATTGCGCCTAGTTTGGTTGAAGATATTGATATTAAAAAGTTACATTATCTTTTTGATGTAAATTTCTTTGGATATTTTTATGGTTGTCAAACAGCGCTTTCGTATATGAAAAAACAAAACAATGGAGTAATTATAAATATTAATTCTACTGCTGGTTTAGATGGTAAACCGGGAATATCAGCTTATTCTTCATCAAAATTTGCAATTAAAGGATTGACTGAGTCAATTAGGAAAGAACTGGGTGATTCTGATTTAAAAATATATGGAGTTTTTCCTGGTGGAATGCAAACTGAAATATATAAAGAGAAATATCCAGCTGATTTAGAAGATTATATGAAGGTTGAGTTTGTGGTAGAAAAAGTTCTTAACAACTTGAAATCTGAAAATCCAGAACTTGATTTGGTGATTAAGAGACCAATTAAATAATTTATCTTTTGAATTATAGTAGAGACGCACGCAGTGCGTCTCTACAGATGATAATATAATGTTATGTTGAAAAAACCGATTGTTAATACTGTAGTTCAAATTATAGGGAAAGTGGTGACAGTTTTGATTAGTTTGATCACAACTGGGGTTTTAACAAGAAAACTGGGAGTCGGGGTCTATGGTAGCTTCACTTTAGTAAGTTCAATTTTTATTTTATTAGATTCTTTGTCTGATTTTGGAACTAAAGTTATCGGGGTTAAAGAGGCTTCATTAAAAGAAGATGATGGGAAAAATAATATTTTTATTCAAGTTGCTTGGTTAAGACTATTACTGACTTCAGTGGCCTTTTTTTTGGGTTTGATTTTAATTTTTAATTGGAGTGCGTTTGCTTTGATAAGGTTGGAATCAGTGGTGGCTCTATCAATGATTTGGTTTACATCGTTAGCTGGAAGTTTAGAAATAATTTTCCAAACTAAAATGAGAATGGATTTGAAAGTTTTAGTTGATGTTTTATTTCCACTATTGTTTTTAGTAGTTTTGTTTACTTGGGATAAACCAATTACCCTACTTTTTGTCTTTTCAACCTATTTATTAGCTAGAATCTTAAGTTTATTTGTTGGTTTTGGTCTGGTTAAAAAAGTTTTTAAAACTTTTAAGATTAGTTCAATAAATTGGAAATTTTTGCTTAGCTTTTTAAAAGAGTCTTGGCCAATGGGAGTTTATTTAATAATTTTCACAGGTTATGACCGAGCAGTTGATTCAATGTTGATTCAAAAGTTTATTGGGATTAAAGAAGTGGCTTTCTATGGTTTGTCATATAAAATTTATTCAAGTTTGGTGCAACCAGCTTACTTTTTCATCAACAGTGTTTTTCCAATAATGGCTTTGGAAACTACAGATAAAAGAAAGTTGTTTAAATTATCAGCTTTGTTAATGGGTGGTGGATTGCTAATTTTGATTCCAATAGTTTATTTTATGTCCCCTTTTATTATTAATGTTTTAGCTGGTAATGGTTTTGAACCTTCAATTGGGGTATTGAGAGCTCTTCTAATAGCCTTGTTCTTCTCTTATATTGGTCATTTGATTGGTTTTACTTTAATCGCCAATGGTGGTCAAAAAGAGATCCTAAAATTCGGATTAGTTTCTTTGACTTTTAATGTTTTGGCTAATATTTTTGCTATTCCTAGATATGGAATCATGGGAGCAGCTCTGGTGACTGGGGCTACGGAAGCACTTAATTGTATTTTTATGGGTTTTGCTTTGAACAAAAGAGTTAGATAACTAATTTTTCAAAATAATTTTTCGTTATATATATTAAATTCTCATCATAAATTTTTTATGTCTGGTGAATGTGCGTTGCACGTTCAAGGCCACAAAAAATTATGATTTCAAATTTACATATATCAAATAATTGATATATTCCCCTGTTTAAAATAAGTACGTTTTAATTTATCAAAAACTACGGAATCAGAACATTTTTTTGAAAATTTAAAAGGTTATTTAGCTTGAGATTGAGGCGAAAATTTTTGAGATCAGCACAGATTTATAATGACATTAATATGTAAACAAGATGTCTCTGTTATTACATTTTTTCACGTTCCTTGGTATAGATAAAAACAATAACCGCAAAATAACCGAATGATTACCGCACATAGATTAGATGATTGATTTAGTTTAAAATGAATATATGAATCCGGAAATGCCCTATGCATTAATCATTGGAAGTGATCATTTTGTGGCCAAAAAATTGGCGGAGGAAATTGCGGGAAAAGATATTAATGTGGTAGAAATAGAGGATTACATTGATTTAGGTGATTTACCCAATATTAAGGGTAATTTTAGTTATGTTTTTGATTTTAGATGTGAAGTTGACCTTTGGAATGACACAGTTAAGGCTAGTGAAAAAATTACCCTGATAAAAGTTAATAGTGATATTAATGGTGAAAAAATAGTGTCTCGACTCAAAAATTCTGGATTAAATTGGCGCTTTTTGGAGGCTGGTGGGGTTTATGGGCCAGGGATGGACATTGATGAAGATAATTTAAGTGTGGGTTTTTTGGTTAGGGCTTTCCGTTTGGCAGTGGCTAATAAAAATTTAATTTTGCCACCAATTAATTATGATTTTAGATTACTTGAAACTAGAGACTTAGTTGATGCGATTTTAAGAGCTAGTTTTTTGTCGGGAATGGAAGAAGAAATGTTTTTATTGGCTGGTGATAAAACTAATTCAAAAACAGTGGCGGCTTTGTTGATTAATGAGGCTAAGATGACTCGAGTTAAGGTTATGCCAAAAGATATAGCTATTTTTGATTTAGATGAGGAAAAGCTTGAAGAGAGTTGCAAAAAATTGAGATGGAAAGCAAAGATAGATTTTTCTGAAGGGATAAGAGAAACTTTGCAATATTTTTTTAGCAAAATAGATGAAGAAAGCCGCAAGCCAGCTTTAAATAAACTTAATACGATTAAAAAAACTTTAGAAGCTATTGATAAAGAGAAAGAAGAGTTACGCAAGAGAATTTTTGAAGTCGTGGTTGAAGAACCAAAAATGGAAGAAAAAAAAGAAATTGAGATTAAACCTGAAGAATTAGAAATTGAAGATGAACAAATTGAAGAAATAGAAGAGATAAAACCATTTATCTCAAAAGCTGCACCATTGATTATTGAAGAAGAGATGGAAGAAGAAAAAGAAATTGTCCAAGTTGAACCTATTGTTAAGGAGAGTGTGGTTAAAAAAGAACCAGAAGTGATTAAAGTCAAAAAAGATAAAAATTATTTTTGGGTGTTGCCATTAATTTTTGTTTTATTAATGATAAGTGTGCCTGTTAGTTGGGGATTGAGCACATATATGGCGGTTAATAATATTAAAAAAATAGAAACTTTAATAACAACTAAAAAATATTTAGAAGCTAAAAATTTAAGTAATAAGTATATAAACAAAACAAATAAAATTGATGAAGATATTGATGATTTAGGTTTAAATAGATTTGCCTTTTTGAGGAATTATCAATTTGGCTTAAAAGCAATAAACGAATCTTTGGTTTTGGAAAATAAATTGATTGATGTGGCTAGTGCTGGTGATGCAATAGATGGAGCAATTTTCAATGATAAGAAGATTGATTGGGATAAACAATTGACTTCTGTTAAAAACAATTTAGCTGACATTAATAGTGAAATTGGAGTTTTGCAAGCAAGGTTGAGTGGGGATTGGAGTTGGTTGCCAGCAGATTGGAAGAGTTCGTTGCAAAAAAAGACAACAGATTTAAATAAAATCAAAATTCAATTAGCTTCAGCTAGTCAGGCAGTTAAGATTTTGCCAGAATTTTTAGGCCTAGATGGGACAAAGAGAGAATATTTAGTTTTATTACAAAATGAAACTGAACTGAGGCCAGGGGGTGGTTTCATTGGTTCTTATGGTCTTTTGAGTTTTCAAAATGGAAAATTATTAGCTTTTGATATTAAAGATGTTTATGAAGCTGATGGTCAATTGGTTGGTCATGTGGAACCGCCAGCTGAGATTAAGAGTTATCTAGGGGAAGCTGGTTGGTTTATGAGGGATGCTAATTGGAACGCTAATTTCCCAGATGCGACGGTTGATTTGAAATGGTTTTTAGAAAAGGAAACAGGAAAGAAAGTAGATGGGGTTATTGGAGTTAATTTGGCAGTGGCGAGAGCGGTTTTGGGTGCAGTTGGTGAAGTTTATGTGCCTGATTTCAAGGAAAAAATTAATAAAAATAATCTTTATGAACAGGCTGAGTTTTATTCAGAAAATAGATTTTTCCCAGGTTCAATTCAAAAAGCTAGCTTTTTGGGAGCTTTAGGGAAACAGTTGTTTGAATCAATTAGAAACTTAAAAATGGATCAAAAAATGAATTTAATGACAGCGGTTTTGTCGTCATTAGACAAGAATGATATCCAAATAGTTTTGAACCAAAAAGAAGCTCAACAGACAATTTTTGATTTAGGTTGGGATGGCTCAATTTATCAAGGAAAATGCGGAACAGAAAACTGTATTTCTGATTATTTATATCTAGTTGAAGCTAATTTGGGAGTTAATAAGGCTAATTATTTCTTGTATCGAAACATTGAAGAGTCGATTGACATTTCTAACCAAGTTTTGAGCCGAGATGTGAAAATTAAATATGAAAATACAGCTAAAAACACTAATCCACCAGGTGGTGATTATAAAAATTATTTAAGAGTTTATTTGCCAAAAGATATTAATCTATCAGAAATTAGTTTAACTGATGGAAATAATTTAACTTCTCGTAAGGTTTACAATGGTGATGAAATAAAAGTTAGAGAGGTTAACGGTAAACAGGAAGTTGGCTTTTTAGTCACGGTTCCAGTGTCTCAAAAAAGAATAGTTGAGATTAAATATTCAACAAATATTGATTTGAGCACTAAAAACAAATTTTCTTATGTGAATTATGTTCAAAAACAATCTGGTTTTGGTGACACAGGAATAGTTAGTCTGATTTCTTACCCTCCAGAATATCAGCCAACTCAAGTTCAACCAGTGGCTAATTTAGTCAGTGGTAATCTTTTGTTTAATCAAAAATTAGATGGTGATATCAAAATGGGGGTTCAATTCGAAAAGTGAATTTAAATTTATTTTTTAATTCAAACATTATTTTTTCGTGCTCACGCCCTTCGATAGTGCATCTCGGATGTTGCGCGCGAAAAAATATTATTTGATTTAAATTAGATATAATCGTTTATGAAAAAAGTTGTAGAAGATTTTATTTGTGAAGTTTGTGGAGAAAAGGTGGTTGGTGATGGTTGCACAGACCATTGTCCAAATTGTTTATGGGGAAAACATGTTGATGAAGAAACCCCAGGGGACAGATTGAGTGGTTGTAGAGGATCAATGAAGCCAATTAGAAGTGAATATAGAAATGGGATTTTTAGAATTTATTATAAATGTGAGAGCTGTAACCATGATTTTTGGGTTCATGCCGCCGTCGCCAAGGCTATGGCAGGCCGAGGAAGGGTCAAAGGTGACAATAGAGATTTATTGATTGAATTGTCTGCGGAATAAAAACGGTTAATTTACGGTAAATTAAATCCCTCTGTCTTGCGGACATCTCCCTTTGATGAAAGGGAGAAATACATAGGTAAGATGTTATAATAGCAGGATGAAAATTTTTGAAGATTTAAAGAAAAAAATCCTTCGACAGGCTCAGGATGTGAAAAAAAATATTGCAAAGAAAAATGGCGCAGATAAAAAGTCTCAAGATATTAATAAAGATCTTTTGAATAATTTGCCACCGGGGGTGAAAATTAAGAAAATCGAGATTGGGCCAAAACAAATTCTCAAGTTTATAATTTATTTAATTTTGTTTTTTTGGGTAATTTCAACTGTAAGCCAATTATTTTCTCCTCAAGATGTGACTAAAGTTCCTCTTTCAGTTTTGATTGAAAATATTAAGAATAATAAGGCTAGTAAATTGACTGTGACTGATAATGATGTGATGCTGACTTTGAAAGATGGTAATAAAATTTTAACTTCTTCTAAAGAAAGTTCAGTTTCAATGGCTGATATTTTGCAGAAACAGGGGGTTGATTTATCAAGTCCAAATCTAGAATTTCAAGTTGAAAATAGAAAAGGTTGGAAAATGTTGGGTGATGGATTTGTTTTGATTTTGACAGTGGTGGTGCCTATTATGTTTATTTTATGGTTGTTTAAAAGACAAAGTGGTGGAGCTGGCGGTGGAATGTTTGGTTTTGGTAAATCAACAGCTAAATTGTTTGTTAAAGGTAAACAAAATTTAACCTTTAAAGATGTGGCTGGGGTTGAAGAAGCAAAGAACGATTTAGTTGAGGTTGTTGATTTTTTGAAACACCCAGAAAAATATATAAAAATGGGAGCAAGAGCGCCTAAGGGAGTGCTTTTAGTTGGCCCAAGCGGCGTTGGTAAGACTTTGTTAGCAAAGGCAGTTGCTGGTGAGGCTAATGTGCCTTTTTATTCAATGGCTGGATCTGAATTTATGGAAATGTTAGTTGGGGTTGGAGCTTCAAGAGTTCGAGATTTGTTTGGCACAGCCAAGAAAGCTGGTAAAGCAATTATTTTTATTGATGAAATTGATGCAATTGGTCGAATTAGAGGTGGAATGGATGGTGGACATGGGGAAAGAGAACAAACTTTAAATCAAATTTTAGTAGAAATGGATGGTTTTGAACCTAACTCTGCAGTTGTGGTGTTGGCGGCAACTAATAGAGGTGATTTATTAGACCCAGCTTTGTTAAGACCTGGTCGATTTGACCGAAGAGTTGTTTTGGAATTGCCAGATTTGGAAGCTAGACAAGAAATATTGAAGATTCATGCTAGAGGTAAACCATTTGAAAGTGATGTTAATTGGGAAAATGTGGCTAGAGGAACAGTTGGATTTTCTGGAGCCGAATTGGAAAATATGTTGAATGAATCAGCAATTGGAGCAGCCAGAGCAAATAAAACTAAAATTAGTATGAAAGATATTGATGAAGCTGGTTTGAAGGTTAAGTTAGGTGCAGAAAAAAGAAGAAGCCAAACTGATGAAGATAAATTAATGACAGCTTATCATGAAGCTGGACATGCAATTGTTAATTATGTGGAAGAATTAGATCCAGTGTCAAAGATTTCTATAATTTCTAGAGGAATGGCTTTAGGTTTCACTTTGATTCCACCACAAAAAGATATTATTCACCAAACTAAGGGTAAATTGATCAAACAAATGGCAATGGCGATGGGGGGAAGAGCAGCTGAAGAACTTATTTTTGGAGACATTACAACTGGGGCAGCTTCAGACATTTCTAATGCGACTAAAATTGCTAGAGCAATGGTGGTTGAATGGGGGATGAGTGAACTTGGACCTATTAACTTAGGACCACAAATTGATGTTGGTGATTGGGGCAAAGCCTATATGGAACCAGCTAAAATTTCGGATAATATGCAAGCAAAAGTTGATGAAGAAATTAAGAAATTTGTCGATGAATCTTTTAGTGAAGCTAAAAAGGTTTTGTTAAAAAACAAAGCCAAACTAGATAAAGTAGCTAAAGATTTAATGGAAAAAGAGAGTTTGGGACAAGAAGAATTTGAAGAATTGATGAAATAAATTATTTCTGTTCTTCTAGATTAATTATTCTTTGAAGAATTGCCAGAGAACTGAGAGTGACGGCTTCGATGCCGTTGATCCCAAGCTCACTATCACCTAGGTTTTGAAGGCTAGAAAATGGGGTGTCGGAAGTGTAGTTGATGATTCCAAGATCAAAAGGGGCATTGTTGAGGTCAATAATGGTGTTTTTTGGAGCTTGCTGGTCATAACTAGCTTCAGAAACAGCAGTTAAATAGGGGCCAGATTCCATTTCAATAATAGTTAAATTATTTTTTGAATAGGTGTTTATTAGGGCTTTATTTTCAAGAAAAGTGCCTAGGACTGAAACTGATTTTTGGTTAGTTAGGATTGAACCTTTGTTGTTAATGAAAGGGAAAAAAGAATTGAAACAATTTTTGAAGACATAGGAATTTTGGGTGTGTTCATCAAAAACTAGTCGAGGGATGACGATGTCACCAATCTCTCCGTTAAGAACAGCAGCTTTGCCAAGAATGTAGACACCTTTGACTTTGGCGACATTTTCCATGACTTCATTTAAGATTTGGTAAGCAGCAAAACCAAGAGGATAGTCGATGTTGAAAATCAGAGCTTTTGATTCGGCAATTTTTTGATGATGTCTAATTTTTATTCTAGGATCTAGAAATTTTGAGTCAATTAGATTTTTGACTGGGAAGATTTGGACAGGAAGATCAAGATAGTTGGAATTTGGGATAGTTATGATGCCTAATTTTTGTTGATATTCCTCAAAAAGAGCCTTAATTTTTGTTTCTTTGAAATAATATTTTGAAGCAAAATAGGTTAAATCTGTTGTATCAATACTTTTTTGATCAATTTCTGGGTGTTCTTTTTTGAGAAGAGCAAGAATTTCTTTTTGATGTTTGAGAGCAAAACCAGTGTAAATGTTTAAAAGACTGTGAGTGTTGCTAGAAACAAAATAGATTTGTTGGTGAGAAATATGAAGTTTTGGTGAAATTGAAGTGGCAATGTTTTTCCACCATTTTTGGGTGCTTTTGGTGTAGTTAATCCAAGAACTGGCTAGAAGTTGGAGACGGAGATTGGCTTCAGTTTGATAGATTCTTTTAAATCTTATTTGCCAATTTTTGCCAAGAGCTTTTTTAATGTTTTCCCATTGGATTATTTTCAGATTTAATTTTCTGAAAAATTCAGTTGAATGGATGTCTTTTTTGAGTGATGAATAATCTTTGTAATGGAACTTAAGTAATTTATGAAATTTATTCCATTCAATTTGATAGGCAATCAGAGTGTTAGTTAGATCGTCGATGTCGGAAATTGAAGCAATGAAATAACCTAGAAATTTTTTTGATAGGGAATAGCGAGTGCTGTGTCGACGGGCAGTAGCTTTGACTTTAGACCAGCTGTTGATATCTTTGAAGCCGGCTTGGGTGAAAATATCTGAGTTTTGGCCCATGATTACTTTGTAGCTCTTGTCTATTTTGGTTGGGAGGCGGAGAAGAGCATAGGAGAAGGCTGACGCGTCAATTTTGTTGGGGTTATCGCCATCTGGGTGAAGAATGGAATGCATTTTTAGATGGGTGTTGATTAGAGAATTAATTGTGACTTCAAGAGTGCTTTTTAAGGCTGATCGGTAGGTTCGAACGTGAAGTTCAATAGCATCAATGGTGGAAGTGTGAGTTAGAGAATTGGACATGATTAATTGTAGCAAAATCACTTTGTTTATAATTTATTCATTTATGTAATAATAATTACATACTATTAATTTAATTATTGATTTATGTATTACAATGTTATACAATATTAGAGAGTTAATTTGGGATGATTGGAATGTTGAGCACATTAAGAAACATAATGTTTGTGTTATTGAAGTTGAAGAGGCTTGTTTTAAATTAATAAAATCTTTTAAAAGTTATCAAAATAGATTAATAATTCTAGGAGAAACTAAAAATAATAGATTATTAACATTAGTTTTAATTAAAAAAAGTGAAGAAAATTATTATGTAGTTACGGCTCGAGATATGAGTCGAAAAGAAAGGAGATTAATAAATGAAAGATAAAAATGAGATTCCAAAATTTAAAAGTATTCAAGAAGAGGCTGATTTTTGGGATAGAAATGATGTGACTGATTTTATGCCAAAAATGAAAGAGGTTAAAACTAAATATAGCCCAAAAATATTGAAGGAAGAAAATATTGTGATCAGAGTTCAACCTAAAATGAAAAAGAAATTAGAAACGATGGCTGAAAATAGTGGTTTAACATTATCAACAATGCTAAGAATGTGGTTTGTGGATAGATTGAACCAAAACACACATAGATAATTGAGACAGTTAATTTATTGTAATAAAAAACTAAATTCTGTATAATTCCACTATGAGTGAGATTCCAAGTGGGTTTAACCCAGAAAGTGTTTCTAAAACTACAGATTTGGCTAGAGAAATAAAGACAATTAAGGTGGTTGGTGATTCATCTCCAGAATCAGATCAAAAAGCTAGAGATTTTTTGCAAGAAAAATTTGATGGGAAATATGAAAGTGTTGAACAAATGATAGAAATTACACAAGATGGTAATAGAAGTGAAGAAGCTAGAAAAAATGCAGAAAAGGCTTTAGACCAATTAGGATCAGCAATTTTATTAGCAGGTGATGATAAGGTTGAAGAATTGGCTGCTACTGGTCAATTGAGTGTTAATTTACCTCCTTCTTTACGGGGAATTGATGCCAAAGTGAATTCAAATTTGTTTATGAGAGATGCAAGTGATGAGACTGGAAAAAAGATTGTGATTAAATTGAGAGAAATGGAAGCTTTTAATGTTAAGGCAAAAGTGGCTCCTAATATGTTTGAAAAAAGAAGAGAAGCTTTTACGCAAGAGAAGATTGATGATTTGTTTGAAGAATTATCATCAGTTTCTGAAGATTCTGAAGATGCAGCTAAGTTAGGGGCAGTGATTGGATATTTGGATAGTACGATTCCTGTAGCAAATTTTGGGAGAAGAAAAAACCCTGATGGGTCAGACTTTGTTCCTCCAACAAGAACCCCTGACGGAGACTGGGAAGGTGGAGCAAGATGGGAAATATCACCAGAATTTGCTGCAGAAGCAATGAAGTTTATGGATTCGGGGATGAGATGGCAATCATATACTCCACCAGAATGGTTCAAAAATTTACCACCGAGACGGGGAAAAAATGGAGAAGTGGAAAGTAGACTTGACCAGCAAAAAAGAATTGAATATATGGTAGTTATTAATAATGCTGCTGCAGGGTTATTATATGCAGGAAAAGATTTGGATAAAATGATTGGAAATAAAGCGACTTTCGGTTTTACTCATGAACAAATGTCATGCCTTTTTAATAATGATTTTAAGTTGATAATGAGTAAAATACTTAATGATCTGTGTGAACCTTATGTTGACCAAAATGGGGTAGAATGTTTGAGATATAAAGAAGTTGATGTGTTTGATAAGGAGGGACGTTTTGTCAAAAGAGTTATTGATAAGGATGTTCAAACTAAGATTGAATTTTATCAAAATTATGAAGATAGTTTGGCTGATTTTATAGCTAAACAAAATGGTAGAGAAAAAGCAGACTATATGGATAAAATGAATGCTTCTACAGCTTGGAATATGTGGTTTGCAATGGGGGATTCTAGTTTAGCAGATAGAATGAGGATATTACCAACTTGGGATGGAGTTATTGCTGATTCTTTGAGAACTTTGAATCCTGAGTATAAGGCTTTAGGAAAATGGATGGTTAAAAAGACAGGATTGGAGAAAAATGTGGAGGATATTTTTAATAGTGAATATTTTAGTGGACCTTTAGCTGATTATGTTTTAGGGATAATGAAATTAGAAAGAGATTTAAACAAACCTATTGATGGTGTTAAAACATTAAGAGAAAAGATTCTTGATGGTGATGTGTCATTTTTAGGACAGAAAACACTTTATGGTTTTTTTGATTTTGTTAATGGTGGTAGAGATTTAGTTGATGGGAATGGAAATAAATTTTATGATAAATATGATACTAATAAAAAAAGAGAAGTGTCTTTAGGAAAATTAATTATGAATTATGCATCTTTTGATAAAGATGGAGAATTAATAGAAAAAAAGACTGGAAGTGAATTTAGTTTTGGGCAGGAACAAACAACATTTATGAATGAATTTAGAGATTCATTAGATGCAGCCATTGTCGTTAATAACTGTTCTTTGGGAAGAGTTGAATTAAAAGACCCTACTTCTTGGGCTAGAACTATTAAAGATAAGTTTGGAATGGTGAATGGAATTGAATTTAATGGATATAGACCTTTCCAATATACTAGAAGTCCTGAATTATGGAGAGATATGATTATTGGGTCTTTTGGGGCTAATCTAGATAGATTGTCTAGTGACCATGTTGCAATACCAAAACCTACACCCAAGAGTGGCAGTGAATTGAATTATGCGTCTTATCTTTTTGGTATGTTAACAACAACTTTTAATTTGAGTGATAATGATATTAATTTGAATAAATTAATGAGGTTATTAGGTGTTGATATTAAAGATGGTGAAAATCCTGAAAGTATTTCTGTTGAAACTAGAACAGCTTTCATGGAAAGTAAGGAAGAAAGTCGTTCTAATAAATTTTCTAGAAAACAAAAAAAATCTTTCACATATGGCAAAAAAGATGCTGAGACAAATGATTATGTTAGAAGAGTAAATAATGCAAAAAGATACCCAGGTAATAATGATTATGAATTATTGATAAAGTCTTTTAATAAAATTGTTGATGGTGGAGACAAATCAAGTATTGAGAGATTCACACAATTGATAGAGAATTTTGATCCTAATAAAAATAGATAGGTTTGGAGAAAAATTTGTGGTTTTGGTAAAGGTTTAATTTTATGTAGTTATCTACGAGTAGCGAACTGGGCAGCTTCACCAATAGCACCTGTAATTCTAGATCTTAAATTAGTTTTTCTCCTACCCCTACTTCCATCTGGGTTATGATTGTAGGAATTTTCTTCTAAGTCGGAACCGATTCTGTTAGCACCCCATTTACCTATACCTTTAGCCATTGGGTCTTTGAAGGCTTCGCCGATGGCAGTGCCAAACGGAGATGGTTTGAGTTGGAATATAGCGGCTGGGACGAGACCTGGAAGCTTAGAAATCATGGCTAGTCCAGCGAGACCGATGGCGGCGCCGAGGATGCTGCTGCCACAACCTAATCCGTTGGCGATAGCACTAACTGCACCAGCATTTAATAGAGATGGTGTCCACAGACCACAAGAAATTTCGATTAAGTAGTTTACAAAAACCAAAGCGATCATGACAATTGGGAAGACAGCAACTTGGGAAAGAAGATCAATAAACCAGGTAGAGAAGTTGACTTTACTTTGAGGAATAGCACCTAGTCCTATTTCTAGAGGACCAGTGACAATTTTGATGATAATAGTGACATAGGCTTTAATTAGACCGAAGAAAAGTTTGATTAACCAGATAGCAACTAAAATAAAAAGAACAATCATAAAAATAACTCCACCAATCGCCCCAACAATTCCACCAAGTATACCTCCTACAACGTTTCCACCAGCACCCATAGCACTACCAAGTAGACCAGTGGCACCACCAAGTATAGAACCAACTACTACTTGTCCAACAACAGCACTAAGCATTATTAAAGAACCCAATGGAACAGTGGCATTAGCTAACATTGAAGCTTTGACAAAATCAGCATTAGCTAGACCGGCAAAATTATAGAAAAAGGCATTGTGACCAGGGACTAAGTCTATTGGAATGAAATTTTTCCAATTACTATCAAAAAGACCAGAGCTAAGACTGACTCCTTTAGCAGAGAATATTAAGGCGATGACTAGACTTTGAACCCAATAACTTAAATCAATGACTAGACCGGCAATGGCATAAGAAAAGGTGACTAGAATTAGAGCAGTGATTAGGCCAGGAATGGCAGTTTGAATGGTGACAACAGCCTGAGGACTAATTTTGACTCGAAGCATTATCATTAAACCTATTATTATAAAAACAATTGAAGATAGGACATAAACTACATTTCTTAGGGCTTTCCAAATAGGCAGAAGTGGTTGAAGACTTTCGGTTTGTCGGAAGGCAACGCCTTGAGCATAGGTTTGTTTACCAAGGAAATTGTCTTTAACTTGAGCGACATATTGGATTCCAGATGATTGAGGACTATAGAGAGAGGCAATCATGTTGTTAGTTGTGCCTAGAAGTCCAGATACTCGATATTTTTGAATGTCCATTGTTCCATCTTCTTTGAAAGGGATTTCACCAGTTAGAGTGGTTAGGGTGTTAATAGCAGTAGTGTTCCAAGAATTTAGTTGCCAAGATTCGGAATTATTGCTTTTCTTTTGAGCATCTTGGGTGTATTTAATGATGTTATCAACAGCAAGAATGTTTTTTGTGAAGAAAATAGTTAAAAAGACAATGAAAGTGATTATGAAAGTTTTAGATTTAGAAGATATTTCAGGTATGATTCTAGTGTCACGACGGTTGAGATGGTTGAGTAGTGATTTAAAATTCATAAATATATTTTAATTCTATCAGAATAATTTTTATTTTACCCAAACAAAGTGATGTTCTCCGGCTTCTAATCCATTTCCAATAATCCAATCATTTACTTCTTTTTGAGCTTGATCAATACTTGGGATTAAAACTTTTACTTTTAAAGTCAATGGAGCTGAATATTCTTCAACTATAAAGTCTTTGGTGGTGTATGGGAGTAGAGATTGGAGTGGATAGTCTGGGTTGGCGTCATTAATTTCTTCATAGGGTAAGGTGGTGTTATCAACTGTGTTTGAGTTTGTGGAAATGATTGTTGGAGTTGGGTTTATTTTGATTTCTGGTTCAATTAAAGTGGGTTGGTCTTTATTAATTATTTTAACAATTATCATTGTTACAACAATTAAGATTAGAATTATTATCAAAAAATATTTTGCAATGAATTTTTGTTTATCCATATCTTAATTATAGACCAATTATTAACTAACTTGGGTTATATTCCCAATGCCAAGCTTCAACTGCATAGTTATAAAAACCATATTTATTGCCATTTTCTAGTAACCATTTGTAGGTTCTAGAGCTTTTCCCACCAGTTACTTGGACGTCAATTGCTCGACCAGTGTGGTGAGGGGAACTGCCTGGTCTGGCTGCATATTTAGAAACTAAAGCAGGTCCGACTCTTGCAAGCCATTGGTTATATAAAACTTGTTGAGCAGCATTATCTCGGTAACCACTGATTAATAATAGTTCTCTTGAACTTAAACCAGCTTTTCTTCCAGCTTCAATCATGGCAGTGTAAGCTGGGATGATTCTTTCATCAACAGTGGTGTTTCTGCCACCAAGGGTGTATTGTGATGGCATTTTTTTAATAGGGACTCCAACAGTGTTAGCATCATATCTTTGTTTTAAACGACCACCGCCAGTTTTTTCAAAAACATAAACAGTTAGGCCATCGATTCCTGTGTGGGTGCTGATAACTTGCCCTAGTTTGCCAGTGTAAGTTGGGTTACTAATATTATTTGAATTATTAGGGTCATTATTGTTTGGTGTGTTTCCTGTGTTCGGAGTGTCTGGACTGTTTGGACTGTCTGGTGGATTATCTTGCCAATCTTGAGGGTACATATAATCAGAAAAATTGTTTTTTAAATTTTCGTTGTCAGCACTATCATCGGTCTGACTTTTAGCAGGAATGAGATTTTTTAACATGGCTTTTTCTTGTTTTTTATTTTCTTTGGCAGTTTTGTCAATTAGTCCAACAGAACTTAAAAAATCATCCCAAAGATTTGCTTCTGGCTCAACTTGACTATTTTGGGGGATTGGGGTTCTTAAACTATTATTTAATTGTTTACTAGAAACAGCAGCAGCATTTTCTTGCCCACCAGCATTCCCTTGTGGAACAATCTGGAGACCTTCATAGAGAGTAGCGATGCATTTATCTGTTTTTGGATAGTTATTTAGGTTGGAAATTTTGATTTGATTGCCAGCGCAAGTTCCTAGAACTTTATTATCATATTTACCAGCAACTACGGCATTAATGTAGTCGTCTTTGTTCAAAGTTCGGTCTTTGTCGCTGATGGCTCGGGAAGTGACATCTTTGTCTTTTTGGTTGTAATTACTTAAAGCTGTTTTGTCATAGACAGTGTCGGGATTGATGTCATAGTCTTTGGAAAAATAATTGGAAATGCCACTAAAAAAAGAAGAAAGCCAGTCTAGAATTCCACCGTTGTTTTGAGTTTGAGTAGGGGTAGTGCTTGGGGTTTGGGCAAAGACAGAGACAGGAAGTGAAAAAGGAATTAATAAAAATAATAAAACAATAAGAAGACGTTTCATTAACCGGGAATCTTGAAGTTAGTAACATCAATGCCAGTGAAATTTTTGATTAGAGACATTATTAACCAAGAGCCAATGACTCCGACTAGACCGACTATGGCCATGGTTAGAGTGGAAGAAGCAACAGCAGTTTTTTTAGGATCATTACTGGAAAAAAGATATTGGAAACCACCATAGATGAACATACAGAAAAAAGCAATTCCGGCAAAAAAGACGACTACTTGAAGAATATTGTAGAACATACATTCGATACCTTGGATAGTGGCGACTTCATTTATAGAACAAGCTTTGGTGCTGGCGATTTGAGACCAATCTTTGGTTTGGGCTAGAACTGGATGAGGTTGAAATAGATTTAAAATTGTCATGGATTAATTATACAACAAAAAAGGCCTCGATTTCTCGAGGCCTTTTAAAAAATACTACTATTTATTGGAAAGTAGGAACTTTCAAACTTAGAATGTTGATTCCGAAAACGGTTCCAATTAAGTTGATGATAGCCCAAGCAGCGAAAATGATGGCTAAACCGATTAGAGCATTAGTTATTTGAGCTCTAGCAGCGGCAACAGCTTTTTCATCACCACCAGAAGTAATCCATTTAAGACCACCGAGGACTAGGATGAAGAAGAAAACTAGTGAGACAACTATTAATACTAAAGAAACACCACCAGAAACGATGCTGGCTGGGGTTAAATTCTTTAATGGTGCAAATTGACCTACTGGAGCAATACTAATATCACCAGTGGCTGCGTATATAGGAGCGATAAGATTTATCATATTTTTTTTAATTTATAAATTATTAATTAATAATAACAGTAATATTTAAATATTTAAAGAGTTGGCCAAGATAATCGAAGACTGTCGAGCCCAGAAATGCCAAAGACACTGCCAACAATTTTAAGAATAGCAAAAATAGAGAAAACAATAGCTAAACCAAGTAATGAATATATTAAAGAATGTCTGGCATCTTCAAATTTTTTAGGGTCACCTTGTGAAGAAATCATGTGGAAAGCACCCATTAAAGCATGCCACATGAAGTAGATTAGACCAACTAGCATGAAAATACTGCTTACGGCTTGAAAAACATTATTAAAATAACCAGTTGGGTTGCTGGTTTGTTGAGCACCATTATTTAGAAGAGGATTTGATATTGCCATAGTTTAATTAAATTTAAGCTTAGTAAAGACGGTTGATAAATTAAAGATAGTGCCTTGGCCGAAACCAAGAAGGGTGGCTATTAGAGAACCGATTCCTAGAGCTAGAACAACAATAGCTAAACCTAAGATTCCATTAGTTAATCGATGTCTGGCCTCAATCATCTTTTTTTCATCTCCTTGAGAAGAAATAAAATGATATCCAGCAGTTATTATATGAAAAACAAAAAAGAGGACAGCAATCAGAGTTAAAAAACCGACACTATTACTGATGAGTTTTTCAAGAGCAGTAACACCTTGATCAGCACCTGGGCTGATGCCACTGCCACTGATGGCTGGAAGTTGATGGGCTACTTGAGCAATAAGATTATTGTGGGCCATAGATAGTTGGGGTTAATGGATTAGTGCCGGTGATTTTCCCAATCACAGCGGCAATGACGAAAGCAGCAGCGACAATTATGAAGCCAAGAATGGCTTGCCAAATTTTGGCCCAAGCTTGTTCGGTTTTTTTAGGATCACCATTGGCGGAAATGTAGATGTAACCAGCAGTGATGATTTGAAAAACTAGGAAAAGACCAGCAATTACGGCAGTAAATTTTAGAATGTTGTTAATAAATATAAAAAGACCAGAACCATCAACACTGATATATTTGGTGGGGTTTTGAACTGTTCCAAAAATTCCTGCAATCATATTTATAATATTTTTATTCCGGTAATAACTTGTATGATTTGGATGATGAAGTAGGCACAAAAGACTACTGCAAATCCAATTAGGGCGTTGGTGATGATAGATTTACCTTGTTCTATTTTTTTAGAATCACCAGTTCCTGCATTAATTATAAAGGTAACGCCACCGAAAATCAAAAGAAAAATTAGGATGATGCCTATTAGAGTGATTGAATTTTTGACAATTATAGAGATTAGAGAACCAGCATCAGGGAAAGTTTGTTCAACAGTTCTGCTATTGCCTAAAGAGAGGCTGCCGATGTTGATTGCAAGTAATCGATTCATAGATTGATTATACTATAGAATGGTGTTATATTACGCCACAAATTAGATTTTAGATTGTAGATGATAGATCGTAGATCTAAACTATATATTTAAGTTAAATAAAGTAAAATAAACATATGAAAAAAATTACTGCCCGTTTTTTTATTTTTGGTGTTTTATTCTTAGTTTTATGGTTGACACAAGTTTCAACTATAAAAGCTGTAAATTCGGTTAAAACAGCGACAAAATCAGCTGTGGCAACAAATTCAGCAATTATAGAACCAACAGTTGTTCCGGTAGTTAAACCAAATATTGTTGAAGAACAGGGTAAAAATGTAAATTATAAGGTAGAAAAGTGGAATGGATTCAATTCGATTAGAGTAGTGGTTAAGTGGGCAATGGATCGGGGAGTTTCAACTAATACTATAGTACTACTATTATTATTACCTTTGATTGCAACCTTGGTTTCAGTTTTGCATTATGTGGTGGGGGTGACTGGTTATGGTATTTTCATGCCAACAATGATTGCAATTACATTTTTAGCAACCGGTATTTTTGGAGGCTTATTATTGTTTGCGATGATTCTATTAATTTCAGTTTGTAGTAGCTTTATTTTGAAAAAATTTAAAATTCATTTTTGGCCAGCTCGGGCAATTAGTTTGTTGTTTATATCTTTGGGAACTTTTGGACTAATGATTTTGTCTTCTTTCACTAAAATAGTGGATATCAGTAGAATTTCAATCTTCCCAATTCTGTTTATGATTTTGTTGGCTGAAGAATCTGTTAGAACTCAATTAGTAAAAAGTAAGAAAGAAGCTAGAAATTTGATGGCTGGAACTTTAGTTTTGGCAATTATTGGAGCTGGGATAATGAAATTTGAATGGATTCAAGGAGTGGTTTTGAATAGTCCAGAATTAGTGATTCTTATAGTTTTGATTATTAATTTGATTGTGGGTAATTATACTGGGATGAGATTGACTGAAATTCAAAGATTTAAGAGAGCTATAAGAGAAAAGAAATAAAATTTCTAATTAATCTAACTATGTTTAATTTAAAAAACTATAAGCAATTTTTGACCAAAAATGAACGTAATAAGGTTTATTTGCGCAAAAATTCGGCTGGAGGCAGAGCTTTGGCTGATAGTAAATATAGAACAAAAAAAACATTAGCTAAGGCTAATGTTGGAGTTCCTGAATTAATTAAAAGATTCAGATCGGTTGAAGCTTTAGAAAATTTTAAATGGGAAGATTTGGAAGGAAATTTTGTGATTAAACCAGAATCTGGTTATGGTGGTGAGGGAATAATCATTGTTAGAAGAAGAGGTAAATGGGCTGGTGAATGGCACAAAATGAATGGTGATATCGTTACAACTCAAGATATTAACTTACATTGCCAAGATATTTTGGCAGGAAAATATAGTTTGCACGGAATGCCAGACTCAGTTTTAGTTGAAGAGAGAATTAAGATTCATCCAATGTTTTTGTCTTTAACTAAGTCGGGGACACCTGATGTCAGAGTGATTGTTTACAATAGGGTGCCAGTGATGGCAATGTTGAGAGTTCCAACTGAAAAAAGTGGTGGTAAGGCTAATTTACAACAAGGGGCAATGGGACTTGGAATTGATTTAGCAACTGGAATCACTACTTTTGGGATTGAAGGGAAAGGTGATCCAATTTATAAAATATATGATTATGGTAAGAAAAAAAGAAGAAAAGTGAATGGAATTAAAATTCCTTTTTGGAGAGAAATTTTGGAAACATCAATTAATTGTCAAAAAGCGATTCCAGGTTTGGGGTTTTTGGGAGTTGATGTGGTTTTGGACAAAGAAAAAGGTCCAATGGTTTTGGAAGTTAATGCTCGACCTGGTTTATCAATCCAAATTTGTAACAGAGCTGGGTTGAAAACTAGAATAAATAGAGTGGAAGAAATTGAAGTTAGAAGTATGGAACATTCAATTACTTTAGTTAAATATCTGTTTGGGGAAAGCTTTTTTGAAAAAGTGGAAGAGAAAGAAAAAAATAAGATGATTGATTCAAAAGAAATTATTAGAATCAAAATAGCTAAGGGTTTTAAACCTGATTTAGTTAAGGGAGTTGTGATTAAACAAGGTAAACATCGAGTTGTTGAAGTTAAGTCAAAAGTTGATACAGGAGCATTAAGAAGCTCAATAGACGAAAAATTGGCGATTAAATTGGGTCTTTTGTCTGATGATAAAATACTTTATTACCGACATTATAGATCAGCTTTAGGGAAAGCAAACGAAAGACCGGTGATTGGATTGACTTTTTGGTTGAAAGGAAAGAAAATTATGACTGCAGTCAATGTGGCTGATCGAAAAGGGTTGATATCTAAGTTTTTAGTTGGTAGAAAAGACTTAGATGGATTTTTAATTAGTGCAAAAAAATAATAATTAATAAAAATATGAATAAAATAGTAGTGTTTGGAGGAAATATAAAAAGTGAGAAGTTGTTAGAGTTAAAATCTGCAGCAGAAAAGTTGGGGATTGAACTTGATTTAGTTTCTTATAAACAGATTAGTTTTGAGACTGAAAGTGGAAAAGTTTTTCTAAATCCCTCTAAATCTCCCTTTGACAAGGGAGACTTTAATTTGAATGATTATGGTGTTTATTTTTTCAGAAATACTAAGAAATATTGGGAAGAAGCGAATTTGATTACTGATCAACTTGATAAAAATAAGATTATTGTTGATCCAATGGTGGAATTTGGTCGACCAAGTGATGCTTGTAAAGCTCACCAAATGTTAGTTTTAAGTCAGGCTGGATTGCCAGTTCCAAAAAGTATTTATGGAAGTTTGGAATATTTGAAAAAAGAGGCCGTTAAACAATTTGAATTTCCTTTAATTATTAAAGGAAGCAGAGGGGATAGAAGAAGACAAGTTTTTAAAATTTATGGAAAGACTGATTTTGAAGCTAAGTTGAAAGAACTTAAGGAAGTAGAAAAAAATGGGGAAAACAAATATATGTTGCAAGAATATATTGAAAATACTCAAGATTTTAGAGTGATGGTTTTGGGAGATAAGGTTTTGGGAGTTATGAAAAGAGCAGTTGGGGAAAATTCTAGATTAAAAAATAACTTTGAAAAAACTGATTTGCCAGAAAATGTTAAGAAATTAGCTATAGAAGCGGCAAGAGTTTGTGGAATAATGGTGGCTGGAGTTGATGTGGTTTTCAGAGATAATGATTTTAACAAAGGATTATTTTTTGAGGTGAATAAGACGCCAAATTATAATAGATTTGTTGAAGTTACCGGAATCAATGTGGCTGAAGAAGTAGTGAAATTTTTGGCAGAAATTAAAAAATAAGAAAGTATTTAAATTTATCAAAGTTATTGCTACAATAGGTTTACTTTTAAGCGGAACTAGTTGGCCCTCCTTCGTTCTGTAAAGCAGAACTACGGACGGGTAAATTAGAGCACTTTTTAAAATAAGGGTGATTAGCTCAGTTGGTTAGAGCACTGTCCTGATAAGACAGGGGTCGGAGGTTCGAGTCCCCCATCACCCACAAATTTTTAAAATATTAAATTTGGTAGTAATTCATGTATATAATTCCTGGGGTATTTTTTTTGCATTAAAACCCTCCGTCTCTTCGAGCCACCTCCCTTGACAGGGAGGCCATAATATTGACTTTTGGCTATAAAAAGACTAAGATTCCGGCAAATAATGATTAATTCAACAATGGCGTTGAAATTATGATTGTTGGTTCTTTAATAATCTAAGAATTTTGAAAATGATAGAGGTAAAAACTCTTTTAAATAGATAAATAAATTAAAAAAAAGAAAAGGATAGGTGGTTTTGATGGTGGAGTACAAGGAAATTAGGGGTAAGATGTACTATAGAGAAAAGACAGTGGTTTCTGATGATGAAAGAGGGAAGTTGCATGGTAGGATTTCGGCTAATAATCTTTATGCTTATGTTCTGTTTATTATCGTTATAAGTCAATTTTTTCCACTAGGTAATATCGAATGGTGGTTTACTGTTGTTCTTCTAATTGTTTCAAGGGTGACTGATATGCTTTCAACTAAAATTGCATTATCAACAGGTGGAGTAGAATTGAACCCTGTTTCAGACCCTAATAACATGAGGAAGTTGCTAGCGGTTCAATTCAAACCAACTTTTAGATTAATTGTAATAAGTTTTCTGTTGGGATTAATTAATCGGTGGTTGGGAAACGTGTTGTTATTACTCTATTCTTTTATAGGGTTTGGGGTGACTATTTCCAACATAGGACAACTTTCCATTTCGGGAATAATACTTTTTAGTGGGAAAAGTTTTAAACAAAGACTCTATATCATACATGCTTTTTCAATATTTGTGACTGTAGCGGCTATAACTATTATTTTGGTACTTTTTTTAAAGTAAATAAAAGAAAATAAAATAAAAGAAAGAGAAGGTGATTTAAATGAAAAGATTTTTAAGTTTGTTAGTGGTTTTGATGTTTATTTTTTCTATAAGTTCTCCAAATGCGGCAACAACAAGTAGCTCGGCGATAAAGTATAAAACCCACGGTTTGAATTATTCGCCATATATCAAGATTGGTCAATCTCCCGACAAGGGAAGTGTGATTAGCCAGGCTCAATTGAAAGATACAATAAAAGCTATTGCTCCATACACAAAATGGATCAGGACTTTTGGTTGTACTGGAAGTTTAGCCAATGTTGGCAAAATAGCTCATCAATTCAAGTTGAAAGTTGCTGTTGGTGCATGGTTAAGCAAAGATTTAAAGGCTAATAACAAAGAAATTGCTAGTTTGATTAAAATTGCTAAAGATGGACAAGCGGACACTTTGATTATTGGCAGTGAAACACTGTTAAGGGGAGATTTAACTAAATCACAACTTATTAATTATATTAATAAAGTTAAGAAAGTGATTAAAAAAATCCCTATAACTACTGATGACACTGTTGATATGTTGATTAAAAATCCGACTGTGATAAGTGCAGTTAATGTTGTTTTTGTTAACATCTATCCTTATTGGGAAGGTGTTAGTGTTAAACAAGCTGTCCGTTCGTTAAACACTCATTACCAACAAGTAAAGAAAATCGCTGGGACTAAAAAAGTTGTCATCGGCGAGACTGGTTGGCCAAGTAGTGGCACAGTGATTGATTTTGCAGTTCCTTCAGTCCAAAATGCGGCCTTTTATTTTAAAAACTTTGTGTCTTGGGCTAGAGCTAAAAAGGTTGAATATTTTTACTTTGAAGCTTTTAATGAAGCTTGGAAAGTCAAAAATGAAGGTCCACAGGGTGGTGCTTGGGGGATATGGAATAAGGATAAAAAAATGAAAGTTGGGATGATGGATGTTTTTAAGGGGATAGTGATGAAAGACAATTGGACTGTCACTCCAACACCAAAAGCGACACCAGTCCCAACACCGACAATCCAACCATACAATACTAGTTTGCCAGATTTGCCTTTAGCAGACATTACAGAAGGTGGAGGTGGTTCAGGCATTCATACTATGACAACAACTGGAACTTGGCGGGAGTGTTCGGCTTTATATTGGGATTTGGATTATAAAAATCACCCAGAAGTCTTTACGCTTGATGGTGGTGCAATCACTAGTTTTGCTTACAGATATGAAATTTTCCAAGTTAAAGGGGCTAAAGGTGGAGAAGAATTCGAGTTTGGGTTAGCGAGTCCTCCATGGGATTATCTTTTTGATTCAGTGACTACTGAATGGCAAACTGTAGTTCTTGATTTAAGTAATAGGGATCCTAGTTATATTTATCAGGTTGGCTTTGTTTTTGATTCAAGTAATACTAAAAATGCGATTGGGGCAACGACATATGTTGATAATATTAGATTTTCTAATAGTTTGCCTTCATCTCCATATGTTTTAGCGAATAATTCACTTAATCCACTAATGACTAAATAATTTTCAAAATAATTAGATTAAATACCGCCTTATACTCACAGTAATGTGTTTATAAATCAGCGGTATTTTTTTTGGATTTAAAAATAAATTATTGTTTTTTAGAGTAAGGGATGGTAAATTTGTTTATATGAAGAAATTTAATTGGACTGAGTTTACTAAGAAAAATATTTTTAAGAAAGTTGGTTGGGTCTTTTTAGTGTTGGCAGTTTTGGCTTTGATTCCTTATTTATATAGTCTATCTATTTTAGCTGTGGTTCGTGAAGCTCAAATTAGTTTTTGGGGAATTTTTTCTAGCTATTCAATTTATCAAAGAATAGTTGTTATATTGCCATTAGTTTTGAGAATAGCTTTGTATGTGTTCCAAATTATAGTGTCAATTAAATTAATCAGAAGTAATAAATATGATAAGAGAATATTACTTTACATCTATGGAGTTATCTTGCTTGATTTAGTTTCTTTTATTCTTTTCTTACCTATGAAAAGAGTTTTATACATGGATCTATTGATGGCTGGAATCACTTGGTGGATTTTGATTAAACAAGACAATCCTTTGTCTAAGTTTATAAAGAATAAGAAGTAAAAAGACTTTGATTTGGTAGAATTGGGTGATGAAAAAGGGAATTTTAGCTTTGTGGGTAATTTTAGTTTTTTTGATTGCTTTTTTGATGTGGAAATTTGTTGGTCGAGGCAATGAAGTTTTGGATCCAATTAATCAGACAAATCCCTCTAAATCTCCCTTTGACTTAAAGGTAGACTCAAAAATTGTTGGTTTTCTACCTAGTTTTATGGTTGGAAAGACTATTATATATAGTAATGAAGTCGATGATTTGATTTTTTTAGGAGTGGAAGTTGATGAGAAAGGAAATTTGATTTGGGATAGTCAGGCTAGAAAAGTTGATAGTCAAAGCTATTTCAAACAAAAAGAGAGCATCAAAAAAGCTGGTGGCAAAAATATTTTGGGAATTAAGCTTTTTGATGATGAAAAGTTGAATAAATTAATGGCTAGCGAAGAGGCAAAAAAGAATTTGATTGAACAAATAAAATTAAGTGTTAGATCCAAAAATTTTGATGGAGTGAATCTAGATTTTGAATATCAAGATAGTCCAACAACTATTGCTGGTGATGATTTCTATAGCTTTTTAACAGCTTTGAAAAATGAAAATTTGGGTGAAATTAGTGTTGATGTTTTTGCTAATACGATATTAAGAAGTGACATGGGGAATTTGAAAAGGCTAGTTGATGAAAGTGACTATTTAATTGTGATGGCCTATGATTTTCATCGATCTGGGTCAACTAATGCTGGGCCAGTGGCGCCGATTAGAGCTCCAATTGGAGAAAGAAATATTTCGGAAGTGGCCCTGAGAGTCGATGAATTGAAGTTAAATAAGAATAAGATAATTTTGGCTTATCCTTTATATGGCTATGAATGGGTTACAGAAACAATGGAGTTTGGATCTTTAACTAAAGAAAATGGAGTGGCGTTGGCATCATATAAGAGGATGGTGGAAATGTTGAGTAAACCCGAATTTCTAATTTCTAATTTCAAATTGAATCATGATGATATATCGCAGACGCCATGGTTGTCTTATGAAGAAAATGGCAAAATACACCAGATTTATTATGAGAATTTAGAGAGCATTTCGGCTAAGGTGAAGCTAGTTATTGATAATAAGTTGGGTGGAGTAGGGTTTTGGGCGTTGGGATATGAAGGAGAAAATAGGGATATATGGGAGGGGCTTGGGTTACTGTATAATTAAAAAATGGAATTAATTAAACAACTAATAAACCTATTTTTGCATATAGATAAAAATCTATTAATGTTAATTGAAAATTTTGGTGGTTGGAGTTATGGAATTTTGGCTGGGGTTTTGTTTATGGAAACTGGATTGGTGGTTACCCCATTTTTACCTGGAGATTCTTTGTTGTTTGCGGCTGGAGCTTTGGCAGCCAGAGGAGCTTTTAATGTAGTTGGATTATATTTCTTATTATTTGCAGCAGTTTTGCTGGGTGATAATGTCAATTATTGGGTAGGAAGATTTATTGGTCCTAGAGCATTTTCTGGGAAAGTTAAATTTTTAAAGAAAGAATATTTAGACAAGACAGAAACTTTTTATGAAAAATATGGGCCTAAGGCAGTTATTTTAGCTAGATTTGTGCCTATAATTAGAACTTTTGCTCCTTTTGTGGCTGGAGTTGGCAAAATGAAATATCCAAAATTTATAGGTTTCAGTGTGCTTGGTGCCTTTTTTTGGGTGACTTTGTTCATCTGGGGTGGATATTTCTTGGGTAATTTCCCAATTATTAAAGAAAACTTTCATTATATGGTGTTGTTGATTATTGCGGTGTCGGTGATGCCAATTGTTTTTGAAGTGATGAAGAGTAAGAGGAAGTAATTTGGCTGTTGACGTAGGTAGGTAAATTAGATAGAATAATCCCACTTGTCGAGATGCTAAAAACCAACCAAATAAACAATAAAAACTTTAAGGGAGGAAAAGTGCCCTTTTAGACAAAAAAATATATTGTATGTATTGGCCGAAAGCATTGGACTTTCGGTTTTTTTTTGAATCGAATTTGACAAACGCACATTTTAAAATAATTGGGCCCTCCTTCGCCAAGGCTACGGAAGGGTAAACCTGTGGCTCATAAACCTTTATAAGGGCCTGTGGCTCAGTTGGTCAGAGCACCTCATTTGCAATGAGGGGGTCGGGAGTTCGAATCTCCCCAGGTCCACCTACGCCTAACGGCTACGGCGGATAAATCCACTTAAATGAATATTTAGAAATAAGGAGATAAATTTTATCTCTTTAAACTAAGTATTTGTACTTTAACAATCTATTGAATCGAAGTAAAAAATTAATGACTAAAAAACAAATTTCAATTTCTTGGCAACTGAATTGAGTTGCCAAAGTTATACTGTGAGAATTTTAATAAAGCAAATGGTGGATGCCTAGGTCGCTAAAGCCGAAGAAGGACGCGGAAGACTGCGAAAATTGTTGGGGAATCGTCAACAGGTTATGATCCAACAGTGTCCGAATGGGGTAACCCTGGTTCGAGAAATCGAACTGACTTTCTGGTGCAAATCAGGAGGAGGTAAGTCGGGGAACTGAAACATCTAAGTACCCGGAGAAAAATAAATCGTAAGAGATTCCGTCAGTAGCGGTGAGCGAAATCGGAAGAGCCTAAACCCTAGCTTGCTAGGGGGTTGCAGGGCCAGACATAAGAACAAGAAAGGTTAAGAGAACACTCTGGAATGAGTGACCAAAGAGGGTGAAAGTCCTGTATTTGAAAACTGATTATTGTTTGGTTTGGTACCTAAGTACCGCGGAACACGTGAAATTTCGCGGGAATCTGGGGAGACCAATCTCCAAGGCTAAATACTTTAGCGGACCGATAGTGAACTAGTACCGTGAGGGAAAGGTGAAAAATACCCTATATCAGGGAATGAAATAGATCTGAAACCATTTGCTAACAAACAGACAGAGCCTCAATTTATTGGGGTGATGTCGTGCCTATTGAAGAATGAGCCTGCGAGTGTTTCTAATTACCAAGTTTAAGTCCCTATGGGATGTAGGCGTAGCGAAAGCGAGTCTGAACAAGGCGCTTAGGTAATTGGAGACGACCCGAAACCGGTTGAGCTAACCCTGAGCAGGGTGAACTCTAACGAAAGTTAGAGGGAGGCCCGAACCGATTACTGCTGCAAAAGTATCGGATGACTTGGGGTTAGAGGTAATATGCTAATCGAAACCGGAGATAGCTGGTTCTCTCCGAAATATATTTAGGTATAGCGTCAAGTGGTCGTTTGCGGGGGTAGAGCTACTGGATGAATGTTTCCGGCGCAAGTCGGGGCATTTAACCAAACTCCGAATACCGCAAACTTTAGCTTGGCAGTCAGTCCGTCCGGGCTAAGCTGGATGGGCAAAAGGGAAAGACCCCAGACTCTCATCTAAGGTCTCTAAATCTATGTTAAGTGGTAAAGGTAGTGATTTTCCTAAGACAGTCAGGAGGTTGGCTTAGAAGCAGCCATCCTTTAAAGAAAGCGTAATAGCTCACTGATCGACTCCGCAAGGAGTCGGAAAATTGCGCCAAAAATGTAACGAGGCTAAAACATAGTACCGAAGATGGAGATTTCCTGACGTAAGTCAGGAAGTGGTAGGAGAGCGTTCTAACAGCGGTGAAGGTAAACCGTAAGGTTTGCTGGAGCGGTTAGAAGTGAGAATGCAGGCATGAGTAACGAAATCTAGGTGAGAACCCTAGACGTCGAAATATCCAAGGTTTCCTCAGCTACGTTGTTCGTCTGAGGGTTAGGCGATCCTAACATGAGGCCCGTTTTTCGGGCGTAGTGGACGGATAACCGGTTAATATTCCGGTCCTTCCTTGTATTTGTTTTAAGTTGGGGCATGACGACATATGGAAGATTTAGGGTTGCAGTGAAATTGCAGCCTTTAAGTGTCTAGTTAGAAGGGGTAGGCAAATCCGCCTTTTCGTTTTAAAATGAAGCACGAATAAGAGTCCAGTTTACTGGACGATTGAATTGCATCCATGTGTCCAAGAAAATTGTCGCAACTAGAATACCGGGAATTCGTACTAAAACCGACACTGGTGGATAAGTCGAGTAGACTAAGACGATTGGAAGACAGATAGTTAAGGAATTTGGCAAATCAACTGGGTGTAAGCTATGCGAGATACCCTGCCCAGCGTAACAACTGGGCTACAACAAAAGAATGCGCGGCGACTGTTTACCACAAACACAGGTCCATGCTAACCCGTAAGGGGATGTATATGGGCTGAAACCTGACCGGTGCTAGAAGGTTAAATGAGTGGGTGATAATCGATTTATCGATTTGAGCCTGTGATTGAAGCCCTAGTGAACGTCAGCAGTAACTCTAACTGTTCTAAGGTAGCGAAGTCCTTTGTCGGGTAAGTTCCGACACGTATGAAAGGTTTAACGACCGCGCAACTGTCTTAACTGTCTATCCAGTGAAATTGAAAGAGCGGTGAAGATGCCGTTTAGTCACAACAGGACAAAAAGACCCCATGAAGCTTTACTGGATCTTTACATTGATAAGAA
>JBAXAJ010000007.1:0-35584 GCA_037142555.1 Candidatus Shapirobacteria bacterium | reverse complement strand
ACAACATTTTCACCAAAATCATTCTCAAATTCACCTAAATATTCTTCAACAACTCTCTCAATTCGATCAAAATCATAACAATTATGTGATTCATTTAGCTCAAATAAACTAAAAATTTCTCCTAATTTTAAATTAACCGCAATTGGTGATCTAAGCATATCCATTTCATCTTTATTTTCTTTTTCTCCACTTAAAAATGTTTTCACTCGGTTCATGTCTCCAAAATCATTTTTCACTTCAATTCTATTACAGACAATTTTTTCATCAACTATTCTCCAAAAATCAACACAATTTGTGGGATAGCCTAACTTTTCATTCTTCGGACTAAAATGAATCCAAGTTTTTTCTGGATTATCTTTCAAACCGTTTTCAATCTTTCTAAATGATTCCGATTCTTCATAGACTTCACCTCTGGTCATTATTTCACCTATTTTTTCTCCTGATATTGGATTAAAAATATCTCCATCCTCATCAAATTCGTATTTTATCGTAAATTGCAAAAAACCAAAATCTTCTGCCAATTGAGAAATTAACTCCTTTTCCAAACTTATTCGTCTTTTTTCTGGGTTTAATCTAGCTAAAGAATTTTTCTCTTTTTCTGAAGAAAAACCAACTGTTTTTATATTTTCTTTATTCATATTTTTACTTCCTAGATTGCTTGCAACCTAGTCCTCGACTTTAGTCGGGATGCTCGAAAGTTTTGGTTATCCGGCTTGGTCATACGTAGCTTTAGCGTAGTAGACCTTTACGGTTGCGGCACAGCTTGGGATTTTCACCCAATTCCCCTTTTTACCCGCCGTAGCTTTTCAGCGTAGGCTGGGTTAATTATTTAATTTAAATTTTGAGCCTTAATAAACAAATAATCTGAAAGTCTATTAAAATATTTCAAAATATTTTCATCAACTTTTTTTTCTTTATTCAAAGCCACCACTCTTCTCTCTGCTCTTCTAGCCACAGTTCTAGCCCAATTGAATTCCAAAGCTCTTTTAGTTTTAAATTTCAAAAACTTATCAAATTTTTGATCATTTTTTTCAATCTCTCTTTCCAAGAAATCTACCATTCCAACTAATTCAGCTTCAGAATCACAAGCCAAAACACTCATAACCGCCATTAAGTCATCAATAATTTTTTCATCAGCACCAATCAACTCCAAAACTGCTTGTAACTCATCAATTGTTCCCACCGCTTCTAATAGTGGACTATTCTTGTCCACTATCTTTCCTAGAAAATGGCTTTGACCTTGATCTCCTTTTTTTGTTGTAATCATTTTAGCTACACTTAGAATAACCACAAAATTGATTAGTACATTTAAAACAACCTTCTTCTGCTCGAAGTGGACTGCCACAATCTGGACAAGCATTAAATTTAGTCTCCATTGCTGCTTGTTCAGCCCTAATACTTTCTAAAACATCAACTTTCTTAGTTGGATTTTCTAGCTTTGGTAACTCGATAACACTTTTTTCTTGATTGAACATATTCAATTGTTCTCCACGAGATATTTCCAAAAGAGATTTACCAACTGCGTCAAACATACTTAAAACAGTTCCAGTCCCTAGACCTACTTTCTGGCCACAAGAAACTCCAATTAAATGTTCAGAAACTTCATCCAAAGTTGCCCCATATTTAAGTGCCAAAGAAGCTAATCTTCCGGTCACTTCTGCTGCACCAGCCATGTAACCTCCGCTTTTACCTAAGTTAACAAAAACTTCAACAGGACCGTCCCCTGCTTCATAAAATATTGAAGTAAACACACTTCCCATGTCACATTTCTTCTTAACTCTGACTCCTCTAGCCACAATTGGAGTAGCTTTCTTTTTAGTAATTGCATCAATACTAACAGCTTCAGTTTTTGATTTAACACTTTGTAGTGGTTCAAAAGATCGAGAACCAGTTCTATAAACTGTGATTCCTTTAGTTCCTAAAGAATAAGATATTAAATAAGCTGTTCTGACGTCATCAACAGTTGCTGTTTCAGGCAAATTAATTGTTTTAGAAACTGCATTATCAGTGTATTCTTGGAAAGCTGCTTGAACCTTAATATGCCATTCTGGAGCAATTTCTAGAGCCGTAGTGAATACTGATTTTAAATCATCAGGAATTCCTTCAACTCCAGTCAAAATCCCCCCATTTTTAACAATTTTTTCAATTAATTCCTCGGAATAGATGTTCCTCTTCTTCAATTCTTCAACCAAAATTGGATTAACAGTGTAAAGAGTTTTTCCTTCAACTGTATTTTTTTGGAAACCTAAAGAGAAAACAGGTTCAATCCCAGAAGAAGTGTCCGCTATAAGACTGATAGTTCCAGTTGGAGCAATAGTAGTTAGAGCCATGTTTCGTGGTCGATAATCAGTGTTTGCAAAAACACTAACATCCCAAAGTGGGAAAACTCCCCTAGTTTTAGCTAGTTCGACTGAAGCTTCTTTAGCTGAATCAGTCACAAACTTCATAATCTTTCTAGCCCATTCCAAACCTTTATCAGAGTCATATTTGACTCCTAATTTAAAAAGACAGTCAGCAAAACCCATAATTCCTACTCCAATTCTTCTAGTGTTAGAAACCATTTCTCTGATTTTTTCGATTGGGAAATCATTGATTTCTACCACATTATCTAAGAAGTGAACTCCAACTTTAATAGTTTCTTTCAGTTCTTCCCAATTAATATCATTATCTTTGACAAAACTGACTAAATTAACACTTCCCAAGTTACAAGCATCATAAGGTAATAATGGTTGTTCTCCACAAGGATTTGTTGCTTCAATTCTTCCCACACTTGGAACTGGATTAGAACTTGATTCATTCATTCTGTCAATGAAAACCAAACCAGGATCACCAAATTGCCAAGCTAATCTAGTAATTAAATTAAAAACTTTGTAAGCATTTAATTTCATTGATACTTCTTTAGTTCTTGGGTTAATTAATTCATAACCTTCACCTTCTTCTTTAGCCACTGCCCATTCATAAAGTTTTTTGACGTTTGTTTCAATATCTCTTAATCTGACATCAACATCTCTGTTTTGTTCAGCTAATCTGATATCTTCAATAACCTCTTCTGGAATTGAATCATCACTACAAAATTTCTTATCAGATTCAATAGTTTCCATAAACTTATTAGTCACTGCCAAAGAGATATTGAAATTAGTTAAACTCCATTCATCAAGCTTGACTACTGCAAATCTTAAAACATCTGGGTGTTCAATTGACAACATCCCCATATTAGCCCCTCTTCGAACTCCACCCTGTTTAATTTGAGCCGTTACATCGTTATAAGCCTGCATAAAAGAAACTGGCCCAACCGTGGTTCCTCCACTAGTTTGGATATAATCTCCGTGAGGTCTTAATTGAGAAAATGAGAAGCCGGTTCCACCACCACTCTTATGGATCATAGCCATATTAGACATGGTTTCCAAAATTGATTCCATTGAATCTTCAACTGGCAACACAAAACAAGCTGATAATTGTTGTTTTGCTTTTCCAGCATTAACTAAACATGGAGTATTTGGAAAAAATTTCTGTTGCGCCATTAAGTTGTAGAATTCCAAAGCTGTTTTTTCGACTTCAGCGTCGCTTCCATTAAAGTTTTTATCACCTTTTGCCACATTAATAGCTACTCTCCAAAAAATATCACCAGCACTTTCCACTGGTTTACCATCTTTATCTTTCATTGCATACCTAGTTTCTGCAATATATTTGGCATTATCTGATAATTTTGGTTCCATTAAACCTAAAACGGAATTTTGACGAAAATTTGTGTCGGTCATTTATTTATTTTTTAAATTTTTTAACTTTTTAAAATTAACTATTAATTTTTCAAATTCATTAATTGAATTAATATCCAAATAAACAGTTGCAAAACGAATATAAGCCACCGGATCTATGTTTTTTAACTTCTCCAAAATCATCAAACCAATCTCTTTTGATGGAATTTCAACACTTGGCCAATTTAAAAGCTTCATTTCAATTTCATCAATCATTTTTTCTTTTTCATCTTTACTCATCTTCCAAAAAGCCTTGTCAAAGCATTTAATCAACTTATCTCGGTTATAATCTTCCACTTTTCCACTCTTTTTAATCACTTTCAAGTCAATATTACCAACTCTTTCATAAGTGGTGAATCTCTTTGAACAACCAATGCATTCTCTTCGGCGTCGAGTCGCTTTTCCATCATCAGCCTCACGACTTTCTAAGACGTTTGATTCAAGACTAGCGCAGTATGGGCACAACATATTTTGTAATTTTTATTATAATTAATAAAACACTATCTCTAGTGGATGTTAACCATCATACCCACCACCAATAGGGGCAGTCAATAATACAAAATATATCAAAACCGCATTTTGCAATTATTCCGCGGGAAATAAAAAAATAAATAATTTTAGACCAAAAAAAATATCGCTTTGTATGTACAAAAGTACAACTCTACGATATTTTTAATCTGAATTTAATTAAAATTTACTTAAAGGTGGTTGTCGTTATATTCTGTTAAAGTGACTGTGGTTATATTTGGTTTTGGAGTTAAAAAATCAATTGCATTTTCAGCACGCTCCACCATATGTGAAAAAATCTTTCCTTCTTTTTTAATAAATTGCCATTGCTCAAGATATTTTGCTTCTTCCATCATCAAATACAATGTAATAACAGGAAAACCTCCAAACCATGGGATACTACCATTTTCTTTATAAGCACTTTGCCATTGATCAAAAGAAAACTTTCCTTTCAAATTTTGCATGATTATCACCAATAATTCCTGACTATAACTTTGTTCCTTCAACATCTCGACTACCTGTTCAAAGCTTAATTCCAATTCTATCTTCACTTTTTTCTCCATTTCAAATACCTCCCTCTCTTTTTTCAATATATTTTTCAAACAAGAAAACAATCTTCCTGTGAATTTTTTTTAAATTTCAGATTATTAAAGAACTAACCAATTACTGTATCGATTTGACTTAGTGCGATACTAAAAAATCAATAAACGAGTATAGCATGTAGTTTTGATATAATAGTCCATGCAAAAAATCATTAAATTCTTAAAAGAAGTTGCAGTTGAATTCAAGAACATAACTTGGCCTAAAAAAGATACTTTAATTCAGCTCACAATTGTGGTAATATCAATCTCCATCGTCGTCTCTCTAATTTTAGGGGGTTTCGATTACTTATTTACAAATTCTATTAATATATTAGGTGGAATAACCAAAAAATAACAATGCCAAAAACTTCTGCTAAAACTAATAAAAAAGACTACTTATTCCAGTTGTCACCAAACAGTCCTAGTATTGATGCCGCTTGGTATGTCATCAACACCTATTCTGGTCACGAATATAAAGCTATTGAAGCTTTAAAAACCAGAATTAAAACCATGGGTCTAGAAGATCAAATCTTCCAAGCCATCGTCCCAATTCAAAGTAAAATGGTCATTCGTCGTGGTCAAAAAGTTAAAACTCAAGAAAAAACTTTCCCTGGTTATGTCTTAATCCAAATGGTACTAAATGATGATTCTTGGATCACAGTTCGAACCACTCAAGGTGTCACTGGCTTCATCGGCATCGAAAACACTCCATCCCCTATTTCTCAAAAAGAAGTTGATGTCATTCTTCAAACAACCGAAGAAGACAAACCAAAATTCCAAACTCCTTTCACTATTGGTGACGTTGTTAAGGTCACTAATGGTCCATTCGCTGATTTCATTGGAACTATTGATTCAATCGACCAAGAAAAAGGTAAAATCCGAGTTCTTGTGTCTTTCTTTGAAAGAGAAACTCCAGTCGAACTAGATTTCTTACAAGTTAGTAAAGAATTATAAAAAAATTATGGCAAAAAAAATTAAAACAATCGTAAAACTCACAATCTCAGCTGGAACCGCAAATGCAGCTCCTCCAGTTGGAACCGCTCTTGGTCCTCATGGTATTAAAATCATGGATTTCTGTAATGAATTCAATGAAAAAACCAAAGATATGCGTGGATCATTAATCCCATCAGTCATCACTATCTACGAAGATCGTTCTTTTGACTTCATTATCAAAAAACCTCCAGTTTCTGACATGATCAAAAAAATGTCTGGAATCGAAAAAGGTGCTTCTAACGCTGGTCGAGAAAAAGCCGGTAAATTAAGCATGGCTCAAGTTGGAGAAATAGCCAATAATAAACTAGTTGATTTAAATACTAAAGATTTAGAAGCTGCCAAGAAATCAGTCATGGGAACTGCTAAATCAATGGGTGTTGAAATCACAGAGTAAATTAATAATTTAAACAAAAAAATATGAGCAAAACCACTCAAGAAAACAAGGCAAAAGTTGCCAAGAAAAAAACCAAAGTGGAAGAAATTGACACAGTTCAATCTCAAAAGGCCATAACCGAAACTGAAATACAAGCTGACTTGTCCGCCGAAGCTTCAGCAAAGGTGGAAGCCGAAACCACAAAAACAATCAGAACTGCTAAAGTTCGAGGTAAAAAATATAAAGCCGCCAAGAAAAACATTGACGTCAATAAATATTACCCTATTAAAGAAGCAGTTGAATTAATGAAAAAAGCTTCCTTCTCTAAATTTGAAGGTAAAGTTGAAGCCCATGTCACTATTTATGACATCGGTAATGTTGGTGAAATCACCTTTCCTCACCTTGAAACAACCAGCAAAAAAGTTGTAGTTTTAAATGATGCTATTCTAGCCGAAATTAAAGATGGTCAAGTTAATTTTGACATCCTAATCGCCACTCCAGCTACCATGCCTAAACTTCTTCCTTTTGCAAAACTTCTTGGTCCAAAAGGTTTAATGCCTAATCCAAAAAATGGCACTCTAACTGACAAACCAGAAGAATCAGTTAAAAAACTATCAGTTGCTAAAACTATAGTAAGAACTGAAAAGAAAGCCCCAGTTGTCCATATAATTGTTGGAAAAGTTTCTCAATCAACTGAAGAATTGATCAAAAACATTAATGAACTAATTAAAGTCATTAAAGCAGCTAAGATTAAAAAATTAGCCATCTGTGCCACCATGGGTCCAGCTGTCAAGATCGAAGTAAAATAAAATTAAAAGAATTTTAAAAAAACTCTCTGATTATTCAGGGAGTTTTTTGTTTTAATTTAATAAAATTTTTAATTCTTTTCAAATCTTTTCTAGAAAATGATTTATTAAAAATTATTCTGTGCAAATATGGAATCACACTTTTATCACCCTTTTCAATAATAAAGTTTGCCATTTTATCAAGATAATTTCTGTAATCAAGATCAACCTTTTTATACGATGGTCCAGAACCAATTTCACCAAGTCCAAAAATTAAACCTTTTATAGCCCCTTTCCCACCCTTTTCAAAAATAAAATTTTCCATTTTTTCAAAATATTCTTTAGGTAAATAAGTATAAATTTGATGAATCCGCCAAATTCTATCTCCCTCACCACCAACGCATTGTGTTGCAGTTTCTTCCCCACCTTTTTCAAGAATAAAATCTAGAACTTCATTTAATTTTTCTTCATGAAAACAATCCCTTTGAATTAACATTACCAATTCTGCTGCAGTTTTATCTCCACCCTTTTCCTTAATAAATTCCCACACTTTATCAAATTCTTCCATAGAAAAACTCCATTTTTTTCGACCAACCAATTCTGCTGCAGTTTTATCACCGCCCTTTTCCTTAATAAATTTCCAGGCTTTATTTAATTCTTCCCCAGAAAAACTATTTCTCATAATTCCATCGGCAAATTCCGCTCCTGTTCCATCTCCACCATTTCCTAAAATAAATTCCCAAGCTTCATCTAGTTTTTCCCCAGAAAATTGATTATTTTTTTCAAAAAAATACCATCTTTTATTATGTTCCATCGATACTGAAAGAGGTATATCTTTAAATCTAATTTTATTAATTAATATTAATGCTGCCACATCTTTATCCTCTTCTTGAGTCAATTTTTTGAAAGATTCCAAAATATCTAATTTTGGTTTAGTTTGGTCAATTCTTGAATCTTTTTCTTGCCCAAAACCTTCAATTTCTTCTCTTAATTCATAAAGAAAAATAACTTCATCTTCGTTTAATTCTTGACCATACCTAACTTTGTCGCAAACTAAAGTTAATCTTTTCATTACTCTATCTTTTTTTTCAAAAACTTCACCACCAGGCAATTGGCGATATTTTTCTTTAGCAATATCCAACATATTATCTTCAAGATTTTGATTATTCCCAACCCCCCTAACTTCATTTACCTGCCCGTTTTGCATACGAATAGCAATTCTAGGGACAGTATCTTTGTTTTTCTCATCTTTAGAGTAATAAACATAAAAATCACCGTTGTCTAATTGTTTTCTAGCTATTTCTTCTCCAGCGGTACACCAACCAGTACCATGGCCTTGGAGGGACCCATAAAGAACAGTTGAATCAGAACCTTGTTTAAACTTAACCCAACTACCCTTTATTTTTTCTTTAATTTCTTTTGAATCAGAAACGATTTTATCAAAAAAATAACCATAGATTTTAGAAAAATTGGCTGTCTCTACTATTCTTTTTAGTTCTTCATCAGTGTGTTCTTCATTCTTAAGATAACGTTTTTGTAAAACATCATAGGTTTGAGATAACACTTCTTCATTTAAATCTGGAAATAACCCAGTGCTAGTCTTACTTCTCTTCCCGAATTCTTTCTTATCTTTATCATAGTTCCCCATTTTAAATACATTCCTTAAAGTATAGTACTTAAACCAACTTGGGTAGTCCCTGTTCTTTGCTAAATAATCTATCCAACTATCTAATGATTTTTTTTGGTCATTATAAATGATATTACCCGCCATCTCTCTCATTTCTTGAGTAATTTCGATATTACCATGACCTTGTTCTAGAGCTATTTTCTTTTGTAATTCAAAATAACTTTCTGGAATATTATCTTTATCTACCAAAACTTCTGGATACAAAAACTCATTTCTAAATAATTCAAGGTTTCTTTCTCTCTTTTTTCTCTTTTTATTATCAAAAATGTGCTCTAGTCTATCTAGAAATACTTCATTTCTATCTATTGGATGGTTTGGAGTTTTGGTGTGTTCTAGCCTTAGTTTTTTATCTACTGATTCTTGAACTTGATCTGATTTTTGCAAATCAGGATATTTCATATTTAGGAATTCACCACCACCTTTTTCACTCATAGATTAATGTTAGCAGAAGAAAGCTATGGTATACAATTAACTATGTTCGAATTAATTTGGCTTTTTGCTCTCTATTCTCTAATGGGCTGGATCTTGGAATCTTCTTATAATTCCTATCGTCACCACAAATTTATAAACAGTGGTTTTCTGTTCGGACCATTCTGCCCCATCTATGGAGTTGGCTTCATTTTAATAACTTTTTTCATCACTCCCCTCCAAAATAACCTATTTCTATTCTTCATCGGTGCGTTTGCAGTCACAACTATTCTCGAATATTTAACTAGTCTAGCTCTAGAAATCCTTTTCCATACTCAATGGTGGGACTATTCCAAAGAGTTTTTAAACATAGACGGCAGAATTTGTCTTCGTTTTTCTCTATATTGGGCTTTTCTTGCTCTCTTTGTCATTAAATTCATTCATCCTCAAATAGTTTTCTTATCAAATTTCCTTTCTGACAAACTTGGATCAGTTGGAATCATCATCGTCGTCAGCTATTTTTTAATAGATTTAACCATCACCACTATCTCCCTCTATGGACTCAAACACTTCTTCGAAGCTCTAAATCTTATCCATGAAAAAGTCGATCAAGAAGCTGAAGATTTACTCTTCAAAAAACTTAGAAAACCATATTTAAAGTTGCTTAAATCTTTCCCTGATCTAAAATCTAAACGATACCAAATTGACAAAGTCCAACAAAGAATTAGAAGCTAAAATACTATTATCCAAAGATTTTTGCTGTATATAAATCATTCACCAAATCTAACTTGTCAGGATTAAACTCAAGCATCTTATCTTTAATTTCAACCTCAGACAAAGTTTTTCTTTCTCCAAACTTACTGTTTTCTCTGTGTAAAGCATCATAAACATCAGCTAAAGCCAAAATTCTGCCATATTCAGGTATCACAGCCTGAGTCCCAACCGAATAATCATGAAGATATGGTGGCAAAAATTCTGGATATTTATTTTCTTGAAATTTATGATGCCATAATATTATTTCCGCCGTGAAATCAAACCTTCCTTTAATTAACAAATATCCATCGATAACATGCTTTTCAACTGCCTTAGAATCTTCTTTTGTCCAACTATCAGTCTTCCCTAAAGTTTCCATTGGAACATTCAACTTACCCAAATCATGTAATAACCCAGCAAAGAATAATGCTTTTTCATCTAATTCCATAAATCCCCCAATTTCTTTTGCCAACAAAGCTACTCTAAGACAATGTTCATAAGTGTTTTTATCTTTCTCTTTCAACGGTCCAAGAAAATCTCCAATTGCAGCTTCATCTTGAGAATTAACTTTTAATTCTTTAAATGTTTGAGACAATTGAGTTTCTGCCTGAGAATGATATTGTTCTGGGTTTCTTACCATCAAATGATTTTATCATCTAAGCCTAAAGATGCTATCATACTATAGTAATGCAAATAATTATAAACAAGCTAAAAATCGACTATCTTGAGGTTGGCAAAGGTCCAACTTTAGTCTTCCTCCACGGCTGGGGTCCAGATAAAGAAAAATATATCGATCTAATCAATCTGCTTTCAAAGAAATTCAGAGTTATTGCTCTCGATTTTCCTGGATTTGGAAAATCAAGTTTACCTCCAAAAGCTTGGACAAACAAAGACTATGCCCAATTCTTAGATGCCTTCTTAACTTCATTAAATATATCTAAATATATTTTAATCGGTCATTCTTTCGGTGGTCGAATTATTTTAAAATATTCTTCTAATAATCCTCAAAAAATTAAAAAAATAATTCTTATCAACTCCTCTGGCATTGAAAGGAAATCACTTATTGTCAAAGCCCACACTATTATCTCTAATTTTCTTCCCAAATCTATTAAAAAAATTCTCTTACCTTTTTTTGGCTCAGCCGATTATGTTAACAGTCAAGGAGTTATGAGGGAAACTTTTAAAAAGGTCATCAACGAAAATTTTGAAGCTGAAATAGCTAAAATTAAAATCCCCACTTTGCTTATTTGGGGTCAAGAAGACCACACCACTCCTCTTTGGCAAGGTAAATTAATCCACAAATTAATAAGTGACTCAACTTTAATAGTTGTCCCTGGAGCTAATCATGGTCTGCCCTATCGTCAAGCCCAAACTACAGCTGAAATTATTAAAAAATCACTAAAATGACCATCTTTTTAAAACTAATAATAGCTATTATTTTCACTCATCAAGCTCTTTTTTGGATTTATTTATGGCAAATTAAAGAATATCGCTTCGATCGTTTCAGTGATTCTCTCAAAAATCCCCACGATCTCTTAAAAAGCTTCAAAAATCAATATAATTTCCTTTCTTGGTTTCGTCCAAAATCAACTTTCCGTGGTTTAATATCATCTTTATTTTCACTTCTCACAATCTTCTCTCTAATTTTCTATTTTCCTCTAGAAATTTCTATTTTTACCACTTTTTTGATCCCTCTAATTTCATCTTTTTTTATAATTATCTTCAATCCAGTTTTCACTATTCTTAAAAAACGCCAAATCAATCAAGCTAAAATAATCATGTCAAAATTCAAAGGCATCACTATTGGTGTCACCGGCAGCTATGGAAAAAGTTCAACTAAAGAAATATTAGCTACAATTTTAAGTCATAAATTTAAAGTCGAAAAAACTCCAAAAAACAACAATTCTGAAATTGGTGTGGCTCAAACTGTTCTTAATCTAAAAACTAAGCCTGAAATTTTTGTTGTCGAAATGGGTGCCTATAAAATTGGTGAAATCAAAGCTATTTGCAACATTGTCAAACCAAAAATAGGCATCATCACTGGTCTTGGAGACCAACATTTAAGTCTCTTTGGCAGTCTGCAAAACATCAAAACTGCTAAATATGAACTAATTAAATCTCTCCCAAAAAATGGCTTTGGATTGGTTGCTGATAAAGATTTTTCTTTAAAAGACGCTAAAAACATCAAAACTTTCACCGACCATCTCGAATTTGACTATCAAAAACATCATTTTTCACTTCCCCTCCTTGGCAAAAATCTAATTCGAAATGTCATTGGCGCCATCAAAATTGCTCAATATCTAGGCATGACTCTTTCTGAAATTCAACAAGCTCTAGACAAAATAGATAAAAAACTCTTTCATCCAAGATTAATCACTCTTAAAAACGATATTTTTATAGTTGATGACAGCTACAATTCCAGTCTAGAATCATTTCTTTCAGCTCTAGGTTATTTAAAAACTTGGAAAGATTATAAAAAAGTTCTCATAACTCCAGGCATCATTGAACTCGGTTCACACGCCGAAAAAAATCATAGATTAATCGGCAAAAATTTAGCTTCAATAGACTCCATAGTTGTCACTCAAGCTCATTATTTCAAAGAATTAAACCAACATAACAATGCCCTACTCATTTCTAACCCTAAAAAAATAATTTCCTATCTAAAAAGTCTTAAAAAGACTAAAACTGTTTTCCTTTTCAAAGGCCGACTCCCATCAATTATAATTAGTTCATTAAGCCATGAATAATCCATTTAAAACTATTGCTATCAGCCTAATCCCAAACTACAAAATTTCTGATGTTATTTCCTCAAAATTATTGATTTCCCAACCTTGGAAATTCATAGATCAAAACCCACAAAGGCAATTAAGAGAAAAGTTGTCCAGATATCTAGACCAAAAATATGTTCAACTATTTGATAGTGGTCGAAATGCTCTCTATTTCTTGTTAAAAGCCATAGAAGTCCAAAAAGGCGATGAAATCATTATTCAAGCCCTAACCTGTTCAGTTGTCCCTAGCGCCATTCTCTGGGCCGATGCTGTTCCAATTTACGTTGATATCGATAAGACTTACAACCTTGATCCCGAAAAATTAACTGCTGCCATAACTCCAAAGACTAAAGCTGTCATTATCCAGCATACTTTTGGAACTCCAGCCAACATCGATAAAATTATTGCCATTTGTAAAAGTAAAAAAATTATTCTAATCGAAGATTGTGCTCACAGCCTAGGTGCTTCTTATAAAAATAAAAAATTAGGCACTTTTGGTCAAGCTTCTTTCTACAGTTTTGGTCGTGATAAAGTCATTTCTGGAATTTGGGGTGGAGCCATCTCTACAAACGATCAAAATATTTCTGAAAATCTCTCTAAATTAACTTCCAAACTACCTCATCGTTCCTACCCTTGGACTCTCAAACAACTTGCCTATTCTCCACTAATGTTTTGGATTATTAACACCTATGCCCTACTAAAAATCGGCAAAATCCTTCATTTTATTTTTCGACGCCTAAATCTTCTCTCAGATGCCATCACTCCAGAAGAAAAACAAGCTAAAAAACCTCTATTTTTCTATCAAAGTTTACCTTCACCTCTTTGTATATTAATTGCAAAGCAACTCAAAAACATTGATTCCATTCTTCAACATCGCCAACGACTAGCCTATTTCTATTCAAAAGAGCTAAAAACTAAATATGATTCCAATTCTTCTTATCTACGTTATTCAATTGAAGTAAAAGATCCTAATGTTTTAAGAAAATTAGCTGCTTCCAAAAACATATTTTTAGGTGATTGGTACAGCACCATCATTTCCCCAAAAGACATTGACCTTTCTCTGTTTAAATACATTCCAGACTCTTGTCCTCAGGCCCAAAAAGCTACTCAAACTATCATAAATCTTCCTACTAACCCTAATTTATCCATTGTTGACGCTCAAAAAGTAGTCAATATAATTAAAGAATGGAAATAAAAGAAATAAGCCAAAAAGCTATTTGGGAAAAATTTGTCCAATCTCAAGAAGATTACACTTTTCTTCAAGGTTGGAACTGGGGTGAGATAAACAAAACTACTGGTGAAAAACTTTTTCGACTCGGATTATATGATCAAAAAAATCTAATCGGCATCTGCCAAGTTTTCACAATTTCTGCCAGACGCGGCAAATTCCTCTTTGTCCCCCATGGTCCAATTTTAAAAAGTTTCAGTCAAACTAACCTAAAATTCGTCTTTGATTATCTTAAAAAACTAGCTAAAACTGAAAAAGTTGATTTCATCAGAATCAGTCCTTGGCTTGAATCAACCGAAAAAAACAAAAAAATATACAAAAATCTCGGCTTCAAATCAGCTCCAATTTTCATGCATGCTGAAGAGACTTGGTTAATCGACATCGATAAAGATGAAAACACTCTTCTCTCAGAAATGAGGAAAACCACCCGTAATCTAATCAGTCGAGCCACTCGAGATGGTGTTGAAATCATCAAATCAACCGATCCAAAAGACATTAAATATCTCTATGATCTTCAACTAGAAACCTCTAAAAGAAATCATTTTGTCCCTTTTTCAAAAAAAATATTAGAACTAGAACTAAACACTTTTGGCCAAGACAACCAATGTCTTCTCTTCCTAGGTAAACACAATAAAATCATAACTGGAGCCGCCATCATTATCTTCTATGGCAAATTCGTTTTCTACTATCAAAGTGGTTCTGTCGAAAATAAAGTTCCAATTAACTATCTATTACAATGGGAAGTTATCAAAGAAGCCAAGTCACGAGGCTGCAAAATCTATAACATGTGGGGAATTGCTCCACCAAATGTTCCAAATCACCCTTGGATTGGTCTAACAACTTTCAAAACTGGCTTTGGTGGTTTCAACAAAAACTATCTTCACGCTCAAGACCTAATCCTATCGCCAAAATATTATCTAACCTACATCATTGAAAAAATTCCTAAAACTCTCCGCGCTAAATTCAGATAATTTAATTTAAAATATCTAAAATTTCTTTTGGTTTATCGACCAAATAATTTGGTTTACTTCCTTCCAACGCTTTTTTGGAATTATATCCCCAGCTAACAGCTATAATTTTAATTCCAGCTTTTTGACAAGATTCCACATCTCTAATTTCATCACCCAGATAAATCACCTGTTCTTTTTTCAAATCATTCTTTTTTAATAATTTCTTGATCAATTTATCTTTACCAAACAAACTATTCCCCGAATATATATATTTAATTCCTTTAAACTTATGTTTATTAAAGAAAAATTCAACATTTGCCTTTGAATTAGAAGTCAAAATTCCTAAACCATAACCTCTGTCTTGCAATTCTTTCATCACTTTTAATACTCCATCAAAAACGACAACTTCATCAATTCTTTCAGTTTGAATCTCTTGAACTCTACTAATAATTTTTGGCAATTTAAATATAGAAATATTAACTTCTTTTAGAATCTTTTTAATCCCAAAATCTTTCCACTTCTTGACTTCCTTATCAGTAATTTCTCTAAAATTAAACTCCCCAGAAACTTCATTAAAAATCTTTATTGATAAGTCAAAAGTGTCAACAATTGTCCCGTCAAAATCAAAAATTACGTCAGTTATTTTCATTTAAGCTTTGAATTCCTTATCTTTTTTCATTTCATGTTCAATCAAGTTTCTTAAAAACACTGATCGAGGCAACATTTTTTGATTTGATATCCAATCTAAATAAGTCAAAATTTTTGGATTAACAAAAAAGTTAAATCTAACATCAACTAAACTTTTCGCCTTATTAATTGCTTCTTCAATAGTTCTCAAAACACTTTCATTTTCATATTCAGTAATAATCAATTTTGGATCGACTATTCCTTTAATAAAATTTGGAGCATGATCTTTTTTGTATAATGCAATCACTGGCTTACTAATTTCCAAAGCTTTACTAATTAAATATCCAATTGACATACTGTGGCCAGAAACTTCCATGACTACTAAATCAGCCTTTCTGACACATTCAACAGATTCTTTATAATTACTGATTTTTGCTGTTAATGGTTCTGTTTTAAGATCTTTAAGACCTTTTTTAGTCCATTTCAACACTTTATCACTCAACATCTTATTCCCCACTGCTAATTTAGAGTAAATACTCTGATATAGTTTTGGTTCAATATTGACTAATCTTGAAGATGCGATGAAATATATTTTCATAAAAATAATATAGAAAATTATAATTATTATCTATAGGGTAGTATAAACTAAAAATATTATTAAATAAATGATATAATCACCTGTTTTTAAGATAAATCAAAAACATTCGCGTTTTTCGATTTATGTACTTTTAAAATCCATAAAACAAATAAACATCATCTTGTTAAGTTGATTATAAAAAAGAAGAGAAGAAAATAAAAAAAATAAATAAAGAATAGAGGTGAAAAAAATGAAGATTTTGACTAATGTTATTTGTAAAGATCCCCAAGAAACATGTTTACAACAAGGTAAAGAGTATTCTGTTACTAATATGGAAATTAAACCTTTTGAAACAAAAATTTCTTTAAAAGAATTTCCAAATTTGACTTTCAACAGTTCACTATTTACCACAGTCCCCGTTTGAAAGAAAGAAAGTTTTATGGAAAGGATCCTAAGTTAAATTATTTTGCTTCGTGCAGATAATACTTAGGGTCTTTTTTTTTATCAATAATTAAGTTATAATTCCAAATCAACCGAAGACAGCCGGCATTCAAATAAGTCCAGCCGAGGCAAAACAATTTATTTTGTTTTATATGCGCCTCGATCTTCGAGGCTTTTTTATTTTAAAAAACAAAAAATATGACTACACAAAGAAAAATAGACCAAGTCGAAGACGTAGCTAAGAAGCTTAGTGAAGCTAAATCAGCTGCCCTACTTCAATATCAAGGTTTAAACGCTGCTGATATTGCTGAACTTCGTGCCAACATTAAAAGTCAAGGCGGAGTCATGGAAGTTGTCAAAAACTCTCTAATCACTCGTGCTCTAGAAAAATTAGGAATCAAACTTCCTGAAACTCTAGTCGGTCCAACTTCAATCACCTACAGTAATGAAGATGAAATCGCTCCTTTAAAAGAAATTGATAAAGTCAATAAAGCTAAAAATATCACTAGTTTCAAATATGGAATCTATGATAAAAAGCTTTTATCTCTAGATGAACTTAAAGCATTTTTAAGTTTACCTTCAAAAAGCACTCTTATCGCTCAATTTGTTGGTGGATTGGCTAACCCTCTCCAAAGAATGTCCTATGCTCTTCGTTTCAACCAAACTAAATTCGTTTTAGCTCTTAAAGCTATTTCCGAAAAACAAGAAAAAACAAATTAATAATTTATAAATTAAAAAAAATATGACTGAAGAAATAAAAGTAAGTGCAAAATTACAGAAGATCATCGATTCTGTTGCTGAATTATCAGTTCTCGAGCTTTCAGAGTTAGTTAAAGCTTTCGAAGAAAAATTCGATGTTAAAGCCGTCGCTGCTGCTCCTGCTGCTAGTGCTGGTGCTGCTCCTGCCGCTGGTGGTGAAGCTGCTCCTGCCGCTGAAGAAAAGAGTGACTTCGATGTTGTCATCACCTCTGCTGGTGCTAACAAAATTGCTGTTATTAAAGCAATCCGAGAATTCAAACCAGAACTTGGACTTAAAGAAGCTAAGGATTTAGTTGATGCTTGTCCTGCTGACTTAGGTAACATGAAGAAAGAAGCTGCTAATGATGCTAAAGCTAAATTAGAAGCTGCTGGTGCTCAAGTTGAATTAAAATAATATTTTAATTTAAATTAAACTTTAAACCCCTCCGTAAGGAGGGGTTTTTGATTGGTAATTTTATTTTTATTAAGAAATATTATCAAAATAACCATCTTCCCATTGATTTTTCCAATCAGTGTAAGTTTCTTCCATTCTTTTTATATAAATATCAGCTATATTTTTTTCCAAATCTTTATGATCTTCTATAGAATCATTTAACAATCCAACCTTTGCTCTTACCGAACCTTTTATTTCCCCTTCCTCAGTATCAGCCGAATAATGTTCTGAAAAAAGCAATTTTTTATTATCACTACCATTGCCAAAAACCATTTTAAAACGATAATGTTCTTTTCCTTGGTCTTCATTATCATAACCTTCTGCCAATTCAACCGTAATATCTTTCAATTCTCTCTCTTCCAAAAGAGAAACTACATCATCCATAACTCTACCACTAAGTCCGGTGTCGTCTTCTAAATATTCTGGTAAAGCATTAAGTTCCCATTTACATTTAATACCAGTTTTATCATAATCTTTAAAACCAATTTTAGTGACAGTTCTATCAGTAACTTTATTTTCATTTTCTCCATTTATACTTAAATGTTCCATATTTTTATTTAATTTTTAAAAAATTATTAATTTTAATATTTGGTAAAACTGCAGAAATTATAATTAACAATCCTCCTATAATCATTCCAAACGTTATTACCTCACCAAAAAATATTACTCCAAATAAAATTCCAAAAAGTATTTCTGCCAATCCAATTAGACTACCAATGCTTGGATCAAGATGTTTGAAACCTTCAATCACTGCTAAATTAGCAAAAAGCAAAGTTAAAATATATGCAAACTGTGCAATCCAACCAATACTAAAATCTAAACTTGGTAATGGATCATTAATAAATAAAGCAAAAATAAAATTACCAAGAAACATTGGAATAAAATAACTAGTCATTATTTGTAACTCAGAATAATTTTGAGACAATTTTTTTGGCAAAATTGCCCCAACTGCACCCATTAATCCAGCTACAATTGTTAGACCAGCTGCTAAAAATTGACTTGGATTAATTACAAAACGATAAATAATTGCTATTCCTAATATTGCTAACCCCAAGCTTAAATATTTAATCTTAGTAATTTTTTCACCAAAAATAAATTTACCTAAAATATATCCACCCATTAATAGAGCTGAATAAAAAATCATTGTAGCTGTTCCGATATTTAGATATTTAAACCCAAAATAATACGGTGCCTGATTTAACCCCATCATACCAATAACTATAAACCAAACATAATCTTTCTTAGCAATTGGTTTAAAAAATTTAAAAAAGAAATTTAAAATAAGAATAACAATCAAAAGAACTAATCCTCTGGTCCAAGCCTGAGAAAAAGCACCAAAAGAACCGACCATTAATCTAGACCAAATTCCATAAGTTCCAAAAAATAAAGCTGATATTAAAATAAAAGAGGTACCTCTAACTTGAGTTTTATTTAATTTAGCCATTGTTTATATTAATTTAACATTTTTCGGTGAATTTTCCCGGACCACCTTGTCTAATCCAAATTGTCGTATTCTTAGTTCTATCTGAAGCTACACCAATATCTAAACAATTCTCAATTCGATGCATAATATAATCCATCTCAATTTTTGAAAAATTATTTTTATCTTCAACATCACAAAAGTCAACTTCTACTCCTATTTCTGTCTCAGCTTCTAATGGAAACTGTAGTTCTACCCCACCCTCACCTTCAAAAATTTCTAAAATTTCTTTAAACACTTCTTCATTGTTTTTAAGATCCAATCTCAAGCTTTCTAAAACTGATGAACTAAAAACCATTCTTATTGCAATATCTCCCTTTACTTCTATCCCATCTTTAAATCTTTCAGGAATTACTAACTCCTCATTTCTCTTTTCTAATGATCTAGTCATAAAAGTTGCCCCTTTCCAGCCATCTAAAATAACTCTTTTAACTCCAAATTGTTCCACTTCACCAAAAATGTCTTCACAAGTATCTTTCATTTCTTCAGAACTTGGATCAAATGCTCTACCTTGATTATATTGATCAGTTCCAAAACCAAACGAAACTTGTAATTCTGGATCAGTCAAAGAATCAAGTGATTTAATTCTATATTCTCGATCATCTGGGTTTGGTATTCCCAAACCTTTTAATGTCGCATCCAAAGCCACATCACAAACCTTTTTCCCATTTTCCAATTGATAATTATTGGGTAATCTTAATTCACATATTGGCATATTTTATTTATTAACTATTATTTTTTTTGAATTATTCCAAAGTTCTAAAAAAAGTTCTTTTTGATTTTCAGCAAAATCACTATTTTTTATGACTAACAATTTAATTTCTGGTTCAGTATTATAAATCGCAACCATATCATCAAAAATCAAGATTTCATCTCTAATTCCAAAAATATCTTTTGGCACATAACGAAAATCCATTAATTTATTAAAAAATTCATCATTCTTAGTGAATTTTGACACTACTGGATTATTAGTTATTTGTTTAACTTTAATTCCGTTTTTCAAAAATTCAGATCTTAAAATTTCGGCTCTATCGAAACCAATAATTTCCGACAAAGTGCTTATTTCGTATATATATAATTGTTTTTCTTTAGATCTAGCCGACATTAAAGAAATCTCATAAAGATCATCTATTGTCGCTTTTTCTAATTTATATTTTTTCACAATTGCAGTATAACCAACCTTTATGCTAAAATACAGCTGATGTCCGATCAAACAGACAAACTAATAATTCTTCTAAAACCATTTGGTTTAACCGATGAAGAATCAAAAATATACCTAAACTTACTTGAAAACAATACTTTGGGTGCTCTTTCAATCAGTCGCAATCTACATATTGGCAGAACTAAAGTGTACAGAATTCTGGACAAATTAATTGAAAAACAATTAGTTACCCAACAATTAGACGATGCTGGTTTCAAATTTAAAGCTAATCACCCATCCCAACTAGATTTAATTTTGAATAAAAAAGAGATTGAACTATCTAACTTAAAAAAAACACTACCAAAAACTTTAGATATTTTAAAAGACTTTATTGGAACAAATAAACCTGAATCAAAAGTATTATTTTATCGTGGTAAAGAAGGTTTATCACAAGTAAATTGGAATCTTCTAAAAACCAAAGGTGAATTCCTAAGCTATGAGGTTTCCACTGCTGATGCCTACATGCCACATAATGAAGCCGAAAAACTCCGTCAACAATTATTTGATAAAAAAATATATTCTCGATCATTATCTAACCTAGAAAAACTTGGGACATTCTCCAGCATAAAAGAAATAGAAAAATTCCAAAAAATAAATTATATCTCTCCAAAAATTATTACCATTAAAGCAGATATTTTTATTTACAACGATATTTATACTATCTGCCATTTTCTTGAAGATGGAGACATTTTTTGTTTGGAAATGCAAAACGCCACTTTTGCTAATCTACAACGTCAAATTTTCGAAAATCTCTGGTCTCAAAGCACACCGATAAGTAAGACTTAATCAACCTTATCTAAAAACCCACCCCAACCAATCTTAGTATAAGTCTCTCTACATTCTTTTTCTAAAACTCCACCAACAACCTCTGGCTCGTCACTAAAAAATGGTTTTATTTTCGAAAGACCTTTATCTTGTAAAATATTCCACATAGTATAGCCTCCCATATTAGGTGACCTAACCCCAAAAACGACCCTTTTAAAATGTAACTCTCTCATCATAAAAGAACACATTGGACAAGGTTCACAATTTGAATAAATTTCACAATCACTTAAATCTTTACTTTTAAGTTTCTTTTGAGCTCTTCTCATGACCATTATTTCAGCATGACAAGTTATATCGTGTTTTTTTTCATTAGCATTAGTTGATGCCGCAATTATTTTCCCATTCAAAACAATCAAACTTCCAAATGGGGCTTCACCTTTTTTGATTGACATCTCAGCCAAAGCTATACATTTTTTAATATAAAAAGCATCATTTTTCATTTTATTTTCCAACCACCTTTTCTACATAATTCCTCAAAGCTGGGACTAAATCATCTGATTTCAAAGCTTCAAATCCTCCTTCTTCCACTAAAACAGTTGGTCTTAAAAACACTTCTCCATCCATAACTTTTGCTAAATTAACACCCTCTGGCAATTTAATATTAACCACTTCTCTGACTTCCAAAGTTTTATTTTTCTCATCCATATAAGCAATTCCTTTAACTTTATCAACTTCGCGACCGTCAATTGTCATTGTTATTTCATCTAATTGTGAATCTTTATCCTCAAATCTTCCCATCTCTAAAAGTTCTATATCTTCTCCACTTCTAATATTATCTGCCAAATATTTTGCATCTTCTTCTCTTCCTTTTTCCATCAAAACTTTGTACATTTCTCCAACTTGTCTCAATTTTTCTTCAACAACTTTTTCTTTTTCCTCTTCATTTCTGTAAAAAGCTAATAATTTAATTTTTCCATCTTTTTCAAGTTGTAAAAAAATTAATTCTTGATTAGTTTCATCAACTGAAGTCTTTGATAACTTCTCTCCGCATCTTCCAGCTGGACCAGTCAAACAATTTGTATCCACTGGCGCTCCAGCGTCTCTCCTCATTAAAGTTAAAAATCTTTGACCTTGATTATTCTCTATCCAAACCCAAGTCCCTCCAGAAACTAATTTTTTAGTTCCATCACCATTCCTAATGTCTGGAACAATAGCCGAAGCATCTAACCCTAAATCTTTTCTCCATTTATCATCTAAAATCACAGTTGAATCTTCTGAATTTATGTTCACTTGCCATTTATTTCCATCTTGAACTATAGAATCAGCTTGAATAAAAACTTTATCATAACCAATTTCACCATCTTTAATTGGGTTTTCCAGCAAAGCAGCTGATTTCTCCATTCTTTCAGAATTGTCAGTTTCATTTTTAACTATCTCCTTAGAAATTGGATTATTGTTTTCTATTGGCATAATTTAATTAAATCTATAACAATTCATTTTTATTTTGTTCTTTAAGAGCATCAACAATCTGCCCCACTTTTCCGCTTTGATCTCTTTTGGCAATTAATAAAGCATCACCAGTGTCCACAATCACCAAATTTTCAACTCCAACTGTGGCAATAAATTTATTATCTTTTTTATAAATATAATTATTATTACTATCAATTTCCATCTTGTCATCATCAATTTCATTCAAAACTTTCTTCTCCAAATAGTTAACCACTGATTCCCAAGTTCCAAAATCAATCCACTCAAAAGGCAATTCAATTACATAACCATCCTTTAATTCAAATTGAGTCACTTCTTCAATTGGCCCCTTTGGCATTTTGGCATATTCAGTTGGAATGTCTTCCCCATTTATAATATTCATCAAAGGTTCATACCATTCTGGTTTTCTAACTTTCAAACATTCTAATAATTTTCTTGGAGTCCAAGCATAATGATTAGTATGAATCAAAGCATCACCACTGGCCAAATAACCCTCAATCACCTCTTTCTCGCCTCTTCCAAGCCACTCTTCCATCAAATGTGTTGCTTGATTCACTTTTAAATAATCAACTCCCATCAAAGCGAACTCTGGTTTAATTCCTCCAGTCACAATTTTCCCTTCTTTTCTAATTAACTCATCAAATTGTTCTATCATCTCAATAAACTTTTCATCTGGTTCTCTCAAAACATCAGCTTGAACCAACATAAAAGGCTCATCTGGGAATTTTTTAAAAAGCATTGCCGCTGCAAATCCAGTGGCTGGACCTTGGTTTCTCATTTCTGGTTCAATAAAAACATTTTCTGGCAAAATTTCTGGAACTTGTTTTTGAGCGATTTCAGCTTGAACTGCATTAGTCTGTAAAAAGATTTCTTCAGGTTGGAATTTAAGTCTCAAAGCTTCCCAATTCAACTGAAATAATGATTTTTTATTCAATAAAGGCAAAAAATGTTTTGGCATTGTATTTCTACTCATTGGCCACATTTTTGCTCCAACCCCACCACAGATAATTACAGGTTTCATATATTTATAATTATAACAAATATAAAACCCTCCTGTCTTCCAGACATCCTCCCTTGATGAAGGGAGGAAATTTCCTTAAATTTATTTATTTCTCCCCTTAATCAAGGGGAGATACTGATTTATCGGGAGAGGGGTTTATTTATAACTCTTAATATTTTCAACAGTTGTTGCAATTATTCTTCCAATCGCTTCTTTAGTATTAAAAGCATTATGAGGAGTAAAAACCACATCATCTCTGTCTCTTAACAAATGAAAAGATAAAATATCTTGTAAATTATCTTTAGTAAGTTTCTTACTCATCACTACACTCATACTTTCTAACAAAATCTCATCTTCCGTCACGTCCAAAGCAGCCCCAGCTAATATTTTATTATTCAAAGCCCACACAATTGCCTCAGTTTCCACCACTGCCCCTCGTGAAGTATTTATTAAATAACTACCTTTTTTCATCAATTTAATATTTTGTTTATTAAGCATATGGAAAGTTTGTGGAATTGCAGGAACATGAAATGTCACAATGTCCGCTTCTTTCAAACAACTTTCCAAATCAACCATTTTACAACACATCTTTTTTGCAATTTTAGGATCTAAGACTGGGTCAACTCCAATAGTCTTCATCCCAAAGGCTCTAGCAATCTTAGCCACATTTTGGCCGATGTTTCCAAGACCTATGATTCCCAAAGTTTTTCCATTTAAATCAACACCAGTTAAACCCTCTGGATTAAACTCCCCGTTCTCAACCGATTGATGAGCCTCAACTATTTTTCTAGTAATCGCCAACATCAAGGCAAAAGTATATTCTGCCACTGTCGATGATCCATAAACTGGGACATTAGCTACTTTAATTTTTCTAACCGAACATGCTAAACAATCTATATGGTCCATCCCAGTTGATCGAGTCGCAATCATTTTTAAATTTGGTAATTGTTTCAAAACTTTTTCATTCATTTCTGAATAAACAAAAGGCGAAATAATGTCATACTTTGCCGCCAATTCTATGTTATCTTGAACCTCTTCTTCAAAAATTCCAATTCCAAAACTATCCAACTTAACAATCTCTTTTTCAATAATCTCCCTCTCCCAACTCTTAACTCCAAAAAATGCAATTTTATAATCCATAAAATATTCTATCAAATTAGAAACCCTCTTCGACAAATTGGTATGGATTTAGAATTCAAGCTGCTTTTAATTTTAAAAAGCTCGCGAAATGGTATGGGTTTAGAACTATTTAATTAGATCTAAATATTCCTTATAACTGCTAGGATAAAAAATCAAAGCTTTTTTAATTTCTGATTTAGAGATATTTGGATAAATATCTTTAATTTGTAGATAAGTTTCTTTGGCTTTGTTGATAGCTTCTTTAGGGTTGTTAGGGTTATAAATAACAAAACGTTTAATTATTGCAGCATCAACAAAGTCATCATTCTGGTAATCAATTAAGAGTTTACTGTAAGCTTCTTTGGCTTTTCCAATAGTTTCTTTAGGGTTACTAGGATTATGAATAACGAAATGTCTAAGCATTCCAGCTTCAACAAATTCATCATTTTTGTAATCAATTAAAAGTTTAGTATAAGCTTCTTTGGCTTTGTTGATAGCTTCTTTTGGGTTGCTAGGATTACGAATAACGAAATGTTTAATTATTCCAGCATCAACAAAATCATCATTTGGGTAATCAATTAAAAGTTTATTGTAGGTTTCTTTGGCTTTGTTGATAGCTTCTTTTGGGTTATTAGGATTATGAATAACGAAATGTCTAAGCATTCCAGGTTCAAAAAAGTCATCATTCTGGTAATCAATTAAAAGTTTACTGTAAGCTTCTTTGGCTTTGTTGATAGCTTCTTTAGGATTGCTAGGATTACGAATAACAAAATGTTTAATTATTCCAGCATCAACAAAGCTATCTTTTTTATAACCAGTCAAAAGTTTAGTATAAGCTTCTTTAGCTTTATCAATAGCTTCTTTGGGATTACTAGAATTACCAACAACAAAACGTTTAAGCGTTCCAGTATCAACAAAATCATCATTTTGATAATCAGTTAAAAGTTTAGTGTAAGTTTCTTTGGCTTTGTTGATAGCTTCTTTGGGGTTGCTAGGGGTACGAATAACGAAATGTCTAATCATCCAAGCATCAACAAAGTCATCTTTTTTATAATCAGTCAAAAGTTTAGTATAAGCTTCTTTAGCTTTATCAATAGCTTCTTTTGGGTTACTAGAATTACCAATAACGAAATATTTAATCATTCCAGCATCAACAAACTCATCTTTTTTATAATCAATTAAAAGTTTAGTGTAAGTTTCCTTAGCTTTATTAATAGCTTCTTTAGGATTAGTAGGGTTGCCAATAGCAAAACGTTTAAGCATTGAAGGTTCAACAAAGTCATCATTTTGGTAATCAATTAAAAGTTTATTGTAAATTTCTTTGGCTTTTATGATAGCTTCTTTTGGATTACTAGGGTTACTAACAACAAAATGTTTAATTATTCCAGGTTCAACAAAGTCATCATTTTGATAGTCAATACTGAGTTGTTGATAAGTGTCTGGATTAAGAATATATGATCTTTTAGCAATATTGAGAATTAAATTAGAATCTTCTTGGTGTTGATCTCTTTTTTTGTCAAAAGATCTTAATGTTTGACGAAATGATAGAGTATAGGCTCCAGTTAAACTTTCTAATAGTTGATTAGTATCTGATTTAGTATCAAAGAAACCTAATCTATAGCCTGCTTTAATATTGTATCTCAAACCATCAAGATAGGAATCTTCCATTTGTTTTATGGGAATATTGAGGTTTTTAGTTAGTTCATTAATACAATCAAAATTTTTTTTACCATCTTCTGTTTCTAATAGAGATTGTAAGACATCATCAGATTGGTTAAGAATGTCATTAAAATATTCTTTTACAGATCCTGTAATACGAGCTTTTCCTTGTCTAATTTCATTTTGAAAAGTTATTTGAGATTTAGCATCTTTATAATTAATTTCTGGACCGTTTTTACCTTCCATGCTTTGATTATTACTTATTTTAGATAATATTCAATCATTTGATAAAAAAAGATAAATTTTCCCTTTCTTTAAGTGAAAGAAACTTTGTTGTAAATTTTGATTATTGACACACAAATATACAATATGTTTTACTGGTATCAGTTAATAGTTATTCTGATATAAGAGGAGTCACCTAATGGACTATCAAAATGAATCACAAGACAAACTTGTGCAACAACCTACCGCCCCAAAAAAAATCAATGGAGTTTCCATCGACAATCTTCCCGACCTTTTAACAGTCGCCGAAGTAGCCGATTTACTCCGCGTTAGTAAATTAACCATCAAGAGATGGGGTAAGAGAGGTAAATTACCAGCTATCCGCATCAATGCTCGTGGTGATCGTCGCTATCGAAAAGAAGCTGTTCTTTGGTTACTTGGAATTCAAGCTGAGTAATCTCTAATTCATTCGCCTTCCAAGGTGTTCTAGCTTGCTAGGGCACCTTTTTTGGTTCTATTCTTCAATTAAAACAAAACTCTGATCATAATTTCTTTTCTCATTTTTTTCTTCTAATTTTTCCTCTTCTAATTTTTCTTTTTTTTGTCTATTCTTAATTTTAATTATTTCTTCTTTTAGATTTCTAATTTTCCTTATATTTTCCGGACTTAATTGAACGCCATGGGTATCATCTAAATCAATTTCCAACATTTTCCCAATATTTCTTTGGATAATATTCCAAGCTTTATCTAATTTTTTATTTTTAATTTCATCTTCATCTTTTGCTTTTGGATCAATCAATTTATCTTCATCTTTTGCTTTTGGATCAATCAATTTATCTTCAATAATTTCACTAAAGAAAGATCTCAAAACATTTCTATCCACTTTTTCCTGTTCAAATTTCCAAAAATCATCCATTTTTTCTTCTGGTATTTCTCCATGTTCTAATGCCATACTTAAAGCCAAAGCAGCTCTTGAGTCTCCTTTTTCAAAAATAAAATCCAGAGCCTTATTTTTAAGTTTCCCCCATTCTTCTTTTTCATTTAATTTCTTATTTTTTGAAAACATTTCATCTCTAACTGCACAAGCTAAATTTAAAGCTGAATCTGCATCTCCATAGTCAGTCACAATGTCTAAGTCTTTTTTCATCTCTGCTTTTGGAAAATCCACCGATTTCATTTTTACAGAAATTCTAAAAGCCAAGTTATCACAAGCTTTTGGATCATTTAATTCACAACAATTAATTCTTAACCTTATTTCCTCAACTTCAGGTATAATTTTTTGCCCATCAATAAACTGATATCTCTCTATTAATTTTCCTCGTTCACGATTTACTAACTGATTTTTTACATCACCTATTTGCTGTTCCTCTATGTTGGAGTGTTTATTCTCAATCATAAATTATCTTAATAATAAAACTATTTATTATTAAGACAATAGATAAAACTATAGCAAAACTTCTATTAATAACTCAAAACTATTTATTATTTATTCTCGTTTATTTTTCTAATCGAAGGCATAAAACCCATACCGGCTGGGTTTAAAGCCTTATGTCCTTCTGGACCATCTTCATTTAAAACCATTTGTACAGCCTTACCATTTTTAATATTGTCTACACATTCCTTTGCCCATTTTTCAGTATCAATATTTATTGCTTTTTCCATATTTTTTTTTAAAAATTAACTTTTTTTATTAGGAATAATAGGAGCAAGACCAGGTGGAAGATCTTTTATATTTGAAGCTGAATTAAAAGAATTATTTTTTCGAACAACAATATCTGGAGTTTCAACATAAAAAGCCCCAATCGGATTTTTTATATTTTCTCGAAAATTTTCAATCAACTGCTTACGACTTAAATTTTTTAATAATTCCATATATTTTATTTAATCGTCACATGTTAAGTTACTAACATATCTTAATCTTTCAAAAAATGCTTCATTACCTTGCAAACTAGTATCTATTGGTGTTGATTCATAACTATAATCCCAACTTATTATTGGAATTCCTCCTCCCTCGCCTCTAAGTAACATTGCAAATTCTTGGTTAGATTGTTGAATTCTTTCTGGTGTTAACTCCTCTATTCTAATCATAAACAGATTATATCTCCAATTATTATTTTAAACAAGATTCATTCATCACTCAAACCCCATGGTTCACGTTTCGTCTGGGGGAAATAACCATGACTATATCTTTCCCAAAAAATTATCGCATTTTGGCTTGTTTCATATCTTTCTATTTTTTCACTTTTAAGCTCAATTAAATTTTGTCTATTTGTCTCTATTCTTTCTTTTGCCTCAACAAAATTAATTATTTTTCCATTATTACTTTCCTTGCTCATACCAGCATTCTCCCTCTATTCGTTCTTTTAATCAAGCCTCTCTTCATCAAATAAGGCTCATAAACTTCAGTTATAGTGCCCACATCCTCAGTCAAAGCCGCGGCAATATTTTCCACTCCAACTGGACCACCATCATATTGTTTTCTAATTATTTCTAAATACTTTCGGTCAGCATCAGAAAGGCCCATTTCGTCCACTCCTAGCATCTGTAACGCATCTTTTGCCTCTTTTTCGGTAATCAGTCCATCATTTTTAATTTGAGCATAATCTCGAACTCGTCGCAAAAGTCGATTGGCAATTCTTGGTGTGCCTCGTGATCTCTTGGCAATTTGCAAAGCTGCCTTACCTTCAATTTTCACTTTCAAAACCTCTGCTGTTCTCTCGACAATTTCTTCCAAATTTTCATCTTCGTAAAAATCCAATTGTTGCACATAACCAAAACGATCTCTCATTGGTCCATCAATTAAACCGATTCTAGTTGTGGCTCCAACCAAAGTAAATTTTTGCAAATTTAGTCTGACTGTTTTAGCTGATGGTCCTTTGCCCAAAATTATATCCAAAGCAAAATCTTCCATTGCCGAATAAAGCATTTCTTCGACCAACTTATTCAAACGGTGGATTTCATCAATAAACAAAAAATCTCCTTTTTTAAGTCCGGTCAAAATTGAAGCCAAATCTCCTGCTCGAGTCAAAGCTGGGCCAGAAGTCATTTTCAAATTTCCCCCCATTTCTTTTGCCATCAAAAAAGCTAGAGTTGTTTTTCCCAGACCAGGAGGACCATAAAACAAAATATGATCCAAAGCATCGCCTCGACTTTTGGCTGCATCTAAAAATATTTGCAGTTGTTCTTTCAATTTTTTCTGACCAATAAATTCGCAGAGTCTTTGTGGTCGCAAAGATTTCTCCACCACTTTTTCCTCAGTTTTAATTTTTGGATCAATCAATTTATCTTCCATATTAATTTCCTAAATTATTTAAACACCAAGCTAATTTTTCTTCAATTTCCCCTAATTCTTTTGGCATTTTTTTAACCACTTTCTCAATTTCTTTTTTATCAAATCCAAGTTGTTTCAAACTGGCCACCAAATCGTCTTCTTCAATTTCATTATCATCACTCAAATCTAGTTCACCTAAACCACCAATTCTAGATTTTAAATCAATAATAATTCTTTGGGCTGTCTTTTTTCCAATTCCTTTTATTTTTTGGAAGAATTCTACATTCGCCTCACCGATATATCTAACTATATCCAAACTATTGCTTTCCCCTAGTATTTGAGCCGCAGTTTTAGGACCAACCCCAGAAACTGAGATTAACATTTTAAACAAATTAACTTCTTCAAAGTTTTCAAAACCAAACAAAGAAATATCGTTTTCTGAAACCGCCATATAGGTGGCTACTTTAATTTCTTCACCTTCGGCATGTTTTTTTAAGAAATTTTTATTAACATAAAGCAAATATCCAACCCCATTAACTTCAACCTCACAATTGTTCCCCCAGATTTTACTAATTTTCCCTGTCAAACTCGAAATCATAACCTATTCTACACTATCCCAGACTGCTTTAAGTTCAGTACCTTTTTCTTCATTCTCTTCTCTATACCAATGATTTACTGAATTTCGAACAAAATCAAAATTAACAGCCACCGTGTTAGGGTTATCCCTCAAAAAATCTATCCCCCAATTAACCACATAAGCCTCATATTCCTGAACTTCTATCCCTATCTCTGGATAATACTTATTTTGTAGAGCATGAATTGTTTCATGTTCTAAATTAACTAAATCCCTAATATAACTATTTTGGTCAGATTTATTAATATCAACTGCAATTAATTTTCTTTCATGGTCATAAACAGCTCCAGCGAAACTATCTTCACTAAAAAATTCTCCATCATATTTCTTATTGTATTCATCTTTCTCAACCACTTTAATCCCTTCAATTTCAGATATTTTTCTCAAATATTTTTCATATTCATCAGGGTCATCAATTCTACTTTGTCTATCTGGCAATCCATATTTCTCTCGAACATTTTTTTGGTCAGCTTCTAACTTGTCAAACAATTCTGGGCTATCCAAATCAACCCCAGTCAAATATTTAACTATTTTTTCTGTTTTACTTTCTTTAACAATTGGTTTGATTTGGATATCTAAACCTTGACCTTCATTCTCCATATTTTTTATTTTATATCTAATACCTACTAAACTATATCAAATAACTAAATTTTTGTTAGTAAACAGATAAGTTAAAGCCACCGCCACTGCATCCGAAGCGTGTGATGGACTAATATTTTTTTCTAATCCCAAAAAATTTCTAACCATCATTTCCACCTGTTCTTTTTCCGCTCGACCATATCCAACCAAAGCCATTTTCACTTGCAAAGGAGTGAAACCCATTACTTCAAGTCCATTTTTCTGACCACAAACTTTAATCACTCCAATTGCCTCAGCCACTTTAATCGCCGAACTAGCATTTTTGGCAAAAAATAAAGTTTCAATCGCCACTGCTTCTATTTTGTATTTTTTAATCAAAGATTCTAATTCTTCATAAATCTGTCCCAACCTCGTTTCTGAACTATCGCTAATTTTAGTTTTCAAACATCCACATTCCACCAATCTGTATTCACTACGATCTACAATCGACGATCTATCATCTAATATGGCCCATCCTGTGTTTGCTAAACCTGGATCAATTCCTAAAATCATGACTAAATTGTAACACCCCAAGCTAAATCTTTCATCCTAGAGGCGCTAGTGAAGCCTCTAAAAAAACTATAGGACAACACAATTTTTACCCACTTTTCCACATCAATAACCCATATATTTTTATTATCTAATATTTAGATAAAATATAGGATATTTGAAATATTAAAAAATTTTAATAAAAACTTTCTAATAAATAATTTGAAGTCGCAATTTTTTGTGTCCTTGAACGTGCAATGCACATTCACCAGACATAAAAAATTAGTGACGAAAATTAATTTTTAATAAAATTGATATAATCAACTATGGATTACAAACAAGTCTTCGAAAGCTTAAAACTAGACTTTCCAAGCAGTAAAGTTTTTATCGACCAGCCTCTAGGCCAATACACCACCCTAAAAATTGGCGGACCAGCCGACATTTTCATTAACACCCAAAATACCGAAGAATTTGTAAATATTTTAAAATATATCTACGATCTAAGATCTACGATCGAATTAACTATCTTAGGCAATGGTTCAAATGTTTTAATTTCTGATTCTGGGATTAGAGGCATTGTCATCAAAAATGATTCACAAGAAATTGAAAATATCGGCGATAATAAGATTAAAATATCTTCTGGCACTCAACTAATTTCTGCCCTAAACTTTTTAGCTGACAATAATCTATCTGGACTAGAAGAGTTTGCCTACATCCCCTCAACTATTGGTGGAGCAATTGTCGGTAACATCCACGGTTTTGACAAAAATAATTTCTCTTCAATTCTAGAATCAATCGAAGTTTTCGACTTAAATAAATCTACAATTTCAACTCTACAATCTAAAGACCTAGCTTGGTCTTATGATCAATCAATTTTTCAAGCAAATCCAAACCTAATTATTGTTTCTGCTGTTCTTGTTTTAAAATCAGGTGAAAAAGAAACTATCAAGAAAACTGCTCAAGAGATTATAGAGATAAAATTAAACAGCCAACTAATGAATTCCGCTGGTTGTGCATTTAAAAACCTCCCAGAGGCTAAATGCATGCTAATTTGGGGTGAAAAAAAGTCGACTGGACAAATCATCGACCAAGATTTAAATTTAAAATCTTATTGTGTTGGTAATGCTCAAGTCAGTCCCCTTCATGCCAACTTCATAATTAACAATGGCAACGCCACCGCTAAAGACTATTTAGGTTTAGTGAATCTAATTCAATCTCAAATGCAAACTAAATATGGGTTCCAGTTTGAGCTTGAGATTAAACTTCTCGGCCAATTTTAGGCGAGAAAAAAGCGGCTGTAGGGTTTTGTATAAATACAAAATTGACCCCTACGCCGCGTTTTTCAAATTGTTCAGATAATAGAGAGTACTTCAGCTAATGTAGGATGCAATGTTTCAACAGGCAAAGACATATATCCATGTCGACCGTCATAAAGACCAATGATTTCACCCTTATCGTTAATAACGAAAGGAACAAAACCACTACGGCCTCCACGAAACCAATCTTCAGAATGAAGAATGATTAAATCGTCACAATCAGATATGTCCCATCTAACAACCAGTTCAAAAGCATGATTAGCCTCATTAAAGGTCCTTTTGACAACAGAGATAGAGCCAGTTTCTTCAATAGAATCGACTGTGATTCCCCAACCTTCAACATCATGGCTAGTAAGCTCAATTGTCCCACATGGAACCAAGCGAGTTTTTTCTCCATTAGTCAAAACTGTTAGTTCTTCAACTACTGATTCTCGAATTGCTGTTTTTATCAAGTCACCACCTTCTGAATATCTAGCAATTCCCCCGATCATTCGAATCCACTTATAGCGCTCATCATAGATAACTACTCGACCTTGTTTGGTCAAAAGTTCCAAAAGAGCTCCACCGCGATACAAACCGGCTGGCGCCGATTTTTCGAATTCCTTAACGTTCGTAAGTGTATAATCAGAGATAAAATACACCTGACCACTTACATCATCACGATAATAAACCGGTACTGCAACCTGACCTTCAGGCAAACTTTCGAGATAATCCTTCAAACTTGCTGGTATTCCACTTAATAACACTTTCCCAATAAACATTACAATCCACTCCTCATATTTTTTTAGGTTCATTATTGGACCTAAGCTAGTAATTAAACTTAATTACCACTTTAGGCCCAACAATTTTTTCTGAACAATTTGTTAAAGTTCTGTTTGTAGACAAATTCCCATCAGCTTTGATGAGATTGTCCGTAAACATACACATTATAGCAAAAAAAAGACCCCAAGTCAATATTATAGGGTCTTCGTTTTCTAGTTTCGTCTTTTCAGACTCATCAGTATCGATACACATCGATAAACTAGATGGAATGAAAAAGTATGCTTAAAAAAGCAAATTTTTCATTCCAAATAGGAGTTTTCATTTCATGCTTTGCAAAATCCATCCAGCCACAGGGTGCAAGTTAACTTTATTTGAGTGAGCTTTTTCTGAAGGACTAAAAATTCCTTTATAAAGCAACCCCACTTCCTGTTCTTGCATAAAAACCTTAATCTTTTTATCATTATTAAATAGGTTGTGTTCATAAGGATTTTCATTCACAAATTCCAGCTCTTCAACATCCCAAAAACTGTTTTCCTTATTGTCAATTATTTGATAATTAACAATTTTGTTGACTAAGAGAATTTTTTCAGGGTCATACATTTTCTTTAAATCCAAACCTAAACTTGGCTTGACTGGACAATTGAGGAAGCCAAAGCAAAGGCCCATTGGCAACAGGTGATAATAGTTGTGGCCAAGTTTATTAAACTTAATTACGCTCATAGAACGTTTGATCAAAATTCTTGAACCATCATGTAAAACCCTACCCTTACTTTGTGTGTTACACAACAAAAAGTTTTCTAATTCAACCAATTGACCATCATTATGGTGACAAACAACTGTAAAGCCGTCCCTACAAATGGAATTAAAACTTTCTAATTCCTGTCTCCTTTCAAATTGGTCAAAATCAACCACTCTGATTTCTCCTTCGAATCTTGTTAACATAAAATCCAACTCCTTTTCGTTAAAGTGCGTACTCACTATGTCGCTTTTGACAAGTGGCACCACGATTATATCACTTCCTTAGGTAAATAACACTTTCCACACAAATTTTGGCAACTCCAATTGCCTTCTCCATCTCTTTGGTTCTTGAATCAAAGAATATAGCCATTCCATCCCTATTTTCCTCCAAACTAAAGGTGCTCTTTTAAGATCACCACTGTAATAATCAAAGCTCCTACCTATCCCCATTGCCACTCCAACATTCAATTTCTTAATATTTCTTTCAATCCATTCCTCTTGTTTCCTCATACCATAGGCAACAAACAGAAAATCAATTCTCTTTTGACCAATTTTTTTAATGGTTTTTTCATCTTCACCCTCAGCCTTACCAGCATAAAAACCTCTAATCTCTAGTTTTGGATATTTATTCTTAAAATATTTAGCCGTTCTTTCGGCTCGATCTTCCCAACCGCCTAGAAAATAAACCGGATATCCCTTTTCAGCCGCTAATTGACAAAAATCATTGACCAAATCACTGCCTGAAGCTAATCCTTCTCGATGTTTACCCTTTAATATCTCAACTCCAACCTGAAATCCAATTAATAATCTACAAATTATATTTCTCCCCTTTGCTTTTTTATCTATCTCTCGTGCCCAAATCAAGCCAATTCCATCAATTACATTCAAATCAGTCTTTGACAAAAGGGCCAAAAAACTGCTATCTTTTGTAGTTTTCATCATAAATTCTGGGTTCACGGTCGCAATCCACTTGTTTTTTTGTTTGAAATCTAACCAATTACCCACTATCCTTAGCACTCCGGACTTGTCTCTGCTACACAACGGGATCCCCCACATTTGCCAGTCACTTTCAAGCAAATTTGAAGTCTTCATCTCATTTTTTTGGCTTTTCATTAACAATATTTTAACAAAAATTTAAAAACAATTACTTTTTTGAATTTTTTGCCATTTTTTTTAAAATTTTTTTAGATTTTTTTG
>JBAXAJ010000006.1:0-44129 GCA_037142555.1 Candidatus Shapirobacteria bacterium | reverse complement strand
TTTTGGGAAAAATATAGGGGAAAGTTAGGGGTTTGTAGCTATACCACACAAATTTCATGGAAAGATAGGCCAAAAGCGGAAGGGATGGGAGTCGAACCCACATGCCATTTCTGACGCAGGTTTAGCAAACCTGTGGCTTACCATTCGCCGCACCCTTCCTAGAGAGTGGTTTAGTATATCAAATTTTTGACAAATGCTTTAGAATAATATTAGATGACTGAAGAAAATAAAGAAACAATGAATGTGAACATTACTAATGTTGACTTAAATGAAGAAAAAGTCATATTTGAGTGGGAAGCAGCTGAAAGATCGTTTAAGACCAGAGACCGAGATTTTTGGATTACGGCAATCGCAATTCTAGTTCTAGTTGGAATAATCCTCTTCTTTGTTAAAGAATTCTTTTTAATTATTGCCTTAATTTCGATATTATTTTTGTATTATGTGTTGTCAACTGTTCCACCATCAAACATTAAAAATAAGATAACTAACAGGGCTGTTTACTTTGGTGAATTGAGATATGATTGGACTTTATTATCAAGATTTTGGTTCAAAGACAGTTTGAACAGCGAATTGCTTCAATTTGAAACTAATTTGCGCTTTCCTAGGCAAGTTTCGATAGTGATTAATAAGGAAGATAAAGAGAAAATTAAGGATATTGTGGTTAAAAAAATTCCTCTAGTTCAAGATTCCCCTGGCTTCACTGATAAGCTAACTAAATGGTTTGCCGACAGGTTGCCACTGGAAAAGAGAGAAACCGAGAAAAAAGCCTAGATTTTGGTATAATTCATTTGTTTTATTCGCGCCTATAGTTTAACGGATAGAATGACGGTTTGCGAAACCGTTGATCCAAGTTCGATTCTTGGTAGGCGCACTTTATGAAAATAAATTTGTTTGTTATCCATGGTTACAATGGAGATACTTTAGAAACCTTTGGACCTTATGTAGAAAAAGAAGCAAAGAGGAGAGGCCTTGAGGTGATATTGCCTTCATTCCCAGCTAAAGAACTGGTAACTTATGCCAGTTGGTCTGATGTATTAGAAAAATATAGAAGTGAAATTGATAAAAACACGATAATTGTGGCTCATAGCCTAGGAACTCATTTTATTCCTAGATATTTAGCTGATAAAAATTTGACTGTTGGATTATATATAAGTATGGCTGGTTTTCTTAATGACCATTCAGGAAGACTAGATTTGGAAAAAGTAGTGAAAGAATTTAAACCAAATGAAGAACAAATTAATAAAGCCATTAAATTAATGGGGAACAGATATTCTATATATAGTAATGATGATCATTTAAACCCACAAGAAGAACTGGAAAAATATGCTGAGAGATTTAATTCTAATAAGGTTTTTATACCAAATATTGGACATATGGGAAGAAAATCTGGTATTAAAGAGATTCCACAAATAATGAAAATTATTGATGACTATTTAACTTCTTCAAGAGAATCGATGTAGAGAGTGGTACCACTAAACATGCCGGAAACTTTTATATTCTTTTTGAGATAGGTATCTAGGTCAACTTTTTGACTAGTCACATTAATAATGTCGTCTCCGACTTTCATGATGTACTCATCGCCTGATTTGGTTATTATTTGACCACTTTTTTCGACAACTGCAGTTTTGGTGGTTGATTGGCAGCCGCCAAGAAAGAAAACAGAGAAAACTAGAACAAAAGCGATTGAGATTTTTTTAAGATTTATCATAATTAAAGATAACAAAATTAGATTAAAAAGTCTTTGTGGTGTAAATATACCTATAATGTTGCATATTTTAAGTTATATTGGTATAATCTAAATTCATAAAACCTTAAATAAATGCTTTTTTGGTTTTGGACTTTAAAATATATTTCTAACAATTTTTTTAAGAGAGGGTGTCGGTAGTGAAGAAATTTTTGTTTGTTTTGATGTTTTTAACTTTAATCGTTGCTTTATCAACATCATCATTTATACCTGAGAAGATACATTTAAGATCTTTTTCAGCTCAAATGATAGCACTTCAAGATGAAGTGATTGATTTATCAAAAATTGGAGTTAAAGAAGGCTGGTTGTTACCGATTGAACGAGAAAGAATGTTGGTTGAACTTGGGAAAAGATCTACAGAAAATCAGATTTGGGCTTTAAAAGACGAATTAGATTTCATTGATCCATTAGGTAATAAATTATCTAAAAATATTACTCAAACCCAATTTAAACAACTTCAAAGTGTAATACCAGAACTTATTTCTTTGAATGGACTATCTGTTAAAAAATTTGATAAAAATGGTTTAATTATTAGCGAATCAAGAATTGGAGAACTTATTTTAATATTAAAAGATAAGTGTTTACTCACCTGTTCAGAACGCAAATTTAGATCAATTATTCAAAAAAGTAAAAACAGACTATATTTAGAAAAATTATTAGAAATAAGTTAATTGAACCCTTGGTTTTTAGTTTGACATTGTCAAATTTTAATCAAGGGTTTTTTATTTGCAAAAAAATAAAATATAGGATATAATCACCCTCAGTATTAAAATTTAATCGGCAAAAAGCTTGTCATAAAATTGAATTTTAAATGCTAATCGCACTTTAACTTATAGGTATAAAAATAATGAGTGAAAGCTCTGAAAGATATAGATGTTAAAAGGATTAAAAAAAACAAAATAAAAGAATGAAAAGGAGTTGTTTGTAATGAAAGAAGGATTTAAATTTGGAGGTAAGTTGCTTTTAGGGATTATTATTTTTGCGATTGTGACAGCAGGGTGTCTTGTCTATTATTATGCAGTCAAGACAGCAGAGACGAAGATAGACACTAATATCATACGGAATAGTAATGAATTTGTGCAAACAAAACAAAACTTACTAATTAAGTTGGTGTCAGACTATCAAGACTTGGAAGTGAAAATTTTAGAGTACTCAAAAGACAAAAGCAATGACGCTATTGTCGCAGGTCTCGAAGCTCAAGAAAAAGCAATAATCAAAAGAATCAATGCAGAGAGAGTCTATATTGAGAAGGAATTCGTTCCCGAAAGTGTAGTTAGTTTTCTGCAAGAACATGGTGCTTATTAAAAAGGAGGCGTTTTAAAATGTTTAAAAAGATTTTATTTGTAGTTTTGATTTGTTTTGTTTTAATTGGGGGATTAGCAGCATGTAGTCCAACGCAAGAAGGAAAAGATAGTAAAATAGTTCAATCTCAGCAAGAAATTTACGCAAAGAATCAACCGATACCAATTTTCAATTGGTCACAAGATAGAGACAACCTAATCCAAATTTATGTGGCTAAAAATGAAGCGAGAAACACATTTAGTGCTATTGCCTCAATGACTGGTGAAACTAAGTTTTTGTCTCCAACAATTGGTTTCCCACTGCCAGCTGACATACAACTCACAAACCCACTCCAAGTAGTTGGCAACAGCTACGGCAGTGTAGTTGAACAAGCTGAACCAAATGGTTTGTTTTCAAGTAAGAACACAGATGCAACGTATATCCTGGCTGTTCGTAAAAATGGAGATGTTGTCCCTATTTATTCAGAATTTAAAGTTACCGCTTTCCCTTTTGCAGTCAAAGTAGACCCAGCAACTGGAATGTGGAATGAAGTAGACGTTGATTCTGAATCGACGATTAAAATTAATATGAATCGTAAACCAAAAGATTTACCAATTTTAGCTTCTGAATCAGAGGCAAACGCAATACGCAGTAAATAAATAATACCTATGAGGAAAAGACACTAACTAATTTTTGGGAATTCCCATTAATTACGCAGTGTCTTTTTTTTGTCAAAATTAGATTAAAAAGTCTTTGTGGTGTAAAATTCATTCGTAATGGTAGGATGCGCCGAATTGGTAAGGCACCCCATTCGAAATGGGACGCTCGCAAGGGCATGGGGGTTCAATTCCCTCTCCTACCGCAACGTAATAAATCACAAAGTGATTTAAACGTTGCTGGAACGTCAATTTGCGAAGCAAATTATACGTCCCGCTCAAATTCCATTTTTATATTATAATTAAGTATGTTTTATTACACTTATGTACTTAAGAGTTTAAAAAATAATAGTTTGTACATTGGTTATAGTTCAGACTTAAGAAAAAGGTTTGATAGACATAATAAAGGGTTAAATAAAGCTACTAAACCATTTATCCCCTATGAATTAATCCATTACGAAGCTTTTTTAAACAGAATTGATGCTAAAAGAAGAGAAGTTTATTTAAAATCAGGTTGGGGTTTTAAAAGTATTCACAAGATGCTTGAAAGATATTTTGAAATGAAGTAAAGCTCTATTCATTGTATAAATTAAAATAATCTATAATAGATTATGAATAATAAATTTAAGATTTTTAATATATCTGAAGTTCCATTTGAAGAAATACACAACACTCCTGGTTCAAGACAAACATTGGCAACTAAAGATGATCTTATTACAGATAATATAGAGGCTTTGACTAAGGGCACACTTAATTCTGGTGATAAATGGGATTGGCATAAACATGAATTTTATGATGAAATGGGAATTGTTTTAAAAGGCAAAGGTAAATTTTATTGGAATGATGAAATAGTTGAGTATAAAACTGAAGATGTGATTATCATTCCCGCTAATTCTATTCATAAATTTGAAGCCGATGGAGATGTTGCTAGCGAGTTCTATTTTGTTCGAATTAAAGTATAAATTATGACAATTGAGACTTTAAAAAAATCAGAGATTGAATCATATAAAAAACTAATTGATGAGGTTTTTGATGGCAGTAATGAATTGAGTGATTATCAGAAATTTGATCCAGAGGCTAATTATCAAATAGTTGTGGCTAGAGACGGAGAAAAAATTGTTGGCAGCGTGACTTTTTATAAAATTGATCTGTTTACTTTCTCTTTTCAACCAGCACTAGAAATTTTTAATGTGGCAGTTTTGAAAGAATATCGACAACAAAAGATTGCTCAACAACTTTTTCAATATATAATTGATTACGCTAAAAAAAATGGCTATAAATCTATCTTTTTAACTTGTTTGGATAGTGCAATCCCTGCTCACAAACTTTATGAAAGTATGGGTTTTGTCAAAGCTAATAGTGTTAAATATAATTTATTTTTGAATTAAAAATTTAGCGACATGAGGTGGAACATGTTTTTGCCAATTGCCTTTTTTAAGGATTAAATCTCGAATTTCAGTGGCTCTGATTGGGAGAATGGTTGGAGTAATTACTTGATAATTATGGCCATATTGAATGAAACAATCGCTGGTGTAGGTGTTTTCAGTGAAAATTTGAGTGTTTTTTGAATTAATTTGGGGGAAAATTGATTCAACATGTTTGGCATATTTTGGCGGATTATTGATGTCTGGAATGGCTTTTATTTCAAAATCAACTTTAAGTTGTTTTAAAACTGGGAGAAGAAGATCTTTAACTTCATCAAAAGTTAAAAAATTTCGACTGTCGATGACGCCAGAAACACCAACCCCTAGAAGGATTTTTTTAGGTTTAAATTTGGTGACTAGTTCAGTTAAAATGGCAATATGGTGATTACATAAGGGCTGAAAGCGACCGATAACTAGAGCCATTTTTTTATTTTCTTTCATCTTGTTTCATTTTACCTTTAATTGAAAGTGTAAAATAGATAAAGATAAAATTATGAAAAGAAATTTAGATTTTAATAAAGTTAAGGAAATTCTTGTTAAAGAAATCCGAAAATTTGTAGGTTCAAAAAAGGCAATAATTGGAGTTTCTGGTGGAATTGACAGCGCTTTGGTGGCGACACTTTGTGTTGAAGCATTAGGGAAAGAAAATGTTTTTGCAATTTTAATGCCTTATGGAGAACAAATTGACATTGCTGATTCGGAAATGTTGATTAAACATTTAGGTATAAAATCGGAAACTATAAACATTTTTGAAGCGGTTAATCAATTTAAAAAAACCGAAGAAGAAACAGTTTTGGCTAATATTAAATCACGAGTGAGAATGATCAATTTATATCTTTTTTCTAACTTGCACGATGGATTAGTGATTGGAACAACAAATAAATCAGAAATGGCACTTGGTTATTTCACAAAATTTGGGGATGGAGCTTGTGATTATGAACCAATTGCTGACTTGTTCAAAACTGAAGTTTGGGCTTTAGCTAGGTTTTTGGGAGTTCCAGAAATATTAATTAATAAGAAACCAACGGCTGGATTGTTAATAGGCCAAAATGATGAAGATGATTTTGGTTTCAGCTATCAAGAATTAGATGCTTTTTTGCAAGGAGAAAAAGTTGAGTCTGAGATTGAAACTAAAATTAAGAAAATGATTGAAAATTCAGAACACAAAAGACATTTGCCACCTAGTATTAATGTTGATTAAATTATTTCTTTTTCAGAATCGAAAGGTAATAAGGAAGATGCCAGATAAGATGGAAAATAGAAACCATGGCCATTATTATTCCGGCTTCGACATGGAACCAAAGCATTGATTTGTACCATAAAACTGACAGTTTTAAGTCAATAAATATGGCTAGAGTTAAGCCTAGGATTGCTGTGATTAAGAAGGAAACGAGTAAAACAATGTTCCAAATACGACGATGAGTTAGAAGAGAAATTTTTTGGTTTTTAACTAGATAACTAGAAATGAAATAGAGATCAAAAACTAGAAAAGATATTAGTAAAAAATAGTAGTTATTCATGGCCTATTCTAGAACAATTGCGCTAACAGGGCAATTATTGATAGCGATAGCGAGTTTTTGGGAATTTAGATTAGTTGAAGAAATGATGGTTGCTTTGCCAGTGGTGGAACTTAATTCAAAATGAGATGGATCGATTTGAACACATTTTCCACAACCAATGCAGCGTTGTGGCAAAACACTGAGTTTTTGAAGATTAAGCGGATTCAGAGAACTTTTATCTTGATTTTTTTGATTTGAAGAATTGAAACCAACCTTTGCGGCTGGTTCTACTTTAGTTTCTTCTGTGTCTGCTTTACCAAAAGAAATAATGAAGGCGAAAATGGTTCCAAAGACTAAAAATAGAGGTAAAAATATTTTTTTAAAAGACATGTTTATATTATATATTAACGAGTTCCCTCTTCAACTAAAGTTTCTTTAGAAACTTCGCAGACGAGTTTTTTATCTTCAATAATTCGACCTTCTTTCCATTTACCACGAGAAATAATGATGAAGCCAACTATGGTGACGACAATGTTGTTAATCAAAAAAGAGAGCCACACTCCTTGGAGTCCAAGAGAAGTGTATCTAGATAGGAAATAAGCGAGTGGAATTTGAACAATCCATTGTGAAAATATAGTTAAACTCATGGTGGTTTTGGTCTGGCCAGCGGCAGTGAAAACATTGGCAAAAATCATTTGAAGAGAAATTAGACCAAAACTGAGAGAAATTATTCTAAGATAGACAGAAGCAGTGTTGATGACAGCAAGATCATTTGGAATGAAGAAGGAAATGAATTGTTTAGAAAAGATGAAAGCGATGGCACCAATTATTGATAATAAAGTGAAACCAATTACTGAACTTAATTTAATAACTCTGGTGGCTTGTTTAATATCTTTAGCCCCAATGTTTTGACCAACTAGAGTACCATTGGCCACCGCCAGACCAATAGCAACAAACATAGCAACTTGAACTATATTAGAACCAGCACCATAGGCAGCAATAGCGACAGTGCCAAAACTGGCAACTAGTGAAGTCATTAAAATCATAGCTAGACTTCGAGAAGATTGTTCAACTGAAGCTGGAAGACCAATAGAAAAAGCTTTTTTAATGAATTTAAAATCAGGGGTGAAATCGGCAAGTTTTAGGTGAATTCCATGTTTGCCTCCAAAAAGAATTTTGAAACCAATAGTTGCAGCCAAAAGCTGAGTCATAAGAGTGGCAACGGCAGCACCCATTGGACCAAAAGCAGGAATTGGGCCATAACCAAAAATGAAAAGTGGATCAAGAGCAAAATTTAATAAAACAGTCAGAATAACGATGTAAACAGGGACAATAGGACGACCAATCCCCCTCATGATTGATTGAAAGATAAAGAAAGAGAAGTTGGCAATTATAGAGATGAAAGAAACTCTTAGGAATCCGAGAGCCATGTCAAAAATTTCTGGATTAGCACCCATTAGGTGAAGAATTTTGGAAGAAAAAATCAGACCGATGATGCTAAATAGGATAGAAATGGAAATCATCATTAAAATAGTTTGAGCAGCAGCATGACCGACCATCTTATGATTTTTAGCTCCAAAATATTGGGCTACAAAAGTAGAACCGGCAATGGCTAGACCAATCCCTATTGAAAAAGCAAAAAAGATGATTGGGGTACAAATAGAAACAGCAGCCAGAGCACTTCCACCTAGGCGACCAACCCAAAAAGAATCGGTTAACTGATACATGGCCTGAAAAAGATTTGCCATGATGATAGGAATGGCGAGAGTGAAGAGAGCCTTAAAAACAGGCATTTTAATAATGGATTTGGCTTTGTTGATCATAAAGAGTCTCCAATCTTAACAAATTCCCTAGTTTTTGACAAAGTGATAGAATAAATTATGAATCAAACACAACAAAATCTTCTAAAAGCATTTGCTGGTGAAAGCCAAGCCAGAAATAAATATTATATGTTTGCCAAGATCGCCCGAAAAGAGAATCTAGAATGGATTGCTCAAGTTTTTGAAGAAACCGCTGATAATGAAAAAATTCATGCTCAAGAATTGTTTGAAATGATTAGAGAGCCAGTTAGTGTCCAAGATACTCTAGGAATTGCACCTTTTTCAAACAAAACTGTTGATAATTTAAAAATGGCAGCTGAGGGTGAAAAACACGAATGGACAGAAATGTATCCAAATTTTGAAGCTCAAGCCAAGATTGATGGTGATGTTGAAGCGGAAAGATTATTTCGAGAAGTTAAGGAAGTTGAAGAAAAACATGAAGAGAGATACATAATTTTGGCTAAACATATTGATGCCAACACTCTTTACAACCAAGACACTGAACTAGAATGGAAATGTCTAAATTGCGGTTATGTCCACAAAGGCAAAACTCCCCCAAAAGAATGTCCTGTTTGCAAGAAACCTTATACTTGGTATAAAGCACTCGGATTGATAAGATAATATATTATGGTTAATAAACCAAAGGCAAAAAAGCTTTTTAAGGTTTCTTATTTTGTTATTTTACATATTTTTGCTTTAGTAGGAATAATTTTTATTGGAGTGTTTTTTGCTATTAGATTGAAGTTGACTGATGTACCAGGAAAAGTTGATAAATTGAGTAGTGTTTTTGAACAAAATAATCAGAATCAAATTTTGGGAGCGACTAGTCAAATTGCTTCTGATTCAGGGAAATTAGCCATAGATTCAGATATTGAAAGATTGACAAAATTGAGAGATATAAAGATTAAAAATCTTTGTTCACTAGAAGAATTGACTTATATATCCCCTAAAAATGTTAAAAAGATTTTACAAACTAGAAAAATAAATAATTCTGATTATATTTTTTCACAAATGATTTTTGCTTTGGAAACTCATTTAGTTGACAAAGATTCTTATGATAAAAATGTCAAAATTTGTGTTGATAATTTTTCTAATAAGGGTATTTTGGAAGCTGACATTGAAACTCAAATTAAAGATACTGACAGCCAAATTTGTTAGTTTGGCCTGATAAAAAAGAATGGGAAGTTGTGGCTGCATCAATCTCAAAAGATAAATATTTAATCGATAAGGCAGCAGCGGTGGCTAAAATTGAACCAAGATTAATTGTTTCTAATTTGATGGTCGAACAATTAAGAATTTTTTATTCTCAAAGAGAACTCTATAAGAAATATTTTGAACCTCTAAAAATTTTGTCTAATTCTAATAAGATTTCACTGGGAGTGATGGCAATTAAAGAACAAACAGCCATGGATGTTGAAAAACATTTAAAAGATAAAAACTCACCTTATTATTTAGGGGCAGAATATGAAAATATGTTGGATTATCCAAGCCAAGAAAATTTGGGTGGACAAAGATATGCCCGTTTGACTGAAAACAGCCATTATTATAATTATCTCTATGGAGCTTTATATTTGAAACAAATGATGAAGCAATGGAAAGATGCTGGTTACGATATCAGCTCTAGACCAGAAATTGTGGGAACTCTTTTTAATGTTGGTTTCCCCCAATCAAAACCAAATGCTAACCCAAAGATTGGTGGTTCAACTGTTAAAATTGATAAGACTGAATATAGTTTTGGACGTTTAGCCTATGAATTCTATTATTCAGGAGAATTAATTAATGAATTTTATTAGAAAAAATACTTGGCTTTTAATCTTAATAGCAATTTTTATTAGTTTTTTGTGGCCAGCAGTTGGATTCAAACTTAAACCATTTTTGAACTATTTCTTGATGGGAATAATGTTTTTGAGTTGTTTGGACATTGATTTAAAAGAATTAAAAAATAGTTTAGTAAATTTCAAAAAACAAGCCATAATAATTCTTCTGTCTCAACTATTAGGACCAATTTTGGTGCTATTTTTGAGACCATTTTTGAGTGATGAATTATTTTTAGGATTAATATTGGCTTCGGCGATTCCAGTTGGAAGAAGTTCGGTCTTTTTGTCAAAAATTTTAGGTGGTGAAGCAACTTTGCCACTAGTGGCTTCATCAGTTTCGAATGCATTGAGTCCATTTACAGTTCCATTTTTAGTCTTCATTTTTGCCAGAACGAGCATAAAAATTGACACTTTACAGATGGGATCAACAATTTTATGGTTGGTTTTAGTGCCAATAGTGGCGGCAGTTCTAGTCAGAATGACTGGAAAAGTTAATTTATTAATTAGGGAAAGTTCAAATCTATCAACTTTGCTATTATTTTTAATAATTATTGGGATAATTGCACCACTTCGAGAAACTATTTTGCTTAATTGGCAAAATTCTCTACTCTTAATGTTTTTCATCGCTGTTTTGATGTTAATTAATTTTGTGATAGGTTGGAAAATCGGTAAGAAGAAAGAAGAAAAAATTGCTTTGGCAATCACGGCCAGCTATAAAAACTATACTTTGGGAACTTTGGTGGCTTTGTCGATGTTCAATCCAGTGGTGGCCTTGCCATCAATAATCTACACTATCACTAATAATTTGATGTTAATTCCGATTCAGTTTTTTGTAGAGAGGAAGAAATCCACCCCTGCCCCTCCTTTGACTTAAAGGAGGGGAAATAATTTTATATTAGGTATAATAGGCTATGGTTATTAAAGCTGAAGAAAAATTGTATGATGAGAGATCGGCGGGTGGATTGGTCTACAAAATTGAGAATAACAAGATTTTTTGGTTGATGATTAGAACTATTTCTAATTTTAGTAGCCAAAAAAATAAAAGAAGAGAAGATAACGGTTCAATTTTTAAATTTCCAAAGGGCCATTTGAAAGAAAGAGAGTTTTTGAAAGAAGCAGCACTTAGAGAAGTGGAAGAAGAAGGTCGAGTTAAAGCTAGAGTGGTGACTAAGTTAGGTTCAAATGATTATATAATTTGGGATAAGGAACAAAGACGAAAAATCATTAAAAAAGTGACTTTCTTTTTGATGGAATATGTTGAACAAAGCAATTTGAAATATTATGATACAGAGATGGTGTTGGAAAGAAGTTGGTTTAGTTTTGAAGAAGCACTGGGAAAATTGGCTTTTGATAGCGAAAAGTTGTTGTTAAAGAAGGCAAAGGCAGAATTGGATAAACTCAAACCCCTCTCCCGATAAATCGGAATCTCCCCTTAACGAAAGGGAGACATATTAATTTATTAATATAAATGGCACACAAAAAAGAATTAATTGATGGTGAAAGTCCTCAAAAAACTGGGGTTGATGCTAGTCTTTTAAGATATGATAGTCTAGGAAAGTTTTTGGATGGAATGTCTGATGGTTTAGAATTTCAAGCGATAAAAGATAAGGTAAAAGATAGACCAAAATTAAGTGAATTGGGGGTTAGAGCAGCAGAAAAGATTCGAGAAGCGGCAGAAATAGTGGATGAAATGTGGCGAATATCTGAGCCTCATATGGAAGATGGAGATAAATAAGATATAATAAGCCTACAAATTAGGAGGGGTCGCACCCTCCTTCGCCAAGGCTACGGACGGACAAGTAGTGGTCTAGTGCAATTTGAAAATTAGGAGGGGTCGCATAGTGGTCTAGTGCGCACGCTTGGAAAGCGTGTGTGTCGCAAGGCACCGAGAGTTCGAATCTCTCCCTCTCCGCACTTCGTGTATTGTTCGAGTAATTTCAATATTTTTATTGATAAAATGAATTGACTATGAAATCAAAGTTGATAACAGAAAAATATATGGAATTAGCTTTAGAACAAGCAAAAATAGCTAAAAAACTTGGTGATCTCCCTTTTGGTGTAATTGTTGTTTGTGGTAATAAAGTCGTTGGAAAAGGAAAATGTGAAAATATCACTGGTGGTGATGTAACTGATCATGCTGAAATGCTTGCTTTAAGAAAAGCATGTAAAAAATTAAAAAGAAATGAACTTAATGACTGTACAATTTATTGCACCAATGAACCTTGTTCTATGTGTGCCGCAGCCCTTTTCCAAGCAAAAATTCCAAAGGTAGTTGTTGGTTTAACAAGAGATGATTTATCTAATTTTTTACGGCCTAGAAAAATATTAATGAGAGATTTAGCTAAAGATTCTGGTTATAAAATATTAATAGAAACAGGCATTTTAAAAGAGAAAATATTGGGACAATTTAAAGATATTAAAAAATAAAGTTATAGGGGCAGAATGGTTCCAGACTCGCCTACACCCTATTCTATGGTAGTTTTGATATAAAGTGATATAATTTGTGTATGAAAAAATCTTCAATATTTAAATCATTATTCTTCTTAATTGTTATTTTGTTTGTTTCAACAATCAACATATCAAGCGCGAATGCGGCTGATTGTTCTAGTGTCACCCTTAAATATAAATCTAAAGGTGAATGTGTTAAGCAATTACAAACTCTTCTTAAGAGTCGAGGTTTTTACAGTCTGTCAATTGATGGTGATTTTGGTGTTGGAACTGCCAATGCTGTTTTGAATTATCAACGGGCTCGCCATATTGGTGATGATGCAATCGTTGGGAGTATAACCTGGAAAGCACTTAAGAGCACTTATATGCCAGAAAATCCAATTCCTGCAGAATGTAAGAATAGTGGGATCCGTCTATGTGTGAGTAAAGCTGAGCGTAAATTAAGAATACATAAGGATGGTGTCCTAATAAAAACTTTCGATGTTCGAGTTGGAGGTTTCACAACTGACATAAATGGCAACTATCGGGTGCATCAAAGCAATGAAGGTAATTATAGTGTCTATAACAAAGATCCAAATCCTGATTCAAAACGATATGGACCAGGCATAATGCCATGGAGTGTTATGTTTGACCCAGGTATGTATGTTCATTACTCTGCAGACTTTAACAGTTATGGCTACAGTCGCGCCAGCCATGGTTGTATCAATATTGCTAGCAAGACTGATGCAAAGTGGATTTATGACTATACTCCACTAAAATCAAAAGTAACCGTTTATTAAAAACACTGCTTCGCCTTTTCTTCGGTTTTAGTCATTGACAAGCTTTAATAGCAGAGTATTATTTTTGTATGAATAATAACTATTTAGCAATTTTTGAAGATTTTAAAATTCGTCGTGTTTATGATGCAAAAAAAGAATTATGGTATTTTTCGGTAATTGATATTATTGCAGTTTTAACCGATCAAAAAGATTTTAAAAAAGCTAAAAGTTATTGGACTACACTTAAAAACCGTCTTAAAATTGAAGGAAGTCAGTTGGTCACAAATTGTGACCAACTGAAAATGAAATCTTCTGATGGAAAATTTTATTTAACTGATGTTGCAAATGTTGAAACTATTCTTCGATTAATTCAGTCAGTTCCCTCTCCAAAGGCTGAACCAGTTAAATTATGGCTGGCTAAAGTTGGTTATGAAAGAATTAAGGAAATAAATGATCCAGAAATTGCTTTGAACCGTTCTCGTGATCTTTGGAAAAAACATGGACGACCAGAACAATGGATTCAACAAAGAATGATGGGCCAAGAAATTAGAAATAAACTGACTGATTATTGGAGTAATAATGAAGTTAAAAAGCAAGACGAGTTTGCTATTTTGACAAATATAATTCATAAAGAATGGAGTGATTTGACAGTAAAAGAACATAAAAATTTAAAAAATCTAAAGACTCAAAATTTGCGTGACCATATGTCAGACGCGGAATTAATTTTTACAGCTCTAGCTGAACTTTCAACTCGACAAATTGCCGAGACGATGGAGGTAAAAGGTTTAGAAAAAAATAAAATTCCGGCCAAGAAAGGTGGACAGGTGGCAAAAAGTGCAAGATTAGATTTAGAACAAAAAACTGGTAAAAAAGTTGTTTCGAGCCAAAATTTTTTAGAATTGAATAAAGTAAAGAAAATAAAATAGTATAATTTCTTTATGATTATTTTCATAAACGGGTCAATTAATTCAGGAAAATCGACTATTGCTAAATTGTTGGCTAAAAAGATTGGAAATTGTGCAATTTTAGAAATTGATAGATTCCATGAATTTTTGGATTGGATGCCAATTGGTGAAATTATTCCTATAAATTTAAAAAATGCAGTAAGTTTGGTTAAGAATTATGTGGAATTGGGTTTCAATGTGATAGTTCCCTATCCTTTATCTTTAGAAAATTATGATTATCTGATGGAAAATTTGAAAGATTTAAAAGATGAAATTTCAGTTTTTACATTGGCCCCAAAAATTGAAAAAGCTTTGACAAACAGAGGTACAAGAGAACTAAACGAGCTAGAAATAAAAAGAATTAAATATCATTATGGAATTGGAATTCATAAGCCATCTTTTGGAGAAATAATTGATAATACTAATCAAAGTCCTGAAGAAACATTGAAAATAATTCTTGATAAAATCGTGTAATGGAAACGAAACTTTTTGTAGCAACAAAAGCATTTATTAGCTATCAAGGTAAGATTTTGATTTTAAGAGAATCAGATAAATATAAAGACGGGTCGAATTTTAATAAATATGGGGTGGTTGGTGGAAGAATAGAAGCTGGACAGAATTTTTTAGAAAGTTTGTTGAGAGAGATTCGAGAAGAAACTAATCTTAAAGTTACAGTTGGCAATCCTTTCCATGTTGGAGAATGGCGACCAGTGGTTAATGGCGAACAATGGCAAATTGTGGGCACTTTTTTTGAATGTTTTGCTGATAATGACAAAGTTGAACTGAATGAAGATCATGATGATTATAAATGGATTGATCCAAAAGAATATTTAAATTACCCTCTTATTGAAGATTTGAAACCAGTATTTGAGAAATATATTGAATATTCAAAGAATTGATTTTTGTCAATTTATGTGTAAAAATACGGTTATTATGAACAAAGAAATTAATGCCTATGGTTTAACTGGAAACATGGGTTGTGGTAAAAGTACTGTGGGTGAATTTTTAAAAGGACATAATGATGTTTCGGTACTAGACTGTGATCAAATTTCTAAGAATATACTTTTTAGTGATGAAAATAGACAAAGTATTAAAACAATTTTAGGAGAAAGTATTATTAAAGATGGCCATGTGGATAGTAAAGAAATATCTAAGATAATATTTAATGATTCGACTAAAAAACAGGAGTTGGAAAATTTTGTTCATCCTTTGGTGTGGCAAGAAGTGCAAAAACAAGTCCAAAATGGTGATAAAAATACAATTTTTATAGTAGAATCAGCTATAATTTATGAAACTAAAAGTGAAGAAATTTTTAAGGGTGTAATTGTGGCAACATGTGATGAAAAAGAACAATTTAATAGAATTAAAAAGAGAAATAATTGGTCTGAAGAGCAAATAGAAGAGAGATTGAAAAATCAATTAAAAAATAGCGATAAAGAAAAAAAAGGGTTGGTTGTGATCAATACTAATTGTTCTATCCAAGAGTTAGAGTCAAAAGTTGAAAGACTTTATTCTTTTGTTAAAAACAACGAGAGTGGCAGACTAGTTTTATAAATTAGAAATACTTCTTTTGATATTATTTTCAGCTGATTGTTGATATTTATTTTTGAAATAATCAGTTGAATAAATAGGATTTTTTAACACTGTTTCAAGAAAACTTTTTCTACCTTTTTGATAGTCTGATTTTGAATAGAGGCTAGAATATTCTTGGTAAATTTGTTTTTCATATTTATCAAAAACATCAGATGATTTACCTAATATAGACATATCAATATCTGCTAAATACTGCGAGTCTAAATTATTACTAGGTGAAATGTGTTTAGTGGCTAAGATGTGATCTTCAACATTTTTAGTAAAAGATAAAGATAAACTGTTTTTTTGACAAAATTCTTTAGCTAATTGAGCACTTTTTTCTTCATTATCATTGTTACCGATGGTATAGATTATGTCATGGAACCAGATGGCTAGCTCAACGGCTTCTGGATCCTTAAGTGAAGCTCTGACTGGTTCTAACTCTTCAAGACAATTATTAATATGTTTGAGAGTGTGGTAGTGACGATGTGGTTCTGAATAATGACTGATTATATCTTCAAATGTCTCTTTATTATTAGAAATATTTAATCTGTCACATAAACTATTCCATTTAGAATTAAGTAATTCTTTAGATAAAAAAGATTCAGGTGTCTGAACTACTTTATTTTCTTTCATATTTTTCTTTGATTTTGTCAAAAACTGGTTTAGGAACATATTGGCAGACTACAGTTTCCCAACCATCTGGACCAACTAAACCCTTAACAAGACTTGAACTAACTTCACATAATTCTCTTGGTGGCATAAGAAAAATAGTAGTTATGTCTGGATTAATATCGTGGTTAACATTGCCCATTCCCTGTTCAAAACTAAAATCAGCAGAGTTTCTGACACCTCTAAGTATGAAGTCAGCACCAATTTGTTTAGCATAATTAACTAAATATTTATTATTAAATTCATCAAAATCGACGTTAGAAGAATCTTTGATTGATTCTTTAAGCATTTGCAATCTTTCTTCAATAGAAAAAGTGTATTTTTTATCTGGATTGATGCCAACTGCAACAATCAACTTATCAAATGTTTTTGAACCTTGTTCGATCATCCAAAGATGACCATTGGTTAGTGGGTCAAAGCTTCCTGCATAGACAGCTATTTTTTCTTTATTCATAATTGGTGTAATTTACCATTAAATGGCTGTAAATTCAACTTGTATTGATAGCTGGCCATTCACAAGTTTGTTAAGATATATCTATAGATGAAAGCAAAGACAATTGTAGTTAATGACAAAATGCAGAAGAATTATGTTTACGCTTTGACTGAAGAAATAGGTAAAAATTTTGATCCAAACTTTAGACCTGAACTGACACCAAAAGAAATGTTGGAATTGGGTGTTTTTGGGGGGAAATATATGACTGATTGTATAAAAGAATTTCCGTCAACCTGGTTTATAAAAGCTAAGTTGTGTTCTGAAAAACATGATCCTAATATTAATTTTTTTGGAGTGAATGCTAGTCAACCATTGTCTGTTTGGCTGCAAAAAGGTTGGATTTATCTAGATGATCCCCGGGGTTGGTTCCAGTGGTATTGCAGATATTTTATGGGAAGAAGATGTGAAGATGATCAAAGACAAATTAAAAGATGGATAGCCATGAAACGACACATTGCCCAAATAAAAAATAATTGTCGCAAAGGAGATTGCGATTGTCGAATAAAACAAAGACAAGCCGTTTTACATTGGGCTTATGATAGTAGAAAAATGTAAAGAGAATTAAATAAAATATAGAGATATAATAATTTCAAAAACACACTCATGTCGTTGACCTGATTAATTTTGTATATAATGTATTTTATATATGGCAGAAATTAATACTGAAAATCCAATAAACTCACCACAAACAAACGAATCTAAAAAAGTTTCGAAAGAGATTAAATTCAAAGAATTAACTGAAAAATACGGTATAAGCCAAGGTTCAGAACTTTCGATTAAAAAAATTGACATTGATCAAGCTGATAATTCTGATATTAAGGTTGGAGATTCGCTGTCTGGAGTAATTAGCCAAGAAATTGGTTTAGGAGAACCTTTGATTTTTTCTAATGAAGGAATATTTGCTGGTAAGACAACTGGAATTGTTAATATCAGAGAGAAAGATGGTCGGCTTCAATTTTTAACTCAAACAAATTCAGTTTATGAAGTAATCCCTAAGAAAAATGAAGTTGAAGAAGAAATGGAAAAATATATTAATAAAAATTTTGATAAACAACCGGAAACAACAAAAGATATTTTAACTAATCACAAAGAATTATTTGTTACTTCAAAAGAAATCGATAATAAAATTTGGTTCTTTACTAAAAACTATGGCAATAAAGTTATGGCTTTAGTTAATAGTGATGAAGAACCTGATGTATTCCGTCCACGATTTTTTAGAATGTCTGGAAGTGACCATCAATTTAAAGCTTACCCTGGATATCGGTCAAATATGGAGGCTTTAAAAGGAAAAGAGGATGAAGATAATCACCATTATGTCCAAAGTGCCAAACTTGATAGTCGGATTATTTTAACCTTACAAGAATTACCAAAAGAAAAAGACTATAAAAAAAGACAATTAATTTCAGATTATATGCCGGTCATGGCTGATTTAGATAAAAATATACCAGGAAAAAATTTAGAAGATTTTAAGTTTTCTGAAGAACAGGTTAAATTTAAAAATGAAGACTGGCAAAGAATACAAGAATATCAAAAATATTTTTTTAAAACCTATGGATATTTAAACCATCGTGTTGGTAACAAGAATGCTAAAAATTTTTATAACGGTTTAGCTTCAATCAATAAGTTTTAAAACTGATGTGAATAAATTGTCTGAGGCGATGGAAGCTGTCCCAAATAAAGATGATAATTGGACAATAAATGACATATCAAATAGTAAAGACCCTCTTATAATTAATTTTAAAAATGAAATTAGTGGAGTAGCACAAAATTTAACTGAGGCAATTTTTACTTGTGAACCATTTTATAATCATATGAAAAAAATTGGTTTTATTCCTGATTTTAATCAGGATCCAGTGAAGAAATATATTAAGACTGATGGTCAAAATAAAATAAAAATTGAAGTTTTTGAAAATAAATCACCTGAAGGTGACACTTTATATTGGGAGATGGCAACTGACGATAAAGGAAGAACTTACATTGATAATATTTATGATCCAACTGTAGGAATAGATAGCTATGGAACGCCAAATAAAAAAACAAATATGGGAATGTTGATTTATAAACCTGAAGATTATAATGAACAAGTTGCTTTTGTGCCTAAAAAATATACTGAAAATCTTGAAGATTATGTAGACATTAGTCGTCTAATTGGATTATTAGAACCGATTAAAATGTATAAAGATCGGCGGATAAATCCTCTTTCTGCTTAGATTTCATATAAGTTTTTGATAGAACCGTCACATACAAATAAAAAAAGCTATTTATTGTAGATCTAAAGAGACAGGAATTTTTCGATTTCGTCAGCAACTGGGTTGCTTTCTTCTAGTGTTTTATTGAAGTTATGGCCCATGTTTGGAATTTTGACAAGATGTGGATTATTGGCAACTTTAAGTTCTTTTTCGATGTCTGCTAATGAAACTTTATCATCTTCTAGAGCAGCCAAGACCATTAGGGGTTTGTGTAAGTTTTTTAATTCAGTTGAAGCTGAATATTTGTTCCTGTCTTCACAAAAAGAAACTGGAACATCAAAAATTCTAAATTTGAAAGGGTCGTTTGGCAAACCTCTTTCGGAATGCCTGATGCCATTTTCGTCCCATTTGCTTAGAGATTTAAAGGAAAAAGCTGGACATAGAGAAACTATTTTTGTAACTTCTTTGAATCTATTGCCAGCAATTATGACTACAAAGCCACCGAAACTGTGACCAACCAGAACTACTTCTTCTAAATTTTCATTTTTGTATGAATCAATTGTGTCTTTAATTGTTTTTAAATAGTTAGTGGTGTTGTAATTTTTGACATCTCCAGTTTCCCAAAGAGCACAAGGGTCGATTCTTTCAGTTTTGTAGCCTAATTTTTCTAGTCTATTGCTGATGTTAACCAGATCAAGATAATCTGGAGATTGTAGATAACCTGGGCAAATGATTGCGAGTTTCATAGCTTGATTTTAACAGATTAAAAGTCTAGTTTATTAAAAAGTCACTTACCTTTATAATTAACTAGATGAAAGAGATTTTTGAAATTTTGAAGAATAAGAGTAAAAGGAGAATTGCAGCTGGAATTTTGTTGATGATTTTTGGTTTAGCAGGTTGTTTATTGCCAATTATCCCCGGTTTTATATTTATTGGTCTTGGTCTTGAAGTTATTGGTATCCGTTTAATTTTGCAAGAAAAATTTAAAAGAAGAGTAAAATATCCAAAATTTATTGACAAAATATTAGATTTTAGAAAACATAAATGGTGAAAAAACTGTTTTACGCAACAAATAATCCAGGGAAAAAGTTTGAGATATCTAGACATTTATTACATCACGGAATTAAAGTTGTGACTCCTGACGAATGTGGAATAGACCTTGATGTTGAAGAAAGTGGAAGTAGCTTGGAAGAAAATGCAACTTTAAAGGCAAAAGCTTATGTAGATTTAGTCAGTGATAAATTAATTTTAGCTGATGACACTGGTTTGGAAATAGATGCTCTTGGTGGAGAGCCAGGAATTCATGTGAGACGTTGGAAAGATGGCAAAAGCAGGCTGACAGATCAAGAATTGATTGATTATTGTCTAGAAAAGATGAAAGGAGTTCCGGTTGAAAAGAGAGGGGCTCAATTTAGAACAGTTTTAGCTTTGGATGTGCCGGGAAAAGGAATTGAAATTTTTGAAGGAATATTAAGAGGTTATATTCTAGAAGAAGCTTCGGTTATGAGAGTTGAGGGTTTTCCTTTTGAATCTTTGTTTTTTGTGCCTGAATGGAATATGCTTTTGGGAGACGCTAGACAATTGCCAGTTGAAAAAAAACAACATCTTTTGAATCATCGTGAAAGAGCAATTGAGAAAGCAATCCCAAGAATTAGAGAATTATTGGAAGAAGTGGTATAATATAGGATATGAAAGAAAGATTAGCAGGCAATGAAAGCAGTGAAAGTAAAACTGTAAGTTTTGTTGCTTTCATAGATAAATTAGCTGAGAAACAAGAAGTTTTGGAGATAAAACCTGATGTTTTGAAAAAATCACTTGAAGATTTTGGAGCAAATTTTGAAGATTTAAGTGAAGAAAACAAAAAGAATTTATCAATGTATGCCCAAAAAAATAGAAATAAGGCTTTAGAAAAGATTTGGGGTAACAAGTTTACAGACTATAAAGATTGGGTTGAAACTTATATTCAAGAATATGAGGAAAGAACTGGAAAACAATTACCAAGAATGAAAAATGCGGCTAATTTGAAAAATGAAGATAAAGAGCCAAGCTATAGAAAAGATTTAGGTATGATTAGTTTTCTAGGTGATTTGACAGCTTATGCTTCTGGAGATTTAAATTTTGAAGATTTTAAATTGATTTTAGGGACTAGAGCTGAAAATGGAGCAATTAAAGCAATGTCGAAAGAAGAAAGAGGTGGGAGAGAATCTAAGCCTATAGAATGGGATAGAGAGCTTGAAGAAGGTAAAGAAAGTGTTTTGAAAGATCCAAGCTTCCATCCAAAAACAGGAGAATTGATCCCCTTTGATAAACAAGTATTCCAGCCAGCTTCTTTCCCACCAGAATTCCCTACTGAAGCTTTTATATGGCTTTCTGCAACTTGCTATGTAGAATAAATAATGGGAGATAAATTTTTAAAAGCACTACATTGGATAATAGACATTCTTAATAAGAATAAAATTAAATACGTTATTTCTGGTGGATTTTCGGCATATATTTATGGTTCAAATCGGGATTTAAATGATATTGATATCGATATTTCCGAAAATGATTTTGAAAAAATTTATCCTGAAGTAAAAAAATATATAATTTCTGGACCGGGTAAATATAAGGATGAAAAATGGGAATTAGAAAGAATCGATTTAAAATATTTTGGACAAGAAATTGATATTGGTGGAGCTTTCACCCAAAAAATTTTTGATGAAGTTTCTTTAAAATGGGTTCATCTGCCAACTAATCTTAATAAATTCAAAATAATGAATGTTGATGGAATTGAACTTAAAGTTATGGATCCAGTTGAACTGATAGAATACAAAAAATTATTAAATGGTGATCATCAAAAAATTGATATTAAAGCCACTGAACTATTTATTAAAAATAATAGTTAATTTTTAATCTTGATGGCTGGCGTCGCAGAAAGGTTTGTTTTGGGATTTGCCACAACGACAAAGAGTGACTCGATTACGAACTTCATAGATAGAGGAATCTTCGGCTTCAATTGGAACTCCCCCTTTGACATAAAGTGGACCATCTTCGGTTAGACCAATAGATTTTTCTAGTTTAGGTTCGATATTTTTACCAGTTTTTTTGTCACAAGCGACTAGACGACCAGCAGTACAACAACAAGCCTCTTCGGTGGCCATTTTTTTAGATTCAGGATCGTCTGAATTTTCAGTTAGTTGCCAAGTCCCCTTGTTTCGATGACAAAAACCAGCCCCAGCACAAAGTTTTGGAGCATCTTTTAAGATTAAATCTGGACCATCAGTTATTTCTATTTGATCTTCAAATTTTTCTTTAGCTTCTGGATTTTCGGTGCCGTCAAATTTGATCAATTTATGAACTCCAGTGCAAAAAGGTTTATTAATAGAGTGACCACAACGACAAAGAGCATAATCTTTTTTTTGGGAGAAAGTTTTGCCAATGCTAGTTTTTAGCGGGCTTCCTTGATTATCATAGTGAACAATGTCTTGAGTCAGAGGCAAAGAGCCAGAAACTAGATATGGGCCGTTTTTGGAAACTTTGATTTTAGTCATAGTTAATTATATACCTTTTAAGAGTTGACAAGGAGTATTGATACCTGTACCATAGGTGTAGGTATGAATACTTTAACTAATTTTAAAAAAGCCCAAAGCCATTTGGGTAAAATCATAAAAATGGTGGAAAATGGCGAATATTGCATTGATGTGATGCAACAAAATTTGGCAGTTATTGGTCTTCTTAAATCAGCTCACCAAATGTTGATGGAAAATCATTTGAAGAGTTGTTTTTCTAATGCAATTAAAAGTGGGAATGAAGAAAAGAAAGAAGCGATGACTAAGGAAATTTTGAAAGTTACTAAAATGTATAACAAATAATGAGTAAATATACTTATAAAGTCAAAGGTCTCCATTGTAAGTCTTGTGTTTTGATTATTGAAGAGAGATTGGAACAAGAAAAGGGAGTTAAATCAGTTGATATTGATTTTAAAAAAGAAGAAATTGTTATTGAATCAAGAGAAGTCATTGGAGTTGGTTATTTGAACAAGATTTTTGAGAAAAATAGCTATAAATTTTTGGAAACAGGAGATAACAACACTATTGTTATCACTGGAGAAAGTTTGTGGTGGTTTTGGGCGCTTTTAATTATTGGGGCCTTTTTGCTTCTATCAAAACTTGGTTTAGCTTCATTTTTGAATATTAATAGCAATAGTTCTTTAATCACTATTTTTGTTTTTGGATTAATTGCTGGCTTATCTAGTTGTGGAGCCTTATTAAGTGGAATTATTTTGGCAGCTCCAGAAAATACTAAAAAAATAGTAATAGGCAGAATAGTTTCCTACTCAATTTTGGGAGGAATTTTGGGAATTATTGGTCAAAGATTCGTTATTTCGTCAACTTTCACTTCAATTTTAATGATTTTAGTTTCAGTGGTTATGGCAATAATAGCTTTGCAAATGTTGGAATTTAAGTTTGCCAGACAAATAAATTTGTTTTTGCCAAAAAATTTGACTAAAAAAATTACTAAAAGTCAAATTCCTTTTGTAGTTGGTCTTTTGACAGTCTTTTTGCCTTGCGGTTTCACTTTGTTGACTGAAGGAGTGGCAATTTTGAGTGGTAGTTTTCTAAGAGGGCTGTTGATTATGTTGGTTTTTGTTTTAGGAACTAGCATTCCTTTGTTTTTAATTGGTCTTTCATCTGAAAAACTTGGTAAAAATCAGAAATTAATTGGAGTGATCATTTTATTTTTTGTTTTATATAATTTGAATTTTCAATTTGGGATTTTAAATTCTTCTAAATCTCTATTAAATAAAAATGAGACTTCAAACTCGAGTATTAAAGATACACAAGCTCCCCTAGAAAATGCGAGATTGGTTGAATTAACTTACTCAGCCAGTGCTGATATTTTCCCTAGCTCTTTTACTTTCAAAAAAGGAGAAGCAATTCGAATGGAATTGACTGTTAATGATAATGGATCGGGATGTATGAGCACAGTAATGATTCCTGGACTTTATAATAGAGCTCAAACTTTAGTCAAAGGTAAAAAATTAGTCATGGAATTTGTGGCTGATAAAGTTGGTAAATATCAAATTACTTGTGCAATGGGAGTCCCACGAGGAGAGATAAATGTCACTGAATAAAGAGACTTTTAAAATTAGTGGGATGCATTGTGCTAGTTGTGCCAATATTATTGAAAATAGACTCAAAAAAACGGATGGGGTTGAGTCAGTGAGTGTTAATTTTGCGACTGAAAAAGCAAAAATTGTTTATGACCAAAAGAAAAGTTCGATAAACAAAATGAATGGAATAATTTCAGAATTGGGCTATTCTTTAAACTCTGATTCTGAAACTAAAAAAGATCAAACTTTTTCTTTGAATAAAGTTAAATTTGTTTTTCCAATTTCTTTGACTATTTTTTTGATAATGTTGTGGATCATTTTAAATAAAAGTTTTGCTTTTATCCCCGCTTTCCCAATTGCTGAAAATGTTTTAAATTTAATTTGTTTTGGATTGGCAACAATAATTTTATTTTGGATTGGCAGACCATTTTTGAAAGGAATTTTAAATTTTATTAAATTCAGAGTGGCCAATATGGATACTTTGATTGGAATTGGGACTTTAACGGCTTATCTTTATAGCACTGTGGCTATTATTTTAAATTTATCAGCACAAACTTATTTTGATGTGGTGATTGTGGTGATTGGATTTATAAGTTTGGGTAAATATTTGGAAGCTAACTCTAAGGAAAAAACTGGAGAAACTATTAAAAAATTATTAGGTTTACAAGCTAAAACGGCTTTAGTTTTAAGAAAAGGAAAAGAATTAGAAATCTCAATTGATCAGGTTTTAATTGGCGATGTAATTATTGTTAAACCGGGAACTAAAATTCCAGTTGATGGAATCATCATTAAAGGTTTTAGTTCAATTGATGAATCAATGATTTCTGGTGAGCCGTTGCCAGTTGATAAGAAAGTTGGTGATCAAGTGATTGGAGCCACAATTAATAAGCAAGGTAGTTTTCAATTTAGAGCAACTAAAATTGGTGGACAAACTTTGTTGTCTCAAATTGTAAAAATTGTGGAGGAAGCACAGGGTTCTAAGGCTCCAATTCAAGCTTTGGCTGATAAAATATCGGCTGTTTTTGTGCCTATAGTTTTGGTTATTGCGACTTTGGCTTTTCTTTTATGGTTTTTTGTTGGGGGGAATTTGTCTTTGGCTCTATTGGCTTTTGTTGGAGTTTTGGTCATCGCCTGCCCTTGTGCTTTGGGGTTAGCCACACCAACAGCCATAATTGTGGGAGTTGGGAAAGGAGCAGAAAATGGAATTTTAATTAAAAATGCTGAGAGTTTAGAAAAATTGGCTAAAGTTGATGTGGTGGTCATGGACAAGACTGGAACAATTACTAAGGGAGAACCACAAGTGACTGACATTGTTTCTTTAAATAAAAATTATGATAAAAAAGAAATTTTAAAATATGCAGCTAGTGTCGAAAAATTGTCAGAGCATCCATTAGCTAAAACTATTGTGATTGAATCTGAAAAAGTTGGTGTTAAAGTTTTAGATTGTAAAGAATTTTTGGCAAAAGAAGGAATTGGAGTTAGTGGGATAGTTAATGGGGAATTGGTTTCGATTAAAAAATTGGAAGGAAATGATGAATTAATTAATCAAGGGAAAACAGTGGTAGCAGTGGAAATTGAAGGTAAAATGGTTGGTAAAATTGCGATGAGTGACACTATTAAAACTGAAGCCATTGAGGCGGTTAAAAAAATCCAACAACAAGGAATTAAAGTGATAATGTTGACTGGTGATAACCAAAAATCAGCAGAATTTATTGCAAAACAGGTTGGAATTGATGAGGTTATAGCTGGAGTTTTGCCACAGGAAAAAGCTTTAAAAATTAAGGAATTACAAAATCTTGGTCAAAGAGTGGCAATGGTTGGTGATGGAATTAATGATGCACCGGCTTTGGTTCAAGCTGAAGTGGGAATTGCGATGAGTAATGGAACTGATATTGCAATTGAATCAGCTGGAATCACTTTGTTGCATGGTGATATTCAAAAAATTTCTCAGACAATTAAATTAGCTAAATTAACTATGCAAACGGTTAAACAAAATTTGTTTTGGGCTTTTATTTATAATATTATTGGCATCCCGGTGGCGGCTGGACTTCTCTACCCATTTTTTGGGATTGTTTTAAATCCAATTTTTGCTGGATTGGCAATGTCGTTTAGCAGTGTGTCGGTGGTGAGCAATTCTTTGAGATTAAAGTGGAAAAGGTTATAATAACTTAATGGACTACTCACAAAAATCACTGGAAAAACATAAAGAATTTAAAGGGAAAATTGAAGTTGTGAGTAAATTTGGAAAATTGGAAAATAAAGATGATTTGAGTGTGGCTTACACCCCAGGAGTGGCAGCAGTTTCAAAACTTTTGGCAGAACATCCAGAATTAGCTTCAGAATATTCAATTAAAGCCAATACTGTGGCGGTGGTTTCAGATGGATCAGCAGTTTTAGGTTTAGGAAATATTGGACCTTATGGAGCTTTGCCGGTTATGGAAGGAAAAGCTTTGTTGTTTAAAGAATTTGCCAATATTGATGCTTTTCCAATTGTTTTGGAAACTCAAGATCCAGATGAGATTATTAATATTGTAAAAAATATTGCGCCTGGTTTTGGAGGAATTAATTTAGAAGATTTTGCGGCTCCAAAATGTTTTTATATTGAAAATAAATTAAAAGAACTTTTGAATATCCCAGTGATGCATGATGATCAACATGGAACAGCTGTTGTGGTTTTGGCAGCATTGATTAATTCTTTAAAATTAGCCAAACGAAGTGTTGAGGAAAGTAAAATTGTAGTTTGTGGAGCTGGAGCAGCCGGAACAGCAATCACAAAATTATTACACCTTTATGGTTTTAGAAATATTATTGTAGTTGATTCCAAAGGAATAATTAGCAGAGACAGAACTGATTTGAATGAAGAGAAAAAAGAATTTTTAGAAATTACTAACCGAGAAAATTTGAGTGGAGATTTGGCAAAAGCAATGGTTGAACAAAATGTTTTTATTGGAGTGAGTGGACCAAATGTTGTTAGTGAAGAAATGCTTAGAACAATGTCAGAAAAGCCAATCATTTTTGCAATGGCAAATCCAATTCCAGAAGTTGATCCTGATTTGGCTAAAAAAGCTGGCGCTTTTATTGTGGGGACTGGACGAAGTGACCACCCTAACCAAATCAATAATGTTTTGGCTTTTCCAGGAATTTTTAGAGGAGCACTGGACAATAAAGTACACAAAATCACTGATGAAATGAAAATAGCAGCCGCAAAAGCATTGGCTGGCTATGTCAAAGAAAATGAATTGAGTGTTGACTTTATCCTTCCTGTTCCATTAGATGGAGGGGTTGCACAGATTGTTGCTCAGGCGATTGTTTAGCTTGTTCATCTTTTATTTTATTCTTGTTTTGATACATTTTTTGGTCAGCTTCTTTGATTGCCTCTGTAAGATTCTTATCAGGGCCAGTGAAAGTGAGACCAATTGCGAAATTAACTTTTTCTTGATCATTTAACTTTTTATTGAATTCAGTTTGGTCTTGTCGGATTTTTTTTGAAATAGCTTTGACTACATCTGCTTCTACATAATCCTTATCAATAGGTAGTAAGCCTAAAAATTCATCACCACCAAGTCTGGCAAATTCATCTTTTGGTCTGAGACTGCCTTTTATTATTTTGGCAACATTTTGGAGTAATTTGTCGCCTATATGGTGACCAATCTGGTCATTAGTTTTTTTTAGATTGTTAACATCTACGGAAAGAACACATATTGGACCATCTTTTTGATAATCATATTCTGACAATTTTTCTAGAATATAGTTTTGGTTAGGAAGGCCGGTCAATTTGTCTATGTTTGCTTTTTCTTGAAGTTCGTCCATTTTATCTCTGCTTTCATTAGCTTTTTCCATGATTATTTCTGACGCGCCGGGGTGACCAAAATTATTGCCACTTATATCTATTTTTAAATTAGGGAAAGGAGAAGGTTTTTCACTCATATGTTATGAGTATAACAAATTCATAATTCGTTCATTATTAGTCGATATAAAAAGAGTAATATTTATAAAATGAATATTTTATATATTGAAAATAATCATGAATTATCTCTGGCTGTTAGGGAAAAATTAAAGTCTCACTACAATGTGGACATAGCTAACACTTGTCGAGACGGAATTTTGAAAATTGAAAGTAAAGAATATGATTTATTGATTATTGGCCATTATTTAGCTAATACAAATGAGACAAAAATTTGTGAAAAAATTAGAGAAATGGACATTAAAGTGCCAATATTGTTTTTTGTTAATAATCAAAAGAAAGAAATTGTTATTGAGGCTTTGGACGCTGGAGCTGATGATTGTTTAATAAAACCATTTTCTCTTGATGAACTTGAAGCTAGAATCAGGGCTTTGTTGAGACGAAATAACAATAAAACACTTGGAAATTTGTCCGTTGGGAAACTTTTGATTAAATTGGATGACCAATATGTGACTTATCATAACCAAATTATTAAATTGCCTAGGCAAGAATATATGCTTTTAAAATATTTGGCGGTTAATCGAGGTAAATTAGTCCCAAGAGAAGAATTATATGAGCATGTTTGGGGAGTTGATGGTTACTATAATTCAAACACGATTGATGTTCACATAAGAAGACTAAGAAAGAAATTAAAATTAATCACTAATGACGAATATATTAAATCTGTTTATGGATATGGATATAGAATTTAGGGAATAATGAACAATTCGTTTCAGATAGCTAGTTTTCTACCTAGGTAGAATGTTATAATTGTTTGTTCTCATACAAATAATTTTTAACATTAAATAGAAAACTAAAAATGAACGAAAAAACTAAAAAACAACTAGTTGGATTTTTTGAAAAAAATAAGGCTGTAAAAATTAAGAAAGGGCAAATTATTTTGAAGCCAGGTGAAAAGATTTCTAATGTTTTATTCGAAAAAAGTGGTTATGTCCGAGTCTACAGTGTCACTAAAGATGGAAAAGAAGTTACTTTGCCAATTTTAAAAGCTTTATTTTTAATATCTTTAACTAATGTTTTGTTAAATAAAGAAAACAAATATTTTGTTCAAGCTATCAGCCCAATGGAAGTTTGGATGACTCCAGAAAAAGAATTTATTGACTTTGTTAAGCAAGATGATGATCTTTATAAGAATTTAGTACAATCGGTTTTGGCTGATTTTCTTGATTTAACTAATAATCTACAAAAATTAATCTTTGGTGATGCTTACACTAAAGTCGCATCCTTGATTTGTAGCCATTTAGAGAAATTTGGAGAATTAAAAGATGGTGAAACTGTGGTTGATTTTAAAACTCCTCACCGAATTTTAGCTAGTATGACTGGTTTGACAAGGGAAACTGTGACTTTGCAAATTTTAAAACTACAAAAAGAAGGCTTTTTATATAATAAAGGCCGAAAAATCGTGGTTAAAGATATGGTTAAACTTAGTGAGATTGCTAAAATTTAATTACGTTGGTTCTAGCGGGTGTTGTATAGCCAATTTTAGCTATTCACGACAACAATCGAGAAGTTTTCCGACAGTCTGACTTATTGAGCCAAAGAGATCTTTTTTAGGAAGTGGTTTTTCATCAAATTTAGCCTTTTGAGGGTCGGCTTTGACCATGCCTAGGTTTAAACCCCAAAAAAGGTTGTATAGATCAAAAGATTTTTTGAAATAATCGTTGGCTTCTTTCTTGTCACCTTTGGTTATGCATTTAGTCCCCACTTCCATTAATCTCATTGAAGCTGATAAGAGATGTTTGCTGGTGCACCAAACTTCACCTTGGCCTTCTTTAACAATTTTTTTCATTAATTCTTTTCTCATTTCTCTGGCTGAATCTAGAACATCAAGATATTTAGTGTCACCAAGTTTTTGAGAAGTAAAAAACATGTGTTCTTCAATCCCAATTAGATTCATGATGGCAACTGAGAGATCTTCACCTAAAGATAGGTCTAGATTATGACCTTTTTCGATTTTTTTAGCTTTATCAATAAATTTTTGAAGGTCTTTTGCGTTGGTCATAGTTATAGTTTAAAAATTAATTTGAATAAGATAGTGAAGATTATTAAGAGAGAAAAAGGAAAGACAACTTTTTGATACGGGAAGAAAACTTTGTCGCCATTTCTTTTTTTAAGATAGATATTTAAAAAGTTGCCGATGAAAACACTGACTAAACCTAGAGTTTCACCTAGAAGGATTTTATCTATGCCTAGAATGCTGTCTTTAAAATTTATTTCTTTGGTTAGATAGAAATAAAATAGGGTGAAGCCATAGAGAATTATAGATAAAATGATTGGGTTTCTAAGAATTCTGTTTTTGAATTTTGAAGCTAGCCAATAACCGATGACGGCATTAAAACCACCAATCCAAATATTAATTAAAAGAGAATCGATTCCTAACTTTTCAGCAAGAAACATTCCACCGCCAACAGTGACGATGCAGACTGGACATTGAGCGTAAATTGGTTGAACTAGGAACATAGTTTTTATATTTTACCTTAATTTTTAATGTTTTAATCGACTTTGACAGGTTATAATTCGATTATGTTTTTTCTCAAAATCAGGAGAGATTTTTTGACCTGTTTTTTGATAATAGTTATAGATAGCTTCAACCAGAGCATCAACAGCTAGGAGTGAACAATGAATTTTAATAGTTGGCAAGTCATCTAGAGCTTTAACCACATCTTCATTTTTGATTTCTATAGCTTCTTCTAGAGTCTTATTTTTAGCCAGATCAGTGACAACACTGCTGGTGGCAATGGCAGCGGCACAACCAAGAGTTTCAAACTTAATATCTTTAATGAATTCTTGTCCTTTTGAATTTTTTGCAATTTTTAGATAGAGCTTCATGACATCACCACAAGCTAAATTGCCAACTTGACCAATAGTGCTTGGATTATCCATGGAACCAAAATTATGGGGGGTTCGGAAATGTTCTAGAACTTTTTGAGAGTACATAATTATTTTTTGAAAGGCGAAAGTTGCCTAAATTTATTAATAACTTGAGGTAAAACTTTTAATAAATAATCTATTTCTGTTTTTGTAGTGAAGCGACCGATGCTGAAACGAAGAGAACCATGAGCCTGTTCTGGTTTGAGACCAGTAGCTAGGAGAACATGACTAGGTTCAAGTGAAGAGGAAGAACAAGCAGAACCAGTGGAAACGGCGATCTTGTAGAAATCGAGTTCGAGAAGAAGAGATTCCCCTTCAACTCTGGCAAAAGAAATATTTATATTATTTGAAAGACGTTTGGTTGGATGACCATTTAGAAAAGAATCTGGAATAGATTTTAAAATGTTTTTGATTAAATAATCTCGAAGTTTGATTAAATCTTTATTTTCTTGACTAAAATTAGCGGTGGCAATTTCGGCGGCTTTAGTGAAAGCAACAATTGATGGGAGATTTAGAGTTGAAGATCGTAGACCAAACTCATGACCACCACCATGAAGAAGTGGAGTGATTTTAGTGCCAGTTTTGATATAGAGAAGAGCGCTGCCTTTTGGACCATAAATTTTGTGAGAAGAAGCAGTCAAAAGATCAATGTTTAATTTTGATAGATCAAGAGGAACTTTAGTGAAACTTTGGGAAGCATCAGTATGGAAATAAACTCCTCTATCTTTACAAATTTGACCGATACTTTCGAGATCTTGGACAGTGCCAATTTCATTATTCCCATGGATCACAGAAACTAAAATTGTGTCTGGTCGAATAGTTTTTTTGAGTTCATCTAGATTTAAAAGACCATATTTATCGACTGAAATTTTACTGATTTCAAAACCTTGAGTTTTCAACCAATTGGCGGATTCTAGAACACAATCATGTTCAATTGAAGAAATAATTATGTGTTTACCTTTTTTTTGATTAGCAAAAGCAATTCCCTTTAAAACAGTATTATTACTTTCAGTGGCAGAAGCGGTGAAAATTATTTCTTTTGGTAAAACATTTAAAATTTTGGCAAAAGTTTGACGACAAGTTTCAACAATTTGAGATGATTTTGAACCAAAAGAATGGAGAGACATGGTGTTGCCTGAATATTTTTGAGAAAAATATGGCAACATAGTTTTTAAAACTTCTGGGTCGATTGGAGTTGAAGCTGCATAATCAAGATAAATCTCTTTTTCTTCATTTTCATCTAGATCAGCCAAGCTTAATGATTCTAGAACTTGATTAAAACCAGCTTGAATTTTTTGCCAAACAGATTTGCTGTTGCAGGCACAAAAATTAGGACAAGAGAATTCGGCCTTTTCAAGAGCATCGATTACTTGTTTAAGAGTGATGTTTTTAGCTTCATTATTCAAGACATAACCACCATTGGCACCTCTGACAACTTTTAGAATTCCGGCTTTTTTGAGACGAGAAAAAATTTTTTCTAGATAATCTGGAGAAAGATGCTCTTTTTGAGCAATTTTTTTGACAGAACAACAATCTTGACCAAGTAAATTGGACAGAGCGCGAAGACCATATCGTGATTTAGTAGATATATACATATTAATTCGGACTAATGTTGTCCGAATTTATTATATTAAGAATTTTGGTAGGTGTCAATATCTTGAAGAAGCTTTTGATTATTTTCAAAAAGCAGAGCATTTATGCCAAGAGACTTGGCAGCAGCCACATTTTCCGGCTTATCATCAATAAAAATAACTTCATTTGGTTGAACTTGAACGAAATCAAATATTTTTTGATAGATTCCAAGTTCTGGTTTGCGAATTCCAACTTGCCAAGAAAGAATTGAATGATCAAAATAAGGGTCGATTATAAATTTTTTGAAATAAGGATAAATAAGAGCTTCGGTGTTAGATAAACAGATTAAAGGAATATTTTGAGATTTTAGCTTTAATAAAAGCTTAATAGTTTCTGGAAAAAAATAAGAAGTGAAAGTTTTTTCATCAGAAAAAACAGTTTCAAGGTCAGACAAGAAAAGTTTTATGTCAATATTGGGATTTAAAGATAGGAGCCAATCTTCAATTGATATTTTTTCAATTTCTATGTCTTGATAAGATTTTGCAAAATCTAGGCGCATCTCAACAAAAGTTTTGTTCAAACGGCTGGCCCAAATGGTGAAAAGTCGATCATAGAGTGGTTTGAATTCCCAAACTACATTACCAATGTCAAAAACGAAAACTTTAATCATTAGTTAGCTTCCGTGTCTAAACTTTTGAGTTCAGCTTCAAAACCAGTGTCGGTGTCAGCATCGATTTGTTTTAAAATTTCAGCTTCACTGTCATCACCAGTTTCTTTATTAACTACATCTTTTGAATTTTCTTCAATTTTTTGATCAACTTTGTTATTAATTTTATTAAGTACCTTTGATTCAGCTTGATCCTTAAGGGTACAACCAGAAAAAACCAGAGCAGAAACGATTAAAAAAGAAAAAATTAAAAATTTATTTTTCATAGTTATTGAGTTTTTGTAACTTCTAATTTTGGTGCTTGAGCTAGAGCAACAGTAGTGTTCCTTAAAACTTTTTTAATATTATTTAAATCTTGTCTTAATAGGTTGACACTTCCTCTCACCTCTTTATTTGATTTTGTATCAAGAGCTTTTAGGTCGGCTTGGTATTTAGCTTCGGCAGCATCAAAATTAGCTAGTTCAATCTTAGCCTTAGCTAGATCTTTATTCATTGGGTTTTTAGCCATTCTGGCTTCTAATTTGGCTTTAATTTTTAATAGAGCTTGGTGTCTTTTGTTTAGACCCATTTTAACGACATTAAAAATAGCTTGTGCTTTCTTGCTTTTTATTTCTTGTTTAATTTCTTTCTTTTCAATTTTAATTTCTTGTTTGTCATTTTTAATTTCTTGTTTTATCTGATTAATAACTCCTTTTGAACTTGGAGTGGCATCTTTAGCAAAAACTGGTTTTGAAAAAGATATTAAAGCTAATATTAAAAACGAAATAATTATTTTTGATTTCATAAAAAGTTAATTAATAATTTTTTGACACTTGGGACAGAAAAAAGTGCCTCTGCCACCTAGTTTAACTCTTTCTATTGGACTTTGGCAACTTAGACAAGGTTGGCCATGACGTTGGTAGACTTGGAAAGAAAATTGGTGGAGACCACTTGAACCATCAGGTCGAATATATTTATTATCTTTGGCGGTGGATCCACCATTTTTGATAGATTCGAGCATAATTTTTATGAGAAATTTGTGGAGTAGATTGGCTTTTTTAGGAGTGATTTTGTTTGATGGAGTGATTGGATGAATTTTGGCTAGAAAAAGAGCATCGTTGGCATAGATGTTGCCAATTCCAGCAAACTTATCTTGATCTAATAGAACTGATTTTATGGGACGAGAAGTTGTCTTGATTTGATCTTGAAAGTATTTTTGAGTGAAATTAGGGCTCAAGATGTCGATGCCTAAATTTTGTTGAAATTTAATAAGTTCAGATTGATTTAATAATTTTACCCAGCCAAATTTACGCTGATCATTAAAAAATAGCTTAGAAGAATCAGAAAAAGTGAAAAATAAACGAGTCGATTTATTTGGCAAAACAGATTTATCCTCTTTTGGAGTAGGGTGGCCTAGAACAGAAGAACCAAAAATAACTTGGCCAGACATTTTGAGATGGAAAAGGAGAATTAGTTTGTTTTTTAAATGTAAAGAAAGTTGTTTACCAATTCTGGTGAATTTAACTATTTTTTCCCCAACGGCTTGCTCAGGAAGACCAATAAAACTTTTTGGGCTAAGAATATCAATATTAGAAATAGTTTTGCCGATTAAGTTGGCCTCTAAAAACAGACGGACAACTTCGACTTCTGGAAGTTCTGGCATTTGGTTATTTTCCACCACGGGCGGATAAATAGCAAGTTAAATGAACTCATCTAGGCTGAGGACGGAAACTGATTCATTTTTAGCTAAATGCTTTAGAGCAACATACATGTCTCCCAGTGAATACCAAATGTCAGTGAAAGAATTTAAAAACATTTGGGTTTGAGTGACATAACCAATGACTAAAACGACATCAGAAATGTCACTAGTGCCATTAACTACTTGATAGATTTGATATAGAAGAAAGATTGAATAGAAGAAAACAGCGGTGTTTTGAAGAGCAAACCATTCAACAAAGTTCCAATTTGTCATTCTTTTAAAATGGCGGGTGTAGGTGTTTTGTTCAAGATCAACATCATCACTGTCTTGAAGTTTGGCAAAATAAGCTTCAGTTTTAGTGTTTTGGAAATCACGCAAATCTTTGTAGCGTTGACTAGTGAAGAAATTAATTAATAGATAGATGCTGATATAAGCAACAATTATGACAAAGGATTTAAAGTCAATGAAAAATAAAGCAATAGGAATAAAGAGAATAGAAACAATGCTGTCGATTCCTGGTTGTTTAAAGAGGGTCAGAGTTTTTATTGTGGCATCAGCAAAATTACGAATAGCTTGGATAGAACCGTGACGATCTTCTTTGTTTTCAGGTTTAAAATCAATTAAAAAGTAGTTATGAATTTCAAAGGAAAGATTAGAAATTAAAAAGTCTAGTTTGGTGGTGGAACGAATTCTTAAAAAGTTGTCGAGAAGACGAACTGCAAAAATCCAGAGTAAATAATAGAAAAGAACAATTAATTCAGTTTTAATTTCAAGAAGTTTGATCAAATGAGAAAACTGATAGATGGTTATTAAAGGTAAGATTGCAGACAGAAAACGAATAAAAAGCCAAAAAAACAGTTGACCTTTTTGGGTAGTGTGTTTAAAGACAAAGTTAATTGAGTTAATAGTTCTCGAGATCATTATAAAAATTATAGATGATAAAATGAGAAATATGATAGATGGAAAAGAAATTTATGAATCAATAGTCATTGGTTCAGGCCCAAGTGGCTTAACAGCGGCAATTTATAACGCTCGAGCTGATATTAAAACAGTAGTAATTGCTGGGAACCAACCAGGTGGACAACTAACAATCACCCCAATGGTAGAAAACTACCCTGGATTCCCAAATGGAATCGGTGGTTTTAAGTTGATGATGGAAATGCAAGATCAGGTCAAAAAGTTTGGGATAACTATTAAAGATGGGATTGTTAAAAGAATTTCTAATGACAAATTTCTAATTTCTAAACTTTTTAAAATTGAATTGGAAAATGGAGAAATTTTAGAGAGTAAATCTGTGATTATTGCGACTGGAGCATCTGTTAATTGGTTACGGTTACCAAGAGAACAAGAATTAATTGGTCATGGAGTCGGTAGTTGTGCAACTTGTGATGGAATGTTTTTTAGAGATAAAATAGTGGCCGTGGTTGGTGGTGGGGACACAGCTTGTGAAGATGCAGCTTTTTTGTCTAAACTAGCTAAAAAAGTTTATATGGTTGTCAGAAGAGAAGAATTTAGAGCTAGCGCAGCTGAGCAAGGCAAGGTATTAAATAATGAAAAAATTGAAATAATGTGGAATACAGAAGTTAAAGAGTTAATTGGGGAAGAAAAATTAGAATCAGTTAGAATTTTGAATAATAAAAGTGGTGAAGAAAAAATGTTGCCATTAGATGGTTTGTTTGTGGCGGTTGGTTATAGCCCAGCAACTAAATTTTTGGAAGGGTTAGTTGATCTAAAAGATGGTGGACAAATAATTGTTGGTAAAAATGAAAAGCTGACAACAATGACTAATGTTGAAGGGATTTTTGCAGCTGGAGATTGTGTCAATGAAAATCATCGACAAGCAATTATTGCAGCTGGAGATGGGTCAAGAGCAGCTCTTGATGGTCAAAAATGGTTAAGAGATTAGTTTTTTAATTTTAGAAATAAATTTTTCTTTGGAAAAATATTGGGCACGAGAGACGCAATCTTCTGATTTTATTTTTGATTTTTGAAATTTTTTGATTGCAGCGGCACAAGAATCTGGGGTTAAATCATCAAAAAAGACGCCTGTTTTGCCTTCGACGACTGTTTCAGTGACTCCTCCACTCTTGTAAGCGATGACTGGGCAACCATAGGCCATTGATTCAACTGGAACAATCCCAAAATCTTCATTATCTGAACAAAAAATGAAAGCTTTGGCTTGAGAATAGAGAATTTCTTTTTGTTTTTGATCAACTTCACCTAAGAATTCAATAGTTGGCTCCGCCTTCGCTGAAGCTATGGCGGACAAGCCAGCTAAATCTTTAAGTTCTTGACTATAATTGGCAAAATCACGACCAAAAATTTTAAGTTTTAAACCTAATTTGTTACAGGCTTGAATAGCAATATCATAGCGTTTGGCTCTAGCAAGACGGCCACCAGTTAAGAAATAAGGTTTAATTTCTAATTTCAAATTTCTAATTTCAGGTAGATCGACTGGTGGATTGATGATGATGGCATCACGACGATAGAATTTTTTAATACGGGCGGCAGTGGTTTGAGAATTAGCAATGAATTGATCAACATTTTGAGATGATTTAAAATCGAGAATTCTTAGAAAGTGATTCAAAACTTGGATTATGGCATAAATAATTTTATTTTTAGTGAAGTTTCTGGCAGTTGGAAGACCATAGAGATAGCGAGGTGGAGTGTGACAATAACAAATTAATTTTGCTTTGCCTTTGTTGATTAAATTTGGGAAATAGGCACCAGTGGCGGAAATGATGATTAAATCAAAAGCAGAAAAATCGAAAGATTTAAAAGCTAGTGGTGACAAAAGACGAAGAGGGCTGATTATTTTGTGGGCAAAAGGAATATATTGGAAAAAACTTTGATGAATTCGATTTGACCATTTTTTTTCTAGTCGATCTTGGTGTGGACCTAAAAATTCAGGTTTATAGAGAGTGGTGAAAATTGGGGCATCAGGGAAAATTTCTGATAGAGTTTCAAGGACTGATTCGGCTCCGCCAAATTCTTTAATATAATCTTGAACGATAGCAATTTTTTGTGGTTTATTCATATTTAAAATAAAGTAGTTTGCTTTGAAGTTATTTTATCAGTAATTTTTATGGAACTTTGTTTTTCAACTCTTTGGATTAGAGATTTAAAATTGAAAGTTTTAAAGAGAGAAATTAAATCTAGAAAAGAAGATTCATCCCATTTTGAAGAAGAAAGTTTGAATTCTAGAGGGATATTGCAAACTAAAGTGGCTAGTTTTTGAGAAAGATAAGCATTTTCTTTGTCGTTAACTAGTTTTTCTTTGACTAGAGGTTTAATTTGATCCAAATTTTTATAAATATTGTCTAGATTTTCATATTCTGAGAGTAAATCAATGGCAACTTTTGGGCCAATTCCAGCAACACCAGGATAGTTGTCTGACATATCACCCATCAAAGCTTTTAAATCGACAACTTGAGAAGGTAGAACTCCAAGTTTTTCTTTAACGTCATCCGTTTCAAAAATTTTAGTTTCAGAAAGACCACGAATTGGTACAAAGAGAGATATTTTTTGGTTAACTAGTTGCATCAAATCTTTATCACCAGTAATGATGACGACTTCTTTAATTATCTTCTTTTTGGCAGCTTTAATGGCAATTGTGGCAATCAAATCGTCAGCTTCAAAACCACCCATAGAAAAATTGGTTATATTTGCTTGTTCTAGGGTTGATTTTAATAGTGGTAGTTGAGAAATTAAATCTGGTTCAGCAGGTTTACGTTTGGCTCGATAACCTAAAAATTCTTCGTTTCTGAAATTTGGACCAGGAGAATCTAGACAAACGATTAGATAATCTGGTTGGAGAGTGTTGACTGCAGTCAAAATCATGGAGTAAAAACCATAAAGAGCATTAACTGGTTGGCCATTGACGCTTAGAGATGGAATTGAGTGATAAGCCCGATGAATGATGGCGTGACCGTCAATAATTACAAGTTTAGACATATATGTAGTTTATCAAGTTTGCTGGTAGAATTAATTAATGGAACAACACCCAATTCCACAGCAGATTTCATCATATGAATTCAAACTAGTGGGAGACATGACTCTAAAACAATTTTTGAAAGCTGCTATAGGCATTATTTTGGCGATATTAATTAATACTACTAAGCTGATTGTGTTGGTGAAGTGGCCATTAATGTTTGTTGTTGCTGGTGGGGGTTTATTGTTGGCTTTTGTGCCTTTTGAAGATAGACCTTTGGAAACTTGGATTGTGGCTTTTATTAAATCTATTTATTCACCAACAATTTATATTTATAAAAAAAGAGCTGATAAAAATTGGCTTGAATTAGATTCAAGTAAAACTGTTGATGTTGAAAGTAATGAAAATGAAGAAATTGTGCTAAAAAAGGATAGTAAAAAAATTGATGAATTTGTCCAATCATTGCCTTCAGTTAAAAGAGAAAATAAAAAACTTGAAGAAAAAGAAACAAAAGAAGAAGCTGTTGTTAAAGAAACTGATTGGCGAGACCAAAAATCTAATTTGAACTTAAAAACAGAAAAATTGGAAGCTACTGGACAAGCAGTTTTTGGGTCAATACCAATGCCAGATATCCCAGAAACACCAAATGTGATTGTAGGGATGGCAACTGACGGTATGGGGAAAATTGTTGATGGAGTGATTATTGAAATCCAAGATGAACATGGAAACCCAACTAGGGTCTTAAAAAGTAATTCTCTAGGCCAATTTAAAACTTCTACCCCCCTATCCAACGGTAGATATTTATTAATTTGTGAAAAAGAAGGTTTCAATTTTGATAGAGTTAATGTAGATTTAAAAGGTGAAATTGTTAAACCAATAAGGATAATTACATCAAATTAAGATATTATTAAAGTATGTCTAACGACCCTCTAAAAATTGCTATTAAAGGAAGCACTCAAGACCATCTGCCAATAGAGGATGTTCGGGATGGAATTGTGATGATTAAAGACGGGTCTTGTTCGATGGTGATGCAAATTTCTTCAGTGAATTTTGATTTATTATCAGAAAAAGAACAATCAGCTTTGGTTTTTGCTTATGGTGGAATTTTAAATTCATTAAACTTCCCAATCCAAATAGTGATCAGATCCAACACTAAAGATGTCACTTCTTATTTAAGTAATCTTAAAGAAGCCCAAGAAAAACAAGATAATTCTCTTTTAAAGCAAAGAATCCAATTATATCGAAAGTTTATTGAAGAAACAGTCAAAAAGAATGCGGTTTTATCAAAATCTTTTTATGTGGTAGTCCGATTTTCGCTTTTAGAATTAGGGATCAAAAATGCTGGGAAAGAAACATTTAACAAGTTACTCCCATTTTTGGCAAAAAATAAGAATACTGATTTGCCCTATTCTAAGGAATATATTTTTGAAAAAGCTAAAGCTAGCTTGGAACCTAAAAGAGATCATCTAATGAGATTATTTTCTAGACTAGGTTTAGAAATTGAACAACTAAACACAAAAGAATTAATCGAAGTTTTTTACAAAATATACAACGAAGGGACTGCAGTTAACCAAAAACTCCAAACATTAAACTATGGAGCCCCAGTTGTTACTACAAAATAAAAATGAAATTATTAGATAAATTATTAAAAAAACCAGTGGTTGTCACTAGTACAACTCCAGTTGCAAATGAAGTGAAAACAAGTGGAGAAAAAGAATTTGTGGATGGATTAGTGTCAACAAAAGATATTATCGCACCTTCAGCTTTGGAAGTAGATTTTAACCATGTCAGAATTGATAATAAGTATTATCAAACTCTGTTTGTGGCTTCTTACCCCCGATTTGTAGGTATAAACTGGTTATCGTCTTTGATTAATTTTGATGCATCTTTGAATATTTCAATGTATATCTACCCAACTGATGGAAAGGCAATTTTGGATGATTTAAGAAGAAAAATTACAGAAATGGAAGCTGAACTTAGCACTGATATGCAAAGAGGAAGGATAGCTAACCCAGCTACTCAAGCTAAACTAGAAGATGCTTTGAATTTACAAGCTGACTTAGTTAAAGGTGAAGAAAGATTTTTCCAATTTGGCCTTTATATAACCATCACTGCTGATTCAAAAGAAGAATTAAATCGAATTAATAAGAATTTAGAAGCAGCCTTAGGTTCACTTTTGATTATTAGCAAGAGAGCAACTTTGCAAATGGAAGAAGGGTTCATCACTACCCTGCCAGCTTGCGACGATAAACTCAATATAACTAGAAACATGGATACAACTTCATTGGCAACAACATTCCCTTTTGTTTCTTCAGATTTGTCCGATGATAAGGGAATTATGTATGGGGTTAATATGCACAACGGCTCTTTAGTAATTTTTGATAGATTCTCAATGCAAAACTATAATTCGGTGGTTTTTGCAACTGCTGGTGCCGGAAAATCTTATTTAATCAAACTAGAAGCTTTGAGATCTCTGATGCTTGGTTCAGAAATAATAGTAATTGACCCAGAAAATGAATATCAAAGTCTTTGTGAATCGGTGGGTGGCCAATATATTGCCTTTGGGTACAATGAAGCTTCAAAAATTAATCCTTTTGACTTGTCTTTAGTCGAAGAAGATGGCGAAAATGCCCTAAATAGCAAGATTTTAAGCCTACACAAGACTTTCAAAATTATGATTGGGAAAATGGATCCGATTGAAGAATCAATTCTAGATAAGGCAATTATGGAAGCTTATAAAGCTAAGGGGATAACCCCTGACCCAGAAACTCAAAAGAGAGAAGCTCCATTAATTGAAGATTTGTATAAATCTTTAATTGGGATGGAAGAAGAAAAAGCCAAGGGCCTAGCAGCTAGATTTGAAAAATATATTAAAGGTTCTTTTGCTGGTATTTTCAATCAAAAAACGACTGTTAATTTGAATAATAAATTTGTAGTTTTTGGAATTAAAAACCTTGAAGACAGTTTGAGACCAGTAGCAATGCAAATAATTTTGGATTATATCTGGACAGTGGTTAAAAATACTCTAAAAAAGAGAATTTTGATTGTTGATGAGGCTTGGTATTTGATGCAACATGAAGATTCAGCTTCATTTTTGAGAGGGATTGTTAAAAGAGGCCGAAAATATTATTTAGGAGTGACAACTATTACTCAAGATGTTGATGATTTCTTAAAAACTGATTATGGAAAAGAAATTGTGACTAATAGTGCTATACAAATTCTTTTGAAACAACATAGTGCGGCTATTGACCAAATTGGTGAAGTTTTTTATCTGTCTGAAGGAGAAAAACAATTATTATTAAGTGCTGATAAGGGTGAAGGAATCTTTTTTGCTGGGCAAAACCACGTGGCTATTCAAGTTATTTCTTCTGAGGATGAACATAAACTAATCACTTCTAACCCAGAAGATGTTTTAAGAATGAAAAAAGAAGCAATTGAGCTTAAGACTGAAACTAATGCACCTCAATTACCGCCTTTGAGCCAAAATTTACCATCAGAAACAGAAGAGGATGGCCCTGTTAATAAATATACTACTGAAATTAAAACTAAAATTGAAGCTCCAAAAGTTGAGCTGCCGCCACTAATTGAGCAAAAAGCAATTGTGGAACCTGAGCTTGTGGCTCCAATTGTACCCCCAGTTGCTAGCCCAGTCACCCCTCCTCAAAATAATACAAACAATCTTTTTTCTTCAAGACCAGAAGTAGTTGTTTTAAATAATGACACTGAAAAAGGGCTCCAAGACAAAATTAGCCAACTTGAAGAAGTGGAAAAAAATGAATTAAAAGAACATGAGGCAAAATTAAATATGGAGAATAATAGTCAATTGCCACCAAAAACTATATTTGACAGTAATAAATTACCACCTTTGCCTAAGTTTGAAATGCCTAAAACTGAAGTTATCCCACAAGTTCAAAAACAGGATCCAAACCCTAATAATTTGATTAATAAAAAACCTGTTTTTATCAATCAAACAGAAGTCAAAATTCCACAACCACCACAGTTTAACAAACAAATTAAACCTGAGTTTGTGACTCCTGAAGATAAAGTAGTTGAAGCTAGTGGTGATAACAAAATGACAACAGACAACAAGAGTAAATTAGATTATGATGATATTTTTGGTAATGGCATCGTTTAAATTGCTATAATTTTATAAATGGCAGATTTAGCAATTAATTTACAAGACCAAATCCAAGAACTAAACGCTCTTAATGTATCTAGCCCACAAGAAGCCATCAAAATTTTGGAACAAATTAATTTTCTAAAAGGAAAATTGATTAGAGGAAGTGTCTTGGAAAAATCCATTGAAAATTATCTAGGGAAAATGGATGTTTATGGAATTGATGGGGTGATTGAAGCCTTGAAAGGGATTGAAACTGAAGCTGGAAGTGAATTTAATACCTCTGAGGTGCCAACCGCTAAAATTAATGAATTGGTTGATTCTTACGATGAATATACAAATGGTAAGGGCTATGACGACAAAATGGCAATAGATAAAATCTATAAAGATAATAAAGGAACTATTTCTCAAAAAAATATAGAAAACTTTTTACAAAAACAAAGAGATCTTTACAAAAAAACTTTAGATGAATTAAATAGTAAAAAAGCAGAAGAAGTAGCCCAAGAGGTGAAAACTCCTGAAGAGAAAATTGTTGATTTAAATGAATATAAAAATAAAAAAGAGGAAGAAAATAATAATAAGGTAGAGGTTGAAAAGAAAGCTGAAAGAATTAGTAGAGAAAGATTCAAAATTCAAAATGAAATTAAAGAAGATTTGGAAATCCCAGAAGAAAAAGCTGAAGAAATTGTAGATAAAGTAGTCGCGGAAATAATTGAACCTAATTATGGTTCAAAACTTGAAGATGTTGATCAACAGGTAGAGAAAATGCTAGAAAAATTACCAATTGAATTGGTTAACAAAGAAGAGAAAAAAATATTAAAAGAGGAAATTGTTGAAAAAGTCGAAACATATCAATCTGAAATAGTAATTGAAGAAAAATCTGTTGAAGTTGCTGATGAATTGATAGAAAAATTTAAAAG
>JBAXAJ010000005.1:0-45519 GCA_037142555.1 Candidatus Shapirobacteria bacterium | reverse complement strand
CGAGAAGAAATTGGTGTTTTTGGAACTGATTATCCAACCCCAGATGGAACTTGCATCCGCGATTACATTCATGTCACTGATTTGGCTGATGCTCATGTTCTGGCTCTTAAATATCTATTAGATGGTGGCCAAAGTGAATGTTTCAATTTAGGCAATGGCAAAGGCTTTTCTGTCACCGAAGTGATAGATATGGCTAAAAAAATCACTGGCATTGATTTTAAAGTGACTCTTAAAGACAGACGAGCTGGTGATCCACCAGAACTAATTGCCGACGCCACCAAAGCCAAAAATATTTTAAAATGGCAACCAAAATATTTCGATTTAGAGACTATCGTTTCTAGTGCTTGGAACTGGCACAAACAATTTAAGAAATAATTTCTTCCCAAGGATATTCTTCATATCCAAAATGTCCATATTTTGCCGTATCTTTATATATCGGTCTTTTTAAATCAAATTTTTCAATAATTCCTTTAACCGACAAATCTAATAAACTCCAAGCAAAATCATTAATCTCCTTTTGCTCTTTTTTATTAGTTCCAAAAGTCTCAATTGATTTACTAATAGGATCTCGAATTCCAATCACATAAGCTAATTGAACTTCACATCTGTCAGCAAAACCAGCTGCCACAATATTTTTAGCTAAAAATCTGGCCGCATATGCAGCACTCCTGTCGACCTTTGTTGGATCTTTACCAGAAAAACATCCACCACCAATTTTCCCCATGCCTCCATAAGTGTCCACCACAATTTTTCTTCCAGTCACTCCAGTGTCTGAGTCTGGACCACCAATTTCCCAAACTCCAGTTCCATTAAAAATAATTTCTTCTTCTGTCAATTTATTTAAGTTATATTTCTCCAAAACTGGCAACACTGCTAGGCGATATAAATCAGATTTAACTTTTTCTTTATCTATGCTTGGGTCAAATGGCTTAGCTAAAACTATTTTTTCTACTTTCAACACCTTTCCATCATCATAACTAACACTAACTTCTGCCTTACCATCAGGTCTTAAATAATTTAATTCACCAAATTGTAATTCATCCATTTTTCGGCAAAGTTCATGAGATAAAACAATTGGTAATGGCATTAACTGAGGAGTTTCATTGCAGGCATAACCAAACATCATTCCCTGATCACCAGCCCCATCATTATCTGCTCCAACCGCAATATCTTTTGATTGTTGGTGAACTAAGACTTCAATGTCTGCATTTTCATCAAAACTTAAAATTGGATTTGTATAACCAATTTCTTTAATCACTTTCTTAGCAATTCCGACATAATCCAAACCTTGGTTACAAGTGACTTCACCAGCCATTACAACTTTGTTTGTTGTCACCAAAGTTTCTAAAGCTACTCTAGCATTTTTATCAACACTTAAAGCTGCATCTAACACTGCATCAGAAATTTGATCACAAATTTTATCAGGATGACCAGCACAAACCGATTCAGAAACAAAAACAGGATAATTCATTATTTTTCCTCCACTAATTAATAAAGAGGCTTGTCCTCCAAAAGTTTGGAGATAGCACCGCGATTCTCGACTTTAGTCGGAACTCGGTTGCTGTTCTAATTTAAAAAATCAGAACTCTTAACAAAGCAAATTAATTTTAACAAATTATTTAAGAAAAGATTTAAGAAGGACAACTATCCCACCAATAAGAGCTGTCAAAATTCCCAATATTCCCATGAAAGTGGACACTAATAATATCTTTTCATTACTAACTGCAACTTGAGCAAAAAAGATTAAATACAATTGTTCTCTAGCTCCAAATCCTGCCACTGAAATAGGTAAAATCAAAATTATGGCAATAATTGGCAAAAATATAAAAACTGACAAGATAGTGAAACCAGCATGAAAAATATTACTGACAAACCAAACTTGTGACACCCAAAGTAATTCTGTAATAAAAGAAATTCCTAAACACTTAAATATATTATCGACATTACTATTTTTAACTAAATCTATAACTTCATGTAATTTTGAAACAATTTTATATTTAGAAAATTTAACTAATAATTTTTCAAAATCAAAATTAAATACCAACACATAAAAGAGAACAATTCCCAAGCTTACTATCCCAAACAAATAAAACAAATATGTTGGAAATTGAAATTTTAATAATAGACCTAAACCAGTTGCCACAAAAGCAGCAAACATAAAAGCTGAAAAACCAATAAATCTATCAAGAAAAACAGAGCTGAAAAGTTTTGTTTTTGTTAATTCAGGATATTTTTTTTGCAGTGGCAACCATTTCAAAAAGTCACCAGCAATTCCGGTTGGGAAAAATAATCCATAGAAAGCACCAGAAAAAGTGGCCTTAGAAAAATCAATTACTTTCTTTAAATTAATTTTGTCAAAAAGCAACACGCTCCAACGATAAGAACCAAGAACCAAAACTATTATTGAATATAGAACATTAATAATGACCCATTTGAGTGGTACAGTTTTTAATTCATTAAATATATTAAAAATGTTTACCTTCCTGAAAGCAAAGTAAATCAAAACGGCTGAAAGAAGCAGTTTTAATAATTTTGAATTAATTATTTTCTTTAACATAAACTAATTATTAGGATAACATGAACTATAATTAGACTAATCAATGAAAATACTTTTATTAAGTCATATTTTCCCTCCCGCCATCGATGGCGGCTCAAAAGTTATCTACAAACTCGGCCAATATTTTGAATCACAAAAACACCAAACTCTCTATCTAAGTTCCGACTGTTCCAGCACCGACGACTTCGTCAAAAAAAATCCTGCCCTGTCAAGGGAAGGATTTAGGAAGGGTTTCATCAAACTCTCTGTCTATACATTATTAAGGAAACCTCTAAAACTTCTAAATCTATTTATAAATCAAGATTTATTAAAAGTTCTCCAAAAAGGCCCAATCTTTAAATTTATTCCTTTTTTAAAAGCCACCATTCAAATCATAAAATTTAAACCAGATTTAATCATCGCCGGACCACTCCCAACCACCATAATTCTTTATGCCCAATTTTTTAAAAAAATAACCAAAGCAAAATTACTCATCAATTCTTCTTTCCATCAAACAGATTCCGATTTTCACCAAAAACCTCTAATTAATGCCTTAAAAAAGGCAGATTACCTCTGGGTTTTAACTGAATATGAAAAAAGTTATTTCGAAAAAGAATTAAAAGTTAGTTCAAATAAAATCATCCTCGCCGGCAACGGCATCGACCAAGATTTTCTAATTTCCCCTCCTTTAAGTCAAAGGAGGGGATTAAGGGGTGGATTTAATATACTCTTCATCGGCTCTCTATCTTCCCACAAACGTGTTGATCTTCTAATCAAATCATTCTCTGATATCCAAAAAAATATTCCCCTCCTTTCGTCAAAGGAGGGGTTAGGGGTGGATTTAACTATTGCTGGTCAAAAAACTCTCTTCTATCCTCAAATTGAAAAATTAGTTAAATCACTTGATCCAAAAATTAGATCAAAAATAAAATTTAATTTTTCTTTTGCTCAAAAAGATTTAGTTAAATTAATCGACAATTGCACTTTTCTAGTTCTACCATCAGTTCAAGAAAGTTTTGGTCTAGTCTTAATTGAAGCCTGGGCCAGAAAAAAAGCCGTCATAACCAGCGACATTCCAGCTCTACAAGAATTAGTTAATAAATCAAAAGGAGGCTTGACATTCAAAACTGATAATCAACAAGACTTAACTAAAAAAATTGAATATCTTATTAAGAACCCTAAAAAAACAGAGCAAATGGGTCAAAGTGCTTTTAATTATGTTAAAAATAACTATACTTGGAATAGAGTAGGAGAAAAAATATGCCAAAAAATATTATCTTAATCATAGTTTTCCCTTTGATAATCTTCATTGTTCTCATTTGGCGCCTGTTCTTCTACATGCCAACCTCTAATTTCATTAACATTAAAATTAATGAAACAAACTATAAAGTTGAACTAGCCAAAACAACTTCTCAAAAAATTAAAGGTCTATCAAAAAGAGAAAAACTTTGTTCAAATTGTGGAATGCTTTTTGTCTTTGGATTTGAGACTAAACTGCCTTTTTGGATGAAAGACACCATGATTCCTCTTGACATGATTTGGCTTGATAAAAATGGAAAAGTCGTTGACATCAAAAATGTGACTGAAACTAATAATTCTCAAAAAATCTATCAAAACGAAACTCCAGCTCTCTATGTCCTTGAATTAAATATTAACGATTCTCAAAAATTAAATCTAAAAATCGGCGATATAATCCAACTACCAAACCCACTATGAATTTCTCGGTAGTAATCCCAAACTACAACGGTGCCTTATTTATTTCAGATTGTCTAAACTCATTAATCAACTCTATTAAAGAAGTAAAAAACGTTAATTTTGAGATAATTTTGGTTGATAACAATTCTAAAGATAATAGTATCGAAATATCTAAAGAAATATTTAAAAAAATAAAAATTATCCAAAATTCAAAAAATTTTGGTTTCGCTGGTGCTGTAAATCAAGGAATCAGAAAAGCTAAATATGAATGGGTGATTTTATTAAATAATGATTTAACTTTTGAAAAAAATTGGTTTGAAAAAGTTGTTCCAATCATAAAAGAAAATAAAGATCCAAAAGTTGCCACTTTTTTTGGGACAGTTTTAATTAAAGACGGCACCAAGTTTGAGTCACAAGGTCTCGAATTTTTCTATTCCGGCAAAGCCCAAAACATCTCCAATGGAAAAACTTTTAACAAATCTACAATTTACGACCTGAAATCTAATATATCTGTCTGGGGCGCTTCCGCCGCTCTAGTTATCTACAATAAAGACATACTCAATAGAATTGGTCTCTTTGATGAAGATTTTTTTGCTTATGAAGAAGATGTCGATTTAGCCCTCCGTCTCCATAATTTAAATTACAAAACTCTTTATATTCCTAGTGCCATTTCCTATCATCTTGGTGGGGGAACAAGCAACAAAATGAGAAATATCAGAAGTAGATTATCTTTCAGAAATTGGTTTTTTGTAATTATTAAAAATTATTCTTCAAAAGAGATATTAGATAATTTTTTAGAAATTTTTATAGAAAGGATCCGTAACCTTTCATATTTTTTAAGAGAAACAATTAAAATTTATAAAATTAAAGCTTTAATTATTTTCCCTTTTGACTTCCTAAAAACATTAATAGAAATTTTAGTTAAAATCCCAAAAACATTAAGAAAACGAAAACAAATTCAAAAACTTGCTAAACTATCTATATGATTATCGCCATTGATATTTCTTCCATTCCCTACAAAACTGGCGTCAGTGATTACACTCTAAATCTAGTCAGAAATCTACTTAAAATCGACAAAACTAACACTTACAAACTTTTTTATTCATCACTAAGACTCCCACTTCCAACCGAAATAGCTGAATTAAAAAAACAATACTCTAATATAGAGGTCTATCAATTTAAAATTCCTCCAACTCTTCTCCAGATTCTTTGGAATCAACTTCACATCATTCCAATTGAATTCTTCATCGGCAAATGCGATCTATTCCACACCTCAGATTGGACTCAAGCTCCAACCTCAAAAGCTAAAACAATAACTACTGTTCATGATTTAATTCCTTTCATTAACCCAGCTTGGCATTCTCCAAAAGTAATTAAAGCTCACGCCAACAAAATGTATTGGGCAGCCAAAGAATGCAGCACTTTCATTTGTGTTTCCCAAAACACTAAATCTGATTTATTAAAATTATTCCCAAACATTAATCCTCAAAAAATTGAAGTTGTTTATGAAGCCGCTGAAGAAAAATATTCTCAATTCTTAGAATTATCAAAAACTATTCAAGAACAACAAAAAGATGACATTAAAAAAAGATATAAATTAAATGATTTTATTCTAGTCCAAGGAACCAGAGAACCTCGAAAAAACATTGAAAATATTATTAAAGCTTTTAATTTATTCCAAGAAAAAAAACCTAACGACGAAACTCAGCTAGCAATAACTGGCAAATATGGTTGGGGAGACGATGTTAGTGTTAAAAACAAAAATATTAAAGTTTTAGGTTTCATTCCTGAACAAGACATGGTCGCAATTCACGCCGCCGCCCTTTGTCTCCTATATCCATCTCTATATGAAGGCTTTGGTCTGCCTCTAGTCAAATCTATGTCTGTTAGCACTCCAATCATTACCAGCAACACTTCTTGTCTTCCAGAAATAGCCGCCAATTCAGCTCTTTTAGTTGATCCAAAATCACCTCAAGATATAAGTGAAGCCATCGGAAAAATTATTAAATCAAAAGATCTTCGCGATAAACTTTCAAAAATTGGAATTATTCATTCCAAAGATTTTAGTTGGCAAAAAACCGCTAAAGAAACTCTAGCCATTTATAACTTGATAAAATAAATCATGATAATTGGAATTGATGGCAATGAAGCCAACATCAAAAATAGAGTCGGAGTCGGTCAATATGCTTTCAACCTTTTAAAAAACATTTATTCTCTAGATAAAAAAAATCAATATATTATTTATCTTAAGAATCCACCTGCAGCCGATTTCCCAAAAGAAAATCCAAACTGGCAATATCGAGTTTTTGGCCCTCAAAAACTTTGGACAAAATTTGCACTTCCAATTAAACTTTTCACTCAAAAAGAAAAATTAAATCTTTTTTATTCTCCAAGCCACTATTCTCCTCAATTTGCTCCATGTCCAACTATTCCAACCGTCCATGACCTTGGCTACCTCGAATTTCAAGATCAATTTAATAAAAAAGATCTCTATCAATTAATTAACTGGACGGAAACTTCAATCAAAAAAGCTAATCATATAGTTACTGTTTCTAATTTTTCTAAGACTGAAATTGAAAGAATCTACAAAATTGATCCTAAAAAAATAACTATTGCTTATAACGGTGTCGATAACCCGCCAAAAATTGATTCTAAAACCCAACAAAAAATCTTAGATATCTACGATCTAACACCTAAAACCTATTACCTCTATTTAGGAACTTTAAAACCAAACAAAAATATTCCATTTTTAATTAAATCATTCGCTCAGTATCTACGATCTAACATCGACGATCTAACATCTACTCTTGTTATTGCTGGCAAAAAAGGTTGGTTATTTGATGAAATTTTTGAAACAGTCAAAAAAGAGGGGATTGAACCAAATGTAATTTTTACTGACTTTATTGACGAATCTCAAAAATGGACTCTCTATCAAAATGCCAAAGCTTTAATTATGCCAAGCATTTATGAAGGTTTCGGAATCCCAGTCATCGAAGCCATGAAATCAAATACACCCGTAATTTCAAGCAACATTGCCCCTCTAAAAGAAGTCATGGAAGATAATGCTTTTTATTTTGAACCAACTAACCAACAAGAACTAGTTGATCAAATTATTAAACTAGAAAAATTAAATCCAAAAGAAATTAAAAATATAACTGACAAAGCCAAAACTAGAAGTGATTTATTTAGTTGGCAAAACACTGCCAAGTCAGTCATAAAAGTCTTTAATAATATATAATTAATCTATGAAAAATCGTGAAGGTAAAAACTTATCCAATCAAGAAATTTCTCAAAAAACAATTATTCGTCTTAAAACCATCTGTCTTGAATTTTGGTTAATGGTTCTAAGATTTGTCGGTTACATCCCACTCCATTCAGTCAGAAAATTTTTCTACATTATTTCCGGAGTAAACATGCCTTTTTTTAATTCCACCATTCATATTGGTGCTAATTTTTTTAATCCTGAAAACATCACAATTGGTAAAGACACTATAATTGGTGATCATTGTTTTCTTGATGGTCGAGACAAATTAACCATTGGTAACCATGTTGGAATTGCTAGCCAAGTTTTAATCTACAATGACGAACATGACATTAATTCAGAAGACTATGGCAACTCTTTTGGACCAGTCGAAATAGGGGATTACGTTTTCATCGGCCCTCGAGCCATAATTCTTCCTAATATTAAAATTGGCAAAGGTGCAGTTGTTGCTGCTGGTGCTGTAGTGACCAAAGACATTCCAGAATTTGAAATTTGGGGCGGTGTTCCTGCTAAAAAAATTAGTGATCGAAAAATTGACAACCCAAATTATCTTCTTGGTCGACCAATGCTTTTTCAATAATATGAAAAATAAAATATTAATAGTCCTACTAGTCATTTTCAATATATTAGCCGTTCTTTATTTAATAAGCCCAACTCCAAAAATCCCTGATTTAATTAACAGTGTCAAATCTGATAAAAGTGAAGACACAACTGAAATTCCTAATGTTTCTGGTTATTTCACTAACATGAGCAGAGCCCAAGTCATGGATTTTTATAAAAAAAATTACAATGGACTGTTTAAAACAATTTCAAATTATCCACCAGAAAAAGCTAAAACTCTTTTCAGAGTTAATATGGAAACATATTATTTAGAAGAAATTTCTTTTCCATTTAAAGAATCTTTATATATTAATGGTTTCGAATGGGAAAATGATGTTTTCACTAAACCTGAAAAAAGAGCTGCTATTAACTATAAAGGAACAGATTATAAAAGCAGAATAACCATAAGAACATTCCCAACTTCTATCCCAAATAGATTAATTTCTTTCTTTTTCACTGAATCAGTCATTATTTTTGCTTTTTATGCTTACAAATCATTTTTAAAAAAGAAAAAATGATAAATCCAATCCTTTCTATTATTATTATTTCTTTCAACACTGAAAAACTCACTGTCGATTGCATTAAATCAATTTACCAAGACAAAGGTCTTAAAGAAATTCCTTTTGAAATTATTGTTATTGATAATGATTCTAAAGATAACTCTGTAAAAGAATTAAAAAAACTTAAATATATTAATTTAATTGAAAATAAAGAAAATTCGGGTTTTGGAAAAGCAAACAATCAAGGTCTAAAAATCGCAAAAGGAAATTATATTTTATTTTTAAATTCAGACACTATAATTCTTCATTCAGCCATCAGCCAAAGTCTTAATTGGTTATCTTCACACCCAGAAGCTTCAACTTGCACCGCTCAACTATTAAATAAAGATAAAACTATCCAAGCTTCCGGTGGTTATTTCCCAAATCTTTTAAACACTTTCACTTGGTGTTTTGGGCTTGATGATTTGCCTTTTGTAAATAAATTTATTAAAGCCATTCATCCTCACACTCCAAATTTTTACACTCATGACAATTTTTATCTCTATGATCACCAACAAGATTGGGTAACTGGTGCTTTCATGTTAATCAGACGACCTTGTCTAGACAAAACTGGTGGTTTTGATGAAAACTATTTTATGTATGGAGAGGAAGTTGAACTGTCCTATCGAATCAAAAAAACTAACCCAGGCTATCAAGTCCACTATCTAGTCGGACCTCAGATTATCCATCTTGGTGGTGCTTCTGCTATTAATAGAATTGATCCAATCATTAATGAGTATCTAGGAATTTTGTCATTTTTTAAAAAACATAAAAGCAAAAATCAATACCGAATAGTCAAATTTTTAATGAAAGCGAATGCTATACTCAGAGGCACACTTTATTTTATTTTAGGACAAAAAAATACATCATCAATTTACTTCCAAGCATGTTCAAGAATATAAATATTTTTAAATCAATAATTGCCATTTTAATTGTTTTCATTCCTCTTTATCCTAAATTTCCTCTAACTAATGTTGCTGGAACTTATGTAGCTATCAGAATAGATGACATCGTTATTGCCATAACTATACTCATTTTTGGTATATATCAATTATGGAAAAGATTCCCTTTCACTAAAATAAAAATTAGTCGTCTTTTTCTAGTCTACTTTTTAGCAATCATTGCTACCACTATTAATGCCATCCTTATTTATCAAACAGAACCAAGAAATATTCTTATTCTTCATATGCTTCGTCGTTTTGAATATATGTCTCTATTTTTTATCGCTATTAGCGCTATCAAATCAATTAAAGATTTATATTTTCCATATGTATTTTTATTAATTTCTACTGCTTTAGTGGACATCTATGGTTATGGTCAAAAATATTTTCACCTACCAATAATTTCCACCATGAATTCAGAGTTTTCCAAAGGTCAACTATTAAAATTAGATGTTTGGACTCGAGTTAGTTCAACTTTTGCTGGTCACTACGATTTAGCTGCTTATTTAAGTGTCGTATTAATTATTATTGGTGTTGTCACAATCTTGACTAAAAATATTTATTTAAAAATTGCTGGTTTAATTATATGGATAGCTTCTTTTCAAATATTAACTCTAACTGCTTCTCGTGTTTCCATTTTTGCCTTTTGGGGTGGAATTTCTATTGCCTTATTTTTCTTAAAAAAATACTTGTGGATAATCCCTGTCTCTTTATTAGTAGTTTTTAGTATTTTTAATTCTAAAGATTTAAATCAAAGATTATTAGCCACCATTCCTGCTTTTAAAACTCAAGTTAATCTTAACAAAAATCCAAATAACCCAACTCCAACTCCAACTCTAACTCCAATATCTAAAATTATCCCAACTCCAATTGGAGTCTTACCAACACCTGTGACCAGACATTCTCTTCCAGAACAACAAATTCCTGTTGATGCTGATGTTGGTGTCGCTAGGTCAGGTGAAATCCGTTTTAATGTTGAATGGCCTCGAGCAATAACCGCCTTTCAAAAAAATATGATTCTAGGAACTGGTCTAGGATCTCTAACTTTAGCCACCGATAACGATTACTTAAGATCACTTGGTGAAAGCGGCCTCTTAGGTTTCATTTCTTTCATGTCTATAATCTCATTTTTCATAATCAAAACCATTCCATCCATATTAAAAAAACAAAAAAATATCTACGATCTAACATCTATAATATTCTTGGGTTGTCTTTTGACCACTCTAGCTAACGCTGTTTTTATAGATGTTTTTGAAGCCTCAAAAACTGCCTATCTTTTTTGGATAATGATGGGAATTTATTATCAATTAATTATTTTAAATAAAAATGAAAAATAAAAGAAAAATTTTAATGATCACGCCATACATTCCACGTCTTTCTCAGTCTGGTGGCCAAAACAGTTCATTTTATTCTATAAAATATTTATCTCCAGACAACGACATCACCCTAATCTGTTTAAGTCCTGATGAAGAAGGGTTAGAAGATGTCAAACAATATTGTTCAAAAGTTATTGTTGTTAAGAGAGGTAAAACTTGGGATCCTAAAAAGGTTCTTTTAACCGCCTTCAGTCCATATCCTTTTTTAGTTGTAAAACATATCAATAAAAAGTTTAGACAAGCCATCCAAGACGAATTAAATAACAACTCTTTTGATTTAATTCATTGTGATTGTTTCTACCCAATGCCAAACATCCCTAAAACAGATGTACCAATAGTTTTAGTTGACTTAACAGTCGAATACGCAGTTTATGAACATTATGTTGAAACTTTAACTGGTTGGAAAAAATTGCTAGCCCCTCTGCTATGGATTGATGTTTTAAAATTAAAATTCTGGGAAACTCATTATTGGAAAAACACCCACACAGTTGTCGCTTTTGCCCAGGAGGATCAAGAACTAATTTCTAAAATTACTAAAAGAACTGACATTGAACTTTTCCAAAATGGAGTTGATAATAAATTTTTTGAATCAAAACCAAAAACTAAGAAAAGTCCTTTTCCATCAGTTCTTTTCGGAGTTTCCAACATGAAATGGATGCAAAATCGTGAATCTGTGGAAATGATTATAAAAGATGTTTGGCCAAAACTTAAAAAAGCCATCCCTGATTGTAAATTCTACATAATCGGTCGTCATGCTCCAGATTATTATGCTCACTATCGATCTGAAGATATCATTGTTGAAGAAGCCGATTTTGATGGTCAAGCTAAAGATCCAATGTATTATTATCAATATTGTTGGGCTCTGACTGCTCCAATGGGAAGTGGTGGTGGAACTCGTAATAAATTTCTTGAAGCCATGGCATGTCGTCTTCCTATCATTACTACTCCAGAAGGAATGGGTGGAATTAAAATTGAAAATTTCAAACAATCCATAATTTGTGATTATGACAAAGTTGCAATTAACACTATTAATCTTTTAAAAGACGATAAAAAAAGAACAGCAATGGGGGAAGAAGCCAATAAATTAATCAGTGAAAAATATTCATACCAAGGCAGTGTTAATGGACTAAACCAAATTTATCAAAAAATTAATAACAAAAAATAAAATGGATTTATCAGTAATAATTTTAAATTATAATTCCGGAAAATATTTAAATGAATGTCTTAAAAGCATCACTAAATCTAAACTTGGAAAATGTTTAATTGAAGTAATAGTTGTTGATAATTGTTCCACTGACAACAGCATTAAATTAGCTAAATTAGTCAAATCTTCCTACATTAAATATCTAGAATTAAAAACCAATAAAGGTTTTGCTTATGGGAATAACCAAGGTGTAAAAATAATTTCTCCAAAAACAAAACATGTTTTGTTTTTAAACCCCGATACTAAAGTTAAATCTAACACTCTAAAAGGCATGTTAGATTTTTTCAATTCTAATGCAAAAGTCGATGCTGCCACTTGTTCCATAATTTTGGCTTCCACTAATAAAATACAACCAGAATGTCACCGTGGCTTCCCATACCCATGGCGATCTCTTTGCTATTTTTCTGGCCTCTCAAAACTTTTCCCTAACTCCAAATTTTTCGCTGGTTATTTTCTAGGAAATTTAAATAAAAAAACTATTCATCCAATTGAAGCTTGTGTTGGTGCCTTTTTAATGATCAAAACCGAAGTTGGTAAAAAAGTTAAATGGTGGAATGAAAAATATTTTTTCTATGGAGAAGATCTCGATTTTTGTTACCAATTAAAAGATAAAAAATATAATTTATTTTTCAATCCTAAATTTGAAATAATTCATTATCAAGGAATTTCTTCTGGAATTAAATCTCAGACCAAACACATTACTCAAGCCTCAAGAAAAACTAAAATAATGATCGCTAAAGCCAGCACTCAAGCTATGCGCATTTTCTATCAAGAAAATTTGATTAAAGATTATCCAGCTCCTCTTAAATTTATAGTTATGTGTGGCATAAAATTATTAGAAACCCAAAGAGTTTTTAAAGCCAAATATTTATGAAACATATAGTAATTGACGCTCGACTCTATGGCCCAAAACACACTGGAATTGGTCGTTACACAAAAAATTTATTAATCGCTCTTTCTAAGCTTCCAGATTTCAACAAATATAAATTTACTCTGATAGTCTATAAAGATTTAGAATCAGAAGTTAAAAAAGACCTAGGAAACAAATTCAATTATATTTCCACCGACATCGCTCACTATTCACTCAAAGAACAACTTTTATTACCTTTTTTGCTATATCGACTTAAAGCTGATTTAGTTCATTTCACTCACTTTAATAAACCAATTTTTTATTTTGGTAAATCAGTGGTCACTGTCCACGATTTAATTAAACACTTTTTTAAAGGTAAAGAAACCACCACTAAAAATCCTTCCATTTATTGGCTAAAACATCTATCTTATTTATTTTTAATTAATATTGTCATTAAAAGCAGTAAAATAATTGTCCCTAGTAATTTTTGGAGAGAATATTTAATCAAAAACTTTAAAGTAAAATCTAAAGATATAACCACCACTCATGAAGCAGTTGATCCAAAATTTTTAGATTTAAAATTAAAAATAATTGAAAAACCAGAAAACTACATTGTCTACACTGGCAATTTATATCCTCACAAAAACATTAAAATTATTTTATTAGCTCTCACCAAACTTCCAAAACTAAAATTAAAAATAATTTGTTCAAGAAACTATTTCAGTGAAAAATTAGAAGTTTCAATTAAAAAATTAAAACTAACTAAACAAGTTGAATTTTTAGGTTATGTCGATGACACTGGTTTCCAAAACATATATTCAAAAGCTCTAGCTCTAGTCCATCCGTCATTAATGGAAGGGTTCAGTTTAACTGGACTCGAAGCCATGGCTCTAAATTGCCCAGTAATATCATCAAATTTAAGTTGTCTCCCAGAAATATATCAAGATTCAGTTCTATATTTTAATCCTTACCAAGCCAAAGATTTAATTGATCAAATTCAAAAACTTCAAAAATCACTAACTTTGAGATCTGAACTAATTAAATTAGGTCACAAACAATTATTAAAATATTCATGGACCAAAACAGCCAAATTAACTCTCGAAGTTTACCAAAAGACAATCTAAAAGTAGCTCTTTTTTATGACTGGTTAAATCAATGGGGTGGTGCTGAAAAAGTGTTACTTGATTTAATCAAACTTTATCCAGATGCTCCAATCTACACTTTAGTCTATGATCCTAAAAAAACTTCTTGGTTGCCAAAAAATGTCAAAGTAATCACTTCTTTTATAAATAAACTTCCTTTTTCAAAAAAAAATAACATTTTTTATACTCCACTTTATTCCATTGCTCTAGAACAATTTGATTTTTCTCAATATGATGTCGTGATTTCCACCACTTCTGTTTCTGGCCATTGTCTAATAACTCAACCAGAAACTTTATTCCTTTGTTATCTCCACAACATAAATCGTTATGTCTACCAAACTCCTAAACAATTTTTATTTTTAAAAGTAATTTTAGATGTCTATAAAAAAATAGATTATATTTTTGCCAAACGACCAGACTATCTTTTATGTAATTCAAAAACAGTCCAAGAAAGAATTTTAAAAAACTACAATCGACCATCAGAAATAATTTATCCTGGTATTGACACTTCTTTTTTTGTTCCATCATCAAAAAAAACTGACGAAAAATATTTTCTAATAGTTTCTCGACTGGTTTCCCACAAAAAAATTGATTTAGCCATCAAAGCTTGTCACCAATTAAATTTAAATTTAAAGATAGTAGGCAAGGGGAGACAAAAGAAAGAGTTAACTAATTTAATTAACAGTCTCAATGATAAAAATATAAAAATATTAAGAAACATTGATGATCAAAAATTACTCAATCTATACCAAAATTGCCAAGCTCTAATTTGCCCTCAAATTGAAGATTTTGGTCTAACTCCAATTGAAGCCCAAGCTTGTGGCAAACCAATCATTGCTTTTAACCAAGGTGGAATCACTGAAACTGTTATTGACCATAAAACAGGCATATTTTTTAATAAACAATCAGTAAAATCGTTAGTTAAGGCTTTAGCAGAATTTCAAAACGAAACTTTTTCTCCACAAAATTGTGTTAATAATGCCGCTCGTTTTTCCAATCATAATTTTATGCTAAACTTTAATCAAACAGTCAAAAACTTATGGAAAAAACACCAAAACAAAAGCATTGTATCTTAATTCTTTGTGGTGGCACCGGACCAAGACTCTGGCCTCTCTCAAGAGCTAACAATCCGAAACAATTTTTATCTCTTTTTGGAAAAGAATCACTTCTTGAAGAAACTGTTAAACGAGCCTTAAAAATCACTTCAAAAGACAATATTTTCATCATTTCCAATAAAAACTATTTTAATAAAATTGCCAAAATTTGCAAAAATATCCCTAAAAAAAATATAATTAGCGAACCTATCAAGAAAAACACTGCTCTAGCTATACTCTATGCAACTGCTTATATTAAAAATATAAATCCAAACGCCATCATCAGCAGTCTTCCTTCAGACCACTACATTAAAAATGTAAACAAATTTAAAATAGATCTCATTAAAGCTAAAAATCTAGCCAAAAACAATGATTCCATTATCACCATTGGTATAAAAGCAACTAGCCCTGACACATCTTATGGATATATTGTCCCTCAAATTAAAACTAAAAATTATTCTACTGTTTCCACTTTTATTGAAAAACCAGAAATTAATAATGCTCAAAAACTAATCAAAAAACAAGCTTTTTGGAATTCCGGAATCTACACTTTTTCAATTAAGACTATTGAATCAGAATTCAAAAATCTAAACCCTAATTATTATAAAGACTATTTAAAAATCGAAACTAATTTAAATAATCCAAAAAAAATCATCGATGTTTATTTAAGTTCTCAAGAACTACCAATAGACAGAGCTATTTCTGAAAAATCTAAAAATATTTTAGTCATTCCTGCTTCCTTTGATTGGAGTGATGTTGGTGAATGGGAAAACATTTTTTTGAATTTACCAAAAAATAAAGATGGTCAAGCTTCAATCACAAAAGATACCCCAATTTTAAGTGTTAAATCATCCGATTGTCTTGTTTCTGGTCTAGATAAAAAAATTGTCGGTCTAGTCGGTGTCAAAGATTTAGCTATAATAGACACTCCAGATGCTCTTTTAATCTGTAATTTAAAGGATAGCTTTAAGGTCAGAGATTTAGTAACATTAATAGTTAAAAATAAAAAACTTGAGCCATATTTTTTAAAGAAAAAATGACAAACAAAGAAATAAGAAACATACCATTCGATTTATTTAAAAGAAGCATCGATTTATTTGGATCTCTATTCCTCTTAATTCTTTTCCTTCCAATAATGATCGTAACCGCTATTATCATTAAACAATCATCTCCTGGACCAGTTTTATTTAGACAAAAAAGAGTCGGTAAAAATAGTAAACAATTTTTGATGTACAAATTCAGATCAATGTACATAGGGGATAATGATAAAAGATTAAAAGATAACTATCCAGAATTATGGAAAAAATATAAAGATGCTGGTTGGAAACTACCAATGTCAGAAGATCCAAGAATAACTCCTGTTGGAAAAATAATCAGGTCTTTAACTATAGATGAATTCCCTCAATTAATTAATGTTCTTAAAGGAGACATGAGTTTAATCGGGCCAAGAGCCTACAGAGAAGAAGAACTACAAGAATATGAAGAAAAATATCCTCAAACCAAAGATCAAATCAAACAAATAAGATCAGTCAAACCAGGAATAACTGGGCTCTGGCAAACCTCAGGTCGTAATGAATTAACTTTCGAACAAAGAGCTAGGTTAGATTGTCATTACATTCACAATAGATCTATTATTCAAGAAATTAAAATAATTATTAAAACCCCAATGGCGATGTTGTCACGCTGGTAAAGCTTCAAATAATAAGTTACACTAATAATTATGGATCTTACTAATCTATCTCCAGCTAAAGAAATTAACCCTAAAAATGATATGTTAATTAAAATCAAAAAAATATTAAGTAAACCATTTTTCTCTATATTATTAATTTCCATAACAGTAATTGGTATTTTAGGATTTTTCTTTGTTTTTATTCCAATAAAACAAATAGCATCTCAAGCTAAAATAGCTCAAGCAGAAGCCAAAGTTCTAAAACAAGCTGCCAATGATAAGGATTTAGTAAAAGCTAAAGAAAGCATCTCGAAACTCAGAATATACACTAAAAATATTGAATCAACTTACAAAAGATTAGGTTACATGTCTATAATCCCAATTGCTAATAACTACTATAAAGATGGGAAAAGAGTTATATCTATCATTAAAGATGGTCTCGACACTGGCGATATCGTTATCCAAGCCATAGAACCTTACAAAGATTTTATTGGGGCCAAAGGAACATCAACTAGTGGTGAACAAACCACCGAAGATAGAATTGCTTTCTTGACTCAATCAATCGAAGGTTTGATCCCTCATTTAGGCACTATTGATAATAAAATCACCAACATTGAAACTTCTCTTAATCAAATCAATGCTAAACGCTATCCAGAAGAATTCAAAGGCTTTAAATTAAGATCAAGTATTTTATCGGCTCAAGAAACAGTCGATCAAACTCACACTCTAATCAAAAATGGTCAACCAATACTTTCTAAAATTTCTTGGTTACTAGGTAAAGATAAACCTCGACAATATCTAATGATCTTCCAAAATGATGCTGAATTAAGACCTACTGGTGGTTTTTGGACTGCCTATGGAATCATTAAAGTTGACAATGGTAAAGTGACTTCCACAGTTTCTGATGATATCTATGCATTAGACGCTAAACTAAATAGTAGGATCCCAGCTCCACGACCAATCAAGGCCTATCATATCAATGTTCCTTACTACAATCTTCGTGATATGAATATTTCCCCAGATTTCCCAACTAGCACAACTCTTTTTCTAGAAAATTACAATAAAGTTGTTAAATCAAAAGATAAAATAGACGCTGTTATTGGGATTGATACTCAAGTTTTAGTTGATTTCGTTAAAGTTCTAGGGAAAGTTGGTGTTAGTGGTTTTGGTAATTTCTCTTCAGAACCAGATCAACGATGTAATGGTTGTCCTCAAATAATTTATGAACTAGAAATGCTTGCTGATAAACCAAAATCATTCATTGATACTAATCGAAAAGGTTTCTTAGGACCTTTGATGAATTCCTTATTATTAAATGCCATGGGTTCAGAAAAAAGTAAAATTGGACCATTAACCCAATTAATGTTCACCGATATCCAACAAAAACATATCTTATTCTACTTTTTAGATCCAGAAGTTCAAAAAGCTGCTGAACTAGCTAATATCGCTGGATCTATTGTCCAAACAGATAAAAACACTGATTATTTTAATGTGACTGAATCTAATATGGCCAGTGCTAAATCTAATTTATTCATCACTGAAAAAATTAAACATGAAATAACTACAAAAAACGGCAAAGTCAGTCATAAAATAACCATCACTTACAATAACCCTGAAGCTGCTTCAAATTGTAATCTAGAGAAAGGTGATCTTTGTCTAAACGCTGCCAAATATCGAGATTGGTTTAGATTTTATGTCCCAACCGGATCTAAAATGATTAAAATGACTGGGTCTGAAGTTGAAACAGTCCAATATGAAGAATTAGGAAAACAAGTTTTTGAAGGCTTCTTCGGTAATAAATATCCTTTATATGCTAAATCAACTTTAAAAACTAGCATCCAATATGAAAGTAGTGTCCCTGCAACCAAAAATTATGTTCTTTATCTCCAGAAACAAGCTGGAACAAAAGCATTTGAGTATGAGTTAAGTGTTAATGGTCAGAAACAAGAAACTTTCAGTTGGACAGGTGATAAGACAATTAAACTTGCTTTATAAATGGAAAAATACCATTCAACATTAGGTATCGTCATTAATAAGAAAACTCTTAAAGAATCTGACACTCTAGTAACTCTTTTAACCCCTAGAAAAGGCAAAATAACTGCTCTAGCTAAAGGTGCCAAAAACATTAGGAGTAGTCGTCTAAGCACTCTTCAGCTAGGTAATATCATCCAAGCTCAACTCTATTACAAAAACGAATACACTTGGCTTTCTGAATCAAAAACAATCAGTCCTTTTTTACAACATAAAAAATCTCTAACTCAATTAAATCTCCTTTTTTATTTTCTAGAGATTGTAAATAATTTAATTGCTGATAATCAACAAATAGAGGGGATATATGAAATATCTGAAAAAATAATTGACGCTATTAATAATAATTTAATTAATCAATATGTTAAAAATGAAATTTTATTTCTTCAAGTTTTAGGCTTTGGAGTTCCTCAAGAAATTTTTGATTATTATGAGAAAAAAGATTATAAAACCACTCAATCATTAATTAAAAGATTTTTTGAATCAATCATCGAAAAACCACTTGAATCAAATAGGTTATTCAAATAAAAACATAGTTCATTAATGCTAAAATATTTTATGAAGAAAATTAATTTTTCAATAATTTTTTCAATTTTATTAGCCATTTCTTTTGTTCTATTTTTTTCTTTAGTAAAAATTAATAAAGGTTATACATTTGAATGGGACCAAGCTGACGATGCTACAAAAGTTTTTTCTATTATTAACCAGAAAAAACCTCTTCTTATCGGTCCTAGAGTTAGTAATGATAATGGTTTTTTTGTTGGACCATATCATTATTATTTTTTGTTACCTTTCTTTTTAGCAACCAAAGGTGATCCAATTGCTGGTAGTTACGCTGTTATTTTTATTAACATTCTGACTATCATTATTTCTTTTTTTCTTATTAAAAATATTTTTAATATTAAAATAGCTCTTATCGCCTCTCTTTTTATTTCCATTTGTTTAGGAACAATTTGTTGGAATGTTATGTATTCACCACTTATAGCCATTTCTGCTTTTTATATTTGCTACCAAGCTATTAATAAAAAGTTTTATTTCCCTTTAGCTATGCTTTTTGCTGGCTTTATTTCTAATATTCACTTAGTATCTATTTCTTTAGTCCCAATTATTATATTTTCATTTTTTTTAGCTCCAAAAAAACCTAAATTAAAAGAAATATTTTTAGGAATTTTACTTTTTTGTATTCCTTTTATTCCTTTAATTATTTTTGATTTTAGACATGATTTTTTGAATTTAAACAAATTATTTTTAATGATTTTTGGTAATAAAGATATTTCTACTACAACAACTAACTACATTTGGTTAAGATCTTTTTGGCGTAATCTTAATATATTTAATTTTTTTCCAATAATATATGAACGATTATTCTTTTTATTAGTTTTAATTATTTCTCCATTATTAATTAAGGGAAACAAAAATAAAATTTTAGTTTTAATTTGGATTTTATTTCCTGTTTTAGTTTTATCTCAATATAAAGGTGCTATTTCAGAATATTACTATATTATGGTGACTGCTTTAATTCCATTATTTTTAGCTCTCATATTATCTAAAATAATAAAGAAAAATATAATTTTAATATTTATAATTTTTATTTTCTTTTCCTTTTCCATTTATAAAATAATTAATTTAAAAAATTCATCAGTTACTCTTAATGATAAAAAATCTATTGTTAACTATTTAATTAATCAAAAACAAGATCAACCATTTAATTTGAGTTATCAAACAGATTTAGGTAAAAATTTTGGTTTTGATTACCTTTTTGATTATTTAAATAAATCACCAAAAAACATAGAAAACGCACATTTATACACACTTTTTACAGAAAATAATATTCCAAAAAATAGTAATATTGTTTTTAAGCAAAGTATTTATTCGTTGGTCAGAAATTAATTCTCTTAAACTAAGAGAAACTAATCCCAAATCAAATCACTCTCTTCGTAATTAAATTTAAAAGCCATATAAGAAAAATCTTTCCCTGTTTTATTCACCGCTGTATGGATATCAAATGGTTCCACTACTAAAACATCATCAATTTTCACCTCTACTTTTTCTCCATTAACTATAAAGTATCCATTCTCATTCAAAAAATAAAATATTTCTGTTTGTTTTTCATGATGATGTTCTTGAGCAGTTTCTCCAGATTTTACCAACAGTTTTTGAACTAATCCGCCTTTAATATTTAAATCATTTTCATTTAAATAAATCTTCTTGCTATAACCTTCTTTTTGCAGCCATTCTTTACTTTCTGATTTTATTAGTTTCATGACAAATTATACAAGCAATAGGCTATAATATTGCATGGCAGAAAAAAACCAAAACGAACTTGTTAGTAAAATCGTCAGTCTTTGTAAGAGACGAGGAATAATATTTCAAAACTCAGAAATCTACGGTGGTGTCCAAGGTTTCTATGATTACGGCCCAGTCGGATCTCAAATGAAACTAAATTGGAAAAATATTTGGTGGTCTGACAATGTCCTAAAAAGACGTGATGTTGTCGGAATTGATGGATCTATCATCACTCATCCTCGTGTTTGGGAAGCTTCTGGTCACGTCAAAAACTTTGCCGACATCATGGTTGAATGTAAAAAATGTCATAAAAGATTTCGTCCTGATCTATTAGATGACCCTTCAAAATGTCCTGAATGTGCTGGTGAATTCACTGAAGGTCGAAAATATAATATTCTTTTTGAAACTGAAATCGGTGTCATTGAGGGTGAAAAACAACATGCTTATTTAAGAGGTGAAGCTTGCCAAACTATTTATCTTGATTTTAAAAACATCGTTGATTCTAGCCGAGTCAAAATTCCTTTTGGTATTGCTCAAATTGGAAAAGCTTTCAGAAATGAAATAACTCCTAAAAACTTTTTATATCGAACTCGTGAATTTGAACAATGGGACATTCAATTTTTTGTTCACCCTGATGAAATGGACAAATGGTATGAATATTGGAAAGGTAACCGTATGAATTGGTATCAATCACTTTTTAATAATCCAGAAAATCTAAGATTTAGAGAACATGACAAAGATGAATTAGCTTTCTATGCTAAAAAAGCTTTTGATATTGAATACAACGCTCCTTGGGGTTGGTCAGAAATGGAAGGAATCCACTGGCGAGGGGATTATGATTTAACTCAACATGCTAAATTCAGTGGTCAAGATCTAAAATATCTCGATCCAGTCACAAATGAAAAATACACTCCTTGGATTACTGAAACTTCCGGTGGTGTTGATCGTAGTTTCTTCTTTATGCTTTTAGACGCCTATCGAGAAGAAAAATTAGAATCTGGAGAAATCAGAACTTTTTTGAAAGTTAAACCACAAGTCGCTGCTTACAAAATAGCAGTCCTTCCTTTAGCTGCTAATAAACCAGAATTAATTAAAAAATCAGAAGAAATTTATCAAACTCTATCTCAAAAATATTCAGTAGATTGGGATGATTCTAGTAATATTGGTAAAAAATACCGCCGCCAAGATGAAATTGGAACCCCTTGGTGTTTAGTCGTTGATTATCAAACTTTAGAAGATGACACAGTCAGTATTCGAGACCGAGACACTATGAAACAAGTCAGAGTAAAAACTGATGAGGTTGACAGTTGGCTCGAAAAACAGTTAAATAGTAGTTATGAAAACAAATAAAAACATCATTTACATCGCTGTCATTGCAATAATATTAATTATTGTAGTTATCTTTGCTTTATTTAATAAAAAAACAAAGACCGTCAATAATAGTCCAATAAATAATAATGTTTCAACTAAAACAATTGAATTTAGCGAAACAGAAAAACCATATATCAGTCTAACTCCTCGAACTGATGGTCACATGTTAAAACTAAAGATAGAAAATATCCCATCATCTGTTACCAGCATTGAATATGAACTAATCTACACCGCTGTCGATAAAACTACTAAACTAGAAATGGAAAAAGGAGTAGGTGACACTGTCAAAAACGTAACTAAAACTGTCGAAAAAGATCTTCTTCTAGGAACTGAAAGCTGCACTAATGGTTGTAAATATGCCTATGATGAGGGTATAACTGGGGGAACTTTAACTTTAAATTTCAACACTAAAGATGGTCAAGTAAGCTTTAATAGTTCTTTTGCTCTAACTTCTTCAGCTGACATTAAAATTAAGGGTCTAGCTCTTCCAACTGAAAATTTAGCTATTAGCGCCACTACCACTACCAAAAGTGATTTCTTCGTTTTAATTAAAAATTTAAAGTCAGTTTATTCCGTTTTTTCTAACGGCACTGGAGCTGGAAAAATCAATTCCATCACTCCAAACACTGTCACTAAAGAAAACACTAATTCTCTAGTTGGTGATTACTTAATCCAATAGATGGAATATCATTTACCAGTTTTATCTCAAGAAACGATCGATCTTCTCGATGTTCAAAGTGGTGAAGTTTATATCGACGCTACTCTTGGAAACGGTGGACACACTCTCGAAATTCTTAAAAAAGGTGGCATTGTTTATGGAATTGACCAAGACCCAAATAATTTGAAAATAACCCAAGAAAGGATTAAAAAAGAAGGTCTGGGAAAAAACTTTTTTCCAATTCATTCAAACTTTAATAAATTAGAAGATATTGTTAAAAACCAAATTAAAAAAGAAATTTCTGGAATCATTGTTGACCTTGGTTTAAGTCAAAATCAACAAAAGTCACAAAATAGGGGATTTTCTTTCAACGACACTTCATCTCTAGACATGCGTCTTGATCCTGAAAATCAAGAAGTGACTGCTGAAATGGTCATAAACACTGCTTCTTTCGAAGATTTGTATAAAGTTTTCACTAAATATGGTCAAGAAGTCTACAGCAAACCTCTAATTTTAAGGATAATCACAGAACGCCAAAAATCACCAATAAAATCAGGTGAAAGATTAGCCAACATCATCAGAGATTACTATAAACAACGCAACATCAGAACCAACACTGACCCTAGCACTAAAATTTTTATGAGCTTAAGAATATTAGTCAATGAAGAATTTGAAAATTTAAGAAATCTTCTAGCTCAAACTCTAACTTCAATTAAATCAAATGGCAGAGTTGTCATAATAACTTTTCATTCTGGAGAAGACAGAATTGTTAAACAATTTATTAAAAATAGTTTTGATAACAATCTAATCACAAATAAATCAAAATCAGTCAAAGCAAATCATAAAGAAGTATCAAAAAACCCATTATCTCGTTCAGCCACACTCAGATCATATAGAATCATATAGAATAGTTTAATGTCTAATAAAATTTTTATAATTATTTTAGCTGTAACTATAGTTCTCCAAATCTCTTTTTCTTTTTATTATTCAAGCGAAATTATTAATCAGAATAATTTACTTAATAAAAATCTCTCCCAATTAGATATTTTAGAAAAACAACAACAAGTTCTAGAAAAAAAACTAGCTGAACTTACTTCAATTTCAAATCCATTAAATCAATAATGTCACCAAAAAGATCAAAACTATTATTAATAGCACTACTAATACCTTTTGCCCTAATAACTGTCAGACTTTTTTATTGGCAAGTAATTAAAGAACCAGAACTTAAAGAAAAAGCTCTAAACCAAACTTATAAATTAGAAACAATTAACCCAAAAAGAGGCAAAATTTTCACTTCAGATGGCTATCCAATCGTTCTTAATCGAAATTATTATCAATTATCTGTCTATAAACCCAACATAAAAGATAATAAATTAGATGAACTTTTCCAAAAGATAGACCAAAACATCCCTAATTTCAAACAAGACAATCAAAATTTAATAAATAGCTTCATTGCTGACTCTAATAGAAAATGGATCACGTTCCCAATAGAAGTCACTGAAAATCAAAAAGAAAATCTAAAAAATTTAAATCTCGATTTTCAAAATATTGAAAAACGTTTATATCCCGAAAATAATCTAGCTAAAGATATTTTAGGTAATAATAGCGTCGGGGGTTTAGAAGCCTATTATGACAAACAATTAAAAGGTAAAACTGGCTTTTCTCTGGGCACCAAAGATGGCACTGGAAAAACAATTCTAACTAAAAAAAGTTGGACTTCTGATGCCGTTGATGGCCGAAATCTACACACCACTATTAACCGAAATATCCAAGTACTATCAGAAAGATTACTCCAACAAGGCCTAGACAGATACACATCTGATTCCGGCTCAATCACCATCATCAATTCAAAAACTGGTGCTCTATTAGCAATGTCAACTTTGACTGCCACCAGCTCCGCCACTCCCAGCGCCTTCAAAAACCCAGCTATTTCCGATCTTTTCGAACCAGGCTCAATTTTTAAACCTTTAATAGTGACTATGGCTCTAGATAAAAAATCCATTGATACTAATTTTGTCTGCACTGGCTGTGGTTCTCAAAGAGCAATTGGTAAATACACCATCACTAATTGGGATTCAGAATTACACCCAAATTCATCACTTCAAGATATTATTAAAAACTCTGACAATATCGGTATGAGTTATATCATTGGGAAATTAGGAGAAAAAAACTTTCTAGATTACTATCACAAAATTGGTTTAGATCAAAAAACCGGAATTGATCTTCAAGGTGAAGTTAAACCACTTCTAAAAGAAGAATGGCCAGAAATTGATCTAGCCACCGCTTCTTTTGGACAGGGGATAGCTATGACTCAAATCAATATGCTTCAAGCTTTCAACACTATTGCCAACAACGGAGTTTTAGTTAAACCTTATGTTGTCGATCATTTTGATGAAAATAATAAAATTATAAAAGCCAAATTTAAACCTGAAACTAAAGTTTTTAAACCCGAAACAACTAGTCAAATGAAAGCCATCTTAAAATATGCTGTTGAAAATGGAGTTGTTGCAAAAATGAAACCAAAAGATCTAGAAGTTTGTGCCAAAAGCGGAACTGCTCAAGTTGCCATAAAAGGGGATTACACTAATTCATCAACTATTGCCTCATATATCGGCTTTTCTCCTTGTGAAAACCCTAAATTCACTATGATAGTCACCATCAATAACCCAAAAAGCTCGCCTTGGGGTTCAAGCACTGCTGCTCCAATTTGGTTCGAATTGGCCTCAAAAATCAATAATTTGTTATAATAAAATACAAAATGATACAAAAACTGAAAAATATCCTTTGGCATTTACCAAAAAATTTTTTATTGAGTTTAATATATGGTTTTCCAGCAAGAAAACTAATTTTAATTGGTGTCACTGGAACTGACGGTAAAACTACAACCTGCAATTTAATTCATCATGTTTTAACTAATTCAGGCATCAAAGCTGGTCTGATTTCTACTATTGGAGCCAAGATAGGTGATAGCGAATATAACACCCAACTCCATATGACTTCTCCGGACCCAATCGTAATCCAAAAACTATTACGTCAAATGGTCAAAGAAAAAGTGACTCATGTTGTTCTAGAAGTTACCGCACATGCTATTGATCAATTTAGATATTTTGGTTGTAAATTCGAAATAGCCGGATTGACCAATATTTCTCACGAACATCTAGATTATTTCCGTGATCTAGACACCTACATCAGTGCTAAAACTAAACTTTTCAAAGCCGCTAAAACTGTAATTTTAAATAAAGACGATGATTCATTTAATAAAATTAAAAAAGAAATTAATAAAACAGTCATCAGCTATGGAATCGATTCAAAATCAAACTACCACGCCACTAAAATAAAAATAGACAAAAAAAATATTGAATTTAAAGTCAAAAAACTCAAAATTATAACTGACAGTAATTATTATTATCAAATTTATAATATTCTTCTCACTTTTGCTATCATCGACAAACTCAATATTGATCCAAATATATTAATCCAAACTGTCAAAGTTTTTCCAAAAATTAAAGGCCGAACTGAAGAATTTCCAAATGATTTTAAATTTAAAACTTTAATTGATTTTGCTCACACTCCAGCTGCACTTGAAAGCACTCTATTATCTTTAAAGAAAAACACCACTGGTAAAATCATTATTATTTTTGGTGCCACTGGCGGCAGAGATAAATCTAAAAGACCAATAATGGGAAAGGTTGTTTCTGAAAATGCCAACATCGCTATAATCACCGCTGATGACACTCGAGATGAAAAAGTTGAAGATATTAATCAACAAATAATCAGTGGAATTGTTAAAAGACCAAAGTTTAAATATTTTGACATTCCTAACCGACAAGATGCCTTCAATTTAGCTATAAAACTAGCTGAAACAGGGGACACTATCATCGCTTGTGGGAAAGGTCATGAAACATCAATTCTCCATGGAAAAACCGAATACCCTTGGTCAGAAGCAGAAGCCTACAGAACCGCTTTTAGATATAAAAACATAAACTAATGTCTCAATTCAATATAAAAAATTCAAACACTATCGATCAAAATTACCAACTTGGTTTTTTACCTCAAAGAAATGATAAAGATCTTTTCTACCAAGAATCAAGTTGTCGTTCCAATCTGTCTTTTTCTGAAATTAGTTCAGAAAATCGTCGTATTTTAAGAAAAACAGAAAATTTCACTTTTCAAAAAATAGCTCTAAACCAATTTGAATACACTCCTCAAATCCAAAAAGAAATAAGTTCTTGGATTAAAAAATTAGAATGGGATTTCCCAACAAGTTCAGTAAAAACAATTTTTACAAATCATATTTTTAATTATGTTTATGTTTGGAAAAATGAAGAAAATAAAATAATCGCCTATACTCTTTGTTATTTTTCTCCAGAAATTAGCCATGTTGCTTATGTCTTTTACGATCCTGAATATAGTCATGGGAATCTTCCAATCAGATTAGTTCTTCAAGTAATAATCGACAGTCAATCAGAAAATCTCAAATATTCATACCTCGGTCGTTTTTCAAAAGAAAATGGTTATTACAAAAGAAACATGCCAGGTTTCGAATATTTCAATAATAATAGTTGGACTACTTTATAAATATGAAAATACACATAATTGGAATAGCTGGGACTATGACAGCAGCACTAGCTGTTGCTCTTAAAAAAGAAGGTCATCAAATAACTGGTTCTGACCAAGACAAAATTTACCCACCGATTAGCACCACTCTAAATAGCGCCAAAATTAAAATTAATAATACCAACATTAATAAAAATATTGATTTGGCTATAATTGGATCTTCTTATAATTCTTTTGAAAAAACCAGAACTGAATTTGAACAAATCAAAAAATTAAAAATAAAATATATTTCTGCCACAGAATATATCGCCAAGTATGTCAGTAAAAACAATCCAATTTTAGTTGCTGGATCATATGGGAAAACAACTATTACTAGTCTACTTGTTTGGATATTTAAAAAAGCTAATCTAAACCCAAGTTATATGTTTGGTGGTCAAAGCTTAAATAAATTTGATTCTCTAGACATAACCAAATCCGACTGGTCAATAATCGAAGCCGATGAATCAATTAATGGTCTAGACACCCAAGCCAAATTTTTATATTATCCCGCAAAATATCTAATTTTAACCAGCGCTCAATGGGAGCACAAAGATTCTTATAAATCAGAATCAGAAAATTTTAATGCTTTCAAAAAATTAGTTTCTAATCTACCAAAAAATGGACTTTTAGTAATTAATAAACTTGGTTTTAAAACTCAAGAACTTTCAAAATTAACTAAAGCCAGAATAGTTACCTACGAAACTCAAACAGACGGTAATTATGATTATGAAAACAAATTAGCAGCCATCACTTTATGCCAAGAATTAGGCATAAATAAAAAAATAATTGACAAAGCTGTGGCCACTTTTAAAGGTGTCAAACGACGTCTCGAACTAGTCGCTGATTCCAACAATATTTTATTTTTTGATGATTTTGCTCAATCAGCTCCAAGAATTAAATCAACCATAGAAGCTCTTAAATTAAAATATCCAAAAAGAAAAATTAAAGTATTCTATCTCCCTCATGCTTCATTTTTACAATATAAAGACAGCTTAATTGGGCTTAAAGATGCTTTCAATGGAGCTGTTGAAATTGTCCTAGGCCAAATTAAATTCAACAAAGATATAAGCAAAGAAGATCGTGTCAGTGCTTCTGATTTCAAAAAAGAAATTGGATCTAAATTGATATATTTACCAACTGAACAAGACATTATCAAACACTATCAACAATCATTAGTTGGAAATGATATCCTTATTTATATGAGCTCTGGTGGCCTATCCAGTCAAAAAACTTTTAAAAAAATAATCAAATATGTCTAGATATATAATCACTGGAGGAAAACCATTAAAAGGTGAAGTTTCCATTCGTGGAGCAAAAAATGCCAGTTTTAAACAGATAATTGCCTCGATGTTGACTGAGGAAACTGTTAATTTGAACAACGTTCCTCAAATTTCAGACGTAAAAATAACCACTAGTATCGCTAAAAGTCTTGGTTGTAAAGTTAAACAAAAAGGTGATCATTGTCTTGAATTAACCACTCCTAAAATAACTAACTCCATTGTTCCAAGTGGAACTGGTGAAAAATCTCGAGCTTCTTTTATGTTTGCCGCTCCACTTCTATTAAGAACTGGCAATGCCACAATCCCAATTCCTGGTGGAGACAAACTTGGAGCCAGACCTCTAGATCGACTTTTTGACTGTTTTTCTCAAATGAACATAACTACAGAAGAAACAAATGGCAACATAATTTTTAAAACTACTGGAATTAAACCAACTCACTACACTTTCCCAAAACCAACCCACACCATAACTGAAGTTATTATAATGACAGCAGCCCTAACTATTGGTGAAACCATTCTTGACAATGCTGCCATGGAACCAGAAATTGATGACCTCATTTTGATGTTAAACAGCATGGGTGCCAAAATTCAAAGAGACATTAATAATCCTAAAAGAATCACCATTCAAGGTGTTTCTAAATTAAATGGTACAGAACACAGTGTAATTTGTGATCGAAATGAAATAATAACTTTTGCTTGTGCCGCTCTTGCCACCAAAGGTTCTATTTGTATTCTAAGAATACAACCAGACATTGTTAAAACATTTTTAGAAACCATCAAAAAAATGGGTGCTGAAATCAAAACTGGTAACGATGAAATTTGTGTCGAATGGGTCAAGCCTCTAACTAGTATTAATATCGAAACAGGACCAGAACCAGGCTTCATGACCGACTGGCAAGCAATTTTCAGTTTAGTTTTAACTCAAACAGTTGGTTGCAGTTCAATCATCGAAAGAGTTTACCCAAATCGTTTTCAACATATTAATGATCTCAAAAAAATGGGAGCCAAAATTACTTTCTTCAATCCAAAAGTCGAGGATCCTGAAACTTTTTATGAATTTAATAAAGAAAGTGATGATGAAAAATATTTCCATGGAGTCAAAATCTATGGACCAGCTAAACTCAAACCAGCTTCTTTCTCTATTAATGATTTAAGATCAGGCGCCTCAATAACCCTAGCCGCTCTAACCGCTAATGGTAAATCCATTATCGATGGAGTTGAATATATCGAAAGAGGTTATGAAAAACTCGCAGAACGTCTTTGTTCTTTAGGTGCTAATATAGAATATATAAAAACATAAATTATGACTCACTTATATTTAGGTCTACTTTTAGTTTCTTTCTTACTTACAAGCATTCTCGTCGTTCCTTTCATTGATCTTCTCTATAAACTAAAATTCCAACGTCAAAAACAAAAAACTCTAGATTTTCAAAACAAAAGAACTCCGATTTTTGATAAATTTCATGAACAAAAAACAGGAACTCCAGTTGGTGGAGGACTATTAATTATAGTAGCCGTCTGCATTCTTTTTGCTATTCTTTTCCCAGTTTTAAAATTTTCCAATATCTTCATTTCGTCAAATTATCAAATAAATAAAGAATTAATAGTCATCTTTTTTACCTTCATTAGTTTTGGATTACTTGGACTTTATGATGATATCCATAAGTTTTTTAATTTCAAAACAACTGGCTTTTTTGGCTTAAAAATGGTTCATAAACTAATTCTTCAATTAATCATTGCTGGTCTAATTTCCAGCTACATTTTCTTCAGTTTAGGAATAGATTTTATTTACATTCCATTCCTAGGAGCAGTCAATTTAGGCATTTTTTATATCCCAATTTCTGTTCTCTTGATAACTGGCTTTTCCAATTTTTTTAACATCACAGATGGATTAGATGGCCTTTCTTGTGGTCTTCTAATGATTTGTCTTTTTGCTTTTTGGTTCATATCAAACAGTTCCCTCGACACTCCTATTTCAGTCTTCTTGGCTCTTTGGATTGGTTCCCTAATTGCCTTTTTATACTTCAACATTTTTCCAGCCAGAATTTGGCTAGGTGATGTTGGATCTTTATCTTTTGGAGCCACCATTGCTGTCATCGCTCTGCTTCTTGGGAAAGTAGTTCCACTATTAATTATTGGAGCTCCATTCATCATAGAAGGAATGAGTAGTGCTATTCAAATCATTAGTAAAAAATATTTTAATAAAAAAGTTTTTCCTGCTGCTCCACTTCACTTAACTCTTCAAAAGATTGGTTGGGAAGAACCAAAAATTGTAACTCGAGCTTGGCTAGCTGGAATAATATTAGCTATATTTGGACTATGGTTGGGACTAAATTAATAGAACTTAAAGAAGAAATTAAACACTATATTGGTTTGCCATATAGTAAAAATCTTCTCAAGAACGGCAAAATAATCAAAGAAAAAATTCTAGGAGGCAAAGGTAGTGCCAAAGAAATAGCCCTAAAAACTATTGAAATAGCCAACGATAAAAATATAAAGTTATTATCTTTATCTCCCCAAGAAATCTATAATTTCCAGAAAAAAAATAATATTGGAATTGATTGTTCTGGTCTTGTTTGCCAACTTTTAAATTTTTATCTTGGGACTAATCTAAATCCTCGAAAAAACTCAGCCAACATGCTCACTTCAAAACCACTCTCAAAAGAAATAAAAGCAACTGAAATTAAAACAGGTGATTTAGCCAGACAAAAAAATGGTCATCATGTTTTATTTATTATCGAAAAAAATGGAAACATCATAGAATATGTTGACAGCTCTCTCTCCGGCAGGGGAGTCAAATATGGTCAAGCCGATCTCACCGACAAAAACTTCATCCATCAAGGTTTCTGGAGATTACTTTTCCTCAACTAATTCTCGATATTGCAATGGCTCGAGAGATAAAATTTCAACCTCAGTGCCACATTCTTGACACTCAACGATATCTCCAACCATCATCTCTTCAGTTTTAATTATTTCTGCCCCACAATCAGGACAAAGTATTTTTTTATTGTCTTCTGTCATATAATATATTATAACAATGACTCCACTAATCAAACTAGACAATATATATCTAAAAAGAGAAGACTTAAATGAAACCGGATCTGCCAAAGATAGAGCCATTTCTGTCCAAGTCCAAAATTTAATTAAAGAGGGTTTCACCAAAGCAGTAATTTCCAGCACTGGCAATGCTGCCATCTCTGCTATTCATTTTTGCAAACTAAACAACATTGATCTAACTGTTTTCTTATCACCAAAAATTGATCCTCAAAAACTAAAAGAAATCAAATCACAAATTGATCAAGTCCAATTTTCTTTAAAACCAATCAGTGATGCTTTTAAATTTGCCAAAAAAAATAATGCTTATTATCTCCGTCAATCAACTGACCCAACCGCTCTAATCGGCTATCAAGCAATTGGTAGAGAATTATTAGAACAATGTCCTCAAATCACCAGTATCTTCGTTCCAGTGGGCAGTGGCACCACTCTTCTTGGCATTTCCCAAGCCCTTTCAAATGTAAAAGTTTTTTCAGTCAAACCAAAAGACACAACCCTAACCGATGCTTTAACTGTTAAATTTCAACCTCTAAAAAATAGAGTCATTTCTGCTGTCAAAGATTCTAATGGTTCAGAACTAATTATCCAAAATGAAGACATAATTTCTTCTCAAAAATTTTTAGAAAAAAATAATATTCAAACATCCAACGAAAGTGCCCTAGCTCTTGCTGGTTATTACAAAGCAATCAAAAATAATATCGACTGTGGTCAACATCCTGTCATTTTATTAACTGGAGCTAAAAGATGAATTCTAATCTAGAAAATCTTCTAAACCAAAGTCCATTCGATTTCTATTTTTTAGTTGTCGATGAACTTCTAGACATTGACCTCCCTCAACTCAATAATTTCCAAAAAATTTATCTTTCTGATTATCCATCAGTTAAAATAAAAAACAGTGGGAAACTTCTATCTGACCCAAAAGTAATCGATTATATTTCTAAGAAATCTAAAGAAAACAATCGCACTCCAGCCATAATTTCTTTCAAGGCATCAAGCAAAATCGATTTTTTATGCAAAAAAAATTCTTGGGTTAACATCAATAATCCTGGTTCTCTAAATAGATTTTTAGAAGATAAAATCAAATTTAGTGAAATCTGCACTCAATTTAATCTGCCAGCAATTCCATCATCAATAGACTCTTTCACCCAAGAAAATTTTCTTAAATATCAACAACTTTACAATAATCATCTAGTTGTTCAAACTCATTTTGGTTGGGCAGGGAACAGCACTTTTGATTCTAATAATTGGCCAAACATTGAATCTAAAATAGCTCCAAACACTCTCGTCAAGTTTTCTCCATTTTTAGAAGGATTTTCTCTGCTTAACAATTGTTGCTTAACCAAAAGTGGTCTAATCCAAAGTCCACCTGCTCTCCAATACACTGGCTTAATCGAATTGACTGACAATCCTTTTGCCACGGTTGGTCGTCAATGGCCAGCCAATATTTCAGAAGATTTACAAGAAAAAGTTAAATCAATAACTAATAATTTTGGTGATATTTTAAAAAGACTAAATTATAAAGGCTTTTTTGGTCTCGATTTTTTTGTCAGTCAAGATCAAGTCTATCTTCTAGAATGTAATCCTCGCCTAACCGCTTCTTTTGCTTTTTACACTCAAATTGAATTAAACCAAAATTTAACTCCACTCTTCTATTTCCACTTGGCTGAATTTTTAAATCTTGATTACCAAATTGATATAGAAAGTGAACAAAATCGTTTTTATAATCAAAACCTAATTGGTTCAGAAATTGTCAAAAAAGACGAAAATAATTTAACTATCAAAAAGTTTAATGATTTTTCTGTTTTTTCTAAAGACACTAATCCTGTTAAAATTGATTATGAAAAAATCGCCCCTACTTTTTTTAGTCTTTAGTTTAATTGCCATTGGTCTAGTTTTCATCTCAATCTCTTCACTAACTGAAGCCAGTTCAAGCATGGGAGACAAATTCTTCTTCCTTAAAAAACAATCTCTTTGGCTTGTCTTAAGCATAATTTGTTTCTACATAACTTCAAAAATAAAACTAGATTTTATTAAAAAATTTTCATTTTCAATTTACATCGCCACTTTAATCGCTCTTCTCCTAGTTTTAGTTCCTGGCCTAAGTAATGAAACTCTTGGAGCCAGGCGTTGGCTGAATTTAGGAATTTTTAGTATTCAACCATCAGAAATATTAAAGTTCACTTCAATTATTTATTTTTCTTTTTTATTTTCAATTAAAGAAAAAAGAAACATAAAAAGCCTGATTTTCTACCTAAGTATTCCTTTTGCCTTAATTATTTTAGAACCAAATCTAAGCACTGCCATCCTCATTTCCGCCATAATTATTTCTATTTATTATCTTTCTGGTGGGGAAATCATGCCCTTATTCAAACTTTGTGGAGTGGCTGTATTTCTAAGTTTACTTCTAATAATCCTTTCTCCATATCGCTACGCCAGACTTAAAACTCTTCTTAACCCTCAAGCCGAACAAAGCACTAGTTCCTATCATAGTAATCAAATAATTTTAGCCCTGTCTTCTGGTGGTTTATTCGGCAAAGGTTTTGCTAATTCAGACCAAAAATATCGTTATCTCCCTAAAATATCAACCGATTCAATTCTCGCTGTAATAGGGGAGGAAATGGGCTTTTTTGGAATTATGGTTATTTTATTAATTTATATTTATCTAATCACTTATTTAATTAAATTAAGTCAAATAATTCCCGATCCTTTCCAGTCTCTACTAGTCGCCAGCGTTGGTTGTTGGATTGCCTATCAAAGTTTAATCAACATTTCTGCCATTGTTGCCATCATTCCTTTGACCGGAGTTCCACTGCCATTTATTTCCTATGGAGGCTCATCTCTTTTAACTCTTCTTTCAGCTGTCGGATTAGTACATAATATCGAAAAACAGAACCATTTACTGATATACTCAAAGGGTGAAATCAAAGGATCTACAAAAGAAAATAATCATCACCGGCACCCATCTCACTCCCGCCGTTGAATTAATATCTCAGCTCAAAAAAGACTCTAAAACAAAATGGCAAATTTATTATATTGGCCGTCAATATAATTCCAGCGTTGACACCACTCCTTCAATTGAATCCGAGATAATTCCTAAACTAGGAGTAAATTTTAGTTCAATTGTTTGTGGCAAACTAGACCGAAGATGGCTTCCAAACACCATTCAAGGCATTCCTCAAACCATCAAAGGTGTAATTCAAGCTTATAACCAAGTTTCTAAAATCAAACCAGACATTGTTGCCTCTTTTGGTGGTTATGTTTCAGTCCCGGTAATCATTTCCAGCTGGCTCAAAAGAATTCCATCTATCACTCATGAACAAACTCCAACCATCAGTTTAACTACTAAAATAAACAGTTTATTTGTCAACAAAGTCGCTCTTTCTTTTGAAAATAAAGACCAAACAGAAAAAAGTGTCATAACTGGAAATCTTCTTCGTTCAGAAATTTACAACCAAAGTTCAAAATATTTTGAAAAAATAATCAAAAAAAATCAAAGTCCTATCATCTATATAACTGCTGGTAACCAAGGTTCTAAAACCATAAATGACACTATTAAATTAATTCTTTCAAATTTAAAAGATTTCACTATTATCCACCAAACCGGCAAAACTGATTATTCAAAATTTAAAAAATTAACTCAAAAATATAAAAATTATTATCCAATTGAATATGTCAATTCAAATGACATTGGTTGGATTTTTTCCAATTCTAAAATATTAATCAGCCGTTCTGGAGCCAACACTAGTCAAGAAATAGTTGCTCTCAAAAAATCATCAATTTTAATCCCTCTTTTTAAAAGCCAACAAGATGAACAAAAAATTAATGCTTCTTGGGTTAAAAAACAACTCCCTGACAAAACTATCATTATTCAGCAAGAAGAATTAAATAAAAAAAGTCTATTAGAAGGCATTTTAAAGCTTAATAAACTTAAAGTTTCATCTTCAAAAATCACTTATCAACCTAATTTAAAACTATTAAATTTAATTAATAAACTTATTTAACAATCTTCCTTTTGAAAAAACTCTAAAATGAGTTAGAATTTAATATGCAACATTCAAAGATAATTAGTGGAATAGACATTGGAACCTCAAAAGTTACCACTATCATTGGCCAATTTCTAGAGAATGAAGACAATAAATTAAACATAATTGCTGTTTCCTCAATTCCAGCTCTTGGTTTCCGAAAAGGTCAAATAATTAATCTTGAACAAGCCGCTCAAACAATAACTCAAAGTATAGAATCAGCCGAAAGAATGGCTGGTTTCCAAATAATTAACGCCACTGTCTCAATCGCTGCTCCACACATTGAATCCATTAATTCTCAAGGGGTTGTTGCTATCAGCAGCCAAAATGGAGAAATTGTCGCCAACGACATCGATCGAGTAATTGAAGCTGCCAAAGCTGTTTCTATTCCTATGGGCAAAGAAATTCTTCACATAATTCCAATGAAATTCACAGTTGATGGCCAAGATGGAGTCATCGACCCAATCGGCATGAACGGCACCAGACTAGAAATGGACGCCCACATCATCATCGCCTCAAGTCCAGCCATCAAAAACCTCAAAAAATGTCTTGAAGAAATTGGTGTCCGAATCGAAAGTCTAATCTATTCTGGACTCTCAACCGCCAGCGCCTGTTTGACTGAAACCGAAAAAGAACTTGGAGTTGCTCTAGTTGATGTTGGTGGCAGTGTCACTACTCTAACTATTTTTAATGAAGGCGCCCCGATCTATTCCTCAGTCATTCCTATTGGAGCCAACAATGTCACAAATGATTTAGCTATTGGTCTCCGTTTTTCTCTTGAAGAAGCTGAAAAAGTCAAAATTAAATTAACCAAAATGGTTGAAAGTAAAAAATTCGAAGATGAAGTTGAACTTTCTCATTTCGACATTGACGATCAAGACAAAAGAAAAATTTCTATTCAAACAGCCGTAAACGGCATAATTAAACCACGACTTGAAGAAATATTTTCCATAATTTATGAACAAATAGAAAACAGTGGTTACACTCGCATAATCCCAGCTGGAATCGTTCTAACTGGTGGTGGAGCTCAAACAGTTAATGTCAAAGAAACTTGCAGTAAAATAATTCCACTTCCTCTAAGAATTGCCAGCCCACCTAAAGTTGGCGGCATCATTGATGATATACTTAATCCTGCCTACACTAGTTCAGTTGGTCTTCTTATGTTTAATAAAGAAACAAAAAAAACTTCTACTCCTACTAAAAAATCAAAAATATCAATGAATGGATTTGTTAATCGAATTAAATCTTTACTCGAGCCTTTGTTGCCATAATTGCTATGGGATTAGTAAAAACTCTTACAGGTCAATTTGCCAAAATAAAAGTTATCGGAGTCGGTGGTGGTGGAAATAATGCCATTAACTCAATGATTTCTGAAGACAGCATCCAAGGTGTTGACTTCATTGCTGTTAACACTGATTCACAAGCCCTATTAAATTCTCTTGCTCCTATTAAAATTCAAATTGGTGAAAAATTAACTAAAGGTCTTGGAGCTGGTGGTAATCCTCAAATGGGTCAAAAAGCGGCTGAAGAATCAAGAGAAAGAATTAAAGAAGTCCTCGAAGGCACCGACATGGTTTTCATAACTGGCGGCATGGGTGGAGGAACCTGCACCGGCGCTGCTCCAATTATTGCTCAAATTGCTAAAAAAGAACTAGGAATCTTAACTATCGCTGTTGTCACTAAACCATTTTTATTCGAAGGTACCAGAAGAATGTCTAATGCCGAAGATGGCATTTCTCAACTTAAAGATTATGTTGATACTCTAATCGTTATCCCAAACCAAAAAGTCATGGAAGTAGTCAATAATAAAGCCACTCTTCTCGAAGCTTTCAAAATTGCCGATTCTGTTTTAAACAAAGGAACTAAAGCTATTGCCGACCTAATCACTGTTCCTGGACTAATCAACCTCGATTTTGCCGACATTAAATCAATCATGAGTAACGCTGGTTCAGCTCTAATGGGAACTGGTGAAGCTGAAGGTGAAGGTCGAGCCAGACTCGCTGTCGAATCTGCAATCGATTCTCCAATTGTTGAAGTTAACATCGAAGGGGCTAGGGGAGTTTTAATCAACATCACTGGTGGACCAGACCTAACCATGGCCGAAATTGAAGAATCAGCCAGAGCCATCACTGAACGCACTGCTCCAGATTCAAACATAATTTTTGGTGCCACTATTGATCCAAACCTCAAGGGTAAAATCAAAATTTCTGTAATTGCCACTGGTTTTGACACCACCCGAGCTCATATATACCAAACAATTAAAAAACAGTCTGTTCAAACCAACATCCCTAATTTCCAAACTACAGCTCCTCCTCAAGAAGAAGAAATGAAAACTATAGATAATAGTCAAATCCAAAAAATGCTCGGTAATAAAGAAATTCCAGAAGGAATTGACATCATCGACGAATTCGACATCCCCGCCTTTTTAAGAAAAAATAAATAAAAAAAAACGACCTACTCACTAAAACAAAAAATACCAATTGGTATTAATCATTTTAGCTTTCAGCCGTCATTTTATATTACTTTAGAATTTGTTGTGATATTTGTCGGTAATAAAAGCTATTAGAAACATCATCTGCATATAAAATACAAACAAAGCCTTCTAAACTACATCGAACTACCATTGATTCGGTAGCCACAAATGGTGTTTGTATTTCTTTTTTCTGGAAATGACCATCAGCTTCTATCAATTGCTGTGCATGTCCCTGTACCAAAGTACCTTTTTCAATCATCACTGCTCTATCATCATAGACTAGAATAGTCATTCCTGATTGAGCGGCAATCGGTTCTTTGTTCAAATTAATTAATAGAACAAATATAACAGATATAACCACACCAATAACAACACCTGCTGTAAATACAGTATTTCTTTTACTCATAACCAATCCCTCTTTTCTTTTTTCTAAAGTATTTTAAAGTACATCCATCTTTCGTATATTTTAATTTAGACGCGATTGTCTAAAGAATGTTAAAAAGACTTTAGTTTAGTGATTTTCATCATCAAACTGACCTATAATATCACTTCTAGCCCAAAAGTCAAGATATTAGCTTTAAAATAGATAGTGTAAAATACAATATGGCGAAATTCAAAGATATACCATCAAATGTTAACTTTCCTCAGATAGAAGAGGGGATTCTCTCTTTTTGGAAAGAAAACAAAATTTTCGAAAAATCAGTCGATCAACGATCAGAAGACAATGCCTACACTTTTTACGACGGCCCTCCATTCATCACTGGAACTCCTCATCATGGCCATCTATTATCTAGCATCGCCAAAGACATAATTCCTCGATATCAAACCATGAAAGGCAAAAAAGTTAAAAGAGTTTGGGGTTGGGATTGTCATGGTCTTCCAGCTGAAAACAAAGTCGAAGAAATTCTTGGTTTAAAAAGCAAAAAAGACATCGAAACTATCGGCATCAGAAAATATATTGACGAATGTTATAACTATGTTCAAAATGTTTCTCAAGAATGGGAATGGTATGTCGACCACATTGGTCGCTGGGTTGATTTCAAAAACGCCTACAAAACCATGGATTTAAACTACATGGAAACTGTCATGTGGGTTTTTTCCGAACTCTACAAAAAAGGTCTAATCTACAAAGGTCGCCGAATCTCTTTATATTGTCCTCGTTGTTCCACTCCACTTTCTAATTTCGAAATTGCTATGGACAACTCCTACAAAGAAGTTGAAGACCCAGCTATTTCTATTAAATTTAAATTAAAAGACCAAGATGCCTACATCTTAGCTTGGACCACCACACCTTGGACTCTTCCAGGAAATTTAGCATTGGCTATCAACAAAAACGAAACTTATATCGAAATTAATTTAAATAATGAAAACATAATTCTTGCCAAAGCTAGACTTGAGGCTCTAGTTTCAGGTCAAGATTATAAAATTGTCAAAGAATTTAAAGGCCAAGAATTAATCGGTCTTTCCTATGAATCTCTCTATTCTTTCTTTGAAGTCACTCCAAATGATTATAAAATCTATCATGCTGATTTTGTTTCCATGGAAGATGGAACTGGAATAGTCCACATCGCTCCAGGTTTTGGAGAAGACGATTCCGCTTTTGGAAAAGAAAATAAATTATCTGTGATTGACCATGTTGATGATGATGGAAAAATAGTTGGACAAGTCACTCTTTTCGCTGGCCTCTTTGTCAAAAAAGCCGATCCAGCCGTGATTGAAGATTTAAAAAACAGAAATTTAATTTTTAAAGAAGAAAAAATCACTCACAGCTATCCTTTCTGCTATCGCTGTAGTACTCCTTTAATCTATAAATCCCAAACTGCTTGGTATCTTAATGTCCAATCAATCAAAGATGGCATGAAAGAAACCAACAAAAACATTAATTGGGTTCCAGAACACATAAAGAGTGGTCGTTTCGGGCAGGGGATTGAAAGTGCTCCAGATTGGTGTCTATCACGAAATCGTTATTGGGCCTCTCCAATTCCTGTTTGGGAATGTGATTGCGGCCAAAATTATGTGCCTGAATCAATTGCCGATCTAGAAGCCCGCTCTGGAAAAAAGATAACCAATCTTCACAAACCAGACATCGATGAAGTAACCATTAAATGCGATAAATGCGGCAAAACAGTCAATCGTGTTTCTGAAGTTCTTGATTGTTGGTTTGAATCAGGTTCCATGCCTTATGCCGAAAGACACTATCCTTTTGATGAGACACAAGAGCAATTCAAAAAAGAATTCCCAGCTGACTACATTGTCGAGTATATCGGCCAAACTAGAGGTTGGTTCTACACTCTTCATGTTCTCTCAAATGCTCTATTTAAATCAGAATCTTTCAAAAACTGTGTTGTCACCGGAACTATGATGGGAACTGATGGTCGAAAAATGAGTAAGCTTTTCAAAAACTATCCTGATCCAAAAATGGTTCTTCAAAAATATGGTGGAGAAGCCATGCGTCTATATTTAATGGGCAGTGTCATTATGGTTGGTGAAAACATCAATCTTAGTGAAAAAGAAATTGAAGACAAAGTTAAATTTGTTCTTCTACCTCTTTGGAATTGTCTTAAATATCTCAACACTTATGGTCAAATGCATGATTGGACCCCCGATTTAGAAATTAGAAATTCGACATTAGAAATTAGTGACTTAAATGTCATGGATCAATGGATAATCACCAGAACTAACCAGTTTACTAAAGAATTTGCCCAAGAATTAGACAAATATATAATTCCAAACGCAGTCAAATTAGTAACTCCATACATCGAAGATCTATCTCGCTGGTACATTCGTCAATCACGCGATCGATTCGTTAATGGTGACAAACAAGCCCTCCAAACTCTATGGCAAGTTCTAGTTCAATTCACTAAAACCAGTGCTCCATTAATTCCATTTGTTAGTGAATATTTCTATCAAAATCTAGTTCTACCTTTTGATTCTAGTGCTCTCGAATCAGTTCATTTAGCTCTATATCCTGAAGTTAAAGAAATAGACCAACAATTATTAGAAAATATGGTCTATGTTCGAGAAATTTGTGAACAGGGGAACATGATCAGAAAAACTAACAGTCTCAGCACTCGTCAACCTCTTTCTAAGGCCACAATTGATAGTTCTCAAAAAATAAATCTAGATGAAAATTTATTAGCCATCATTAAAAATGAATTAAATGTCAAAAATGTTGAAATAATTTTAAGTAAAAATAATTTAACAGTTTCTCTTGACACTCAATTGACTCCAGAACTAGAAGCAGAAGGGGATTCTCGAGATTTAATCCGCCAAATTCAAAGTTTACGAAAAGAAGCTAATCTAGATTTGAAAGATAAAATCAAAATTTTTGCCCCCCAATGGCCAGCTAGTTTTGAAAAAGAAATTCTTTCTAAAACTGTCGGAAGCTCAATTGAAAAATCTGATTCTCTAAGAATAGAAAAAATAAGCTAAAATCTATTAATGTTTAAAAACCATTGGTTACCGGCTCTAGTCAGCTTATTTGTCCTATTTTGCATCAATATGCTGATGATTAGTTCACTGGCTCCAAATTTGTTTTGGAAACAATTATTAGCCTGGGGAATCGGCATCGGCCTCTTTTTCATCGGTAAACAAATCAACGCAAAACAAACAAATTCAGCAAAATGGGTTATTTTTATAATTTGTTGTGTTTCTCTACTTCTTCCAATTCTTCTTAATAATATCACCCGAGGTTCTCGTCGTTGGATTGATATTGGATTCACCACTATCCAACCATCAGAACTCGCTAAACCTTGGTTAATACTATTTCTGGCTAACACTGCCTTTCCAGTGATTCATCTTCTACCTGTATCAATAATAATGGCTCAACCAGATCTTGGTAGTGCTCTCTCAGTTCTATTTCTTTTGGTTCCAGTAATTTTATATAATAAAAAACTATTAAAGTTAACTCTAATTGGACTAGTTGTTCTGGCTCTAATTTCACCTCTAATCTATGGCAAAGTTCTGCATGATTACCAGCGGCAAAGAATCGTCAATTTTCTAGACCCCGGTGCCGACCCACAAGGAAAAGGTTATAATGTTATTCAATCAAAAATAGCCATTGGTTCTGGTGGATTTTTTGGCAAAGGCTACAAAAAGGGGAGTCAAGGCCAACTTTTATTTTTACCCGAAAAACACACTGATTTCATGTTTGCCGCCACCACTGAAGAACTAGGTTTTGTCGGTGTTTTTATAATAATTATTTCCTACTATTTCTTAATCAAAACTCTTTTTAATAAAGCCTATTCGACTCAAAGCCGGCCTCTTTTTATATTCACTCTTGGAATAGCTCTCCAAATTTGGATGCAAGCTTTCGTGAATATTGGCATGAATATTGGAATTTTGCCCGTAACCGGCATTCCATTACCCTTTATTTCCGTCGGTGGTTCATCTCTGATGGCTCTTCTTTTTTCTCTCGGTATTGTCTACTCTTCTTAAGCTTGTCTATAAGAATTCCTATGCTATAATCAAAAGGTATGAAATACGCTGTAATTGCCATATCTGGCTCTCAATTCAAAGTCGAAGAAGATAAAATTATAACTATTGATAATCTTAACCTAGAAGAAGGGGTTAAATCATCAACTGATCAAGTTTTATTAACTGCAAACGACGACAAAATAATTGTTGGAACTCCAACTGTAAAAAATTCTTCTGTTGATTTCGAAGTTGTAAAAAACTACAAAGGTGAAAAACTAAGAGTTTTCAAATATAAATCAAAATCTCGTTATCGAAAAACCCAAGGTTTTAGATCTCAATTAACTGACATTAAAATTCTTAAAATTAATTAAAATCTATGGCACATACAAAATCACAAGGTAAAACAAACCAAAAATCAAACCGCGCTGGACAAAGACGTGGTGTTAAAGTCTATGGTGGTCAAAAAATCAAAGTTGGTGAAATAATCATTCGCCAAGTTGGTTCCAGTTTTCGTGCTGGTGAAGGTGTCAAAACCGGAAAAGATTTCACTCTCTATGCTATCCGACCAGGAGTTGTTAAATTTCTTAAAAAATTAGGTAAAAGATTCGTTTGTGTTGTCAAAGCTCCAAAAGTAATTAAAACAATCAAAGTCGAAAAAGTCGCTAAAAAAGTTGTAAAAACTCCAAAAGCTGTAACTAAAAAATAATTTAAATCCCGCGATTGCGGGATTTTTTTTAGCTTTGTTTAGGTCTGATTTATTCTGACACATTTCATCTCACTTTTTTCACAAGCCTTTTCATAGTAATCTATTTACATATGAAACAAGTGATTCAAATCCCAACTAATCAACTCGAACCAAACCCTCTCCAACCTCGTGGAGTCATAAATCCAGAATCAATTTCCGAATTAGTCGAATCAATCAGAGAACATGGAATTCTTGAACCACTGATCATTGCTAAAACCCCCGCAGGCTATCAAATCATCGCCGGAGAACGACGATGGCGCTCCGCTCGGGTGTTGAAACTAGAATATGTTCCAGCCATCGTTAAAGAGACCACTCCTCAACAAATGCTAGAAATGGCAATTGTCGAAAATGTTCAAAGAAAAGATCTAAACCCAATTGAAAGAGCTAAAGCTTTCATGCGACTACGAGAAGAATTCCATTTTGATAATAATCAAATAGCTAAAAAGGTCAGTAAAAGCGTTCCTTATGTAATTAATTCCCTTAAACTCTTAACTCTTCCAGATGCTCTTAAAGATGGTCTACTATCTGGTTTAATTTCAGAAGGTCATGCTCGAGCTCTTTCTGGAATTGGTGACAGCCGATTAATAATCGAAGCCTACAAAATAGTTCTAAAAGAAAAAGCCTCGGTTCGTCGAACCGAAGATATTGCCAGAAGAATGAGAAAGAAAATTGAAGAAGGGGATGTTCCAATTACTAAAGAAAATTTGCCACAATTTTTAAAGTCAAAACTAGACAACATTGGGCAAGATATCCAATCTTTCTTCAATGATAAAACTGCCACAGTCAAAATAGTTCAAACAAATGTTGTAACTCGTGTCACTTTTCAATTCAGAGGACCAATAGACAAACGTTTTAATAATCTTGAAACTTTATACGAACAAGTCTGTAATAAGAAATTAAAAAATTAATATCTTATCCTAGGAATAAGTCCCATCGATGAAAGAGGCCAATATTTGAAAAAAGCCTTACCAATTATCAAATCTTTCTTAATTGGACCAAATTCTCGACCATCACGAGAATGACTTCGATTATCACCAAAACAAAGATATTGACCTTCAGGGACAATTTGTTCAATACCGTCTTGATTAAATTCACCTGGATCAGTCACAAAATCAGCTGGTAAAAATGATTGATTTAACTCAGTTCCATTCAAAAAAACCTTTTGGTCTTTAACCATAACAGTGTCTCCAGGGACTCCAATTACTCTTTTAATATATTCACAACCATCAACAGCACAAGTTTCACCAGCTGGAGCCTTAAAAATGACTACATCACCTCGTTGTGGTTTGCTCATTTGATAAGTTAATTTATCAGTTAACAAAAATTCTCCATCTGTAAAATTAGGAACCATTGAACTACCTTTAACTTCGTTTGGTTGAGCCACAAAAAGATATAACAACACAAAAACTGACAACGCTAAAACTAAAGATTGGGCAAATTCTAGGATCATTCCACCAATCGAACCAGATTGATTAATTAATTTTTTATTCATATTTAATTATTATATATATAATTAGAGATTAAATAAGGATTTAAATTTATTTTGATATAATCTTTCAAAGGTTGTTTGGCCTTTGCCCGTCCGTAGCTTCAGCGAAGGAGGGTCAGTTGGTTATTAGGTTGTTTAGCCTTTGCCCGTCCGTAGCTTCAGCGAAGGAGGGTCAGTTGGTTATTAGGTTGTT
>JBAXAJ010000004.1:0-89722 GCA_037142555.1 Candidatus Shapirobacteria bacterium | reverse complement strand
TATGCGGGCCCAATGGGATTCGAACCCACGATCTTTCGCGTGACAGGCGAATGTGCTAGACCGCTGCACCATGGGCCCCTGTCAGGTACTAGATACTATATCAAAACTTAGTTAAACAAACAACGCGCAAATGCTATAATTAAAGAGTTATATTTTAAATTTAAAAATATGTCACCTTTAATAATAATAGCCATAGTTGTTCTCATAGCCCTTTATATTTTAAGTTTCTACAATAGATTAAAAACCACCCAAGTCAGAATTGGTGCTTCAATCCAAGAAATCGGAAACCAGCTTAAAAGACAAGCTAATTTAATCCCAAATTTAGTCGATTCAGTCAAAGGTTATATGAGTCATGAAAAGGGGATTTTTGAAGATTTAACTGCCGCCAGAAAATCCATTGATGAAGCTGTTGCTTCTAATAATGGTAAACAAATCGATGAAGCTCAAAATTTAATCACTAAAGCTCTTGGTGGTCTAAAAGTGATTATGGAAAGCAATCCTGAAATCAAAGCTTCAAATCTAGTCACTAATCTAATGAATGAACTCCGAGACACCGCTGACAAAACCATGTATGCCAGACGCACTCTAATTGATTTAACTGCCGATTATAATACCGTAATTGAGACTGTTCCAGGAATTTGGCTTGCCCCTATGTTCGGATTTAAAGCTGAAAAAGGCTTAACCACTCCAGTCGACAGTGCTCAAATGGAAGTTTCTGAAGACGAAATGAAAAATCCAAAAGTAAATTTGTAATATGATCAACGTCTACGAACAAGTAAACCGAAATAAAATAAGATCAGGTGTGATTATCAGCTTTTTTATTGCTTTTATTCTAGCCGTCACCTACATAATTTCTCGTGCTTTCGGCTTTGGCAATGAATTTTTGATATTAGCTTTAATTATTTCTCTTTTCACCTCTGGAATCAGCTTTTTCTATGGTGACAAAATAGTTTTAGGTCTAAATCAAGCTAAAGAAGCTAAGCGAAAAGATTTTTTCGATTTCTACACTGTAACCGAAAATCTAGCCATGGCTGATTCAATCCCAATGCCAAAAATTTATGTCATAGATAGTCCAGCTCCAAATGCTTTTGCCACTGGTCGAGACCCAGAGCATGCTGTTGTTTGCGCCACCACTGGTCTTCTCGAAAAACTAAATCGCACCGAACTTGAGGCAGTTATTGCTCATGAACTTTCTCATGTAAAAAATTATGACATCAGACTAATGATGATTGTCAGTATTCTAATTGGAACTCTTTCAATTTTAATCAATTTATCTTCTCGAAGCATGTTTTTTGGAGATCGTGACAATGACAACAATAACCCAATCTTCATGATAATTGGCATAGTTTTAATAATTTTTGCCCCAATTATCGCTCAACTAATTCAACTAGCCATTTCTCGCCGACGCGAATATCTGGCCGATGCTTCAGCTGTCAAATTAACTCGCCAACCACAAGGTCTGATTGACGCTCTAAAAAAGATTTCTGAAGACAAAAATCAGATGACAACTGCCTCAACTGCAACTGCTTCTCTCTACATAAATAACCCATTTAAAGGCAATAAAATTGCCAGTCTTTTTTCAACTCATCCACCAATTGAAGATAGAATTAAGACTCTACAAGAAATGCTGTAAAATAGACTATGTCTAATTTTGTTCATCTTCATGTCCACACTGAATACTCTCTGTTAGACGGCTTAAGTAAGATTAAAGATTTGATTTCAACTATTAAAGGAATGGGTATGAATGCCTGTGCCATTACTGATCATGGGAACATGTATGGTGCCGTTGAATTCTACAAAGCTTGTAAAAAAAATGATATTAAACCTATCATTGGTTGTGAACTATATGTGGCTCCAAACGGTTATCTTGATAAATCAGCCGCCAATCGTCAAAGCCAACATTTAATCCTTCTAGCCAAAAATAACGAAGGTTATAAAAACTTAATGAAATTAGTCAGTATTGCCCAAATTGAAGGCTTCTATTACAAACCTAGAATTGATTGGGAAACATTACAAAAATATAGCAAAGGTCTAATCTGCACTAGTGCCTGTGTCCAAGGTGAAATTAGTCAATTAATTTTAGAAAATAAATATGAAACTGCTAAATCACGAGCTAAAGACTTTCAAAATCTCTTTGGTGAAGATTATTATCTCGAAGTTCAAAGACATCCAAACCTAAAAGATCAAGATAAAGCAACAGAAGGAATAATCAAGCTCAGTCGAGAACTAGGCATTCCTCTAGTTGCCGCCAACGACGCCCACTATATTAAAAAAGAAGATGCTTTCGCTCAAGATGTTTTATTAATGATTAACACTCAAAGCACTGTTAATGACACAAAAAGAATGAGCATGTTGCAATGGCCAGATTTCTACATTAAATCACCACAAGAAATGCAAGAACAATTTGCCGACATCCCCGATGCTCTGGAAAACACTCAAAAAATTGCCGATAAATGCGATGTAACTATCGAACTGGGTAATTGGTATTTTCCTGAATTTCCTCTTCCAAAAGGTAAAAATTATGAAGAAACATTAAGAGAATTAGTCTATGAATGTGCCACCCAATACTATGGAAAATTAACTCCAGAAATCACCGACAGACTTGAATATGAACTTGGAGTCATCTGTCCAAAAGGTTATGCTCCTTACTTTTTAATTATGCGTGATTTCATCCAATGGGCAGAAGCAAATGACACCCCAACCAACACCAGAGGTTCAGCCGCAGGTTGTTTAGTCGCTTTTGTTTTGGAAATCACTTCTGTTGACCCTTTAACCTATCAATTACCATTTGAAAGATTTTTAAACAAAGACCGACCTTCACCTCCAGATATTGACTTAGACATTTCTGACACTAAACGACAAGGAATGCTCTATCACATCATCGATCAATATGGCAAAGATGCAGTCGCCCAAATCTGCACTTTTGGACGTATGATGGCTAAAGGTGCCGTTCGTGACACAGCTCGTGTCTTAGGCTATGAATATGCCATTGCTGATCGAATCAGTAAACTCATCCCAATGGGTTCACAAGGTTTTCCAATGTCTATCGACAAGGCTCTCCAAACCACTCATGATTTAAAAGCTCTCTACACTTCTGATCCTGATGCTAAAAAGATATTAGACAGCGCTAAACAAATTGAAGGTTGTGCCCGTCATATCAGTGTTCATGCCTGTGCTATCGTCATTTCACCAACCAATATTAATGAATTCTCTCCAACTCAGCTCGAAACTGGTGGTGATAAGATTATCACTCAATATGAAATGCATGCCTGTGAAGATGTTGGTCTAATTAAATTCGATATTCTAGGAATCCGCAATTTGTCCTTTTTAGGAGAATCAGTCCTTAATGTTCGAAAAACCAAAGGAATTGATATTAATTTAAGAAAACTACCTCTAGATGACAAAAAAACTTTTGAAATGTTATCAAGAGGGGACACAATGGGTGTTTTCCAACTAGCTGGGGATGGCATGACAAAATGGCTTAAAGAACTAAAGCCAAATCGAGTTGAAGATCTGATGGCTATGGTGGCTCTCTATCGTCCTGGTCCTATGGCTATCATCCCTGAATACATTGCCAGAAAAAATGATCCTTCAAAAACTTCCTATTTTGATCCTAAAATGGAGAAATTTTTAGATAAATCATATGGACTTTTAGTCTACCAAGATGACTGTTTATACACTGCTATTGAGATTGCTGGTTACAACTGGGTTGAAGTTGATAAATTTAGAAAAGCTATTGGTAAAAAGATTCCCGAAGAAATGGCTGTTCAAAAAGAAAAATTCATTAAAGGCTGCATCAAGAATGGTTACACTCAAAAGAAAGCCGATGAAATATTCGCTTTAATTGAACCGTTCACTTCCTACGGTTTCAACAAGGCTCATGCTGCCTCATACGGAATGTTGGCCTATCGAACTGCCTACATGAAAGCTAACTACCCAGTTGAATATATGTGTGCTCTTTTAACCGCTGAATCCGGTGACACTGAAAAAATAACCGATGGAGTTGATGAATGTCGCAAGATGAATGTAATAATTTGTCCTCCAGATATAAATCGATCTAAAAGTGGCTTTGAAATGGAAGAAAACAAAGAATCTCTTGGTGGCATGGCTATTCGTTTTGGTTTCAGTGGAATCAAAAATGTTGGTGTTGCTGCAATTGAAAACATAGTTAATGAAAGAGAAAAAAATGGTCTATTTTTAAGTTTCAATGATTTTTGTCTTCGCGTTGACAGCCAAAAAGTAAATAAAAGAGTCCTCGAAAGTTTAATTAAAGTCGGTGCTATGGATCAATTTGGGCCAAGAAACGCTATTTTGGTCTCACTTGAAGCTATTCGCCAAAATTGTGACAAGATAAATGGCAAAAAAACTAATGGTCAATTTGGCCTCTTTGATGATCCAAACAGCGATCAAAGCCAAATAATTGCTCCACCTGATAATTTCCCAAAAGTAGAAGAAATGACTGAAAGAGAAAAACTATCAATGGAAAAAGAACTTCTTGGAATTTTTGTCACTGAAAACCCAGTTAGCAAAATTCTCCAAAAATTTGAAAAAATTGGACTTCCAAAAATTTCTGAAATTCTTAATAAATCTCCTAACTCTGGAGTTAAATTAGTCGCTTCTGTCAATAAATTTAAAGTTATTCGCACTAAAAAAAATAATGCCAAAATGGCCTTTATCACTTTTGAAGATGAAACAGCCCGAATTGAAGCTGTTGTTTTCCCAAAGATTTTTGATGAAATTGAAAAAGTTTTGGTCGAAAATAAGGCATTTTATATTGAAGGTAAATTAAATGAAAGAGAAGGCCAACTCTCGATTTTAGTTGATTCCATAAATGAAGATGCTCCAGACACCACTCCAAAATATGATTTTGTCATTACAGTCCCAAAGGCCACCAACCAAACTCAATTAATGGAATTAAACACTCTTCTCAAAAATAATCCAAATGGCCATAGAGGATTAATCATCCTACCAAACGGCAAAAATGTAGTTCTAAGTTATGGTGTCAATTACAATGAAGAACTTGAAAAACAGATAAACACAATTTTAAAAATTACTTCATAGACTACCGAAGCCTAGTTTGATATAATTTCAAAGCATTTAATTTAAATATCAATATGTCCTTAAAAATAACATTCAAAGAACAAGATTTTTTTGTAGGTGACACAGTTAAAGTTAACTACAAAATTAAAGAAAAAGAAAAAGAAAGAATACAAGCTTTTGACGGTATTATCTTGGCTATCCAAGGTACTGGCGAAAACAAAAACTTTATTGTTCAAAAAGCAGCATCTGATGCTGTTAAGGTTGAAAGAATTTTTCCTATGAATTCTCCATGGATTGATAGTATCAAAAAATTACGATCACCTAAAACTAAAATTCGACGTTCTAAACTTTATTACCTCCGTAATCCAAAAGCAAGAACAATTTAAACTAATTAGGGTCTGTAGCTCAGTTGGTTAGAGCATCTGCCTTTTAAGCAGGTGGTCGCGGGTTCGATTCCCGCCGGACCCACATTATTTTTGCTAAACTATTCCATGTCTATCTATGGTCTCTTAATCGGTATTGCTTTTGCTCTTGGCGCTCAATATTTTTCCAAAAAAAACAATCTTATTCATAAAAAGAGAGAAACTATTTTTATTTTTCTACTTTTTTTATTCTCAGTAATCGGCGCCAGAAGCTATTATGTCATCAGCAACTGGAACTATTATTCCCAAAATTTGGATCAAATAATCAACACTCGCGGTGGGGGATTAGGAATTTTAGGCGGATTAATAGGCGGAATATTGTTTATATTTATTTTTTCCAAATTAAATAAAATTTCTTTCATAAAAATATTAGACACAATTGCTCCAATCGTTCCCTTATGCCAATCAATTGGCCGATGGGGGAATTTTTTTAATAATGAAATTCCAGTTTGGTGGATAGAATCAATCTTCGATTTAATATTATTTTTAATTTTAATCAAAATCAAAAAACATCAAACTGCAATTTATTTGATAGGATACGGCATTATTCGTTTCTTTACCGAGTTTATTCGTTATGACACTTTCACTATAAATTCAATCAAAATTGGTCAAATAATAAGTCTAGTATTTATTTTAATTGGCTTTATAATAATCAGATATGAAAACCTTAATAATAAACCCAGGATCAACCACCACTAAGTTAGCTGTTTTTGAAAATGAAGATTTAATTTTCGAACACAAACTAGACCACGCTGCTGATCCAAAATTCCAAGAAAAATTTAGCAATATTGGTAATATTTTTGATCAATTCCAATACCGTTTTGAAGCTATTTCTAAAATCTTAGAAGAAAATAAACTAACTGAATTTGATGCCATAGTCGGTCGAGGGGGAATGCTCCCACCTCTCACTTCTGGAACCTACCAAATTAATGACAAAATGCTTGATGATTTAAGAAATCACGCTCAAGCTAATCATGCTTCTAATTTAGGTGCTCCAATTGCCCTAGAATTAGCCAAAAAATTTAATATCACTGATGAAGCTTTCATTGTTGACCCAGTCACTACTGATGAAATTGAAGATAAATTCAAAATCACCGGCATTCCTGAAATCAGAAGATATGCTGGTTGGCATGCTCTAAATCAAAAAGCAGTTGCTCGTCATTATGCCAAAGATTGTGGCAAAAGTTATGATTCTTTAAATTTAATAGTTGCCCATCTAGGTGGTGGTTTTTCTTTTGGTGCCCATAAGAAAGGTAAAACAATCAATGTAACCAATGCTCTGGCTGGAGAAGGTCCAATGAGTCCAGAAAGATCAGGCCAAGTTCCGGCTCAAGGCCTAATTAATCTTTGTTTTTCTGGAAAATATACCAAAGAACAACTCATCAATCTGATTGCTGGCGGCGGCGGTCTTTTCGCTCATCTTAAAACTAAAGATTTAATTGATCTTGAAAATCGCTATCCGACTATGAATAAGGAAGAAAAAGACATTGTTGATGCTATGTTTACTGGAATTTCTCGTTCAATTTGTTCTTTAATCCCAGATTTTGAAGGTGAAAAAGTTGATCAAATTTTAATCACTGGTGGTGTTGCTCGATGGAAGGGTCTAATTGAAAATATCAAAAAAGATTTATCTAGCCTAAACATTGGCATTTCTGTCTACCCAGGTGAAAAAGAACTCGAAGCTCTTCGCGACGGCGCCCTCCGAATTCTAAATAATGAAGAAAAAGCTAAAGAATATAAATAAATTTTGATACCGTAACGAATCAATGTCTGCCAATTCATTCCTTTGATATAATTGACTTGATGCGGTAACCAAAGTGGTAAAGGTACTTGTCTGCAAAGCAAGGTACGAGGGTTCGACTCCTTCCCGCATCTCAAAGTTATGACACCAACAGAATATATTCAAAAAGAATTAAATAAAATTAAAGACTTTCAGCCAAAAGATTTTGGTGAAGATAAGTTGCTTGACGAAATTTTCCGTCTCCTAATGTCCAAAAAATTTAGAAAGTATTCAGTCAATTCAGAATTAAACGATCACATCAAAAATGTTATTAAAAGCAGTGTAGAAAATAACCAACCAATTAAAATAGTTTTCCCACATGGTGCCTACAAACTTTGGCGATTAGAAGAAGCTCCAAATCCAGACTGGGCTGAATTATTTACTGTCATATATTACACCAAATGGCTTAAACCAATTTGTGAAATTTACCAACCAGGAATCATCTTTGAATTTTTTGTTGACGATTACGTTTTACCAAGTATTGATAATATTCCACTTGAAACTGTAGAAACTTACATAAATGAACACCAAAAAATCTTGAATTTTCTCAAAAATTACCAACCAACTAATTTAAAAATGATTATCACTAAATTTGGTGACATATATGGACCATATGAAAAATTCAAAAAAGAACTACAAGAAAGTGTAGAAAAACTTTCAGTTACTAATCCAGTTTTCCCAGAAGAAGATCTTAGAACTACCAAATTAAATGCAAATCCAACCAAAGAACAATTAAAAGATCCAAAATGGTGTGAAAAGATTCTTCTCATCCATGATGCTTACATGACAGTTAAAAGAGGATTAGGGTACACTTCCAATCCTGAAAAAATTCCAGTATTTTGTCAACCTCTCTCGTCTGGAAAATATTTAATTGTCGGAACTACCAAAACCTCAATTACTAAATTTTGGATAGGAGCTGGCGCTCTCAAAAAAAGAGGGGATGAGTTCATTGAATACATTCTTTCACCTAGTAACTTAGAATCTCAAGAATTTACAATAGAAAAAATCTCAATCAACGGATTAGATTCCAAAAACTTTTCTTCAATCAGAATCTTCGAATAAACAATGTGACTCCAGTGGGAGTCGAACCCACGATTGCCTGGATGAAAACCAGGAGTCCTGACCACTAGACGATGGAGCCTTAAATTTTACAAAGTACTGACCACTAGCATTGTCCTTCCGAAGCCTTGGCGTAGGAGGAACGATGGAGCCAATGAATGACAAGTGATATTTTATCAATCTAAAGCTATAATATCAATAATGATTTATATTTTTCATGGTGACAACCAATTTGACAGTCGAAGCGCTTTTAATGATCTCATAGAAAAATATATCGATGCCGATCTTCTTAAGGTTGATGGCAAGAATATTAATCCTGAAATCATTAATAACTTCCTCCAAAGCAATTCACTTTTAAATGACAAAAAAGTTCTTATCCTTTCAAATCTTTTTTCCGCCCCAAAAACTACTCTCGATAAACTCCCAAAAATATTAAACCAACTAGACAACCACGACATCATCGTTTGGCAAGACAAAAAACTAAACCCTACTCAACTAAAGACTTTCCCTCAAGCCAAAGTCCAAGTCTTTCAACTAGACTCAAAACTTTTCACTTGTTTAAATGCCATCAAACCTCAAAATTTAAAAACTTTTATTCCTCTCTATGAAGAGATGTTGAAACAGGGGATCTATGATTTATTTTTATATCTTTTGAAAGGCAACCTTCGAAAACAACTAACTTCCTACACCCGTTTCGACAAAGCCATTCTCAAAAGAGCTTATCTGCAATTAATTGAACTCGATTATCAAAACAAAAGTGGCCAATTAGCAATTCCTAAGGAATTAGCTCTAGAAAGGATTATAATTAACTTAATTAAATAAAATTATGACAGAAATAATCAACAAACCATGGGGGGAAGAAACTCTTTATACTTCAAAAGATTCTCCATACACTTTTAAACAATTAAAAATCAATGCCAACTGCCGTCTATCACTTCAATCCCACACTCAAAAGATTGAAACTCTAGTTCTAGTCGAAGGTGAAGTAGATTTAATCATTGGACCAGACTTAAATAGTCTAGAAATTATCCACATGGAACTTAAAAAAGACTACACAATTCAAGCCGGAACTATCCATCGTTTGAGTGCCACAAAAGACGCAATTATTTTCGAAGCTTCGACTCCAGAAATAGGAACAACCATCCGATATGAAGACGATTATAATCGTCAAAATGAGACCAAAAATTGATAGCTTATAATATCAATGTATTAAGAAAGATATTGATTGATATACTTTGTTATCACAAGTGTGTAATTATTACACACAAAACACCGCTTAAAACCCGCTATTTTTGAAATCAATACCTCATTAGCACTCGAACCAGATGACTGCTAATTATCACCCCTATCTAACACATATCCCATAATATACGTATTAAATAATACTTTTATTCAATATTTTGCTATCATTTTATTATGGATATTAAAGATATTTTATGGTTTAAAGAAATCAGTCACGACGACATAGCTTCGGCCGGTGGGAAAGGTGCCAATCTTGGAGAAATGTATTCACTAAAAATTCCAGTTCCAAATGGTTTTGTTGTGACCTCCTCAGTCTACTTTAAATTCATTGAAGAGAATAAATTAAAAGACAAACTTAAAGATATTTTAAAAACTACTGACATCGATCAACCAGACCAACTCCAATCTGCTTCAATAAAAATGAAAAAGATAATCAGGTCCGGAAAGATAAGTCAAAAAACTGCCATCGCCATCATGACTGCCTACAAAAAGCTGTCTAACCTAGGTGGATTGAAAGATGCCCCAGTTGCAGTTCGTTCTTCAGCCACTGCCGAAGACCTTCCAGACGCTTCTTTCGCTGGCCAACAAGAAACCTTCCTAAATGTTGTTGGTGAAGCCAATGTTCTAAACAGAGTCCGAGATTGCTGGGCCAGTCTTTTCACTCCAAGAGCAATTTTCTATCGCGAAAAGAAAAAATTCGATCATTTTAAAGTTGGCATTGCTGTTCCAATTCAAAAGATGATTAATTCTGAAATCTCTGGAATCTGTTTCACTATTAATCCAGTCACTAATGAAAAAAATCAAATTATTGTCGAAACTATTTGGGGACTTGGAGAATACATCGTCCAAGGAGAAATAACTCCAGACCAACACATCATCGACAAAAACGAATGGAAAGTTATTTCCTATCAAAAGACTTCCCAAAATGTTCAATTGCTTAAATCTGAAAATGAAACTAAAAAAGCTGCTGTTCCAAAATCAAAACAAAATAAATCTAAGATTGATAATAAGACAGCCATTCAAATAGCTAAACTTGCTCAAAAACTTCATAACCATTATGGCAAGCCACAAGATATTGAATTTGCTCTAGATAAAGGCAAAATATACATTGTCCAAACTCGACCAATCACCACCATTATTTCTAATCAAAAAACTCTAGATAATCAAAATAAAATAACTCAAACTCCTGATCTCACAGGCGAACCAGCTAGTCCAGGAACTTCTTCTGGGGTTGTAGTAATCATTAATGATCCAAAACACATTGACCGAGTCTCTAAGGGCCAAATTCTAGTCACCACCATGACCACTCCTGATTTTGTCCCAGCCATGAAAAAAGTTAACGGCATCATCACCGACAAAGGTGGTCAAACTTCTCATGCTGCCATTGTCAGTCGAGAACTAGGTGTTCCTTGTGTTGTCGGCACCAAAACTGCCACTAAAATGTTTAAAGAAGGCGACATCGTCACTCTGAACGGCACCACCGGTGAAGTTTGGAAAGGGGATTTAGTTGACAAAAACTCTCTCGGTGAACAAACTAAAATTCACCGTCCATCAGCCACCCTAAAAACTGCCACCAAAGTTTATGTCAATCTAGGAGAACCAGAACTAGCCGAAAACATTGCTAAAAGAAATGTTGACGGAGTTGGTCTCTTAAGAGCTGAATTTATGATTGCCAACATCGGAATCCATCCAAAACACATCATTGCCCAAGGTAAACAAAAAAATTATATTGAAAGCTTGGCCAAAGATATTGCCACTTTTTGTAAAAGCTTTAATCCTCGACCAGTAATCTATCGAGCTACTGATTTTAAAACTAACGAATATCGCTTTTTAAAATGGGGGAAATTATATGAACCAGAAGAACCAAATCCCCTAATGGGTTTCCGAGGTGCTTCTCGCTACATCAGTTGCCCAGATGTCTTCTTAATGGAATTGGAAGCTCTTAAATTAGTTCGTAATAAATATAATTTCAAAAATATTTGGCTAATGATTCCTTTTGTTCGCACTCCTCAAGAACTAATTGAAGTCAAAAAAATAATTGCCACCTCAGGACTTTTGAGATCTCCATCTTTCAAACTATTTATGATGGTCGAAATTCCTAGCAATGTCATTCTTCTTGATAAATTCATCGATGTTGGAATTGACGGCATTTCTATCGGCAGCAATGATTTAACCATGTTAACCATGGGAATTGATCGCGACAACAGTGAAGTTGCCAAAAACTTTAACGAACTTGATCCAGCCGTTTTATGGTCACTCAAAAGAGCCATAACTAAGGCTAAAAAACGAGGCATAACTAGCTCAATTTGTGGACAAGCACCAAGTAATTATCCACATCTCATCGAAAAATTAGTCAAATGGGGAGTTTCCAGCATTTCTGTCAGTCCAGATGCCATCGATGCCACCAGAGAAGTTGTCTCTTGGGCCGAAAAACAAAAGTTTAAAAAATAACTACCACTTCGCCTTTAATTTCTTTATCAACCTTTGGCAATATTTCCTCAAACTTCTTCGTCATTTCTCTAATTATTGCAATTTGAGTATTTTCTCCATAAACCTGTTTAATCTGTTCTTCCAGTTTTTTAGTTCTAAAAGGGGATTCGTAAATAATTTTACTTCCATCAAATTCTTTATATTTTTCTAATAATTTCAATCTTTCTCCATCTTTCTTTGGCAAAAATCCTAGAAACATAAATCTTCCAGCTGGTAATCCTGACAAAACCAAAGCATTAATTAGAGCGCAAGCACCAGGCAAAGCTGTGTAAGGAATCCCTAAATCACGGCATTTTTTAATTAATTTAAAACCAGGATCAGAAATGATTGGGGTCCCAGCGTCAGTCACTAAAGCTACCTGATTACCACTTTCCAATAATCTAATTATTTCTGGAATTTTTTGTTCTTCAACTTCATCATAAAAAGAAATTAATTTTGGCTTATTTTTAATTCCTAATTTCGCCAAAAGCAAACCAGTATTTCTAGTGTCTTCACACAATAAAATACTAACTTTTTCCAAAGTCTCTAGGGCTCTTAAACTAATATCTCCCAAGTTCCCGATTGGAGTTGAAATTATATACAACATTTTTCTTAATTAAATTGTCTAATAATTGCCACTACTTTACCTCGAATTTCCACATTTGTCACATAAATAGGGGACATGGTTGAATTAGCTGGTTGAAGTCTGATTCGAGAAGCTTCTCGATAATATCTTTTTAAAGTTGCAAAACCATTACTCAAAACTGCAACAACGATATCTCCATTAATAGCATTCCGTTGTTCTTTAACTACTACATAATCACCATTTAAAATTCCATCATCAATCATCGAATCACCCTTAGCCTGGAGCACATAAGACTTGTCTCCAGCTTTAATTAAATTTGAATTAACCGCTAAAGTGGCATTTGGATCATTGTAAGGTTCAATTGGAGCTCCACAAGCAATGAAACCCATCACTGGCAATTCAATCATCGACATATTTTTGTATGCTGATAAATTATCATTGTCTAAAACTTCGATTCCTCGAACCGCACCGCGATATCTTCGAATCATCCCTTTTTTTTCTAGTACTGCCAAATGTTCGTGAACTGTTGATAGTGAAGATAATTTAAAATGAGAAGCAATCTCAGTTAAAGTTGGAGCATAACCATATTTCTCAATGTTTTCCGAAATATAATCTAGAATCTGTTTTTGTCTCTTATAAATAATTGTTGCCATATAAAGATGATACGCGAATAAAACACGAAGTCAATAATGCAAATTGTTCATAATTAAAGTATCCTATAGTTTGACAAAAACATATATTAGCTCTATAATCGGACAATATTTATTTAAAATCAATTGCTGATTCCAAAATAAATAGCTCTTTAAAAGCAATAAAAACTCAAATTATATTCTTTGCAGTATATTTTTGCAGATCAAATTTTGGTCTTAAGAAATATATTGCAAAAGCAATATAAATAAAAATCGAAAGAAGGAATTTTAATGAAAGGTTTAAGCGTTAGCTTTAGCTGGGGAGAAAAAATGACAGCTATAGTAAACTCAAGCACCAAGGACACGACAATAACAGGAAAGGATATTTGTGATTTTATTTTTGAAGAACTCAAACGTATGGAATGTGAACACGAAGAAGAAACGCTAATAAGAGATTGTCATGTTTCAATTTTGAGTCAAGAGATAACTATTAATACCAGTTACTCTCAGCTATTAACGTTAGGAGATCTCAATTTCGAAGAGTTGGATGATTATTTTTGGAAAGACGAAATAATAGAACTGACCCCAAATTTAGTCAACTGGGTAGTAGCTAGAATAGAGGAATTTATCCAAAAACCTTTCTATTTTGTCTCTCTGGAATCAATTAAACCCGAAAAAGAACTATCAGGAAAAAGATTGTATTTAAAAGACATCACAATCGTAACACCCGGTACGTTTTTCTTTATAATAACTGAAAATCCAACCAGAAGGGTATATCTTACTGTGACTGAAGACAATGATATTATTTTTTCAAAAAAATCAATTATTATTGACACAAAAGATGAACTAGCTATAGTTAAACTATGCCGCTGCTCCCAGCAAGAATTCGATGATAATTTAAAAGAAAATTCCTGATTTTTATTGCTTTACAACTAAATACCGAGAGGTTTGTGTAACAACAAATTTGGAGGTATTTTTTTTGCCAAAAATTTGGAACCTAGAAATGTTATATTAAGACAGGTCTATGTTTATCTTTATTTTCTTATTCTTTTCATTACTGTTGCCAAAATCAGCCTTAGCAGTGGGGGAATTTAACTCAGTCCAAAACATAACTTACAATCTTAATCAAAATGGTGACGCCACAATCAGCCAAGATATTGAACTAACTAATAACTATTCCGAAATTTATCCAAAAGAATATCAAATCAGCATTTCTGGACCAAGCATGCAAAACATAAAAGCCAGCGATGAACTTGGCAACATTCTTCAAAAAAGCACCAAACTCGATGACACCACTTCCTTATTTCTAAAATTTAACCAAAATAATCTTGGTAAAAACAAAAAGACCGATTTTAAGTTAAATTATGAAATCCCAAGACTAGCTGTTCATAAAGGCAGTGTTTGGGAAATCTCTCTCCCTGAATATAAAAACATTAATGACACCGACAATGTTTTGATCAATCTAAATGTTCCCGACACTTTCGGAACTCTATCCTTTTCTTCAATCACTCCTCAAAATAGTTATTCTCTAGACAAACAAACTCATCTTCAATTTAACAGTGCCAATATAAAAAATAAAAAAATTCTAATTGCTTTTGGAAACTACCAAATCTTTGATTTTTCTTTCAAATATTTTCTCGACAATCCAAGTTCAAAAATTTTGAATACTGAAATTGCTCTGCCTCCAGAAACTGACAATCAAAAAATTATTTTAAAAAGTATTGAACCAAAACCTTCGGAAATAAAAGTTGATAAAGATGGAAATTGGTTAGCTCAATATCAACTTCAAGCCAAACAAAGCCTAGAAATTTCTGTCGCTGGCCAAGCTAAAATAATAAGTTCAATTTCTAAAGCTCAAAAAATAGATACTTCATCTCTTACCCAAGCTCAAAAATATTGGCCAGTTTCCGACCAGACCATAGATGAAATAACTAAAACTCTAAAAACTCCAAAAGATATTTATGATTATGTCGTCAACACTCTCAGTTATGACTATTCTGGTCTAAATTCTGCCCAAAGAAAAGGCGCTTTTGAAGCTTTACTTAATCCGCAAGCATCTCTTTGTACCGAGTTCACCGATCTCTTTGTGACTCTAGCCCGAAGTAAAGGCATCCCCGCCAGAGAAGTTGAAGGTTTTGCCTACACCAACAACCCAAAAATAAAACCAACCAATGTAAATGCCGACATCCTTCATGCTTGGCCTCAATATTATGATTCCACCTCTCAAAAATGGATTTCTATCGATCCAACTTGGGGTAAGACTACCAACGGCATCGACTTTTTTAATGATCTAGATTTAAATCATTTTGCTTTCGTGATTCATGGCCAAAATAGCGAATACCCACCACCTCCTGGCGCTTACAAAAATAATCGTAATATAAAAACAGTTTTTGTCGATTTTGCCACTCAAGAAATTAAAGAAACTAATTTCCCAGTCCAAATAAGTTCTAACAAAACTAATTTCAATGAAAACCCTCAAATAATCATTACAAATCCTAATTCTAATTCTCTAAACAACATCACTATTTCTATGTCTAAAAACAATTGGCAAGAAAAAATAGAAATCATTCCTCCTTTCACTTCAGTAAAAATAAAAGTTCCAAATCTTAATTTCTTCCAGTCACTGTCTCCAAAGAATCAAAAGCTAACTTTTGAAATTAAAGCTAATAACAACCAAACTCCTTCAACTTATTCAATAGCTTATCCAAATCATTACCTTAATTTATTAATCAGCATAGGTTCAGGCATCACTATTTTAATAATTGGCGCTATAATATTATTAGTCAATAGAAAATCAAAAAAATGAAAAAATTCTTAAAATTCGCTTTATTATTCACATTTGCTCTAGCAACCGAAAACCAAATTTGGCACAATCTAAGTTTCAGTTTTGTCCCTCTAACTATAATCAAAGTTGCCATCATTTTAGCCATTTTTGAACTCCTTTTAAAACCAATCATTAGATTCATTCTCATTCCAATAAACATCCTAACCTTAGGTCTAATCAGATCTGTAATCGACACCCTTGGTCTCTATTTAGCCACTTTTATTTTAAGTGATTTCAAAATTAATAATATCTTCATGGCCAGCAGTTCATGGCAAGGTTTTCAAATCCCTAAATTTGAATTTAACGGCATCTTCGCTTTTTTTGTTTCTTCCATTACTATCAGTTTTTTGATATACATTTATAATCTTATTTTAGTTAAAAAAGAAATTAAAAAATGAAAACTGCACTAATAATTGTCCAAATAATACTTTCGATTCTAGTAACTGTTCTGATTTATCTTCAATCAAGTGGTGACACTGATTCCAGATCAAACATCATGTCGGCTGTCAGTTCTGAAAAACGCGGTTGGGAAAAAGTCATGTTCAATTTTACTGTTTTTGTTTTGATTCTCTTTTTATTATCTTCAATTATTCAAACTTTAATATAAAACCTTGATTACTAAACTTCAATTCAGAATTGAATTTTTAATCTCCCACATCAAAAGTAAATTTCTATACATCTTAGTGGGATGTATTTTAGGAGCCCTAATATTCACCTTCAGAGCTCAAATCTTAAATTTCGTTAATAGCCCAAAATTCCAAACTAAAATAATTGGAATTCAAGGTCTCTACACTGTTGATAATATCCCAGAAGGAATAATTTCTAAAATCAGCTATGGTCTAACCATAAATTCAAATGACGATAAACCAGAAATATCACCAATAGTTAAATCACTCCAAATTGAAAATAATAATCTCGATTATATTTTTACTCTTAATCAAAATCTCTATTGGCAAAATGGCAAAAAATTAACTACCAATGACATTAACTATCAAATTGAAGGCATAACTGTGACTCCAATGTCTAATAACACCATCAAAGTATCTGTCAAAAATTCTTTCGTTCCTCTTTTGACCACTTTGACAAAACCACTTTTCAAAAAACCACTAATTGGGCTAGGGGATTATAAAATCCAATCCATTACCTACCAAGAAGGCTACATTAAAGCTCTTAAGCTGACTCCTATGGATAAAAACAAAGTGAGTTTGACCTATCGTTTTTATTCTAACGCCAAAGATTTAAATGATGCTTACAAAATTGGCACTGTTGATGAAATCCAAGTTGATTCGCTAGCTCCAGAATTGACTAAGTGGAACAACACAAAGATAACTCAAGAAATTGTGGTTGATAAAAAATATTCAGCCATTTTCTTTAATACCAAAAAAATTGAAAATAAACAATTGAGACAAGCCTTGGCCTATGCCACTCCAAAAACAAACGACAAAAATGAACGATGTATTAGTCCAATTTCACCCCTATCTTGGGCATATAATGGAACTGTAAAAGATTACAATTATAACCCATCTCGAGCCAAAGAACTTTTTGATAAAAACAAAATTGAAAAAATAAGTATTGCTGTCACTGATCGAAACCTATTATCAACAGCTGAAGAAATCAAAAACGCTTGGAAATCAATTTTAGGAGTTGAAACCACAATCACTATTGAAAACCAAATTGATTTAAATAATTTTGACACCATTCTTTCTTATGGTTCAATCCCACATGACCCTGATCAATATGTCTTTTGGCATTCAACTCAAATAAACACCAATATAACCAAATTTAATAATTCTAGAATAGATAAACTTCTGGAAGATGGCCGACAAGCTTTTGACCAACAAGAAAGAAAAACTATCTATCAAGATTTCCAAAAATTCCTTCTGGAAGAATCTCCAGTGATATTTTTGTCATACCCTACAACTTTCACTATTAGTCGTATAAAATAAAATATGGAAAATAAAAATTCTAATTTAACTGGTAATATTTTGATTACTTCACTTCTTCTACTTTTAATCATCGCTGGTTACATCTCCTATAGAAGCATTGATTGGACCGTCTTACAAAGATTAGAAGCTCAACCATTAATTCTCCCAACTCAAACTATTGCTTCTCCGTCCGCCACCGCCACCTCTTCACCAATTAAAAAATAATTAGATTTTTTTAATTAAATCAACAATTTCTGGAAAATCTTCTTGATTAAAATGACCTCTATCTTCAAAAGTAACCAGTTTTGCATTTGGTAATTCTTTTTTATATTTTTCAACTTCTTCAAACAAAACTAACTCATCATCCCGACTTTGAATTAAATAAACATTTTCGCATTGTTCAGCAAATTTAGAAAGGGAATCTGGCAATTTAAAATACACCAAAGACTCTTCATTAGTAGAACCATCAAAAGGAGCTGCAACTAATATTACTGCTTTAATTTTTTTATTAATTTTATTTTCAGACAAATATTTTGCTAAAAAAATTCCTCCTAACGAACTTCCAGCTAGAATCAAATTCTCATCTAATAAAGGAATTATTTTCTCAAACCAAATTTTCCATTCTTCATATCGAGCGTTAGCCCTATTTGGCATTTCTGGTAAAAACACCTCGAAACCTTCACCTAAATTAATTTGCAGTTTATGTTTCCAATCTTTTCTTACTTTTAATTTCTCTAAATTAACTTTTTTATTTTTTAAATAGGAAATGTAGTCATTATAACTTTCAAAGGTATCTCCACCTCTGATAAAAAGAATTTGTTGTGTCATATTTATAAACATTTTATCAAAAACTACGCTTATTTTGTTGTCAGAGTGGAACGATTTTAGAACTTTTTTAAATTAATTCCAACCGCTTTCAAAAAACGCAATTTTATTTTTATAATTTTCAATTGCATCTTTAATAAAAGGTAATAAATCATCTGGTAAATTATCTAAAGGAAACCATTTCAATTCATCACATTTATCAGGTTCTCCAATAATTATTTCACCATCCCATTTATTAGCCACAAAGAAAAAATTTATATATTCTTGATCTGAATTGTTATGAACAACTGTTGCTGGAATTAAGTCTTCTTTTTTGATTTTAATTTTCGCCTCCTCAAAAGCCTCCCGAATCATGGAAGTACTTACAGATTCATTACCGTCTAAATGACCTGAAATAAGGCTATATTTTCCGTCCATCCAACCAGTGTTGTATCTTCGTGATAATAAAACTTTTCCATCTTTAATAAGTAGTAAATATACCGCCGCTTTTAATTTAAATCTTTCTTTTGTCATATTGGTTATTAGAGTGGAACGATTTTAGAACTATTAATTAATTTCTAACTTCAATAATTTCTCCAGTTTTATTGCTTTTGATAAGCTCTATGTAAACTCTAGCCACTTTATTTACTGAAACTGCATCATTTTTTGCCTCTGGGAAAAACTTTTGAACATTTTCAGTCCAGACAAAATAAGGACGAACTGCATTTACAGTTATATTTTTATCTTCCAATTCATAGGCTAATTGTTTAGTAAAAATTTCTATCGCTTTTTTAGTCACTAAATCAGCCATACACCCTTTTTCAAAAACATCTTCTCTTTCACCTTTACCAAAAGTTCCAGAAGTATTTATTATTCGGCCTTCATTTTTCATTAAAGGGATAAAGGCTTTAGCCAATAACATACTGGCTCTAATCCCTACCTCTAATGAATCAATAATAGCTTCGTCAGAAAATTCTTCATATGGAATATCAAAATAAGTTTTGTCATCAGAATGATAAATACCAGCCACATTACAAAGAATATCTAAAGAAGAATATTTATTTTTTACATCTTCAATAAATTTTTTCAAATCATTTAAGTTTCTTAAATCAACCACAAACATTTCACATTTACCACCAACTTCCAAAACCTTTTGTTTAGTTTCGTTAAGTTTCTCTTTGTCTCTTCCAATAATTAAAACTTCACAACTTTCTTTTCCTAATTCAATTGCAACTTCTCTTCCTATTCCTCTTGATGACCCAGTTACTAAAGCAATTTTATTTTTTAGTTTCATAATCAATTTTACCAAACTATACCCAAAATATTTTGTTACCCCGCAAGGATTCGAACCTCAATACTCAGCTCCAAAGGCTGATGTCCTACCATTAGACGACGGGGTAGAGTCTCTAGGTGCCGATGGAGGGACTTGAACCCCCACACCTTTCGGCATACGCACCTCAAGCGTACGTGTATACCAATTTCACCACATCGGCAAGATTTTAAAGTGGCCACTGAGGGATTCGGACCCCCGACATCTTCGATGTAAACGAAGCGCTCTACCAACTGAGCTAAATGGCCCAGAGTCCTTAAAACTAAGGGAGCGAGAGACGGGATTCGAACCCGCGACCTTCTCCTTGGCAAGGAGACGCTCCACCAATTGAGCTACTCTCGCACGGGTGCCGAAGGTAGGACTCGAACCTACATCCCAGGTTTTTCAGACCAGTGCCTTGACCATCTTGGCTACTTCGGCTAGAAGTGGGTTTATTATATCAAAAAAAAAGCCCCTTGATGATTGTTTGTTTAAAACAAAACATTAGGTTGCTTTCTTTAAAAGAAAAAAATAATTATTTATGAGTTTTTCTTCATATCTTACCAAAGAAGATACTATATGGGTCTTCGGCTTTGAATTTTTCGTAAGCCTTTTCTAAAGCTTCCTGATAACACGCATACATTAACGGCAGTTTAGTGATAGTTTTACCCACACAAATTTGCTTCCAAAATAACTGAAAATTATCTTTTTTACAGTCATTATGGTCATAATTTGTCATATATTTGTCAATTTTAAAACTACCATCTTTTTTATAAACCAAAATTGTCACTAACCCGACTGGATCAATAAATGATGCTTGATCTTTTGATAAGTCAATTTCTGGTTTTCCGTAAAAATTTACAAGCCTTTCACCGTATAGATTGCAAACAACTCTAACGTATGGATTTTCACCCTCCTCCTTAATACTCTCATTTTCGTATATCAAGATTTGTTCACCTTGATAACCAGCTGGAACCTCGAAAGATTCACTCCATTTTTCCTTTAATTCGACCAGATTGTCTTTCTTTTTGATCATTAACTTGACTGCCATAACAATCCCTTCCTTTCTCCATTTAATTTTTTTTCTTTCAAAGTACTTTTTTTCTAAAACTTAAACTTATTCTTGAGCTTTTCAAAAATTCATCTTCAGTAAAGAAGGAGTATTGTATCAATGATATCTAACGTTGTCTAGAGTTATCTTATAATAATCAAATTTGAGTGCCAAGGGAGGGACTTGAACCCCCATGTCTTGCGACACACCGTTCTGAGCGATGCTTGTCTACCAATTTCAACACCTTGGCAAAAACACAATTATTCTACCATTTTTAGGCATTTTAAGTGTAAAATCAGACATGAGGCAAGCAACCCTATGTTTTTTATTAAAAGATAATCAGATTCTTTTAGCCATGAAAAAACGAGCTTTTGGACAGGGGAAATGGAATGGAGTTGGTGGAAAACCAAATCCTAACGAAAATATTAAAGACACTGCCATCCGTGAAACTGAAGAAGAAATCAAAGTCACTCCTAAAAACATAGAATTAATGGCTGTTTTGGATTTTCATTTTAAATATAAACCAGAATGGGACCAACAAGTTTTAGCCTATATAACTACTGAATGGGAAGGGGATCCAACTGAAACTGAAGAGATGAAACCTCAATGGTTTGATCTAGACAAAATCCCTTACAATTCTATGTGGACAAGTGATACACTTTGGCTACCTCTAATTTTAAAAAACAAAAAAGTTAAAGGAAAAGTTATTTTTGGTGAAAACGAAACTATTATTAGTAAAAAAGTCTATGAAATCCAACATTTCTAAAAAAGAAATCAACTCTGGCAAAGAAATAATTGATAAACTTTCTAAACTCGACCCAAAACTATTACCTCACTCTTTAAAAGACATCATTTCTGATTATAAAAAATTTACCCAACACGACGATAAACATGGGCTTTGGTCATCAACAAAAACTAAACATAAAAAATTTAATCAGAAATACGACAAAATATTACTTCTTCTTTCTGGAATAACTGCTGGTGGGAAAGATGCTATCCGTCAAGAAATGGACAAACTCTATCCAAATCTATTTTTAAAAACCGTCACTGCCACTTCTCGTCCCAAAAGAGATGGTGAAATCCATGGAAAAGATTATTATTTCATAAATAGTCATAAAGAATTTAGACAATCAATCAAAAATAATGAGCTGTTTGAATATATAAAAAGAGGGGATTCTTTTTATGGTCTTCCAAGAAAAAGTCTAGAAGATGCTCTTAAACATCCTTGCCCAATCATTTGTTCACAAATAGAATTAAGTTCTTGGTCAAAAATAGAAAAATATATTTACAATATAACTGAAGCCAATATCCTAGTTGTTAAGATTTTCATAATGCCAGAGATGAGCTTTTCTGAATATAAAAAGTGGTTAGCTATCAACAGAGATGATGAAATGGAATCTCGATTAAATAAAACTGGTTGGGAAATTAAAAAAGCCGCCAAAAAATCTCACTTTATTCTTATAAATAAAATTGAGAAAACAAAAAAATCACTGACAAAAACTGCCAAATCAACAGCTGATCATCTTTTATCTTTCCTGTCTTCCTATTAAAGCTTCAACTATTTCCCAAATATATTTAGGTAATTCATTTTTCATCTCCATTAGTTGATCTAAAGTTAACCATTTAACTTCAGCCTGATCTTCTAAAGGTCTAGCTTCACCAGATTTATAAAAACACAAAAAAATCATCATAATTACATGATGACCACTCACTCGGACAAAACCATCATTACAAAGAAATTCAACATTATCTTCTATTTCTAATCCAACTTCTTCCATTATTTCTCTTTTTAAAGTTTCCTCAACAATTCCTTTTCCAACCTCAGAATCAATTTTTCCACTAGGAAAACTCCATTGACCACCAGCCTGAGGATCATCAAAACTTCTTCTCGCCAACAAATATTTGTCACCTTTCTTAACTACCCCCATAATCGCAACTACATGTGTTGTAATATCATTTTCTATCATTATTTTATTCATCTTTATTTTTTTTAACCAAATTGTTTTCCGGATTTTTATGATTATATTTTGCCAAAATTTCTTTACTCACCATTTCAAAAGCTTCTTCAATATCCACTCCCAACTGATTAGCCAAACGACAAATTCCAAAAAACAAATCACCAATCCCATCTTTGAAAATCATTTTATTTTTATTAACAAACTCGATTCTTTCTTTTTCTGTTTTATAACGAAGATGCTGTGACATCTCAATTAATTCTTCGTGCAAATGATCAAATTTATCCACATTCGGAATATCTTTCCATTTATTTCCATTAGCAAAATCTTTTACTAATTTTTGAGCCTCTTTAATGGTTTTCATTTCTGAGCGGGTAGGGGGAATCGAACCCCCGCCGAAAGATTGGAAATCTCTCGTTCTACCACTAAACTATACCCGCAAACTAAATTCATCGGTTTTATCCGACGAAGTTTTAACGTAGTCGGGGATACAGGATTCGAACCTGCAACCTCACGGTCCCAAACCGTGCACGCTAGCCAATTGCGCCAATCCCCGAATAATTGTTAGAAACCGCCCTGTCAAGGGAGGTGGTCCGAAATTTCGGACCGGAGGGTTTTACTCCTTCTTTGGTGCCGCTGGCGGGGGTCGAACCCACACGCTTTTTGAGAGCACAAGATTTTAAGTCTTGCGTGTATACCAATTTCACCACAGCGGCGTGGATATATTATAACAAGAGATGGATGCTTTTTGGTATAATCTGATTCATGTTAAATCAACCTACTTTTATTCCTGTTGGCACTCAAGCCACTGTCAAATCTCTAACTCCTGAAGAATTAGAAGCCATTGGTGTCGAAATATTCTTTTGTAACACCTATCATTTATACTTAAGACCAGGTGATAAAGCCATCAAAAAATTTGGTGGACTTCATAAATTCACTCGTTGGAATGGCCAATTAATCACCGATTCTGGTGGTTTCCAAGTTTTTTCTCTAGGTAAAGATCACAATGGCGCTGGTTCTTTGATTAAAATCAGCGAAAACGGAGTCGAATTTAGATCTCATCTAGATGGTTCTCTCCATTTCTTCACTCCTGAAAAATCAATTCAAATCCAACATAATCTCGGAGCTGATAACATCATTGTTTTTGATGAATGCACTCCATATCCAGCCACTAAAGAATATGCTCAAAAAGCCCTAAATCGTACTCATAATTGGGCAATCCGATCACTTAAAGAACATAAGAGATTAAATAAAAAATATGGCCATGATTTAAAACTCTATGGCGTAATCCAAGGCAGTTATTTCAAAGATTTACGCCAACAATCGGCAGAATTCATTTGCTCTCAAGATTTCGATGGCATCGCTATTGGTGGTGTTTCTGTTGGTGAACCAAAAGATAAAATGAAAAAAGTAGTCGATTGGGTTTTGCCTATCGCCCTAAAAACTAAAAAACCAATTCATCTATTAGGAGTAGGGGAAGTCACCGATCTTTTCGACTTTTTTGGAATAGGAATCACTTCCATGGATTGCACTCTTCCAACCCGTCTAGCTCGTGGTGGTCAATTCCTACACCGAACTGGAAACGCAAAACATGATGTTGCTAACAAATTCAAAAAACAAATAATGTCTCAAAAATATAAGTTTGATCAAACTCAACTAGACAAAGACTGCCAATGCCCAACTTGTCAAAAATATGACAAAGCTTATATTCATCACTTATTTAAAACTCAAGAATTACTCGGTTATCGGCTCATGACTCTTCACAACATCTATTTTATGATTCACACTACTCAGCTAATTCGTGATGCTCTTAAAAATGGCACATTTGAAGAACTTAAAAATAATTGGTTGGGAAAATAACCAATACACACCCCGCACTGCGGGGTGTGTATATCTTAATGTATAATATTTTATGTCTAAAATTATCTTAGTAACTGGTGGAGCTGGCCATGTAGGCTCAAACATTATAGAAGAACTTGTTAAAGATCCAAATAATAAAGTAATTTCTCTTGATAACTATTTCAACGGCAGCACTGATAACCATATTGCCGGAGCTGAATATCGTGAAGGTCACACTAAAGATATCGATAAATTAATTCCTGAAACACCAGATGTTATTTTTCATCTAGGTGAATATGCCCGAATCTCTCCTTCTTTTGATGATGTTGAAAAAGTTTATGACATGAATATGCTTGGAACATTCGCTGTAGTTGAATTCTGTCGAAAACGTAAAGTTGGGAAATTAGTCTACGCCGCTTCAAGCACCAAATTTGCTATTGAAGGTGATGGTCGCCATCAAAATCCATATTCATTCACTAAAGCCACCAATGTTGACCTCATCAATGATTATGGCCGTTGGTATGACTTACCATATGCCATTTGTTATTTTTATAATGCTTTTGGCCCTCGAGAAAAGGGGACTGGGGCCTATGCCACTGTAATCGCTAAATTTGAACAAGCCTATTTAAAAGGTGAAGAACTCACTGTCATTAAACCTGGAACTCAAAAACGCAATTTCACTTATGTCAAAGATCTAGCTAAGGGAATCATTCTAGCAGCCGAAAAAGGAAAAGGAGACGGCTACACTCTAGGAAACACCAAAGAATATTCAATAATTGAGATTGCAAATGCTTTTGGTGGACCAATAAAATATGTTGATGGTTATTCAGGCAGAGCCGAATCTGGAGAATCTCCAAACAAAGCTCGTGAAGAACTTGGTTGGGAAACAACTGTCGATATTCTCGATTATATAAAAGATTTCATTAGCAAAAACCCCCGCAAAAATTAATCATGTCCAAAAGCTTTCTTTCAGTTAATTTTGGCTGTCGAGTCAACTCAGCCGAAACCAACCAATGGTCTCAAACCTTAATTAATCAAGGTTTCACCCCATCCACTACCTCCGATCTGCCATCTATCATCTTCGTCAACACTTGTTCCATCACCAAAAAAGGGGAGATAGAATCTCTGAGTAAAGTCCGCATTCTCCACCAAAAATATCCAAAAGCTAAAATTTATGTCACTGGTTGCGCTAATCTCGAAAAATTAAAAGACATTCCTAATGTTTTTATTTACAAAAATGATCAAAAAGAAGAATTACTAAACAACTTAAACTCTTCTTACACCCCAAAAATTAAAGACAAATTCAGCCACACCAACCGTTTTCTCTTAAAAATCCAATCCGGTTGCACCCAATTTTGTTCCTATTGCATAGTTCCTCAGAAACGTCCTAACCTATGGTCATTAACCATGGAAGATGCCATAAAAACAGTTAATTCTGCCATCACAGATAAGTATAAAGAAATCATAATAACTGGAGTTAACTTAAATCAATATCAATTTGGTCTTTCTAATCTAGTCGAAAAAATTCTTAAAGAAACCGACATTAAATTAATCAGTTTTGGTTCTGTTCCTCTAAATTGTATCGATCAAAAATTTATTGATCTTTTAAAGGAATATCCAAATCGATTATCTAATTTTCTTCATATTCCAATCCAATCTGGTTCTGACAAAATTCTCAAATTAATGAACCGCCCCTACACTCAAAAAGATATTTTAAATAAAATTAGAAATTTGAAATTAGAAATTAGAAGTTTAAAACTCGGAACGGACATCATAGTCGGTTTCCCAACAGAAACAGATCAAGATTTTGAAGAAACTCTAGATATTTGCCAAAAAATCGGTTTTAAAAAAATCCATTGTTTCAAATATTCTTCTCGTCCTAACACCAAAGCTAAAATAATTTACGAATCAAATCCAAAAATTGACAAAAAAACCCTAAGTGCCCGAAGCCAACAAATAAGAAATTTAAATTAAATATCCTGGTTTACAAATCTTTTTCCAAAGGTTACCATTCCAATAGGACTTTTCCACGTTTTTACTACGGCAGAAATGTGGTTTTAATTATTAATTAGTTCGATAATTAAAATTATGACTATTTCACTTGAAGCCAACGGCCACTCTAAATTTATTGAAAAAGAAACAAAATTATTTCAAATAGGTCAAAATGTCACTATTATTGCACAAGAAACTAATAATGCAGCTAGAGTTATTATTGGTAGAAAACAAAATGAAGACGAAAAACTTGATTGCCAATTTGAAATTGACTTAAAAAAAGAAGGGACAGAACCAATTAATAAACAAATTAATTACAAAGATAAAGATGGTGTTGATCAAGAAGTTACTGTGACTATCAGCCATCGTACTAACTTAACCGATTAGTTTATCTTCCAAACCACACTTCCATCTCATCAAAAACTTTAAAATTGAAAGACACTTCTTGCCCTGGGAATCTTGCATCTTTACCCCAAATATAGGCTTTACTCACATCATCTCGCATTTGATTTGAAATTCTTCTTAAAACTGCATCCAAAGTGTCAGTATTTTTAACAATTAGTGGCTGATTTTTGTCAGCCTCACCACTTCTGTCTCTTTTTAAATAGACTCTAACCAAACCTAATCCTTGCCAAACTCTTTCTTTAAATTCTTCTATTCCTAACTCTTCATTGACACACATTTTCAAAACATCATGAGGTATTTTCTTTAATTCCTCAGGCTTTGCCAAATCCATCTTAGTGATTATTTTAACTGCTGGCATATAAGTTCTAGATTTAACCAATCCATCGATCAATTTATCGATACTATGTATCTTTTCTCCAAATTGAATAATGGCATTATCTAGCCCCATTTCCTTAGCGATATCAATAATGGTCTTTTTATCAAAAGAATCATAAGGATCAATAATCTGAATAGAACCTTTATTAGCCTTTGTAATCAATATTTTTGGCGGTCGAGTGTTAATTCTCACCCCAGCCTTATATATTTCATCAGAAACCACATTCAGCCAGTCTATTCTCTTAATATCAGTCATCAAAACTACTAAATCTGAGGCTCGTATAACTGAAATAACTTTTCTTCCAAAACCCTTATTCCCAGCTGCTCCTTCAATAATTCCTGGCAAATCCAAAATTTGGATATTAACTCCCTTATATTCCATCATTCCAGGCACTACCCCTAGTGTTGTAAAGTCATAATTACCAATTTTTGATTCAGCATTAGTCACTTTATTTAATAGAGTTGATTTTCCCACACTTGGCAAACCCACCAAAACCACTGAAGCATCCCCAGAATGTTTGATTGCATAACCAACTCCACCACCACCACCTTTGTTCATTGGACCTTCAAGTTCATCCTTAAGTCTAGATAACTTAGCTTTCATCAGTCCATGATGATGTTCACTGGCTTTGTCATATGGCGTATCTCGAATCTCTTTCTCGACCCGAGATATCTTCATTTTTATAATATCTTCTTTTTTCATTTATGAGTTTTTAATAGTCATATTTTAGCATCTAGTGACAAATTTAGATTTTTTCCAAAAAAAACCAGCGTTTGCAAAATGTGCACCCACCGGTTTAATTAGTCTTCAGAGAAAAAAATATCTTCATCGATGTCAGTATCAGAACAATAAAACCATGGTTTGTATGGATTTGAATAATGGATGGGTTTTTTTGCTGTCTCTTCCATTTCCACTAATATTGAAAACCATTTCTGATCAAAACCCGGGTTAAACATCATTTTTAACACTTTTTCAGCAGTTTTTAACTTTTGACATTCTACGAAACAACTACTTTCTCCGTTTTTGTCAAAAAACAAAAATTGATGAATGATGAATCTTCTTCTTCTCGGCCCTTTGATTAATAATATTTCAAAATAATTTAATCCTTCTGGATGATGAGCTATTTCTTTAATATCAAACCCAGAATTAATATTCTTATTACGTTCTAAAACTGTACCCATAAATACACCTTCTTTCTCTTTTATTTTTTAAAGTTCACAAACGCCATTGTTTGTTATTTTTTAAGAGTTTAACACAAAATAGTCCCAAGTGCCGCAGAGAGGACTTGAACCTCCATGGGTTTCCCCACACGGTCCTAAGCCGTGCTTGTATACCAATTTCAACACTGCGGCAAATTATTAAAATGTAATAATTTACATTGTGGGTTGCGTCAGACTCGAACTGACGACCGATCGCTTAAGAGGCGATTGCTCTACCGACTGAGCTAGCAACCCTCGGGTACGCCTGGAGGGAATCGAACCCCCATCAATAGTTCCGAAGACTATTACTCTATCCATTGAGCTACAGGCGCTCATATAAACGAGTATCCTCAGCAGGGATCGAACCTGCGACCTCTTCCTTAGAAGGGAAGCGCTCTATCCAACTGAGCTATGAGGACATATAACTTACCCTGTATTTTATCAAAATATCTTTATTTTCGTGACAAATAAGATCCTGTCTCTGTATTTATTAAAATTTCTTCTCCAACTTTTATAAAAAGAGGAACTTGAACTCTAGCCCCAGTGTCCAAAATAGCTAGCTTTGTTGCTGAAGTTGCAGTGTCACCTTTGACCGAATTTTCCGCCTCAACTACTATACAAGCAATACTCTTTGGCGAAGTAATTCCAACCGGATTTTCATCATAAAACTTAATTCTATATAAAAGACCTTCTTTTAAATAAACCTTATCATCACCAATAATTTCTGCCGGAACGAAATATTGTTCAAAAGTTCTTGGCTCAATAAACACATAATTAGAACCATCAAAGTATGAATATTCTGCTTCTTGTGTTTCAACCAAAACTTCTTCAACTTTTTCACCAGATTTATAAGTGTATTCAACAACTCTTCCAGTATATAAATTCTTTAACTTTGTTCTATAAAAAGCTGAACCTTTACCAGGTGAAACAAAAGAAATATCTACCACCATATGTGGCGTGTCTTGGAAAAGAATATAAATACCTTTTTTGAATTGTGATGTTGAAATAACTCCCATGCTTCTGATTTTATATTATTTCCCCCTTTCTTCAAAGGGGGATAAAGGGGGATTTAGACCAAAAAAAATCCCAGAGCATGCTTTTTAGAGGAGCCACCCCGGGACCTAATATGTAATATATCAAAATATTATAGACAAGTCAATATATTAATCAGTTACACATTAAAAGTCACCACTTTTCATCTCTTCAATAAACTGGTTCACTCCATTTGCCCAGGAACCGTTTGAACTTGGACAATATTTTTTCATAATCAATTCTGTAGTGTTTCTACCTTTATCAAAATATTCACGTTTTAGATATTCTGCGTAGCTTTTTAAAGCTAACTCATAATTATCGAATTTAAGAGTCCCAGCTTTATTAATTCCATAACCCCAACAGTTGTGTGATTCTTCTGGAACTTTCTTACATAAATTAGATTCTTGTTGGGCAATTGCCACTATCCAATAGTATTCATAACCATAACGTTCAGACAATTCAAAAATTAAGTTTGAATAAGGGGCTAGGGGAGAGTTATATTTTTCTAGATACTTTTTAATCAACATCGGTCTAGCGTCACCACCAGCAATTTCCGAACTCATCATCATTTCACTATCTTTATCATTGTTTTTTGCATTACCAATCAATATTTTAGTAGCACTATCTAAATTTGTAGCTTTAACAGATCCATTCCCTCTCATTTGAACTAGAGCAAACATTTCTCCATATAAAAAGACCACCACAAAAACTCCGAATACTAAAAAAAACACAAGCTTATTTATTCCATTTACTGATTTTTGCATCACTATTAATCATGTTATCATAGACCTACTTATGAAGACAAATAAAAAAGAAACAAAAAATAAAACTTTTATTATCAATGTCACTATCAAAAAAGAAGACATTTTGAAGGAATATCAAAATTCCTTAAAATCAGTTCAGTCCGAACTTTCCACCAAAGGTTTCCGAAAAGGTAAAACTCCAATGAATGTTGTTGAACAACAAATTTCTAAAGAACACATTATTGAAGAAGTAGCCAGCAACCTAATTTCCAAAGCTTACAGTGATAAGGTTAAAGAACTTGGTTTAAAACCAATAATCCAACCTCAAGTTAACTTCAAAAACTCTCCACCTTCTTTTGAAAAAGATTGGGAAATTGAATTAACCGGCTGTGAATTGCCAGAAATTGAATTAAATGAAAAATTTGAATCTGAAATTAAAAAAATAAATGCTTCAAAAGATTTAGAAGAAAATAAGAAAATAGACCAAACTATTGATGTTTTAGTTAAAAACAGTAAAGTCGAATTTCCTGCAATTTTAATTGAAAGCGATATCCAACATCACCTTAGCCAATTAATAGATCAAGCTAACCAAGCTGGAACAACTATTGATCAATATCTTAAAGATAAAAAGCAAACTATCGAACAATATAAAGAAACTCTCAAAACTCAAATTGAAAGAGAATGGACTATTAATTTAGCTATTTCTAAGATTGCTGAAAATCAAAAAATCCAAGTCACTGAACAAGAAATTAAAGATTTAATCAGCCATAATCCTAACTTAGCTTCTAACATTAACTTTGTTAATTATCTTCTAATTCAACAAAAAGTTTTTGAATACTTGAAAACTCTAAAATAAGCGTTTTTGTGTTATAATATTGCACTATGGCAGGTGGATTTGGTTTTCAAAAAAACCTTAAAAACAACAATATAAATAAAAACGAACTTGAGTCTTCTTCACAAGTCGTCGATAACGCGCCTAAATTCAGCCTTAAAGGCATTCTTAATCTTGGTCAATCCATTGAAGTCAATAAAACTCCTAAACTCGAATCTACTTGGAAAAAAGAATATCTCTTTGGTCAAAACAACATTCAAAGACAAGAAGAAACTTTAGTCAGAGAAGAACGTCTTGAACTCCAACAAGAAATTAAAGAATTAACTGCTGAAATCAAAAAATTAGTCAATTCTGTCAAAAATCTCGATTCTGAAGTTGAAAAAGTTGCTTTCCAACCTGTTATTGATGCTAACGAATATCAAATTGGTTTTCTTAAAAGAATCAAAAACTTAATTGTAAATTTCAATCAAAATATATCTGAAGCTGGAGCTTGGATGGAATCATTCATGCACAAGAGCAAAAAGAAAAATGCTTTCTGGAATAAAGCCAAAAGTAAAAATGGTGGTGAACAATATTTAATGAGTAGTGAACATTCGGCTTCCCGTTCTGCAAATTAATTGATATAATCTCATCTATCCGAGTCTTAGCCTTTGCCCGTCCGTAGCTTTAGCGAAGGAGGGTCAGTTGGTTAGAAACTTTAATAATAAGAGTCTATAGCTCAGTTGGTTAGAGCGCTTCGTTGACATCGAAGAGGTCAGAGGTTCGAGTCCTCTTAGACTCACTAAATTATGTCTGAAATTATTTCACCAATATCAAAAGAACATATCGAAAATATAAAAATTTTCGATATTTCCAAAGCGAACACTATAATTGCGTGTATTTATGGAGAAGATTCAAGTCCTAAATTAGTCAGAAATTTAATCGACCAAGGGAATAAAGATTTTGCCTGTCTTTCAGGAGGAATATATGGTTTATCCTACCATTTAAATGACCATGAACTTATTTTAAGCACTAATGTAATTGGTAGTTCCCATAATAGCGAAAACCAAAGAAAAATTTTCAATCAAACAAAAAAAACTCCAAATGATTACTATAAATGTCTAAAAGATAAAAGATTAATCATCATTACTCATAATAATTTTTTAAATCTTGAAGAAACAATCACTGGAGAAAATTTAATCAACAAAATCGGAGTAAAAGAGATAATCTGTTTTAGAGAAGCAAAGAATGCTCAAACCTATATTAGAAATAAATTTAACATTCAAATTTAAAACTATTTTCCTGTTAAAATAATCATATAATGGATTCAAATAATTCAGACCTTAAAACAATTCGTCATTCAGCTGAACATGTCTTGACTCAAGCCATGGAACGCCTATTTCCTAATAAATTTTTAATGGCCATGGGGCCAGCCACTGATGATGGTTTTTATTTTGATTTCGAGACAATAGGGGATTTTAAAGTCAGTGAAAATGATTTTGCTGAAATTGAGGCCGAAATGGCTAAAACAATTAAAGCAAATTTCCCTATAACTAGGGAAGAAATCAACATTGACCAAGCTAAAGAATTATTCAAAGATAACCCTTACAAAATGGAATGGTTAAATTCCATTCAAGATAAAGGTGAAGTCATTACTATCTACAAAACTGGTGATGAATTTGTCGATCTTTGTAGTGGTCCTCATCTTCGTTATACCAAACAAATCAAAGCTTTCAAACTTCTTTCAATTGCTGGTGCCTATTGGCATGGTGATGAAAAGAACAAAATGTTAACTCGAATCTACGGCACCGCCTTTGATTCTAAAGAAGAATTGGAAAAATATTTAAAAGAAATAGAAGATGCTAAATTAAATGATCATCGAAAAATTGGTCAAGATTTAAAATTATTTGTTTTTTCCGACATTATCGGCAAAGGATTACCAACATTTGGACCAAAAGGTGCCACTATTAAAAGAGAATTAGAACGTTTTACTGTTGATGAAGAGTTAAAACGTGGTTATCACCATGTTGTCACCCCAGATCTAGCCAAAGTTGATTTATACAAAAAATCAGGACATTATCCATACTACAAAGATACTATGTATCCTATCATGAAAATTGATGAAGAAGAATTGATTTTAAAACCAATGACTTGTCCCCACCATTTCATGTTTTATAAGTCAGAACCTCATAGTTATCGAGATTTACCTTATCGAATTGGCGAAATTGCTCATCAATATCGCTACGAAAAAAGTGGTGAATTATCTGGTTTAACTCGAGTAAGAATGTTCTGTTTAGCCGATGCTCACATAATTAGTGCCAAAGAACAGGCAAAACAAGTTATAAAAGAAGTTCTAGAATTAGTTGATTTCATTAATGGCACACTTGGCATGACCAAAGGTGTTGATTATCGATTCCGCCTATCTTTAGGTGACAGAAATGATACCAAAAAATATTACAAAGATGATGAATCTTGGGAATATGCTGAGAATGTTCTTCGAAGTGTTTTGGTTGAATTAAAAGCACCATTTTATGAAGCAGCTAATGAAGCCGCTTTTTATGGTCCAAAAATTGATATCCAAGTCAAAAAAGCTGGTGGTAAAGAAGAAACTGCTTTTACAGTTCAATATGATTTTGTCATGCCAGATAGATTTGATTTAGTTTTTACAAATAAAGAAGGCAAAGAAGAAAGACCAGTGGTTATTCATCGTTCATCTATTGGTTGTCTTGAAAGAACAATGGCTTTCCTTATTGAAAAATATAAAGGTAATTTCCCACTTTGGCTTTCTCCAACTCAAGTTAAAGTGATTCCTATCACTGATGGTCAATTGGAATATGCTAAAAAAGTCGAACAAACTCTAAAAGAAAATGGAATTAGAGTTGAAATCGATGACAAAGCTGAAACCATGCAAAACAAGATCAGAATTGCAGCCGGGGATAAAATACCATATATGGTCATTATCGGTGCTCGTGAGGTCGAAAACGACACTATTTCTGTCCGTCAACGCGATGGTCAAGACCTTGGTTCTATGACATTAAACGATTTTATAGATTCTCTTAAAACTCAAATCGCAAAAAAGAGCCTAAATCTGGTAAAATAGACAAATTATATGAGTAGTTTCAAGACAAATTCAAACCGAAAATTTTATAAAATAAATCATTACATTAATGCGCCAACTATTCGACTTCTCAGTGATGATGGTAAACAAATAGGCATCGTCTCAATTGAAGAAGCTCGTCAAAAAGCTGTTGAAGAAGGACTAGATCTAGTCGAAATCAATGGTAATGCTCTCCCACCAGTTGTTAAACTAATCAGTTTCTCTAAATTTAAATATCAAGAGTCCAAAAAACAGAAGGCAGAAAAGAAAGGAATCAAGGGTGGAGACCTAAAAGAAATCCAAATGACCCCATTTATTGGTCAAGGAGACTACGAAACCAGACTTAAAAGATCGCAAAAATTTTTAACTGCTGGAAATAAAATCAAATTAAGTGTAAAATTCCAAGGTCGCCAAATGAATCATCAAGAATTTGGACACACTTTAATCGAAAAGTTTAAAACCGATTTACAAGAGTTTGGTTCTCCAGAAGGTGAAGCCAAATTAATCGGAAAAAGATTAATGCTTACATTCACACCTTCTAAAAAAGTCGGAGGAAATAAAAATGAAGAAACAAAGTAAAAAACTAAAAATAAAAAAATCTGTCAGTAACAGATTCGAAATCACCAGAACCGGTAAAGTTTTGCGTATGTCATCTTTTAATCGACATTTACGACGCAAGAAAAGCAAAAAGCAACTCCGCCGACTTAAAGGTAAACAACCAGTTCTTGGAGCTATCGCAATCAGAGTTAAAAAGTTATTAGGTAAATTATAAAATAAATGAGAGTTAAAACAGGAACAACCAGACGCGCCGCTCACAAAAAAATCCTCAAGCTTGCTAAGGGTTTTTGGATGACACGTCATAAAAGATATAAAGTCGCTCACGAAGCCGTGATGCATGCAGGTAAATATGCCTACAATGGTCGACGCATTAGAAGAAGAGACATCAGACAACTTTGGATTGTCAGAATTAATGCTGCACTAAAACCTTTTGAAATAAGCTATTCAGTTTTTATCAGAATGCTTAAAGATAAAAAAATCGATTTAAATCGTAAGGTTCTCTCAGAATTAGCTATTAATGATCCAGCTGCCTTTAAAGCCGTCATTGAAGCCGTAAAATAGGAGAACTTTCTCTTTCAAAATTTAAAGCTCTCCGAGACTTCGGAGAGCTTTTTTATTATTATTTAGATATAATAAACCATAACTATGGACCAAAAATTAGAAGCAATTAAAAGTCAATATCAAACTAAAATTGCTGAAATTAAAACTGACAAAGAGCTCGAATCTCTTCGAATCGAACTTTTTGGCCGCAATGGTTTAATAAACGACCTATTTTCTAAAATTAAAGAAATTCCAAACGAAAACAAAAAACAATACGGAGCCGATCTAAATCAACTTAAAACCGAACTAGAACAATCACTTTTATCTCAAAATGTTTCCAAAACCGAAATTTCGAAATTAGAAATTAGAAATTCGTTTTTTTCTTTACCAAAGGTGGGCCATCTTCATCCAATCACTCAAACTGAAAGACAATTAAACGAAGTATTTCGAAAACTTGGTTTTTCTATCTATAACAGCCCAGAAATTGTCACCGACGAATTTAATTTCACTCGTCTCAATGTTCCTAAAAACCATCCAGCTCGAGACATGCAAGACAGCATCTACATTAAAGAACCAGAATATCTTTTAAGAACTCAAACATCAGCCATTGAAGCCTATCTATTAGCTCAAAAAAATAAAGATTTGCCAATTAGAACCGCTTTTCCTGGTTCAGTTTTTCGAAACGAAAAAGTCAATCGTTCTAATCATTTCATCTTTCACCAATATCAAGCTGTTGTTGTTGATAAAAATATAACTATCAAAGATTTAGTTGGGACTATGGATCTAATGTTTAAAACTCTTTATGGTCCAGATGTTATTGTCCGTTACCGATCAAAATATTATCCTGAAGTTGCTCCAGGTGTTGGCCCAGACATGCAATGTTTCAATTGCCAAGGTAAAGGTTGTCCTCTCTGTAAATATGCCGGTTGGATTGAAATGGGTGGTTCTGGAATGATTCATCCAAAAGTTCTCGAAATGGCCGGAATCGATCCAAAAGTTTGGTCTGGTTTTGCGTTTGGAATGGGACTAGATCGTTGGACCATGGCTCAAAAAAATATTAAAGATATTAGAACTCTAATGGGAGGCAATTTAGCCTACAAAACAAACGAACTATGAAAATAATATATTCTCAACTCAAAAAATTTCTCCCAGATCTCCATTCTGATTATAAAAAATTAAGAGATGACTTAACTATGATTGGTCATTTCACTAATTTTTTTGAAGAAATTGATAATGAAATAGTTTTTGATCTAGATATTAAAGTTAACAGGGGAGATTGTCTTGGTTATTATGGTCTTGCCCGCGATCTCTCAGTTTTCTACAACACCAAATTAATTTCTCCCTTTTATCAAAGGGAGATGTCCGAAGGACAGAGGGATTTAGATATTAAAGTGACCACTGACAATGTAAAACGTGTGATGGCCACAAAAATCTCTGATTTAAAAAACAATAATTCTCCTCAATGGCTACAAACATTTTTAAAATGTCATAACACTAATTCCATTAACACCATTGTTGACTTAACTAATTACATAATGTTCCTATATGGAATTCCAAACCATGCTTTTGACACCACTAAGTCTGGTGAAAATCTCATTTGGGAAATGAATTCTAAATTTAAAGAATTCACCAGTCTTGATGGTTCAAAATTAAACATAAATAATGACATTCTAATGATTAATAGTCCAGACAAAGCTCTCAGTCTTAGTTTCTGGGGAGGGGAGTCTTGTGCAATTAATCTAGACACCACCGAAACTATCATCGAAGTCGCTGTCTACGACCGTGGCACAGTTCGCCAAAACAGCCGTCAATTAAAATCAGTCACTGAAGCCAGTGTCCGGCTCGAAAAAGATCTCGACCCAGAATTAGTCCCTCAAGCTTTTAACCACCTCGTTAATCTCATATTAGAAAATTGTGGTGGCCAAATTTCTTCACAAATCTTTGACTATTACCCAAATAAACTGAAAATCCCTCAAATAGAATTTGATCCAAACAAAGCCTCTCTAGTTTCTGGCATCGAAATCCCCAACGATTTTTCTCTCGACTGTCTCACTCGACTCGGCTCTACGATCTACAATCTAAAATCTAAAATCTCAGTTACTCCTCCTAGCATAAGAAAAGACATTTCTATCGAAGCCGACTTAATTGAAGAAGTTGTCCGTTTCTGGGGCTATCAAAAAATCCCAACCGACCAACCACTATCTTTTAAAAAAACAACTGACATCACTCCAAAAGAAATTTATTTAATAGAGTCATTAAAAGATCAATTAACCAAATTTGCTTATGATGAAATTCTATCTTGGCCTCTAGTGACAACTCCAACTAACGAGAAGACTGTCATAACCACTGAAAACAGCATTAATTCAGAAGCTATTTATCTTCGCCAATCTTTAATCCCATCTCTAAAACAACAACTTGATCAATATGAACGTTTTAAACTTCCACCAACTCAATTTTTTGAAATTGCCAAGATTTTCTACAAAGAAGGGGACAACTTTATTGAAAAGAATGCACTAGGAATTTATAACTATGATTCAAAACAACTCATTGATGATCTTCAAAAATTAAATTTACCAAATAACATCATCGATAATAATTTTGCTGAAATTATCATTGATGATTTACCAAAACCAGATAAATATATTCCCGAAAATAAAAACAATAATGCCACTGAACTAACTTCTCAGATAATAACTCTTGATGCCAACATAATTCTAGATTCTAAAGAAGATCCAATTGAATTAATCGAAAAATATTCTCAAGTGATTGGCCCAGAAATTCTTTGGAAACTAATCATTACTGACATTTATCAAGACAAAAAAATAAATAAATATAGATATACTTTCCAAGCCTCATATTTTAATACTGACGATAAGACAGCCAAAAAAATTCATCTACAAGCCTTCGAACTTGAATAAACAATGTGTATTAAATACACATTAGCAGTCAATACACAAGAGTGCTAATTGTAATCTATTTTCTGATTTTCCCTAAGGATAGGACAAAGCTAAGGGGTAGTTTCTCCAACTGTTGGAATTACTGTAGTTGTTGGGCTAATCGGGCTTTTAACTTCAATCTTTATTTCTCTCTCTTTACTGTTTCCATCTCTATCAGTTGCCTTGATTTTAAGAGTGTGAATACCATCAGCTAATGTCAAAGTAGTTTCATAAGGTTTTTCTGACCAGCTCTTTTGTTCTTGTCCGTCAACCCAAAGTTTCATCTCTACAATTTTTACTAATGAAGTAGTGTGAGCTTTAACATCAAAGGTTGGACTAACTACCGAATTATCAGAAATATTATCAAATCCCAAATCAATCAAGCCACCAGATCTACAATAACCAGTAGGTGGGTTATATTTACTTTGATCACCCTGGGTTGAAAGCCATTTATTAATTCCATCTTGCCACCTATTCTTGCCATCAGTTGAAACTGGGTCATCTTCTTTAAAACTAAAGAATTCTTTGGTGTTGAAATTATTTGAAGCCACATCTTCTGGAGGTGCTAGCCCATTACTATCTTTACAAACTTTTGCCATGATATGAATTGGATCTGGAGTGTTTGGTTGAGTCCCATCAATAAAATAATCAGGTCTTGAAGGGAAACCATCATGAGCTGGATAACCAGAAACAATATCTACATCTACACTGACAATCTTTTCTGGAATTGGGAAGTCTTGTTTTGTTCTTTTTGGAACTTCATAAAGCATTAATCTACGCCAAATTGGAGAAGCTCCAGAAACACCAGAAGCAACTTTACCCATAGGGGAGTTATCATTATTTCCCACCCAAACCACACTTAACAAATTTGGGGTCCAACCAATAGCCCAGTTATCTCTCTTATCATTTGTTGTTCCAGTTTTAACAGCAACTTGATAATTAGGAATTATCAATCCATTAACTGCTCCGAAAGTTAAAGTTCTAGCACTATTGTCTTGTAAGATATTAGAAATAATAAAAGCCTCTTGTGGTGTCATAACTTTTTTACCCTCAGGTGCTTTGAATTCTTCCAAAACTCTGCCACTAGAATCTTCCACTTTTAAAACACCATTTAGTGCCATACTGTTACCACCATTAGCAAAAGCTGTGTATGCTCCAGCTAAATCAATGATTTTAACTTCAGCACCTCCAAGAGTAACTGCTAAACCAAATCGAGCCAAATTTTCTTTTGTTGGAGCCAAAGTTGTTAACCCCATATCATTTGCTAAAGTCAACATATTTTTTAAGCCAACTCGAGCTAAAGTTTTAACAGCAGTCGTATTAATAGAGTTACCCAAAGCATTCCTTAAACTAAGTGGACCAACAAACTTGCCAGTATAATTTTGCGGACTATAATCTTTTTGACCAGCACCTCCAGGAAAAGTAACTGGTGTATCCATAATTAAACTACTAGCTGTGTAACCTTTTTGAATTGCTGCCAAATAGGTGATTGGTTTAATAGCTGAACCTGGTTGTCTTAAGGCTTGAGTTACCACATTAAAATTACCATCAGTTTTATCAGAAAAATAATCTCTTGAACCAACCATTGATAAAACTTGGCCATTAGTTGGATCAACCATTATAGAAGCACCATTACTGATTCCTAATTTCTCGGCTTTATCAATTTCCTCATACATAATCTTTTCAGCTTCTTCCTGTAATCTCAAATCCAAAGTTGTTGTGACTTTTAAACCACCATTATTAACCACTTCTTCTCCATATTTTTTAATCAAAACATCCCTAATCCATAAAACAAAATGTGGAGCTACAATCTGACTTCTATTTTTACTAAATACATATGTTTTTGCATCTTCTAGAGCCTGGTCCGCTGCCTCTTGACTAATATAACCATCTTCCACCATTCTAGTTAAAACATGTTTAGTTCTATCAACATATGCCATTGGTGTTTTTGAAAAAGGTGAATAAGCATTTGGTCTTTGTGGCAAACCAGCCAAAATAGCTGATTCTGTCAAATTTAAGTCTTTAATCGGCTTATTAAAATATTGTTGTGATCCTGCTTCAATACCCCAAGCTATTCCACCATATGGAGCTTCATTTAAATACATTAAGAGAATGTCGTCCTTTTTATACTTCGCTTCAATTTGAACTGCCAAAATAAACTCTTTAATTTTACGAGTGACAGTCACATCTGAACTTAACAATACATTTTTGACCAACTGTTGGGTCAATGTTGATCCTCCTGTTAATTTATGAAAATAAAAAACGTTCTTAATAATTCTAAAAGGAGCTAAAGGGTCAAACCCTTTGTGCTTATAAAATTCTTTATCTTCAACTGCAATTGTCGCTTTCTTTAAATAATCTGGAACATCAGACCAAACTGCTGGAATTCTTTTTTCATTTTTAAAGACATCATATAAAAGCTCACCATTTCGATCATAAATTTTGCTGGAAAAACCATCTCGCCTTACTACCTTAGAAGGGGAAGGCAAATCTTTTGAAAAGATAGCAAAAACTATCATTGTCATCAAAAAGCCAACTACAATCAGAATCAAAAATCCAATCACAAATTTATACCAAAACTTCTTATCTTTAAAATTAATCTTCGACATTCTATATCTCAAATACCTATACCTTAGTATAACCCAATTTTTTAATTTAAAAAAAAGACTTCCTCTCATTTAGTTTAATAAAACTGAAAAAAATGGCACCAACCCAGAAAGCAATAAAGCTGCCAGAGTCAACGCTAAAATAACTTTTTTAATTGTTTTACCTTTAATTGCCATGAATTAATCATAGCACAAATATAAAATTATTTAACCCAAACTAAACCCGAAAACTAAAATAAAATCTGTTATTATTATTTTTATGGATAGTCTTTCTCAAATTCCTGGCATCGGTCCAAAAATTCTAGAAAAATTGAAACGTCTCAATATTAACTCAGCTCAAGACCTGCTCTATCATTTCCCCTCAAGATACATTGATTTTTCTAAATCTGTCAAAATAAATTCTGTCCTAGAAAACAATAATGTCACCATCACTGGCCAAGTTCTCGATTTCAAAAATATCTACACTAGAAACGGCAAAAATCTTCAAAAAGCCACTATTTCTGATGATACTGGAAGAATAGATTTAATTTGGTTTAACCAACCATATTTATCAACTTCTATCAAAACAGGGGAGACTCTAAGTTTTGCTGGAACCGTTTCTTTGTTCCAAAACAAAAAAACCATTATTGCCCCAGAATATGGACAATATAACACTGGCAAAATAATCGCTATTTATCCAGAGACTAGTGGTCTAAGTTCAAAATGGTTTCGTAAAACAATTCAAACTCAAATCAAAAATTTAATAGCCCCAATCAAAGAAACTTTGCCTACTGAATTAATTAAAAAATTTAAACTTATAGATCTAAAAACAGCCCTAGAAGAAATCCATTGCCCTAAAAATTCTCAAACTTTAGAACAAACTAGAACCAGACTAGCCACTGAAGAAATACTATCTCTTCAAATTAGATCCTATCTTTCCAAAAAAGATTGGCTTCAAAAAAGTCCAAAAAATAATTTCAAAATCACTAAAACTATTGATCAAAAAATTAAAACTCTAATAAAATCTCTGCCTTATGAATTAACCAGTTGCCAGACAAAAGTTATAGATGAAATTTTTTCTGATTTAAGTAACAAAAAACAAGTTATGAATCGTCTACTGCAGGGTGATGTTGGTTCCGGCAAAACCATTGTCGCTTTAATGGCTTGTTATCTAGCTCATCTTAACAATTGTCTTTCAGTCATAGTTGCTCCAACTGAAATTCTGGCTCAACAACACTACCAAAACTTTGAATCTATTCTAAAAGGCAAAAATATTCCTATTTTCTTATTAACTGGCTCCAAAAAAGTAGATCTTAAAAAAATTCCTAAAAATGGAATAATCATCAGCACCCACGCCATTATCTATCAAAAAAATGATTTAACTAACGAAATTTCTCTCCTAATAATTGATGAACAACACAAATTTGGAGTTAAACAAAGATCATTTTTAAATTCATCCCTAAAACTTCCTCATTGTCTAACTATGACTGCCACCCCAATCCCTCGAACAATCAGTCTGACTCTGCTTGGAAATCTAGACATTTCCACCATCGACACTCTTCCCCAAAACCGTCTTCAAATAAAAACTTTTCTAGTTCCTCAACATAAAAAAACAAATTGTTATAAATGGATTGAAACTGAAATTAAAAAAACTAAATGCCAAGCCTTCATTGTTTGTCCATTCATCGACATTTCCGAATCAATGGCCAGTGTTAAATCAGCTGTTAAAGAATTCGAACATTTATCTCAAGATGTTTTTCCAAATTTAAAATTAGGCCTTATCCATGGCAAAATTAAAATTAAAGATCGAGAAGAAATCATTAAAAAATTCAAAGATAATAAAATAAATGTTCTAGTCACCACTCCAATAATTGAAGTCGGTGTCGACATCCCAAATTCTTCTATAATCATTATTCAATCAGCTGATCGTTTTGGATTAGCCCAACTTCACCAACTTCGCGGTCGAGTCGGTCGTGGTCATCAACAAAGTTATTGCTATCTTTTCACTGAATCTGAAAATCAAAAAGCCATCGATCGTCTTAATTTTCTCGAAAAAAATGACAATGGTCTAAAAATTTCTGAATATGATTTAAAGAATAGGGGACCAGGCGAAGTTTTTTCCACTATCCAACATGGTTTCCCATCTCTTAAAATTGCTTCTTTCTCTGACACTAAACTTATCAGCTTCAGCCAAGAAATTCTTAAAGAAATTATAAACAACTATCCAAACTACAATTTTTTTCAAATCATTTCCGAAAATCTCAGCTCCGGCACCACTATTAATAACTAAAATTCATATAATCAGCTTCTGTTGTGCAAGCACCACAATGTTCACAACCAACAAAATCTGAGTTCTTTGCTCCATATTCATTTAGTTTTCAACAACTTCTTTAAGTTTGTTCAAAAGGTTATCTTCAATTTCTATTTCATCTCTATCTAAATTTTGCTTAGTTAATTTATTTCCCATTTCTCCAGGAACAAATATTTCATCAACACCTGGCAATTTTTTAGTCGATTTAACTTTTTCTACCATTTGAGACACTTGAAATTTAAAAGTTTTTACGTCAACCAATAAATTTGGATCAATTACATAAATTAAATTGCCCCAGTTAGTTTCTGTATCTCCAATTCCAGTAAATGATGCTGCCACAAGGGGACCAGTCAATATTTCTATCATCATAGCCAATCCTGCACCTTTATAAGATCTGTCAAAAGGTCTGATTGCTCCATCCAAAGCTAAGTTTGGATCAGTAGTTAAGTTTCCATTTTCATCATAAGCAATTCCTTCTGGAATTTTTTTTCCAGCAGTTGCTGCTTCAATTAATCCAAAATAAGCCATTGAAGCTGTCGCCATATCCAATACCACCGGATCACCATCAGAAGGCATTCCAATAGCAAGAGGATTTGTTCCAAATATAGGTTCAAAAGATCCATGGGTGTTAACAGTCTCAGGGGAACCAGCGAAAACAAAACCTATCAATCCTTGTTTAGCAATTTCATTAGCATAATAACCAATTGCTCCAGTAGAACTATTTGTATTATTCATACCAACAATTCCAAAGCCATGTTCTTTTGCTATTCCAATAGCTCTGTCCATAGCTTTTTTAAGCACCACCATTCCAGAATTATGGTTACCATTAATTAAAACTGATAATTTTGTTCTTTCTGTAACTTCAATTTCACCAGCATTAACATCTTTAGCAAACTTTTGGTTGATTAACTTTACAATACCTTGGTTATTTCCTCTTAATTGAGCATACATCAAAATTTCACTAATTATTTCAACTTCCACTGGATTATATTTATATTTTGTTAATATAATATCAACTATTTTTTTTAATTCACTCACTTTTATTTTCATATACCGAATTATACACCTCCTAACATCTTCTAAGAAGAAAATCTTCATGATACAATACTCCCATGACAGCAGTACCAAAACATTGGCCCTCTAGCCGCCGACAAGGTAAAAGAAGAGCCGCCGACAAAGGCCCAACAATCCAAAAAACCGTAGTCTGTAAAAATTGCGGTCAGCCTAGAATGGCTGGTTTTCAATGTCCAAATTGTAAACAGTGAAAAATAAAAACGATCCACGTCATTTAAACAGAATTAAAAATATCCAAGCATTATTTGCGTGGGAATGTGGTGGGAACGAAAACAATGTTGAAGATTTCGACAAAATTCAAGAAAAAGTTAAAGAAATTGACCTAATCATCCAAGAAAACGCTCAAAAATGGCCTATTGATAAAATCAATAAAGTTGATTTAAGTGTCTTGCGCTATGCTTTTTGGGAATTAATGTTTGATAAAAAGAATCCACCTAAGGTAGTAATTGATGAAGCTGTTGAAATTGCCAAAGAATTTGGCACCGAAACAAGTTCTTCTTTTGTGAATGGTGTAATCGGCAACGCAGTTAAAAAAATGGACATTACTGATCTAAAATAAATATGAAATTAGATGAATTACAATCTAAAATTAAAGTAAATTTCCAAGATACCACCAAGCTGGCTCAAGCTCTAAACCACCGATCCTATTTAAACGAAAATAAAGAAAAAAAACTTGAATCCAACGAAAGATACGAATTTTTAGGTGATTCAATCCTTGAACTATGGATTTCCGACATTCTTTTCAAAAAATTTCCAGATTTCAACGAAGGTGATTTAACAAACCTTCGATCTTTAGTCGTCAGAACCGAAAATTTAGCCCTAGTTTCCGAAAAAATCAATCTAGGTGAATATATTGCTCTTTCTAAAGGTGAAGAAAACCATGGTGGTCGAACTAACCAATCAATCCTAGCTGACACTTTTGAAGCTATTGTCGGTGCTATCTACCTTGATCAGGGTCTAGAAGCAGCCTACAAATTTCTAGCCTACATGCTCGACCAAAGCATAGCTAATTTATCTTCAAAAAAAATATATAAAGATCCAAAAAGCGTTTTTCAAGAAATAGCCCAAGCCAAGAGGGGAATCACCCCACATTACAAAACAATTAATGAAAGTGGACCTGATCACCAAAAACTATTTGAAGTCGGTGTCTATCTTAATGAAAATCTAATAACTACCGGCAAAGGCAACTCAAAACAAAAAGCTGAAGAGGACGCCTCTATTAAAGCTACCAAAATCATTAATAATCCTGTATAATCGACAACATATGCTAAAAATAAAACTTGCTCCTCGTGGCAAAAAACATCAAATCACTTACAGAATAGTAATTGCTGAAGCTCGAAGCAAAGTTAATGGTAACTTTGTTGACGACATCGGTTATTTTACTCCACACACCAAAGCTTTCGTCATTGATAAAGCCAAAATGGCTGATTGGCAAAAAAAAGGTGCTCAAGTCACCCAAGGTCTAGATAAACTTCTAAACCCAGATAAATATCCAAAAAAGAAAAAGATTAAAAAAGAAGCAGCTGCTGAATAATTAACACCTATGAACAACATCTCTGACACTCTTGAGTATATTTTAAAGGCTATCGTTGAAAAACCAGAAGAAATTTCTGTCACCAGTGAAGAAGTTGAAGACGTCACTGTTTTTGAAATATCAGCTCCAAGTGAAATGGTTGGAAAAATCATTGGAAAAGAAGGGAAAGTAATCAAATCAATCCGAACTATTTTAAATCTATCCTATCCTAACATCAAATTCGCTCTAAAAATAAAAGAGTAAATTAAAGACTAAAAGGATTTTCTTTTTGATATTTAATAAATTGACCACTTTCTCCACTTTTAACAGCTGAACCAAGTTCAACTTTCTCAAAATCACCCAATCTGTCTAATAAATCGGCTTCATCTTTATTAAGAGTCAAATCGCTTAAAGACAAATTGACAACATCAGAAGCAACTTTATTATTAAGATAAAAAGAATTAACATCTAGGTTCAATTCAGCCATTTCTCCAGAAGTGTTAATACTAAATTTATCTATCACCAAAATTGGCAAACTTTTTTCCATAGCTAACAATAAATCTAAATGTTTTTCCTTAGGGCCAACTAAAACAACACTAATTGGTAGTCTATTCATTACATCTTTATTAGCAATTTTGACCTTATCATCATCTTTTAATTTCCCAGGAGATATTGAAAAGCTTTTAATTTGAAAACCATATTTACTAGCGACCGAACGAACTACTTCAACTAGAAAATAAGATTGATTTTCTTTCAAAATAGCACTTTGCAAATATGCCTCATCAGTCTTCAATTTTTCTTGGTCTCTCGACATTAAATATACTTTTTTCTCAACAACAACCTTAGTTTGAGCCTTAATTTTGGTTATTTCTTTAGTAGTTGATCCAATCTCGCCAATTTTTGGAATAATTACTAAATTTAAACTAACTATAAAAAAGAAAATAAGAGGCAAGGGGAGTAACAAAATTTTGACTAAGCCAATTTCAAAACCAAAAATGCTTTCTGGCAATTTAAAATCTAATTTCTTCATTTTAATTTAACCTCCATCGCAAAATTCCAACTTTTATCTGGATTCATCTTAATTGAAATCAATTTTGCTGAAACAAAATCTTCTGAGTCACCCCTGTTTATTTCTCTTTCTTTTTCTTCAACTTCGTCAAGATTAGCTCCATCAAGAACTTTTCCATTTACAGAAAAAGTTTTTTCTCCTTTAATTTCGTAATTATTTATCAAAACATCAGCAGAAAAAATATTATAAATTTTTGTAATTGAATTACCATATTCAAAACGATCTTTTAAGACTTTACCAACCAATTTAGCTCTATATTTGATTTGATAGCTAATTGAAACGTCATCGGCCAATGCTTTATATTGATTTTGTTCTGATGTATATTTTTTTGAAGTCAAGTCTAGGCTAAATTTACTAATAAAAAATATAGCTAAAACTACAGTCAACAAAGCCACCCAAGTGAACACAAAAATCCAAACAAAAGACATTATTGTTTTCTTTAATTTGATCTTCGCAGCTTGAAACTTGGCTCTTGATGGTAATAAATTCAAATCCGCGCTCATAATAGACCTCTCATCGCTAAACCAACCGCTAAACTAAAACGACAACCCTCAGAATTTAAATTAATAGGAAGCTGTAAAGCAGTGGCATCAATCTTCAAAAATGGTTGAATAATTTGAACTTCAACTCCCATAACTTTTGTCAATTCTTCAGCCATTCCCGGGATATTTGCACTTCCACCACTCAAAACTAACAATTCAGCTGGCTTACTATGTTCTTCCAAAAATAAAGCCATGGCCTTTCTGACTTCTTCAGCGATACTATTGAAAACTGGCATAATTGCATTTCTAATTTTCCCCTCAAGCTCAGTTTCTTTCATTCCATAAGCTTTTTTATATTCCTCAGCGCTGGCCATATCTAGACCTAAATTAATAGAAATTGATCTGGTAATGGATTCACTCCCAATCGACAAAGATCTGGCAAAATAAACATTGCCATTATTAAGGCTGATTATGTCAGAACTTCTTTCACCGATGTCAATTACAATAATCCCAGTTGCCGCCGTCACACAAGTGCTAATGGTCCTTTTTATAGCCACCGCTGGAGATTCCAAAGCCGCCAATTCCAAACCAACCAATTTAAATAATTTAATGTAAGATTGAATCAATTCATTTCTAGCAGCAATCACAAACAAAGTTAATCGACCAACATCATCTTTTTCAATAATTTCATAATCAATTGAAACTTGGTCTAGAGGGTAGGGGACAAAAGTTTCAGCTTCATATTTCAACACATCACGAATTTCAGATTCTTTCAATGGTGGCAATCTTATCAATCGACTGACAACTTCATCCTCAGACATACAAGCCACAACTTCCTTAGATTTAATTTTCAATTCTCCTAATAAACTTTTCAAAGCCACTGAAACTTCTGCAATTGCCTTATCATCACCTTGTTGCCAATCAGTTCTTGGTAATTTAATTTCACCCAAAGACTCCAAAACTAATCCCTTACCTTCCACCTTATTTAATGAAACGGCTTTAATTGTGCTTTGTCCAATATCGATACCAAGAATACTCATGATTTAAGTGTAACCAAATTTGACTACTGATTCAACACACTACCTCCAGCAGTGATTGAGTTAAGCATAAAACTAGGCACTTTATATCTCTTACTAACTTTAACTTGAGAGTTCACCCCCCCCACATTTCCAGTTGAAGTAATGTCTTGACCTTGTAACGGAAAATCCTGCCCAAGACCACCATTATTAAGAGTTAATTTTGTCTGATCCCCAATGGGCATAACTGCTAATAAAAGAGAATTACCATTTAATAAATCAGTCAAAGTTATACACTTAATAGAATTAAAACCATCTTGAATTGCTCCAATCACTGTGTTTGTCCCAGTATTATAAACTCTTGTTAATACTTTATAAGAAGAACCATCATTATAGTAATAATCAATTTTTAGTGCCCCATTAAAACTTGAATCAGCACATAAATTAACAGTTCCCTTATAATAGCTAGCTCCAATATCTCCATTAGGGAAATGATCAACTAACCAAAATAAAAAAGGATTTCCACTAGAAATTTTTGTTCCAGAATCAATTGAAGCACTGACTCCGACTGATTTTACATCAACCTTAACTGTGCTTTTAGTTTCGGTATAATTAGTTTTCCCAGTTCCTAAAAAATAATCAATTCCAGATTCAGCACTGTTAAAAGCTTTTTTCAACAATTCTTGATCAGTATCAATTTTGACATCAGTTGTGGCTTTTTTTGAAACCGACAAACCCAAAGTTAAAAGCACAGCTGAAGCCAATAAAACTATTAAAACTACTTGACCCCCACTTTTTTTTCTTATGTTTAAAATATTCATAATTTAAATTCCTTGTTTCCAACCAGATAAGACTTTCATCAATTTACCTGGCATTGTAAACAATAATCCTGGATTATATTTAATATTAACTGCTGGGTCAGTATTATTTTTACTTTCAGTAGTAAACCCTCGAGTTATATTTATACTATTAATTGAAGAGTATAAAGATCCATTAATATTTAATTGCTGGTCTGATTTTCCATTAATATTAATATTTCCATTTGCCACATAAATACCATCAATTTTACTTACTCCAACCCCAATATTAATATTGCCTTTAACCACCACCATCAAAAATTGATCATTATTGATAGTAATATCATTATTTATATCTAAATCTTGGATAAAAACAACTCCTGTTTGTCCAGTTCCAACAGTAGTGGCAGTCACACCTTGCCCTAAATTAACATAATAATTTTTATAAAAATATTCATAACCATTATTATTATCGTTCAAATCACCAACAAAAGATAAATTATTAGTTATATTCCCAGCAGTAGCTGCAACTAAACCACGAGTAGAGATATTTTTATCACTAGGAATATTATTTTTAATTTCATTCTTTACCAAAACATTTCCATCCGTCTGCCACCAAGGGTCACTATAAGGATATAAAATAAAGTTAGCAGAAACAGTATGAGTCTGTAAATAAGGATTAGTAATATTACTATCTATAAGTAATTTGTCTTTAGGGGTAAAATATCCATTTATATCACTAACTTCCATAGAAGAAGTGCCTTTAAAGTTATTTTTTTTAAAAGAATAATTATAAGTATTTCCAAAAATAAGAATCCCATTATAATTAGAATTAAGTTCATCAATATTCATAGTAATTTCATTGAATTTTAATGGAGTTAAATTAGTGAAATCTGTAAATGGATTATTATCAATACCTTTTTTAAAACTTCCTCCAACCCCAACCTCACAATTCCAAATCTTTAACACCTTACTCCCAGAATCTGGTGAAGTCTCACCTAAATTATTGACTGAATAAGCCACTACATTATAAGGATCTGATGTATAGGAAGAACCATCATCTTTAATAGGGAAAATAGCTTTATTATTAATATAAGAAACAGGCCCAATCAATAGAGGATTACTACTATTATTATTCATTCTTAAATAAGCTGATACTGCATTAGTATCACTAGAAGTGGCAATCACGCTAATAATTTGATCAGTCCCATTTTTAAATTCAGACTGACAAATATGGTTTTTATCAGTACTGTCAGGGGGGACAACTTCTCCAATAAAATTATTAAAAGTTAAAGTTGGTGTTGTTATTGATGTCTCACTTCTCTTAAAATAACCCAAAGTTGACCAACCACTTTCATAAATACCACTATAAATATAACCCAGACAAGTAATATTTTTTGTATTTACACCCCAACGATAAAGCACCCCAGGAGTTAAGAAACCAGTTTTAGTCGAAACAGTATTAATATCACTCGTATCAAAATCTAAATCTCTTATATCCGGTTTCCCTGGTTCATCATGCCACACTCCAATATTATAATAACTCGCTTTGGAATCAGAATTTTTAAGCCAATTTAAAGATACAACCGAAACTCCCGAAGCATAAACTTTTGGACTTATTATTGTCTCCACAGGGGATGACAGGGTCGTCATTCCTGGACTACCAGTGTCGGAAGTCCCACATGAACCACCACAACTAAGATTACCACACTGTGTCCCACAATCATTCCCAGGTAGACATGTAGCATTATTCCATTGGCCACACTGTGGAGAACAAGAACCACTACTACAATAAGCATTTACTGCAGTTTTTGTTCCAGGACAATCAAATTTAGTTTTACAATTACCAGTGACTGCCGGCTGATTAAAAGTATGACCACTACAAACACCAGCAGCAATGCTTGAATCACAAGTACATTCTGGCAGATTGTTTATTGCGTCTGTTCCACAATTAACAGTCTTAGATGCACCACAATCATTAGTACCGTTACAAGCCCAAGTCCAAGCACCTCCATGGTCTGTCAAGCTATTAAATGTTCCATTACTACACAAACTTGATATCGGTGGAGTAAATGAAAAAGAATGGTTATTAGCAATTCCACAAGTTGGCGTTGTATCTACTTTTTTTCCATGACAAGTGTCATTAGCTGTAGTGGTGCTAGTAGCATCTTGAGTATAACCCACACCTAAACAATGACTATCAGCATTAGAACAAGAAGACGGCTGTTTTTTTACACATTGTCTATCAGTCCAGTTATTCTTACTAAGATCACAACAATTAAGCTCACATTCTGCTTGTGTGCTCCAAATCTTGGTATAATTTGGCGCTGGACCATATTGGGGACTACCCTCACTAGGGAAATAATAATCATTAGTTGAGCCACAAGTACCATTCATGGCCGTATTACACTTCCAAAATTTTTGTGTACTAGTACATGTTCTACTGCTATCATAACCAAGATTCCAAGCAATACCTTTAGTAGTAGTACAACTACAACCATCAGCACCACAATTAATTCCATTCAAACACATACCACTATCTTTGCAAAGGTCTAATTTTTCACAACAAATCTTATTAGTTGGACAAGTTCCATCACGAGCAACATAATCAAAACCAGGAGCATAAGAAGTTCCATATTGGCTACAACTAGTCGGAACTACACCATTTACAGGACTGTCATAACAAGATGTCCCTTCAGCTTGACTACAAGTCTTTCTATAACAAACTATTGTGTCCGCAGAAGTGTCTCCTGTATTACTACAACAACCACAAGATATAGTATGAGCCATATTATCATTCGACACTGTAGTATAACCATTAGCACATCCAGTTGGATTACAAGCTTGATAAGGATAACCAGCCTTAGCACAACCAGTGTTACCACTAAAACCACAAACACCTGCCAACGAACTACTTACACAACCTTCATTACTTGGTTGACATTTAGAATTCTTCGAACACGTTCCATAAGCCAAAGAGTTTTTAACCCCACCAATAAAAAACAATAATAATGCTAATATAAATAATATTTTTTTAAAAAAATTCATCTTTCTAATAATCCAATAATTAACCAATTTTCCTTTACATTCAATAAATCTCTATTCATAAAAGCATTTAAATTTTTATTATAAAAATTATTAATTAAGACAGTCATATTTTTACCTATTTGATCATCATTTTCTTTTTGTTTATTTTCTTTATTCAATTCGGTCAAGAAAAAAGATTGATACATTAATCCAAAATAATCAGATTTTACTTCCAAAGTTTTACTTTGAGAATATAAATGTTGAGCTAAATCTAGATAAACTTTATCGTTGTAATAATGATACATATCCAAAGCTGCAATTCCTAAAACCGCATTATTATAAACACTAGGAGTTGAATTTAATAAGCTATATCCATAAAGCGCAAATTTAAAGGGGGATTTTATATTATTAGAATCACTTAATTTAACTTCATTAGTTTTATCATTTTTAGACAAAATTATTTTTTTAGCAATATTTTCAGAAGTAAAAAATGAATTTTTTGAAAAATTAGTTTTTAAAATATCAGAGTTATATAAGTTTTTATCTATTACGATTAACTGATTTGACATAATTTTTGAAATATTTTCATTAATATCATCAATATTTATGTCAGAATCTATTTGATCCAAATTCTTAATAAAATCGATATTAACTGAAACCCGGCCATCATTGGCACACAAATTTACAACTTTTTGTTTAGTTTCCTTACTTAACTTATTATTATTCCATAAATCCAATAATATTCGACAATTCCAATCTTCAAATTGCATTGGTTTTTTGGATAGTATTTCAAGTTCTTGATTTATTTTTGTCAAATCAGAAATATTACCTGTTTTTTGGTAATATTTGTATCGACCCCAAATCATAAAAGGGCCTTCTCTCCAACTAATATCATTTTTCACACAAGCAATACATTCTTTTGTGGTACAAACACAACTATGTGGATACAACCCCATATCGTTTCTTTGGCCATCTAACCACTTAATAGTTTTTTTAACTACTTCAGCTTCGGTCAATGTTACTGGTGAGGAAGTATTATTCACTAGTTTAACGGACTTTTTTTGATTGCCTTTAAAATAAAAATTTACAGTCACTAATACAACAATAAACACCACCAAAAGCACCAAAACAATATACAAATAGACAGGCTTAATTTTACTCAGCATTATACATAAATAATATACAATCCCAATCTAAAAGTAAATGCTTACTTCCCTAAATTCATCCTTCTACATAAAAATTATACCCACCAATAGCTGTTCCTATGGCAACAAATTCTGCATATTTTAATTTACCAACCATATAATCAGGACTAATAACTAGACTATTATAAACAGCATTAACTTCTTCTAAAGTAACTTTCTTATTTTCATCAAACTTTATTCTTTTATTTTCTGGAACACTAGCATATTCTTCTAACTGAACAGCTGCATAAGCTTGTTTTTCAATCCCAACATCATTAGTTTCCACCACTTTATCATTAATATTAAATTGCCATTTTATCCCATTAAAAATATTATGATCTGTATTATATAAACCCCTACTTTCAACTATAATTAACTCAGGAATATTGCAAGTCAAATTATCAACAGTCGAATCTTCTTTCGGCCAACAATTATAATAAATCATTCCTCCAAAACCACTTCTCACAAAATTTGCATCTTGTCCTGTATTGCTACTTTCAGGGACGTTAGAAATAACATTTAAGCCATATTGTTCAACCATCTTTTCCATTAAATTTGGATCAATTTCATTACATCTGGCCACCCCATTTCTCCACACTTCTTCATATCTAGCCGGCATTCCTCGTTCACCTCCAATCAATAAACAAATCGCCTTATCACCATTAGCATCATTTAACCAAACCTTTTTATTAAATTTACCACCTAAATATTGATCTTTGTCAACTCCTCTCTCAACTCTAGTGGCAATTTCTTCTTTTGTTCCAGTTGCTAAATATTGATTCAATTCCACAAACTTGCCATTATTATCAGATTTGTAACAAATTCGATTACCATCACTTAAACACAAACCTAAATCTTGTCTAAATTCAATATTAGGATAAAAAAATTGCCCTGTCACTCCAGAATAATCTTTTTTATTTAAATTATTATCATAAATTTTTGCATTAACTTTTTTACTATTATCAAACCAAACCCTTTGACTATCCAAACCCAACACACAAATTTTCCCATTCCAAGAATACATCACATCCCCATATTTGCATTTAGTGGCGACTTTATTAAATAAAGCTTTTTCCACACTAGTCGCTTCAAGCCCAGCATAAACTCTAGTCACACCACCGTCAACCGTTTCGACTTTAAAATTCAAGGCATTTTTGTCCAAAAATTCACCCCCAGCCATATATTTACAAGCTAAATTAACTGCGCTACTTTGACTTAATTCCTTATTCCAAGTTCTATTATTAACATCGTGTCGATAAATAATTTCGTTAGTAGTTTTATTGACTACATAAACCCCTGATCTGCCCTCAGCTTCTAACCACACCATTTTGCCAGTGTTAGTCAATGAAGCCGGCAAACTTATATTATTTTCCACAATTTTTCCAGTGCTACTTCTCTTATAAAGTTTCAATTTAGTACCATCAAAAACATAAGCACTTTTTTCAGCTGCATAAATATGTTTAGCTTTGCCATATTTTTCCAGATTTAGAGCTGAAACTAGAGAATTATTAACAACATTTTTTTTATAAACTACCGAAGCATTGTTTTTTGTGTCAATCGAAACTGAAACAGGATCAACAAAAGTATATTTTGAAGCATTTTCATAAGCCATTTTTTGGCTCAATTTATATATTTTTTCTAGACTTCCAGTTTTAGTTTTAGAATCATAAACAGTTTTAATTCCAAGTTCGCTCAAAGCCGAAGTTGGAGCCATAAAAATTCCACTTTTAGTTAGAGAAGGGGGGACAGTTAATTTTTTAGTTAAAGTGTGACCATCCTTTGTTTCCGAATAATAACGATTATTAGCTTTAAGTTTAATAGTGACATCTCCACTTTTAATCGTCATTTTTTTATTAGCTTTGTCATAACTAGCAGTCAAAGAGAAGTCACCGGCGATTGATTTAATTGGCCCAACTGGAACAGTTTTCTTATCAATTCCTTTAGTCGCAAGCATGCTTGTATCTAAATTATGATTAGCCCCATTGAGCGAAATTGACTTAGAACCAATTTTGAATTTAGCCACAGTTGAAGATTGTAACTCAGAGCTAGACATCAATTCTCTGACACTATTCTTAAATCTTGTTTGAATATTAAAATCAGGGTCAAAAGACACAGTTTCAGTTGTAGGAACATTTTGGTGATCATATTCAGCATTAGCTGCAACACCTGGAACCACAATATTAGCAATAATCATTGCCGCAGCAATTTTCCCTTTGTTACTATCAATTATTGAACCTGGATCAAAACTATTTTGTTCTTTTCCCATATTTATTTAAAAATATAATAATTATAGTCCTTTATTAAAAAAATGCAAATCTATTCTAGATTCCTTAAAGTAACTTTTGAGTTGAATGTCTTTTGATAATAATTCTGAGGACCAGCAAGTGTTTCCCCAGCCCCTAAAGTAAATTTAAAATCTATATTAGTGACAACTCCATCAATATTTTTAGTGTAAGTTATAAAATTAGTACAATCAACCAATTTTAAATCAATAGAGCTAATTAATTCAATATCTTGAGAACGACTAGCAGAACTTGAAGAAATTTTTTTATAGTCTGGATTACAAATAATATTTGTACTCCCGCCATCAATCCCAGTGAAACCTAGATTAGTAGGGCCAGTGTTTCCAATAGATTTTATATTTAAAATATTTTTTCTGATTTCTTCCAAAGCAAAACTTCCATTTTCATTGACTTTATCGGACAAAACAAGTTTAGTTTGAGTTCTAAAAGTTCCAGAAAGAGCCCCAACCACCGCCACCAAAATCAAACCAATCATCGATGTCACCACCAAAAGTTCAACCAAAGTAAATCCAGACTTTTTAATCATTAATTAATTATATAGTATTTAATTTCCACTTCTTGAAAAAAACCTCTGAGAAACATTTGTTTGCCCACCAGAATTAGTAACAGTCACAATTGCATCAGCACAATATCCACCCTCACATTCCACGTCAGTTCTGTTAGTGAACCCAACATCATATTTAAAACCAATAAAATTAGGATCAGTTGCACCACTAATATTTGTTAATTTCCAAAACTTTTCTGGATCATTCCTTTTTGTGCTAATCAAATCTTCCATCACCACATTAGACAATTCCACCGCTTTTTTTTGATCAAAACCTCTACTTTTAGAGTTAATCGTGTTCACCATCAAAATCACAATCCCCGTTATCACCATCACTACAACTCCCACCGCAAAAATCAATTCAATTAAACTTTGACCAGAACTATTTTCCCTCATTTTATTAAACCTGAACTATCAATTAATATTGATTTTGCTGCATCATCAGGATCTTCACTAGAACTAATAATTATGCTAACAGGATAATTTGGATAAACTAAATCACCTTTGTATGAAGCAAAATTAATAATATTAGTAACAGTAATATCCACCCCAATAGGGGATATATCTTTAGAAAAATAAGGTCCAATATTCATAGTTGTATTTTGACCATCAAGAATTCCATAAGCATCAACTGAAATCTGACCATTTGTTTTTAAATCAACTTGAACATAATTCAAAGTGCCACTAACTCCATTAGGCAATTGCATTGTGATTGCATAATTTCTGGCCAATTTTAGACTAGAAATTAACTCATTTTTAGTTGTTTCCACTTTTTGAGAATTATTGAAATTATTCAAAGACACCACTCCAACCCCAAGCAAAATCGCCATAATCGTGACCGAAACCATCAATTCAATTAAAGTAAAACCCTTCATATTTATGGATTTTTAACTTGATAATTACACACATCTGCTCCACAAGAAGGACCTGTTGTCAGATTGGCCAATTTTGGATCTTCCATATGTGCAAGCAAAGAATATGTGTAATTTGTTGGGTCAAAATATACATAACCAAAATTTTTTGGATCATCTGGCCAAGATTGTAAATAAGTAGGGGACAAATCATCCTTGACAGTACCAGTTGTCGGATAAACTTGATTAGTTTGTCTATACATTTCCAAAGCCAATCTAATTTTTTCCAAATCAGCCATTCTTCTTCCATCTCTAGCCTTAACTCCAGCTGCTGAATAGGAAACAACTCCAATCGCCGTCAACACAATAATGATTGTTATCACTACTAACATTTCAATCAGAGTAAAAGCATTCTTTTTATTAGACATTAGAAATTAGGAATTAGAAATTTGATAATCATTGTTGATGATAGACACAAAAATAATCTCCAGGTTTATCACTAATCTTACAACCACTAGAACTATTAGCATTTGAAGCTCCATCTAAAAGAGCACAAACACAATATTCAGTATCTGACATATCGTTACTATAATCTGTCCCATCTTTTGGATCCTTTGGTATAGATTGTATGTATAACCCATCTACACTAAGAAGACCAAGACTAAGTGGATAAGTACTATCATTACTAGAATAATATTGTTCAGCCGCAGTTTGAAGTGACTTCATATCCTGCATTCTTCTTGAATCTCTAGCTTTCTTTTGAGCCATCGAAAAAGAAACAGAAATCAAAGCAGTCAAAATAGCAATTATTGAAATAACCACCAACATTTCAATCAATGTAAATCCTTTTTTATTTTTCATAATTTTCATAATTTAATTCTACACTAAAGTGCAGGTGTGAAGTTAGGACTGTATAAATAATAAAAACATTCATTATTATTATTTTTTTTACACTGAACATCATCTCTATTTTCCAGTCCAGCTGATAGTGTATATGCAATACATTTATTAGTAACACTATTATCACAACCACTTGGGGTTGGTTCATAGTTAAACTCTGGCATAGTTTTCACCACTTCTTTTGGCAATTCCGCCATATAAACATAAGAAGGATCACCCTTTTCAAACTTTCCACCAGGAGTTATCTCTAGAGCAGTAGGGAAATAACCATAATCATTGTAATACATTTGCAAAGCCTTAGACACACTGTTCAATTCCGATTTTCTTTTTATATCTCTACCTTTAGTTTGGGCCGAAGAAAATGAAGCTGCAATGATTATTGTCAAAATCGCCATTATTGAAATGACTACTAATAATTCAATTAATGTAAATCCTTTTTTGTTTTTCATTATCTAGCACAAACAACAAATATTTTATCTACAGGTTCTGTAATTCCACACTTAGTTTGAGAATTAGTGTCATCATCACCAGCCCCAGCTTCTAGTTGAGTAGACAAATTAAATCCATCACCACCACTTGTTTGTTCATAAGTAAAACCAATACCACTAACATTTGATATATAACCAGTAAACCCAACATCATTGATGACAGTATCATTAATTGGATAATTTTGATGATCATTATAATATAATCTCAAAGCTCCTTTTAAAGATTCCAAATCTGAAATTTTTTGAGCATCACGAGCTCTTTCTCGAGCCCCCATGAAATTAGCCACCAAAACTGCAGTTAACACGGCAATTATGGAAATAACTACCAATAGTTCAATCAAACTAAAACCCTTTCTTTTATTTATTTGCATCTACAATATAAGTATAACAATATTTAACTCCGCCACACGACAATTCTTCTTTTTTACACTGCAAATCTGATTTATCTTCTAGTTGAGCATACAAAGTGAAAGATCCACTAGCTTCATTTTGTAAATAACAAAAAGGTTTATTAACTAAATAATTTTCTTTTGGCATTTGTTTCATATAAACATAATCTTTATCATCAACAAAAGGCTTCCCAAAAGTTTTGTTTATGTTTGGATCTTTTTTACTATCAACTGCTGATGGTAAATGACCATAGTCAGCGAAATATAATCTAATAGCTTTTGAGATTTCATTTAAATCATTTTTTCTTTGGATGTCTCTTGATCTAGCCTCAGCCAAAGCAAATTGTTGATAGGTAATAAAACCTAAAATTGAAAGCGCCACCACTACAATCAAAAGTTCGACAAAAAGAGGATTTGATTTATTTTTTTTCATAGTTAATTATAGCGAATCAGTAAACTTTATATTAGAACTTGAAACTCCATATGTCTCTCCAGTACTTAAAACTGTGATAACTTTAAACCATTGAGAATTATTACTAGTACCAATATTAATTGTATAAATTCCACCCCCAGGCTTACATGGCCAACTATTTAATTGTTTAATAATAGTTTTCCCACAATTATCTTTTGTATTTGAAGCGCCAATATCCATTGGATAAGAATTATTATCATTATTATATTCTTCAAAAGCAATTTTAATTTTATTAAGATCACTTTTTATTCGAGCATCATTGCCTCTGCCTTGCAAGGCAATTGGATTTAAAGTCATAACTGTTATTACTATCAACACTGCAACAATAGTGAAAACTATCATTATTTCAATTAATGTAAAACCCGTTTTATTTTTTATAATATTCATATTTTTTAGAAATTAGAAATTAGAAATTTAATAATAATATCTCCCAAAAACCAAGCTAAAAATGTTCCTAATATTAAAAATGGACCAAATGGGATTTGACTCTTTCTGTTAGCTTTTTTAAGAACCATTAGAAATATCCCAACTATTGCTCCCACAATAAAAGCCACATAAAAAGCCAAAATTGTTTTTTGACAACCTAAAAATAAACCCATAAATATGACATATTTAACATCACCAAAACCCATTCCTTTGCCTTTAGTTAACAAATATATGCTTCCTAAAAAGCCAAAAGCAACCAAGGCCGACAACAGATTCTGTACAGGTAGACCCCCGTGTCTACCAAGGACCATCAAAAACACCGCACACCCAACCAAAATCCCAGTTGAGATGTCTGGCAAAATCATATATTTCAAATCAAAAACAGCGCTGAAAACCAAACAAACAATAATTATCAAATAAACTAACAATTCAATTGTCATTTGTAGAGAAAAGAAATCTAATCCTGGAATCACAAAAACAAAACCACTGTTTAAATTTGGAAAAATTTTAAATAGAAAAAATAAGAAAAACAAAATTCCCATTAATAATTCCACAATAGGGTAGGAGAGTGGCAATTTTTTGTTACAACATTTTGTCCTACCTTTTTGAATTAACCAAGAAAGAACCGGAATATTTTCAAAAAATCCCAATTTCTTCCCACATCCATCACAAAAACTTCTCTTGTTATTAGAAATTAGAAATTTAGATTTAGAAATTAGTTTATATTTCCTCGCCAACCGATACTCCAACATATTCACAAAAGATCCAAAACACAACCCTAAAACAAAAATCAAAACACCTAATGTAATAATCATAATTTATTCTACACTAAAGCCAACCAACCAAAAACCCCCCGAGTCTTCGGGAGGGTTTAAATTCAAATCAACTTAACTTATGGGGCAATATTACCTTCAGGAACACACATTAAAATTGCATTCTTATTTTGAGTAGTATTGTTAACAGTAGTGACACCACTAGCACCCCAATCAGTTACTGCAGCACAATCAGTATCACCCGCATTGAGTAATGCTTTATTATCACCAGTCCCAGTAATACATTTCAAAGGTAAAGCTCTATTAGCTTTTGATTTTGGGACAAAACAAACATAATTATCATTTATATTAGCATTATGGTATGTGTACATCGTGTCATCAGCTGAAACATCAGTTAAAAAAGGTTTTTTACCTTGGAAAGATGCTTTTAATTCTGAAGTGGAAATTAAAACAGATTTAGAATCACCAACATCAACAATTCCAAAGGTATAATCTGTACTCTTTAATACTTGAGTTACATCCTCAGTACCTTTAGTCCAAGGATATGCACCAGCATTTTGACTAGCACCACCAGCAAAATATCTCTCATAAGCACTCAAAATTTCAGCTGCGTCATTTTTGAAAGCTGCGTCTCTTGCTTTAGCTGATTGTTCGATAGGATTGATTGTTGCTAAAACAGCGACAGATAAAATTGCAATCAAAGCGATAACTATTAAAAGTTCTACTAATGTAAAACCCAAATTCTTTATTTTCATTTTTTTTAAATTAACAATTAAATAAGTTCTTAATATCATTATTTACTACTAAAATTGCGATGTCAAGTTGTAGATTGGCATTATGACGGCAATAACCAAGAAAGCAACCCCAATTCCCAAAACTATCATAATTAATGGTTCGATTGCTGAAGTTAAAGATTTGACTGATTGTTCTGCTTCAGTGGCAAAATACTCAGACACCCTCAATAAAACCTCATCTAGTTTTCCAGTTGCCTCACCAGTTGCCACCATCTGATTAACAATTGGCGGATAAATTCCTGATTCTTCAAAAGAAGATGAAATATTAAATCCTTTTTGAACTCTTTCGGCTATGCTTAAAAACGATTGATTATATAATTCATTTCCAGCCACTTTAGCCACAATTCTCAGAGCTTCAACCAAAGAAATTCCAGCTGACAAAAGCATCGATAGAGTCCTCATTGTTGAAGCTAAAATATTTTTTCTGATTAATGGTCCAAAAACAGGCAATCTAAGTTTATAAGTATCAATTGCTAATTTTAATTTTGGGTTTTGATTACCAACTTTTAAAAACATATAAATTCCTATTCCAATGATTGGCAAAAGAAACCAAAAGTTCTTAGTGAAATTCGACATTGTCATTAATACTTGAGTTGAAGCTGGCAACTTCGAACCAAAATCACCATAAAGTCCCAAAAGTTTTGGCACCACAAAAAGCATCATAATCACTGCCACAATCAACATACCAATAACCACGATTATTGGATAAATCATGGCTCCTTTGACTTTACTTTTAAATTCTTGTTCTTTTTCTAAGCTATCAGCTAATTTTGTCAAAATTTCTTCCAAGACTCCTCCTTCTTCACCAGCATTAATTGAAGCAATGTAGGCCTCACCAAAAACCTTTTGATATTTATCCAAAGCTTCTCCCAAAGAATGTCCCCCTTGAACCGTATTTAGGGCACTTTCCACAATTTCAAACATCAAAGTTGTTCTTTCAAATTGATTTTTTAATAAGGATAAGGCATCAGTCAAAGCTAAACCAGAATTTAACATAGTTGAAAGTTGACGAGTAAAACTGGCTACCTGCTTCAAACCAACTTTGGAAAAAATATTTTTATAAATTTCCGTAAAAACACTATTTTTTTCTTCACTAACCGACAAGGGGACTAATCCACCAGTTTTAATAGATTCTAAAACATCAGCTTTAGTGTTCATCTCTAAAATACCTTTAATCATCTTTCCATTCCAATCCTTAGCTTTGTACAAAAATCTGGTCATAGAGTTTGATTTCTCCTTAGTTTATTTTGAAATTCCAATGGATTAGTAACATAATTTAGAGCCACTTCCTCAGAAACCAAACCATCTTTAACTAATTTAGCCAAAGAGCTTTCTAAACTAACCATTCCTAGCTCGCTACTAGTTTGAATAATGTTATCAATCATGAAAGTTTTTCCTTCTCGAATCACATTTCTGACTGCTGGAGTAATCATTAAGATTTCAAAAGCTGGAACTCGACCACCTTTAATTGCTGGCACTAATCTTTGAGAAATTATTGCCGTCACCACCGAAGCTAATTGAACTTTAATTTGATCTTTAGAACTGTCAGGAAAAACATCAACAATTCTGTCTATTGTCTGAGAAGCTGAATTAGTGTGTAGAACTGAAAAAACTAGATGTCCAGTTTCCGCAATAGTTAAAGCCGAAGAAATAGATTCCAAATCTCTCATTTCTCCCACAAAAACCACATTTGGATCTTGTCTTAGACAAGACCTCAAAGCTAAATCAAAATTTTTTGTGTCAGAACCAATTTCTCTTTGGGAGACCATTGCTTTTATAGGTTTAATCAAATACTCAACTGGATCTTCAATCGTAACAATATGTCCACCTTTAGTCTTATTAATTTCATTTAAAATTGAAGCTATTGTGGTTGATTTCCCATGACCAGTTGGACCAGTCACCAATACAAAACCCTGTTTTAAAGTAGTAAAAGTCTTAAAAGACTCAGGTAAATTAAGTTCCCCAAAACCAGGAATTTCAGCCGAAATTAATCTCAAAGCGCAAGCAATTAAACCTTTTTGATAATAAACATTACATCTGAATCTTGATTCTGGAGATTCAACTGAAAAATCCAATTCTCTTTGTTCCAAAACAATTTTCTTTTGTTCTTCAGTCAACAAAGAAAAAATCATTTCTTCCATCATCTTATCTTCAATATTGGCAAATTGAGTTGCTTCCACTAATTCTCCAAAAACTCTCAATTTAGGCACACTACCAGTTATTAAATGGATATCCGAAGCTTTGTTTGCCACCGCTAAACTTAATAATTCCGTAATTTTTGTATGCATTTTAATACTGTGCGACTCTAATAACTTCGTCCATAGTCGTCACACCTTCTAAAACTTTAACGTAACCATCTTGTTTCATAGTCAACATTCCTTCCTCCATAGCTAGTTTCTGAATATCAGTGTCAGAAGCTTTTTCCACAATTAATTTACCTATTTTTTCCGAAATTGGCATCACTTCATAAATAGCAACTCGACCTAAATATCCAGTGTTATTACATTTTTCACAACCAACAATTTTTGGTAATCCCATCTTTTTGCCATCAATCTTAAATTTATTTGCCACTGTGTCATAAATTGGACCCAAAGTCTTTCTTAATTCTTGCTCACTTTCAGGCGGCATATCAACTTGAGTCACACAATTTGTGCAAACTCGTCTCAACACCCGCTGACCAACCACACAATTTAATGAAGATACTAACAAAAATGGTTCACAACCCATGTCTAAAAGTCGTGGCGGCACACCAGAAGCATCATTTGTGTGTAGAGTAGAGAAGACTAAATGACCAGTCAAAGCAGCATTAATAGCCAATTCAGCAGTTTCTGTATCTCGGATTTCTCCAACCATAATGACATTAGGATCTTGACGCAAAAATGAACGCAAAGCCGAACTAAAAGTTAAACCAGCCTGTACGTTCACTTGAACCTGATTTACTCCTTTCATTTGATATTCGACTGGATCTTCAACTGTCACTACATTAACTTTTGAAGTTGCCACAATATCCAAAACTGAATATAGAGTTGTAGTTTTACCAGAACCAGTTGGACCACAGACAATAATGATTCCATGAGGTCTAGCAATTGAACTCATTAAATTTTTCAAAGCTAAACCACGAAGTCCCAAATCTGGCAAAGTTGGCACTTTCTTAGCTTTTTGCAACAAACGCATAACTATCTTTTCTCCATAAGTGGTTGGCAAAGTTGAAACCCGCAAATCAACGTCATTCCCATCAGTTGTGAAAAAGAAACGACCATCTTGAGGAACTCTTTTTTCATCAATTTTTAAATTAGACAAAATTTTAATTCTAGAAATAACTGCCTCACAAACATTTCTTGGTAATATATATTTTTCCTGCAAAATACCGTCAATTCTGTATCTAATTCGAACATTATCTTCTTGAGGTTCAATGTGGACATCAGAAGCTCGAGATTTAACTGCGTATTCCAAAATAGTGGACACAATCTTAGCCACTGGTGCTTCAGCTGCAACTTTTTCTCGAGAATCAGAAACTTGTTTTTCTTCTTCCTTTCTTTCATCCAAAGCTTTAGTTACTTCTGAAGTTATGTTCTTTTCTCTAATATATTTCTCTTTAATAAAAGAACTAATTTGTTTTTCAGTTGAAATCGAAGTTGCAATTTCTAGATTAGTTTTTTTCTCTAGAAATTCAATTGTCTCTAAATCTAGAGGATTAACCATGGTCACAAACAAAGTTTTTGTTTTTGGGTCTAGCTTATAGGGGACTATTTTATATTTCTGAGCCACACTTTCTGGAACTAAAGTCAAAGCTTCTGGAGAAAAACCAATAGTGTCTAGATCAACATAATCAACCCGCATAAACTCTGCCTTGGCTTTTGTGAATTCAATATCATCAACTATTCTTAGATCTTTGATTATTCCCTCTTCAGATTCACCATTCTTTAATTGTCTTAGTCCAATCTCATCAAACTGTTCCTGTTTAATTAAGCCCTTACTTAAAAGAACCTCTTTTAAACTCTTATATATTTTTGGACTAAAATCAGTCATAATAAAATACTACAGTATGAAGCTCTTCCCATCAACACTAATCATTTCTACAAAAAGCGAATTAATCAACCAAAAAATTGATGAAATTTGCCAATCTTTAGGCCATATTTTCAATGAAAATAACCCAGATTTGCTAAAAATCAACTTTCAAACTGGTTTTGGCATAGATGTCATCAGAACTCTAAAAAAATTTCTTTCTCAAAAAGCCTTTTCTCATCAGTCTAAAATTATTGTGATTGAAGAAGCCCACAATCTGGCTACAGAGGCCCAAAATGCTCTACTAAAAGTCCTAGAAGAACCAGGAGACAACAATTACTTAATCATTACCACTAACAAAGCATCTTCTCTTCTGCCGACCATCATCTCTCGTTGTCACACTATCAAAATCAATTCTGAAAAAGAAATTTCTTCAGCCAAATTCTTAACCATAGATGACGAACTTTCCAAGGAAGAAATTCTTCCAGCTCTAGAGGACCAACTCAAGCTCTACCAAGCTGAATTAATCAAAAATCCAGATCAAAAAACCGTTCAAACTATTGAAAAGATAATTAAAGCCATCCAAATGATTAAGTCCAATGTTGATCCAAAATCAGCCCTCGACTATATATTTTTTTAACCGCATTTTCCCCTTATCAATTCCCAAAAAAGTGCTATAATTTAGAAGATGTTTTATCCCGTCTTTACCATCAATAACAAAATCCTCAAAAACATCAGCTCAATTGAAGCTGCTAGGGCCATTATTGATGAAGCTCCACTCATCCCAGCCTACGAAAAACAATTCCAACAAGAAGCAATCGTCCGAACTGTCCACTATGGAACCAGAATTGAAGGTAATGACCTAACTTTCCAAGAAGTTGCCAAACTAGTTGAAGGCCACAAAGTCACTGCTGGAGAACGAGATATCCAAGAAGTAATCAACTATCGCAATGTTGTCGATTATCTAGAAAAACTGCCAAAAACTAATCCTTTCAAATATGATGAAGAAATAATCAAAAAAATTCATGAGTTAACAACCGACAAAGTCATCCCTGAAAGTGAATGTGGCAAATATCGTCACCAACAAGTTGTTTTAAAAAACACTAGAACTGGTGAAATTGCTCATCGACCACCACCAGCTATAGAGGTTCCATATCTAGTTACTGATTTTGTCGATTGGCTAAACAACGCTGAATCTCGAGAAATCCATCCAGCCATTCGTTCTGCTATCGCTCAATATATTTTAGTTGCCATCCATCCATTCATCGAAGGTAATGGCCGAGTCAGCCGAGCTTTTGCTATGCTTCCTCTCTATGTCGAAGGTTATGACATTCGTCGTCTCTTTTCTCTTGAAGAATATTTCGATCGTAATGCTGAAGATTACTACAACACCATTCAAGCTACTCATCAACTTTCCTCAAATCTTTTCAAAAGAGATTTAACTAAATGGATCGAATATTTCACTGAAGCTTTAACTATTGAACTTTCCCGAGTCAAAGATAAAGTTCAATCTCTTTCTCGCGATATCAAACTTAAACAAAAACTTGGTGGTAAACAAATTCACTTAACTGAAAGACAAATTAAATTAGTTGAATACATGCAACAATTTGGTGGTTTAAGAATGCCTGATGCTCAACAACTTCTACCAATGGTTTCCGATGACACCATCTGGCGCGATCTTAAGAAATTAGTCGACACCGGTGCAATTGAAAAAAGAGGTTCCACAAAAGGCGCCTACTATTGTTTAGTTAATGTTTAGATGATCACTCTCGACTCCATCGATCTTCAAACTATCACCCCTGAAAAATTAGGTGAACTTTTAATGGATGCTAAAAAAGCCTACTACATTGATAGTAAACCAACCATGGATGACCACACTTTTGATGTTCTAGAAGATATCTTGCGTAAAAAAAATCCTTATCATCGAATCTTCACCAAAGTCGGTAATGAAAACTTTGACACTGGTTTTGATAAAAAGAAACACCAAATGCCAATGGGTTCTCAAAACAAAGTAAATAATATAGAAGATCTTATTCACTATTTTGAATTAAAAAAAATTCCTAACAACATTGATTTTGTTGTCCAACCAAAATGTGACGGAATCTCTCTAGAAATTGAATATAAAAACGGAAAACTAGTCGATACTATAACTCGAGGTGATGGAAAAATAGGAGATGTCATAACTCAAAATGTAGTCAAAATGAAAAACTTTGTCCAAAATTTTAAAGATAACTTCACCGGCTCAGTCAGATGTGAAATTGTGATGTTAGAAAAAGATTTTCAAAAACTAAATGAAATTATAAAAAGCCGCCCTGTTAAGGGAGGTGGACCCGATTCATCGGGGACGGAGGGTTTTTACAGTAATTCCCGAAACGCTGTTTCTGGCATCTCTCAAAGACTAGACGGAAAATTCAGTGAATATTGCTATCTTTGTGCCGTTGATGTCTATTCAACTGAAAAAACTTTTTCAACCGAAACAGAAAAAATGATTTTTTTAAAAAACCATAATTTCACCACAGTTGAAACTCCAGTTTGTAAAAACTTTTCTGAAATCGAAAAAATCTATCAAAAATATTTAATTAAAGATCGAGATGAATATCCATTTGAAATTGATGGTCTCGTCATTAAAATTAATGATCTTGAAATACAACATAAACTTGGTTCCAAAAATAATCGACCAAAAGGACAAATTGCCTACAAATTTCCATCTCGCACTAGCCAAACTATAATCATCTCCATTGATTGGCAAGTTGGACCACTAGGAATGATAACCCCAGTCGCCAAAATCAGCCCAATTGAAATCTCTGGTGCTGTCATCACTTTTGCCTCTCTAGCTAACTACGAATTAATTAAAGAAAAAAATATTAACATTGACGATGTTGTTGAAGTTTCCAGAAGAGGAGATGTGATTCCTCACATTGATAAGGTAATTAATAAAGTCACTCCAGGCCATTGCATCGCTCCAACCAATTGTCCTTCTTGTGGCACTAAACTAATAATCGAATCTAAGTTTTTAAAATGTCCTAACACCCAAAAATGTCCTGACCAAATTCTAGGCTCTCTTAAACTTTTTTGTGACACTCTAGAGATAAAAGGCATCTCTGATAAAACCATTGAAAAGCTTCATCAAGCCAAACTTCTAAATTTACCAGGCGATTTCTATAATCTCCAAGTTTCTGATTTCGAAAAACTAGCTGGTCTTGGTCAAAAATCTGGTCAAAACATTGTCAAACAAATCCAAGCCAAAAAAACTCTAACTTTAAAACAAATATTAACCGCCGCCAGCATTCCCAGCTTCAGTGGCAAGAGAATCCAACAACTTATTAAAACCGGTTTTGAAACTTCTGAACAATTATTAAATATTACTGTCGAAAAACTAGAATCACTGCCAGGATTCCAAATAACTTTGGCTAAAAAAATTAAAGAGGGGATTGATGTCAGAAAAATTTGGATCGAATCCATTCTTTCTCAGGTCTCTCTTAAAAATTCGAAATTAGAAATTAAAAATTCTTTAGATAATCTATCTTTTGCAATTACTGGCGCTTTGAACAGACCTCGAAAAGAAATTGAGGACCAAATAATTTCACTAGGGGGACAAGTCTCTTCTTCTGTTTCTAGAAACACTGATTATTTAATCACAAATGAAAGCAAATCAAACTCTAGTAAATTTATAAATGCCCAAAAGTTTGGCACAAAAATAATCACTGAAACTGAATTTGAATCTTTAGCAGTCAAGCCATAAGAGTGCTAATTATGACCTTTTTTTTAATTTTCCCTATCCTTAGGGGTAAGTTATATATCAAAATATAATAAACTATATCAAACTGTTTAATAGCCGTAGTTTTATAAATTAAGTTAGGTTAAAATAAATCAATGAAACTTATAATCGGTCTTGGGAATCCTGGAGAAAAATATAAAAACACTCGCCACAATCTTGGACAAAAAATAATATTAGAGTATGTACAGACGATTCACGAATCATCTTTTAAAAACTATTCAAAATTTTCAGCTCAACTAATTGAACACCATGATTTTTTAATTGGCATTTCCAATGAATATATGAACAACTCTGGAATTAGTGTCCAAAAACTTTCTCAATTTTACAAAATTTCTCCAAATGATATTTACATAGTCCATGATGATCTAGATCTAGAAGTAGGGGACTATAAAATTCAATTTGATCGAGGCAGCGCTGGTCATAATGGCATCAAATCTATTGTCGAACACCTAGGAACTCAAGCTTTTAATCGAATCCGAATCGGCGTTGGCAAACCAACTGACTCAACTCCAATAGAAGACTATGTTCTAAGGACCTTCAGCCCAGAAGAAAAAGAAAAAATCGACTCAGTTTCTGAAAAAGTGTTGACAGAAATTAGTTCAATAACCAGACAGAAATAGTTAAGTAACTAGCAAAAGTTACCCAGATTAAATAAGGGTATAGAAGCCATGAAGCCTTTTCGGAAATAACTCGAAATTTCACTATGTTTACTAAAATCATTACCCACAAAAGCAAAATTTCGATTACTGCCAAGAATAACCAATGATAATTAAAAAAGATGATTGACCATAATAAGTTTAAAACTAATTGAATACCGAAAACTGAGAAAGCAACTTTTTTACTTTTCTTAGTTTTAGCTGTCCAAACAAAATAGAGAGAAACACCCATTAATATATAGAGAATTGTCCACACTGGTCCAAAAATTCCATTAGGAGGCAAAAGTTCTGGTTTATTAATCCCTAAATACCAAGTTGGGATTTGACTAATAGTGAAAATAGAACCGAAATAACCAATGAATAAAGGTATTAACAAAGAAATCAATAGTTTTTTAATATTCATACCATAATTAAATCACTTTATAAATAAAAGTCAAAAAAAACCTGAAAACTTAATTTAAAAAAAAAATTAAGCCTTCAGGCCAAAACTTAAGAAGGGGTTTTTTTAAAAATTGCATATAAACAACCATAAGCCAAGAAAACCAAAGCAATTGTCAAAACAATATTACATACTAACATCTCTAAACTATAGTCCTGACACCACCAATTGAAAGAAAGATTTTTAAACTTAAAATAACTAAGTTCATAATCAAGTGTCACCACTACAAAAAAGAGAGAAAACAAAAAAGAAAAAGGAATAAGGATACACCCTACAATTTTTTTCATCAAAACCACTCCTTTCTTTTTATATGCAATTTAAAGTGCTACCCCCCTTATAAAAACTAAACAAAAATGCCGATATTTTTGCTATTTTTTAATTCTAAGCAGAGTATATCATGTCTAATTATTGCTATAATGTAACTATGCCAATCAAACCTGAATTAGTTAAAGACCAATTGGAAAAATATAAAAAAACCATTGAATCTCGACAAAAATACGTTAAAAATGAATATCAATCATACGGAATGGAACTAGCCAAGGAACTAGGGGATTGGAAAGGCCGAGCCATCTATATGCGTCTAGCTAAAAATGTCGATCGAAAAATCATCGAAAAAGCTCGCTATTTTGTTAAAGATCAAGACAAATCTCGACTTCAAACACCATATAAACTATTCATGTGGAAACTTAAAGAATTAAGAAAAGAACAGGAAATTGTTATATAATTAAAAATCGTATGAAATTCATTAAAAATAACTATAAAAAGATTTTAATAGGTCTAATAGTTCTTGGAATAATTTTTGGAATCTACAAAAGTCAATCTAAAAACACCGCCACTACTGTTTTTAATCCTAAAAAAGACACTGTTTACACTCCAAAAGTTGAAACTATCAAAGATGAACTTATTTTAGCTAGTTCAATCGACTCCGATCAAATTGCTAATATCCATTTTCAAAACCCTGGAAAACTAGTTTGGGTTGGTGTCAAAGTAGGGGATAAAGTCAAAAAAGGCCAAGCCATCGCTAGTCTCGACAAAGAACAACTTCGCAAAAGTTTAGCTACTCAATATAATAATTATAGAACTCAATTAAGCCAATTTAATGACACTCAAGATCAATATAAAAAAACTAAAGAAAATCTTTTAGTCACTGACACCATCCAAAGAATTCTCGATCGAACTCAATATTCTTTAGACAATTCAGTCATCAACTATGAAATCACCGACATGGCAATTAAAGAATCAGTTATAACCAGCCCAATTGAAGGAGTTGTCACTAGCATCGACCAACCACTTGCTGGTGTTAACATCAGTCCATTAACTGCCAATTTCACCGTAATTAATCCAAATAGTCTATTTTTTAAATCAGAAATTGATCAAGAAACTGTCACCAAAATTAAACAAGGTCAAAAGGCCATTCTCAAACTCGATAGTTTCCCTGATTCAGAAATTGAATCAAAAGTTACTTTCATATCTTTCACTCCAATAGTTGGCCAAAGTTCAACTGTCTATCAAATTCGTTTTGAATTGCCACTAAAAAATAATGAATTAAACTATCGCATTGGCATGGACGGTGACGCCACTCTTGTTTTAAATCAAGCTGATAATGTTCTAACTATCCCAACTGACACTGTAAATGATGATAATGGTCAAAGATTTGTTTATTTAAAAGAAGGCAATAAATTAGTCCGTCGCAACATCACAGTTGGAATTGAAACCGACACTAATACTGAAATTAAAGAAGGAATCACTCAAAATGACCAAGTTGTCGCCATCAAAAAATAAAGTTGTTCTAGAATTAGTTGACATAGTTAAGACCTACACTTCTGGTAATACTGAATTCAATGCTCTAGATGGTGTTTCCCTAAAAATTATGGACGGGGAGTTTGTCTCCATCACTGGTCCATCAGGTTCTGGTAAATCAACTTTAATGCACATAGTTGGTCTCCTAGACAATCCAACTTCTGGCCAAGTTCTATTAGAGAACAAAGATATTTCTCAATTAAAAGAAAACCAACTAGCCCAAATCAGAAATGTAACTCTTGGTTTTGTTTTCCAACAATTCAATCTTCTGGCTAGGACTCCAGCTCTCGAAAACACTATGTTACCCCTACTTTATTCAGATATCCCAAAATCAGAACGTGAACCAATCGCTCTAAAAATGTTAGATAAAGTTGGTTTAAGTGACAAAATTAAAAACACTCCAGCTCAACTTTCTGGTGGTCAACAACAGCGAGTCGCGATTGCCAGAGCTCTAGTCAACAACCCTAAAATTATTCTAGCTGATGAACCAACCGGAAATTTAGATTCAAAATCAGGTAAAGAAATCATTGAACTTTTCCATTATTTAAATAAAGAAGAAAAAAGGACTATTGTTCTAGTCACCCACGATATGGAGCTAGCTAAACAAGCCAATCGAATCATTATTATTAGAGATGGAAAAATTTCTAAAAACTAATATGCTCAAACCATCAATCAACGATCTAATAAAATCCAGTGTCAGATCAATCCTAAAAAATAAAGGTCGAACTGTTCTAACTTCTCTTGGGGTTATTATTGGAGTTGCTTCAGTCATCCTTCTAACCTCAATTGGAAACGGTCTTAAAATTTATATCAGTCAACAATTTGAAAGTCTTGGGGCTAACACTGTTTTTATAGTCCCTGGAAAAATTTTTGATGATAAAGGTGGTTTCAGCAGCAGTGGAGGTAGTGGTCGTTTTGTTTCAACTAGTTTTAGTTTCACTGACCTTTCTAATCTAAAAAGAAATATTAAAAATAGCACTATCGTTCCTATGTCAGTTTCTATAGTCAATATTAAATCGTCAAAGGCAACAAAAACTAATATCAGCATTATTGGTTCAACCTATCAATATGCCACTAGTGCTAATTATGTCCCCACTATAGGTCGTTGGTTTAATAAAGAAGAAGAAGACAAAAAAACTGATGTCATTGTCTTAGGTAACACTCTTGCTAACGATCTTTTTCCTGCTGGCAATGCTCTTGGTAAAAAAGTGATTGTTCAAAGCAAAAATATGAAAATTATTGGTATTTTAGACAAAAAAGGCAGTAGTTTTGGTGGACCAGATGTTGATCAATATGCTTTTACTTCCATAGGTAATGTTTTTGATTTTGCTGGTAATCAAAAAATAAATGAAATACTTATTAAAACCCAAAACAAAGAACTAGTTCCTCAAGTCAAAGATGAAGTCACAAAAGTTATGCTTAAAAAATTTGATAAAGACGCCTTCACTGTTTTCGATAGTAGTCAATTATTAAGCAGCATCAATTCAATCATCGGGATGTTAACTGTTGGTCTTTCTGGAATTGCTGCTATTTCTCTAATCGTCGGTGGAATCGGAATCATGAATATTATGTTAGTCACAGTTTCTGAGAGAACTAAAGAAATCGGTCTTCGTAAAGCTATTGGTGCCTACCCTAGGGCAATTCTTATCCAATTTTTAATTGAAGCTATAATTCTATCAAGCATCGGTGGTTTCATTGGAATTGCTGTTGGTTGGCTAGGTTCTATAATTATCAATAATTTTTTCCCAGCCAGACTAACTCTAAGTTCGGTTTCAATTGCTTTTGGCGTTTCCGCTCTAGTTGGTGTTATCTTTGGAGTTGTCCCTGCCAGAAAAGCTTCCAAACTTTCTCCAATCGAAGCCCTGAGATATGAATAATTATTTTTGCTATCATTATTAAGTGAAACAAGAACTTCGCAACCATCTACTACCGCTTCTAGGACTATTTATAATAATTTCTTTATTTTGGTTTTTTAATAAAGTTCCAAATATAGAAATAATTTATCTCTTTATTGGTCTATTAGCCGGTTCTTTTTTTCTAGACATAGATCATTTCATTTTTTGGTTTTTCCTTAAACCAAACATCGAAGAAAGTCGTTTAGTCCAAAGTGCTTTTGAAAAAAAAGATATTAAATCAGTTATCAGTATTTTTGAATCAACTCACAAAAACCACCATAATCTAATTTTTCACCACTATTTCTTTCAAGTTGTTCTAATTCTAATTTCTTTCTTCATCTTTACATCAAGCAATAATACTTTGATTAAAGCCTTTCTATTAGCCCTAAACATCCACATCTTAACTGATGAAATCATTGATTTTTATAACGATAAAAAATATCTTCAAAAATGGCTCTTTGCTCGTGAAGGGAAGCAACTCTCAATTGATTCACTTAAATATTACATTTTAACTTTTGTAATTTTAATTATTTTTTTCACTATATTACTTTTAAAATCTAGAACATGATTCAACTTTCTCCAGAAATTTTTAAACAAGCCAAAAGTTATCTCATCCCTTCTCAAGATAAATTAATTTCCGATGTTGAATTTTTATTAAACAAATTAACTCCTCAAGATCCAATCAATGATTATTCCTTCACAGTCTCTCCAATTTCAAAAGCTTATGAAGGCTATCTAAAAGATTTATTCCTTAAGATAGGGATAATTTCAGACATTGATTATGAAAGTGATCGCTTCAGAGTCGGCAAAACTCTAAACCCATCTCTCCGATATAAACGTTTTTCTGTCTATCAAAAATTAGCTGATTATCATGATAGTGGTGAAGAACTCGCTGAAGTCCTTTGGACTGCTTGGAAATATGGCCGAAACGAAATTTTCCATTATTTCCCAAATAATGTCAAAAATTTAACTCGAGAAGAAGCTGAAGAGAGGATTGCTCTAGTTCTAGAAGCAATAATTAAGTCTGGTGAATTTTTCCATCAAAATCAGAAAAACTATCAATATTAGTTTTCCAAAAATTTAGTGGTACTGGAATTTTGTTAGCATTTTCTGGTGCATCAATAATCAAAGTTGGACAAGCAAAACCAGATATTTTTTTTCTAAGCTCCGTCATTATCTCTATTTCTTTTTTAAGAGGCACTATAAAGTGTTTAATTCCATCAATATTATTACAATGGTAAATATTATATGGTCGGACACCCAACTCAATTAATCTAGGAAATAATTTTTCTAAAACTTCAACTGAATCGTTAAATCCTTTCAAAAAAACTGATTGAGAATATAAAATAACTCCAGTTTTTCTAATTTTTTCAATAGCTTTTTCCACCTCTAAATTTAATTCTTTAAAATGGTTAATATGAATTGAAAGATAAATTATTTGTTCATATTTTTGTCTCAAAATTTTCAAAAACTTTTCCGAAACTAATAGGGGAGCAGTAAGCACCGCTCGACTATGAATCCTAAAAATTTTAATTTGTTCCAAAACTTTTAATTTATTAATTGAATACTCCAACAAATCAACAACCATCAACGGCTCACCACCAGACAATATCACTTCAGTTATTTCTTTATTATTTTTAATATATTGAATAATCTTATCAATATCTTTTTTAGTCAAACTTTCTCTTTTTTCCTGCTTTTTCCATTTTCGAAAACAAAACTCACAATCCATTGGACACTTCATTGTTAATTCGATCAAAACTCTATTTTCATATCTTCTAATCAAACCTTTAACTGGAGTAAATTTATCTTCAAAAAAAATGTCTTTCATATTATTTAATAGTGATTAATTTCAAATCATTAATATTTTCCACATCAGCAAAAATCATTGCCAATCTATCCATTCCAATTGCAATCCCGGCACATTTTGGCAATTTTTCTAAAACTTCAATAAACTCATCATCAACTTTATGTTTAACTAATTTCGCTTCTTTTCTAAACCTATTTCTATATTCCTCAACGATGACTCCTTCGTTTCCACAATTACCAAGCTCAATTCCTTCAATATAAAATTCAAATCTTTCAGCAATATTATTTTCATTAATTTTAACAATCGCCGCCAGCTCAGGTGGATATTCATATATAAAAGTTACTAATCCGTTTTTACCTAAATTTGGCTCAACCTCAACCCCATAAATTTGTGACCAAAGATCCACATAATCTAAACCATCAACCCGGTAACCATTATTTTTTGCTTCCTCAAAAAATATTTTGTGATCAAAGATATTTGTTATACCCGCATATTTTTTAAAAGCCTCGGTCACTGTAATTTTTTCAATTCTTTTTAAATCAATAATTTTACCTTGATATTTAATTTCTTCTTTATTAAATAAACTATTAGAAATAAATCTTAATAAATTCATCACATCATCAGCAATATCAAAATAATCTGCATTAACTCGATAAAATTCTAACATTGTGAATTCATAAGAATGTTTCTTTTCCACTGGTTCACCATTACGAAAAGATTTTTCTAAAGAATAACAATTGCCAAGTCCAGCAACTATTAATCTTTTTAAAAACAATTCAGGAGAAGGAATTAAATATAATTCTTCTGTTTTAAAAACTTCTAGATATGCTTCTGGAATCAAAACAGGGGAAAGTAGGGGAGTATCAACTTTAGTAAAAGAGTTTTTTTGCAAAAAAATATCTGCCAATTTTTTTATCTCTAAAAAAAGCTGATGATTTTTCAAATTATTAATTTGAGACTTAATTTCCATAGAATCCTATTATATCAATCAAATCGATATTGACATAAAGACTAAATCAAGTAATATAAAAGCATGTCTAAAATATCAATTGATCAAAACAAATGCATTGGTTGCAACACTTGTCCTATGATGGATCCAGAAACTTTCGAAATGGATACCACCACATACAAGGCTAAAGTTAAAAAACAACCAGAACAAATTAATGATAGTATTAAAGCAGCTATCGATTCTTGTCCTGTTGGGGCAATCACAATTGAAGAAAATTAATAATTAATAAAAATATGCCAAAAAAACAAATTAAAAAAACAATAAAAAAAATAGTCAAAAAATCGACTAAAAGTTCAATCCTTAGTAAGATTAAAAATCTAACTGAAAAAATTAAAAACTCTAAAAAAGAGGCTAAATATGTAAAAATCCCGCTTCTAGCAGCCATTTTCTTTGCTTTATTTTTATCTGCTGGTTCTTTCTTTTTAGGGTCAATGCTCATTAAAACAAGCAGCACTAAAACAACCACTGCAACCGCAAAAGACACTTTTGCTGTTGATAAAACTAATAAACCAGAATTCGATTTCTTCGTCATGAGTTTCTGTCCTTATGGTAATCAAATGGAAGACACTCTTCGCCCAGTTTTTGATCTCTTAGGTTCTAAAGCCAACATCACTCCTCGATATATTTTCGAAAAGATCAGTGGTGACCTAGCAACCTATTGTAAAACTAGATACACCATTCCTTATGATCCTAATAAATGTGCCGACTATGTCGCTCAAAGCCAAGGTCAACTTAAAGATGTTGCTGATTGTAAACAACAAATTGCCACCATGGTCACCCAAGCTGTCGCTGGTGAAAAAACTTGTAACGATGAAAAATCTTACCTAAAAATAGGTAATAACCTTTACACTTCTCTCCATGGCCGAATTGAAGCTAATCAAGATGTCCGAGAAATCTGTGCCTTCAATCTAAATGATGATAAAAAAGCTTGGTGGAATTTCGTTGACAACGTCAACAAGGCTTGTACCTCAACTAATGCCGACACTTGTTGGGAAGAACAAGCTAAAAAAGCTGGTTTAGACACTAACAAAATCACTGAGTGTTTCAACAAAGATGCTGCTAGTTTAATTGATAAAGAAATCGCTTTAACCGATAAATACAAGATTCAAGGTTCTCCAAGCCTAATGATCAATGGTAAAAACTTTCCACCAGAAAGCACTGACCCTGCTGCAGTTCCTGGAAACTTAAAAGTTGGTTCTAAAGTCTTCACTCAAGAACAGCTAAGAAGCAGTGGTGCTATCAAAGAAGTCATCTGCGCTGCATTCAAAAATGCTCCAAAAGAATGTAAGAAAGAACTTGCTGTCCCAGCTGCCGCAACTACTGGCACAGCTGGAGCTGCTGCTCCTGCCGCCGCCGCTGGCAGTTGTAATTAGTAACAAATTTTTGTAAGGGCGTCCCGCAACGGCGGGACGCCCTTTTTTGATATAATCTATCAATGAAACTCAATTCTCATCAACTACGAAAAAGCAAAGTAGGGGATTCAGTGAAACTACAAAAACAAATTAAACGCAACCCAATTGTTCTAGTTCTAGACAATGTCCTGGACACCTACAACATTGGTTCTTTTTTCCGTCTAGGTGATGCTCTAGCTGTTGAAAAAATATATCTCTGTGGCCCTGTAGTCACTCCACCAAACATTAAGATCCATCGTGCCTCCATTGGCACTTGGAAATGGCTTCCTTGGGAACAAACAGATTCGACTAAAGAATGCATTCAAAAACTCAAAAAAGAAGGCTATCAAATCATTGCTTGTGAACAAACAGAAGACAGTATTAATTACATAAATGCCAAATATTCCTCAAAAGTTGCCATAATTGCTGGCAGTGAATCATATGGAATTCCAAAAGATGTTCTAAAATTAGTTGACAAAACCGTAGAAATCCCTATGTTTGGGATAAATATATCATTAAATGTTTTAGTTGCCACTTCTGTAATTGCTTTTGATGTTATCTCTAAATTAACAGCTAAAAAAGCCTAATCTAAGGCATAATTTTAAGCCTTTTTTTCATCATTTTTTCATAAAAATTATACCTAAGGATAGGAACAATTTGCTTATTGTAAAGCTAATTTAGCTCTGTTAGAATTAATTCATGTCGAAACAAGAATATACAGGTGATCAAATAGTCGTCTTAGAGGGATTAGAGCCAGTCAGAAAACGTCCAGCCATGTACATTGGTTCAACTGACATCAGAGGTCTTCACCATTGTTTGACTGAAATCGTTGATAATTCTATTGATGAAGCTCTTGCTGGATACGCCAAAAATATATGGCTAATAATTCATCCAGATAATTCTGCCACTGTGGCTGATGATGGCCGAGGAATTCCAATCGACATCATGCCTAAATATAAAAAACCAGCTATTGAAGTCATTATGACCACTCTCCATTCCGGAGGTAAATTCGAAGGTGCCGCTTACAAAGTTTCTGGAGGTCTCCACGGTGTTGGTGCTGCCTGTGTAAATGCCTTATCTAGCCTCTACCAAGTTGAAGTCAGACGAGATAATAAAATAAATTTTATTGAATTCTCCCGAGGAAAACTTAAAAGCAAACTAACTGAAATTGCAGACACTAAAGTCGAAAAATTAAAAAGTATTTTACCTCAATCTGCTTCTGGTACTACCACCACTTTCTATCCAGATCCAGAAATTTTTAAAGAAACCGTCGAATTTGATTCTAAAGTAATCATTAAATCAATTAAAGACAGAGCCTATTTAACCTCAAAAATCTATTTCCATTATTTTGATGAAAGAACAAAAACTCAACATCACTACTATTTTGAAGGTGGAATCGTTTCTCTTTTAAGAGAATTAAATAAAAATAAAGTTGTCGTTCATGAACCAATTTATCTCCATCGAGAAGATGCTGATGTAGGTGTAGAGGTAGCTATCCAATATAATGACACTTTCCAAGAAAACACTCCTTCTTATGTAAACATTATTAACACTAGTGAAGGTGGAACTCATGTATCTGGTTTTAAAACTGCCTTAACTAAGGTAATAAAAGACTATGCCATTAAAAAGGAAATGCTTAAAGCAAAAGATGATGCCATAACTGGGGATGATGTTCGAGAAGGTCTAACCGCTGTTCTTTCTATCAAAATGGGATCCAAAGATCTTCAATTTGAAGGTCAAACTAAAGGTAAATTAGGGAACAGTGAAGTCCAACCAATTGTTGCCAAAATTGTCCGAGAAGAACTAGAAATCTATTTCGAAGAACATCCAGATGTTGCCAAACTTATCGTTAATAAATCACTTTTAGCTATCCAAATCAGGAAAGCCGCTCGTGCTGCTAAAGATGCCATTATGCGCAAAGGTGCTTTTGAATCTCTTGGTCTACCAGGAAAACTAGCTGACTGTCAATCTCGAGAACCATCAGAAAGTGAAATATATATCGTAGAAGGAGATTCTGCAGGTGGTTCAGCTAAACAAGGAAGAGATCGTAAATTCCAAGCTATTTTGCCTCTTTGGGGTAAAGCCCTAAACACTGAAGGCATGAGACTTGATAAAATTGTGGCTTCAGATAAATTAAAAGATTTAATTATTGCCTTAGGAATGGGGATAGGAGAGACATTCAATATGGATAAACTCCGCTATCACCGAATAATTTTGATGTCCGATGCTGACGTCGATGGTGCTCACATTGCTGCTCTTCTATTAACTTTCATATTCCGTCATCTACCTAACATTATTGAAAATGGGTATGTCTACATTGCTATGCCACCTCTATACAGAATCAAACAAGGTAAAGAAGTGAAATATGTTTACACTGACGAAGAAAAAGAAGAACATCTTAAAAAACTTGATTCTACCCAAAAAATTGATATTCAACGTTATAAAGGTTTGGGAGAAATGAACCCTCAACAACTTTGGGATACCACTATGAACCCAGAGACCAGAATGCTTAAAAGAATAAACATTGGCGATGCTCAAAAAGCTGATGAAATATTTAGAACTCTAATGAGTGAAGATGTTCCACCAAGAAAGAAATTCATTCAAACCCATGCCCATTTAGCTACTTTAGACATTTAAAATAAAAAAATGAATCAAATAATTCCTGATGATATAAAAAGAACAAACCACATTGGTAAAATTTTGGAAATGGATATCGTTCCAGAAATGGAAAAGTCCTATCTTGATTACGCCATGAGTGTCATCGTCCAACGAGCTCTTCCTGATGTTCGAGATGGTCTTAAACCAGTTCACCGCCGCATTATCTATGCTATGGATAAGATGGGTTTAAGTGCCACTGGTCGAAATGTTAAATCTGCCGCTGTTGTCGGAGATGTTTTAAAGTCCTACCATCCTCACGGAGACATGTCAGTTTACATGGCTCTTGTTCGTATGGCTCAAGATTTCTCACTAAGATATCCTCTAGTTAAAGGTCAAGGAAACTTTGGTTCAATTGATGGCGATCCACCAGCTGCCATGCGTTATACCGAAGTTAAGATGTCAAAATTAACACCAGAAATGGTTTCCGACATCGAAAAAGAAACAGTCGATATGATGGACAACTATGATGGCACCACTAAAGAACCAACTGTTCTTCCAGCTCGAGTCCCAAACCTATTATTAAATGGTGCTGACGGAATTGCTGTCGGAATGGCCACTCGCATTCCACCTCATAATTTAAAAGAACTTTGTACTGCGATTGATTTTGTCATTGATAATTGTCATCTAGAAAAAGTTGAAAAAGAAATTGAAATAAACCCAATTTTAACTAAAGCAAAGACTACTCAAGAAATAGTTTTAGAACCAGTTTATGAACTAGAAAAACAAGCTTTTAACTTCGAAACTAGCGCTACAGTTGAAGATTTAGCTAAATTCGTCCAGGGGCCAGACTTCCCAACTTCCGGTGAAATCTATGGCCGCTCCGGCATTCTAGAAATGTATGCCACTGGTCGAGGTAAATTTATTCTTCGAGGCAAAACTAACATTGAAGAAACTAAATCTGGGAAAATCAGAATCATCATCACTGAACTTCCATACCAAGTCAATAAATCTGACTTCGTCAAAAAGATTGCTGATCTTCACCGTGATAAAAAAATTATTGGAATTTCCGATCTTCGCGATGAATCTGACCGACATGGAATTCGAGTTGTAGTTGAAATTGGTAAAAAAGGTAAACCAAAATCAATCCTTAACAAACTTTTCAAATATACATCTCTTCAAACATCATATTCTGCCAACATATTGGCACTAGTCAATGGTGTTCCTCAAACTCTAAATCTTCGTCAAATGCTCTTATTGTTCTTACGTCATCGCGAATCAGTGATTCGACGACGAACTGTCTATGAACTTAAAGGTGCTATGATGAGAGCTCATATTCTAGAAGGTCTAAAAATTGCTCTCGATGTCATTGATGAAGTCATTAAAACTATTCGTGCTTCTAAAAATACTGATGAAGCTCGAGAAAACTTAATGGCTAAATTCAAATTTAGTGATCTCCAAGCCAACGCTATTTTGGAAATGCAACTTAGAAGACTTGCTGCTCTTGAACGTCAAAAAATAGAGGAAGAATACGACAATCTTAAGAAAACTATTGATGGTTTAATTTCTATCATCACTAAACCAGAAGTCATGATTAAAGTTCTTAAAAGCGAAAACCAAGAAATCATCGAAAAATATGGTGATCCTCGAAAGACAAAAATTTATGTCAGAAATCTTGAAGAATTTAGTGAAGAAGATTTAACTCCAAATGAAGCTGTTCTTGTCACTTTAACTAAAACTGGTTACATCAAACGCCTACCAAAAGAAACATACCACTCACAAAAACGAGGTGGAATTGGAGTCACCGGCATGACCACCAAGCAAGAAGACGAAGTTGAATCTATGCTTTCAGTTGACACTCATGATGACCTTTTATTCTTCACCAACAAAGGTCGAGTTTTCAAAACAAAAGTATGGGATTTGCCAGAAGGTGCCAGACAATCTAAGGGTCAAGCTCTAGTTAATTTAATCAATATTGTCCAAGGTGAAACTGTCCAAACTATTTTACCAATAAGTAAGAACATCGATTCCAAATTTATTTTATTAGCCACCAAACAGGGGACTATTAAGAAAACTTCAATTGATAAGTTCAAAAACATCCGCCAAAATGGTTTGACTGCTATCAAATTAGACCTAAACGACCAACTCATTTGGGCAAAGTTAACTGACGGAACTAACCAAATATTTTTAGTGACTCACAATGGTAAATGTATTCGCTTTGATGAAAAAGATACCAGACCTATGGGCCGACACACTCGTGGAGTTAGGGGTATTTTATTAAAAGAAAACGATTATTTAGTCAGCATGGGAGTAGTCCCATCAGTAATTGAGAACGATAAAAAAGATAAAACTGCCATCAAAAAATTCCGACATCTCTTTGTAGTCACTGAGAATGGAATTGGTAAAAGAAGTGATGTCTATCTCTATCCAATTCAAAAAAGAGGTGGAATAGGGATAAAAGTAGCAAATTTAACCGAAAAAACCGGTAAAATTGCAGCTGCTCAAGTTGTTTCTGAAATTCATGATCAAGTAATTTTGGTCTCTAAAAAAGCAATAACTATAAATCTTCCTCTAAAAAATATTCCGACTCTAAGCCGCAATACAAAAGGGGTAATTTTAATGAGATTTAAGTCAACTGACGACAAATTAAGTGCCATGACAATTCTAGAAAAAAATGAAGAAATTGTCGCAAATAAGAAAACTGTCAAAGAATAAATAAATGACTTTAAATATCCCGCCACGGCGGGATATTTTTGTATATTTTAATTAAATATTTTGTTATTTAATTTACATAAAATAAAAAACGTAGCTTTGGCAGGGGATATATGAAATACTATAAGCCCGTCAAGGAAGACCACCCCAAATTAGCAATAAAAATAGGGGATTGCTAACTAGGTTCAAAATTCTATTATAACCATACTTTAGGGAATAATCAATCACCTATCTTTTATAATAGGTGACATATCTGTTACTCATCAGGAATCACTCAAAATGGGCCAACTATAGGATGTATCCATTACTTATTACCACTATGGAACTTTTCATGGACTTCACGCAATCTAGCGTCAGTCACATGAGTGTAAATTTGAGTCGTCGCAATATTTTTATGACCCAAAATTTCTTGAACAGATCTTAAATCGGCTCCTGATCTTAAAAGATCAGTCGCCATTGAATGACGAATAGTATGGGGGGTTGCATCAACTGGCAAATTAGCCTGTTTAACATAATGTTTAACTAATCTCTGGACAGATCTAGCTGTCAATCTAACTTTATCATCATCAGAAACAATATCTTTTTCTTTTAATTTTCGAATAAACAATGCTTTATATCTATCCGTTCGACTTTTTAAATATCTATCTAAGAAATCAGCTGCCTCTTTAGATATAAATACTAATCTAGATCGACCACCCTTTCCAATAACTCCAAATTCTCTGGTATTTAAATTAATTTGATCTTTATTCAAAGCCACCAATTCTGAAACCCGCAATCCAGTTGAAAATAATAATTCTATAATGACTCTATCTCGTAAACCACTCTCCGTTGAACATAAAGGTTGGTTCATTAACCTATCCATTTGTAGAGCGTCAAGAAATTTCAATGAATGATCTTTAATCTTAGGAACATCCAGTTTTTCTGGTTGCAGCACTTTATAATCATTTTTAATTAACCATTTCAAAAAAGACCTCAAAGAGATTATATAATAGCCCTGAGTCACCAACTTCATTTCACCAGCTGTTCCTTTTTGTCTTGATAAGAATAATCTGAAGTTTCTCACATTGTCGACACTTATATCATCTATCGTCGCTTTTTTGTTTTCATCACCATTAGTCAAATAATCAATTAAAACATTTAAATAATGTTCATAGTTTCTGATAGTCAATTTTGAACAATTTTTTTCAATTTCTAAATGTTCCAAAAATCTTCTTGTCAAAACACTTAAATCTTTTTCCATAGATAATTTTAACATTTACGACATTAAAATAAATTTTCTAACTTAAAAGTATAACCAAAAAAATAAAACGTGCGTTTCAGGGCCTCTGGTGAGCTTTTAGGTTCATTTTGCCTATCTTTAGGCGCATTGTCATGCTTATAGGGGATTAATACCCTATTAATTAAATTTTAATAGAAAAACAACTCCTTTTTTGCCGGGAGTGGTGAGGGGAGTCAATTAGTAAAATTTAAGGCTGGCAAGAAATTTTGGGGTCACCGAGGCCCAGAGAGAATAAATGCAATTAATTAATTATTTTAAAAGTTAAAAATTTATTAAACGATTAATTAATAAAAAATAATTATTTTTTAAAAAGTCAAAAACTATCCCTCCCCTCGTTTGAAATTTAAGTAATGTCGCAAAAGATACATTGTGCGACATAGCAAAATGACTCACCTCCTGCTAGGAGAGGTAAGCAATTAAATCTCAGACCTTGGCCCTTATTTCTAGCAATTAGTAATTAGAAATTAGTAATTAAATCGATACTTATATCCCTCTCTTCTCTCCCATAGCCCTCTCCAAAATGATACAGTTCTTGCTATTTGACTTATCCACATAGACTATATCATTGTGTATCATTAATTTCGTGAAAATTATAGGACATGTCGTGAAAAAATAATTAAATATTAATATTATAGGACTCAATGTTATAGGCCACTCCTCTTCCCTATCTGTTCATAATTCATTTTTTTAGCTTCAAATCACCTTGTTATTTTATATTTACAACCTAACATCTACGATCTAAAACCTCTTTTTCTATGACCTATCATCTACAATCTATCATCTAACTACCCTGCACTACCCTATTGAAAATAACATCAATTTATGCCTATAGTTAGGTTAAATATGATATTTCTCCCTTTAAGTCAAAGGGAGATGTCCGAAGGACAGAGGGATTTTTATTGTATAAAACCACCAACTTGAAATTCCCATAGCTTCTTATAAATTCCATCTCTAGATTTCATCAATTTATTATGGCTGCCTTCTTCACTAATTTTCCCTGCATCAACAACTAAGATTCGATCAGCTTTCTTAATAGTCGATAATCTGTGAGCAATCACAATGACCGTTTTATTTTTCATTAATTCTTTCAAAGCTTCTTGGATGTAGAATTCAGAAACTGAATCTAAACTAGAAGTAGCCTCATCAAGAACCAAAATAGGAGCGTTGCGTAATATAGCTCTAGCGATGGCAACTCTTTGTCTCTCACCACCAGAAAGTTTAATTCCTCTTTCTCCAACATAAGTGCCATATCCTTCTTTTAAACTACTGATAAATTCATGACAATGAGCTAATTTTGCTGCAGCAATGACTTCTTCGTCTGTTGCGTCAAACTTACCATAGCGAATGTTTTCCATCAAGCTTCGATGAAATAAGATAGGATCTTGAGGGACTAGACTAATATTTTGTCTCAAACTTTCTTGAGTAACTTTTGAGATATCTTGCCCATCAATTAAAATTTGACCCTTATTAATGTCATGCATTCTTAAAAGCAACTTAACTAAAGTAGTTTTACCAGCTCCAGATGGCCCAATCAAAGCTACTGTCTCTTCAGCTTTAATCACTAAATCCAAATTATTAATTATCTTTCTTCCTTTATCATAGGAAAAAGAAACACCTCTATATTCTATCTTTCCAGCTTTTATATCTAAGTTACTAGCTCCAACAACATCAACGATTTCATGAGGTGTATTTAATATAACTGTCATTTCTTCTGCTTCAGCCAGATATTCATAAATTCTTCTAATCACCTTTCCAAAGTCCCAAGATAAAAACATTACTGACAAAATATAAGATTGAATTAAAACAAAGTCACCAACAGTTATAATATTTTTGTCCCAAAGTTTAACTGCAAAATAAAATATCCCAATTTCTAAAACTATCATTAAAAATGATTGCAAAGCATCAAATTTTGCCCTTAAATTCCAAGTAAATTTCCTCAAATTGCGTAATCTCTCATTTAAATCAAAAAAACCTTTAACTTCAAATTTCAAACCATTAAACAATTTAACATTCGTATTATTAGTGATAGTGTCAGCCAAAAAACCAGTGGTAGAAGTTTCTGCTTCACTTCTTTGAATATCATACTTCAATTTATATTTTGTAAAAACCCAATTAATTGTCAAAAAACAAATTACTCCAAATAACATCGACAAACCCAAAAAAAGATTAAGTCTGGCTAAAATAACGGTAATCATAGAGACAGTCACAAAAGTTGGTAACAATTCATAAAAGAATTGATCATATAAAACTTCAAAACCAGTAACAAAACTTTTAGATCTCTTAACCATCGAACCAGTAAAATTATTAGAAAAATAGGCAAAAGAATGTTTATGCAGATAAGTAAAACACTGATTACTTAAATCGGCCATTATTTTACTTTGATAAAAGTTATTAATAAAAGCTGCTATTCTCCAAAAAAACCATTTAACTAATTCTAAAATTCCAATTGTAATTAAAATTGTTATCAAACCACTAATAATTATATTTCTACTTTGATTACCGGTTAATAAATTAAAAAAATTCTTGAAGTATAAAGGTATAATCGAATTCATCGAAGTAGCCCCAATAATAGAAATAGACACCACTAACCCTGCAACTTTATAATTGCACATATTTTGCCAATAGTATTTTAGAGTTTTTTTGGTATTATCTTTCATAACCTAAATTAGAATTATACTACTATAATTAAAAGTAACATGATTAACTTTACAAAGAAACTATTTACACAAGCCAAAAAACACCAAAAAACCATAGTCCTTACTGAAGGTGAAGATTTGAGAATTATTGAAGCGGCTCATTTAATCACTCAAAAAAAAATTGCTAAGATTATTCTCTTAGGCAATAAAGACATTATTCTAAACAATTTTAAAAAATTTAATATCAATAATCTAAAGAATATTAATATTATTGATCCAAAAAACTGTTCAGAAAGTGATTCTCTCTCTGAAAGACTTTTCGAACTTAGAAAAGAAAAAGGATTAACAAAAGAAGCCGCTAATGAATTAATAAAATCTCCATATTATTTTGGAACTATGTTAGTTAAAGAAGGAATTGCTGATGGTCTGATTGGTGGAGCTGTCTGCCCCACTGCTGACGTTTTTAAACCAGCTCTTCAAATCATCAAAGCCTCACCTGATCAAAAACTTGTATCAACTTTTTTTATTATGATAATTAAACATGAAATTTTATTTTTTGCTGATTGCAGTTTAAATATAAATCCTAATAAAGAAGAATTAGCCAACATTGCCATTCAAACTGCTGATTCCTTCAAATCTTTCACTAACAAAGAAGCCAAAGTTTCTATGCTTTCCTTCTCTACTAAAGGCAGTGCTTTTGGAGAGTTAGTTGATAAAGTCAAAGAAGCCACTTTAATCGCTAAAAAACTTCGACCAGATCTTTTAATCGAAGGAGAAGTCCAAGCCGATGCCGCTCTTATCCCCCATGTTAGCCAACAAAAAGATTCTGATAGTCAGATAAAAGGAACTTCTAACGTCTTAATTTTCCCAGATTTAAACAGTGGAAACATTAGCTATAAATTAGTTCAAAAATTAGCCAACGCAAAAGCTTTTGGTCCAGTCACTCAAGGTTTAAATAAACCAATAAATGATCTTTCTAGATCTTGTTCTGTTGAAGATATAATCATAAACACTGCAATCACCGCTATTCAAGCAGCAAACTAACGCCAACTAGTATTAAGTAAGATTCCAAAAAATATTGCCACTCCGATCCAAACAAAAGTCAACCAAGTTCTTTTAAAAAGTCTTTCTCTTAAATCTGCTTGTAACAACCCAGATAAAATATAAATAATTGTTACTAAATAAATCGATCCTTTAAAAATTCCTACTGGCCAAAAAGAAAAAACTAATCCAAGTTCAGCCATTAAAACCGATGGAATTAAAACATGATTGACTATATTCTTTTGTTTACCATCATCAGGAAGTTCAATAGTCACTGCATAAAAATGATACAAAAACACTATCAAAGAAATAACAAAAACTAAAATAGTATTAAGCCAATAATAAAATTTAAAAGAAAATAAGCTATTGAATAAAAAGAAAGCTGTCAATAACAACATCATCAAACTAACTGTATAAGCTGCCCGATAAAGTGGTGGGGTTCTTGACCCAATCGCCACTAGAAAAACATTTTCCACTAAAAATATCACATAAATTACTACTCCAAATAGTAAACTAGTTATTAGTGAAGTTATTAAACTAGATGGCAATAAAGCTGCAAACAACCCAAAACCGATAAAAAATCCAACTGGTAAAGTTATTGACATTATTCTAGTATAAATATCATTTTCAAAAATAATTCCCAACCCAAACCAAAAACAAAAAGTTGTCAAAACAACACCAACTAGAAGTCCATAATAATGAGATTCATAAGGCAAAGAAAGAAAAAACCAAAAACCAATTGCCGACAAAATTGAGGAAATTAAATATTTAATTCTTTTTGACATAATCAAATCCTACAGAAACGTTAATAACGTCATCATTTTCTTCTAATTCATCAACCATATCCATAATTTTAGCCACTTCATCTTCACTTGAAAGCATAGTTGGGTTGACTGATCTTAAAACTGATTCTGTCCTATTAATTTGTAGACCCATTTCTTCAACTTTTTTTGCAAAATTATTCAAATCATTAGCATCAACTAAAATAATTTTATCTTCAAAATCTTGGGCTCCCATATCAATTAAATTTAATTCATCATCCTCAGAAATTTCAT
>JBAXAJ010000003.1:0-100183 GCA_037142555.1 Candidatus Shapirobacteria bacterium | reverse complement strand
TAATATATTTTTTAATGTTTGTGTTGAATATTTAAAGTCTGATTTACGAAAAAAAATTCTTAATGGATATAAACAAATGTTGTTAATAATATTTGTTGAATCAAAATTTTTCAAAATAAATACTAACCAATTTTTATACATAAAATAACTTGGATCTTCGGTCAATTTTACTGAGCTAGAGCGATGGTGATGAACGACGTGGGAGTTTGGATCAAAGTAGGATGGTAATCCAAATTTCCAAGCAATAAAACCAGCGTCAAGATCTTCACAATAGAGAGGTGTGTAACTTTTATAATCATAACCACCTATCTTTTGAAAGTAGTGTTTATTAATTAATGATGAACCACCACCTGGATATAAAGTAAATGAAACATCTTTTAATGATTCTTCTTGAACATAATGAGCTATTGTAATATAACCGAGACTTGGCAAACTATAAGTTTTTCCTGATTCTTCTCTTCTTTTATTTTTATCAAAGAAAAAAATCTGTGATGATATACCAAAAAATTTTTTATTTTGCTTTAAAATATTTAACGAAAGATCAATAATGGAATTGAAAAAGTTTTTTTGTGGTTCCATGTCATTATTAATTAGATAGACATAATTGTATTTAGAATTTTGCAAACCTAAATTAATAGCTTTAGCAAAACCGATGTTTGTTTTTTGTTTAAGTAAAACTATTGGTATTTTAGTTTTTAAATTAGATAAAGCTTCAACACTACCATCAGTGGAACCATTTTCAATAATAATAATTTCTTTTGGGATTTTTGGATATTCTATAGATAAGTATTTATCTAAAAGTTGAACACAATTAACAACCATCTCTTTTTTATTCCAGGTGGGAATAATAAAACTAACACCATCGATCATTTCTTCTGATTTTTTAATTTTAATTTCTTTAGAAGAAAATAAAGATAATGTCTTTAAAATTAAACTAATAATAAAAAAAATAGAAATAGTAATAAAATAAATAATGGCTGTAAAAAATCTTAAAATTAATTCCAAAAAAAATATTTTTGATCTATTTTTCTTCATTTTCTGAATATTTTTTAATTGCAGTGGTGGTCATGCCGTCGTACTGAATTTGGTGGTGGTTAATGTAGATGGCGCGGGTGCAGAATGATTTGACTTGATCAAGAGAATGAGTGACGAAAATTATAGTTACTTCATGTGATTTTTTGAATTCTTCCATTTTTTTGAAACATTTTTCTTGGAAAGCTGAATCACCTACTGCCAATATTTCATCGACAATTAAAATTTCTGGTTTGACATGAACAGCTATGGCAAAAGCTAGACGCATGTACATTCCTGAAGAATAATGTTTGACTGGTTGATCTATAAATTCCCAAAGTTCAGCAAAGTCGACAATTGATTTGTAATTTGCTTTGATTTCTTTTTGGGATAGGCCAAGGATGGCGCCATTTAGATAGATATTTTCTGAGCCGGTTAGTTCTGGATGCATGCCAGCACCAAGTTCTATTAGAGGCGATATTTTTCCTTGGACTTGAACTATTCCAGAAGTTGGCCACATAACGCCAGCAATGAGCTTTAATATGGTTGATTTACCACTTCCATTTGGACCAATGATTCCAACTGTCTCCCCCTTTTTAATTTCAAAACTAATGTCGTTTAGAGCAGTGAAATTTTCAGCTGTTTGTTCACCTTTGATTAGAGCTGGGATGAATTCTTTGAAAGTCTTATGACTTAGTTTACTAAATTGTTTTGTTACATTTTGGAATGATATTACTGTTTCGTTTGGCATAGTTTTAAATATTATCCGCAAAGATTTTTTCGCGAGATTTGAAATAACGTAAACCAATTAGAAGAATAATGAAAGATAAAACGGTTGCAATAATTAGACTTGAATATTTTGGGATTCCCCCACCAAGGATTACTTGTCGGTAGGCATTAACTATGACAGCCATCGGATTTAATTGGAATAACATTCTAAATTTTTCAGGAACAATGTCAGCTGGATAGATGACCGGAGTTAAATATAGCCAAAGAGTTAAGACTAAACTTAATAAATATTGAATATCTCGATAGAGTAAATTGGCAGCAGCGAAAAATAGAGAAAGACCAAGAGTGAATATTTGTTGAATGAAGAAAATTGGGATAATCCAGAGAATGTTTATGCCGACTGGAATTTGATAGATAATCATATAAATAATTAGGATTGAGCTAGCAAAAAGGAAATCGATTATTTTGGCAATTACGGTGGCTAGAACTAGAATAGTTCGAGGAAAATAGATTTTAGTGATTAGACTGCCGGCTCCGACTAGAGAGGCAGAAGCTGATGCTAGAGAATTAGAAAATAGAGTCCAAGGAAGGAGGGCTACAAAAAGAAAAATTGAGTAAGGAATGTTTGAAGAGGAATTGGTTGGGATGCGCATGATGATGGAAAAAGCAAAAGACATGACCAACATTTGAGCTAGTGGATTCAGTATTACCCAGAAATAACCAAGGACAGATTGCTTATAGCGAGATTTGACTTCCCTAGCTACCATTTGCCAAAGTAATTCGCGCCATTTATGAATTGCTTTAATTTCTGAAAAAAGTTGCAACATTAATATTAGTTTATCATGTTAATGCTTAATTCGGGATTGGCGGAAGCGGTTAATTGGGTTGATTATGAATTGTAAAAGAAGGATTGAAAAAGCGATGGAAATTATGGCGGTGGTGATGCTTAAATATTGGTGAGGGAGAGTTGTGAAATGAGTTATAGTGTTGATGATTAGAAAATGGGAAATATAGACAGGGAAAGAAAGTTCCCCGATAAATCGGTCTATTTTGTTATTTTTGAATAACTTAAAAATAAATGGAATAAAAATGAAACTAAATAAGAATAAAATTAATTGTTTAATATTTTGATTAGGGAAAAATTGATAGGAAAAGAGAAAAGAAATGTAAAAAAAGAAAGAATAGAATGAAAGTTTTTCGAAGTTTTTATTTCTTATGTAGTTATAGAATCGATACATTAAAATTCCGGCTAAGAAGAAAATTAATTCAGTTGGGAAAAAGCGATAGTCCCAAGGATCATGATTTAATCCCCTGCTATAGAGGAATAATCTTAGAGAAAGACTTAGGGCCATTATTATCAAAAGGTATTTATTTTTTAGTCTATTAAAGAATGGAGCTAGAAAATAGAAAGTTAACTCTAAACTCAATGTCCAAGCTTGAACAATTAAATTGAAGTTATATAAAGCTGGTTGGAACTCTTTAAAATTATTTGTAAAAAATAGAGCACCGGTGGCTTGATTTAGTCCAAAGAAGAAAGTTGTGTCTAGACCTAGAATAGTGAAGTTAGGAATTAATAAAAATAGGAAAGTAAAAGGATTTAGATGATAGCTTTGATTAAAGAATCCTAGAATATCAGTTGGGTTTTGATGAAGATAAAGATTAGCTATGTGATAGATAAAAACCAGAATTAAAACAAACCAATAGGTTGGGAAGATTTTTAGGAATCGGTTGCTAATGAATAGTTTGTAATCTGATTTTTTATTGTATTTTTCGGTTAAAATTAGGGCCATGTAGAAGCCAGAAATCATGAAAAAGATTTCGACTGCAAGTTGACCACCCATGAAACTTAAACCAAAAATTGGTGTTGAGTGAGTAGTGATTACTGATAGAGCTAGAAGTAGCCTAATGATACCCATTGTTGTTTATTATATAATTGAATTTATGAATAGAAAGATGAGAGTTTGTACTATCGGTGGTGGTTCAGGGATGCCAATCATTAATAAGGCCTTAATTAAGGCAGGATTTGAAAATATTAAATCAATTGTTACTACTTTTGATAATGGTGGTGATAGTGGCAGGATGAGAACTGATGAAAGAGGTCGAATTTTGGCTTTTTCTGATTATTGGCGAGCTTTGATGTCTTTATGGAAAGATGGCAAACAAAAGGAAATTTGGGAAGATATTTTGAGATATCGGGATGGAAGAGGCAGAAATTTTGGAAATATATTTTTTCAATTTTTATCTGAAAAGGAAGGAAAACTTTCTGATGTAGATTTGGCTTTTTCGGCTTTAACTGGTGCAAAGTTATATGGAGAAATTATTCCAGTTTCAACTTCTCCGGCTCATATTTGTTTTGAAACTTTAAGTGGTAAAAAATATTTAGGTGAACACCACTTAGATGACCTGAGAATGTCTTTAGATCGAGTTATAAATACTTGGCTAGAACCAGAAGTTAGAGCAAACCCAGAGGCAATTAAAGCATTGAAAGAATCGGATATTATTATTATTTGCCCCGGAAGTATGTATGGTTCAATTTTGACTAATTTTTTGCCAAAAGGGATGACTGATGCTTATAAGAAAAGTAAGGCTAAAAAAATATTAATAACTAATGTAGCTTCAGTGGCTAACGAAAATAATAAATACGATCAAGATGATTATATAAGTATATTTTCTAAGTATTTAAAGACAACAAAACCTTTTGATTTAGTGCTTATGGCTGACTTTAAAAAATTAGATCAAGAAAAATTGAAGAAAGTTTTGAGTCTTTATAAATATGAACATTCCTTCCCTATTATGTTTAATCCAGATGGTAAAGAAAAGGCAGTTGTGGCTGACATTGTGACTATTGAAAATATTAATTTGAGATTGCGCCACAGTGAAGATAAATTAGCAAAATTTTTTGGTAAAATGAAATATGTCTCAGAAAAAACTTAAGAAATTAAGAAAAATAGAAAACGTTGATTTAGTTAAAAAAACAGTTTCAGAGCCGGTTTTTGGAATTAGAAAAATCATTAAAGAGAATTGGAAGTTTTTGTTGGCTTTGTGTGTGGGAATTTTTATTCTATATTTTAATTCTTTGAATGGAGCTTTTGTTTCTGATGATTATGCAACAATCCCAAATAATCCATTAATTATGAGTTTTAAAGATGGAGCTAGTTCTTTTGTTGGCATATCTAATTGGTTTTTAGCAGTAAGTTTTGGAATTAGTAGCCCAATTCCTTTTCACACTTTTAGTTTATTTTTATATTTAATAGTTTGTGTTTTGGTTTTTATATTTTTATATATTGTTTTTGATAAAAAAACGGCAATATTGAGTACTATTTTGTTTGCAGTTTTGCCAATTCATGTAGAAGCAGTTTCTTGGATTTCAGGGAAACCTTATTTGTTTACATCTTTGACTGTTTTATTAACTTTGATATTTTTTATTTTATATTTAAAAAGTGGAGTTAAAAAATATTTATGGCTTTTTATAGTTTCTTTGCCAATCGCCTTTTTTGCAGAAAAAGTTAGGTCTTTATCAATTGTTTTTTTGATTTCTCTTTTTATTTTGACTTTTAAGGACACTTTTAAAGTAAAGATAAATTTTAAAAAGATATTTTTATTCTGTTTTTTAGGAATGTTGATTTCAGCTATAATTTTATGGCCTCAAATTAATAACAGAATCACTAGTGTGAATGGTGGTTACAATGGCAATGGTAGTATTTTTTATAATCCTTTTTTTCAATATCCAACTGCTATCGCAAAATATTTACAAGTAGTGTTTGTGCCAACTGATCTGACTTTATATCATACTATGTATATAATTCCAGTTTGGTTTAATTGGGCGATTATTTTATTATTTTTAGGGAATATTGTTTATTTTTGGTTTAAAGATAAAAATATATTTTTTGCATTGATGTTTATCTTTTTAGCAACCGCACCTTCGATGGCACCAGTTAAGGTTAGTTGGTTGGTGGCTGAAAGATATATGATTTTAGGAAGCTTAGGTTTTTGTGTTTTATTAGTTTTATTTTTCAAAAGATTTAGTAAAAAATGGGAGCTACCTTTTTTGATCATGTTTATATTATTGATTGGAACTTATTCAGTTAGAGTTTTTTATAGAAATATTGACTGGCAAACAAACCATAAATTGTGGGTTAATACCTGTCAGGTGTCACCTAACAGTCATAATGCTTGGAATAATATTGGTGATGATTATGATAAATTGAAACAATATGATAATTCGGTTAAAGGTTTTACTCAATCAACAGTAGTTAAGCCTGATTATGCTGACGCTTATCATAATCGAGCTAATATATTTTATAAAACTGGAAGATTGGATTTAGCCAGAGATAGTTATCAAACTGCTTTAAAATTTTCACCAGGTTTAGTCCAAACTTATTATAGTTTGGTGCAAATTGATTTAACAGAAAAGAAATATGATTTAGCTTTGCAAGATGCCACTAAGGCTGTTCAGATTCAACCTAGTCTTCAGTCTTATTATATTTTAGCTGTGGTTAATTATCAGGTTGGTAAGAAGGATGAAGCAATTAAAATTTTACAACAAATAGTTAACACTGCTCCTCAATTTACACAAGCAAAACAAGCTTTAACTCAGATGTTGAGTGAGAAAAAATAAATTATTTATTTTTGACAAAGTGTTATTATACTTTGTCCTAAAGTTGGAAATAATTTAGGGATTAGTTTTGATTTTATCTTTCCTTGAGAGTGAAAATTGGTTACATCAGAAAATGATTTAATAATTTTAAATTTATTTTCTTTTATTAAGTTAGATAGACTTTTGAAAGTAAAATATCTTATATGTCCTGAACTATCAATTTTATTAGGTGTAGTTTCAATAATAGGATTAATCCCTAGTAGAAGCATTAGTCTTCTTGGTAGAGAAGCTATGTTCGGTGTACTAATTAATAGATATCCGTTTGGTTTTAATATTCTTCTTATTTCTTTTAAAAATTGGTCTGTATCGTATATATGTTCAATAATTTCTCCAGCAATCACTATATCAAATAAATTGCCTTTGTATGGTAATTTATTATCGTTAAAGAAAAATTTAATTACTTTTATATTTTTTTTAAGACTTAATTTGTAAGCTTTTTCACTTGCTTCTATCCCAAAAAAATTATTATTTCTAGGTAATTTTGATAAAAATGTTCCGTCATGACAACCAATATCAAGTATATTTTTATTAACTGGTTTAAGGCCTTTTATAATATTAGCCATTAATTTTATACGATAATTTTTCTTTAATTTTAAATCTTTTTTCTCGTATAAATTTTTATATATGTTTTTCATAAATATTTTTTATAGCCTTATTTTCAATGGAAATTATTTTTTCCCAAGAATATTTTTCTAGTAATTTTTTTCCTTTTTGATTATTAAATTTTTTTGATTTAAAAAGTTTTAATACCTGTTTAGCCACTGATTTTTTATTGTGAATTGGTGAAAAAATGACTTCATTATTTTTGTATATTTTTTTAAATACTGGAAGATTGTAAACAAAGCCATAAAGACCACAAGTGACTGCCTCCATAAGAGCTATTCCAAAACTTTCACTTTTACTGACACTTAAAAACCAAAAACACTTACTGCTTTTTATTATATTGAATTTTTCAATTCCAGAAATATAACCAAGTAACTTTATATTCTTTTCAAGTTTTAATTTTTTAATTTTATTTAAAAATTTATTTTTAGTGACAATGTCTCCATCTCCCATGATAGCTAATTTAAATTTTGGATAGGTTTTCTTAATTATATTTAAGATATCTAACATATCAAAAATTCCTTTAGTTTCATTAATTCGACCAATAAAAAGAGCATCAAAATTATATTTGTTATTTTTTTTAGCTTTTTTAATTAAATCAATTTCTAACCCATTCCCAGTGACAACTATTTTATTTTTATCAAAACCATGGTTGATTAAATATTGTTTTAAATCTTGGGAAATGACAAATATAATATCTGCTTTTTTAATAAAAAATAAGCTAATTTTAAATAAAAACCAAGCTAATAATCTGATTATTTTATTACCAGGGTCAGTAATTGGAACAATATTGTCAAAAACAGTTGTCCATATTATTTTTGGATTATAAATTTTTAGGAAAAATGGCATAATCGCAAAATCTAGTAAAGATGAAGGAGAATAGATAACATCATAATTATTTCTATATTTAAATATTTTGAATATTGCTTGAAAATTTTTGAATAAGGAATAGATCATAAATTTTAGTTTAGTGTCTATTTTTGTTAATTTCTTTATTTTATTAGATTTTTGGTTATATTTATAAATATTTTCTTTTTTAAAATTAATTTTATTTATAGTATTTCCAAAGAATAGGTCTAATTGATTATCTAATTTTGCCAATTCTTCAAATTTCTTAAGCCATAAAGGTATTATGCCGTTTGCAGTGAGAGTAGTTAAATTAATTAGTATTTTCATAAAGATTTTTTATTATTTTTTCTAGTTTTTTGAAATAATTTTTTTGGTTAAAATCAAAGTTTTTTATATTTTTATTTTTGATTATTTTATTTTTGATAAATTTAGCTGGGATACCACCATAAATAGTGTGAGGTGGAACATTTTTGTTAACTAAAGAAGCAGCTGCAATTATTGAACCATCACCGATGGTCACTCCACCAATTACAGTAACATTATAGCCGATGTAGACATCATTGCCGATTTTTATTGGTTTAGTAATGTTCACTTCTTTAGGATCTTTATAATATTTAGAAACAAAAGGTGAATTGAATTCATTATTAAATTTATAATTGAAAAAATTTTCATATTTATGACGATGACTGATAGTGGCAAAATTTTGAGCAATTGAACAAAACTTCCCAATTTTTACATTTTCTAGTCTGATTGGTGAATGAAGATAAGAATATTCCCCTATTTCAACATTTGGACCAAAAGTTGTAAAACCATAAATAGTACTATTTTTTTTCAATTTTGGTTGAAAATATATTTTAGAAATATAATGTTTCAAAAATATTGGAAGTTTGGAAAATATGTGGAATAAACAGTAATGAACTTTTTGTTTTAATTTCATTTTAATTATTTTATCAATTTTTAGGTTAAAATTGTTAAATGAAGAATTTAATAAATGAAAAGCCTAGTGATGTTTTATCTGGGCGTAGCTTGGCTTTGTTAAAGTTTATTAAAAATAAGGATGTTAAAAATAAAAATGTTTTAGATATAGGTTGTGGTTTTGGTTGGTTAGAATATAATTTTGTAAATTTGGCAAAAGAAATTATTGCTGTTGATTTGGATAAAAAGAATATATTGATGTGTAAAAAATATATTAAAAATAAAAATGTGAGTTTTATATTAGGAAGTGCTTTAAACTTACCAGTTAAAACAAACACTGTAGACACTGTGGTCGCTAGTGAATTAATAGAACATTTGCCTAAAAATAAGGAGGATGAATTTTTTAGTGAAGCAAACAGAGTTTTGAAAAAAGGAGGAATTTTATATTTGACAACTCCCTTTAATAGTTTTTGGTCAACTTTTTTTGATCCAGCTTGGTGGTTAATAAATCATAGACATTATTCTTTTGACAAACTTAATATAATTGCTAAAAAAAATGGTTTTGTTAAAATTGAATATAAAATTGTTGGGAGATGGTGGAGTTTGTTAGCTTTGTTAAATATGTATTTTAGCAAATGGATTTTTAGAAGAGAAAAATTATTTAAACCTTTTTTTGATAAAAAAGAGACTGAAGAGTTTTCTAAAAATAATGGTTTTATGAATATATTTATATGTTTTAAGAAAAAATAATTTATGTCTAAAAATCTTGTATCAATTATCATCACTACAAAAAATGAAGAGAAAAACATTGAGAATTGTTTATTGAGTATTCAAAATCAAGATTATAAAAATATTGAAGTTATAGTTGTTGATAATTATTCTTCTGATAAAACTCTAGATATAGCTAAAAAATTTACAAAGAAAATTATAAGTGCTGGCCCTGAGAGGTCAAAACAGAGAAACTTAGGGGTAGGAAAAGCTTTAGGTGAATATGTGTTGTACTTAGATGCTGATATGATCGTTAATCAAAAATTAATTGAAAAAAGTGTAGAAATGATGAGTAAAAATAATAATTTAGTTGCTTTATATATACCTGAAGTTGTTTTAGGATCTGATTTTTTGGGTAAAGTTAGGAGGTTTGAAAGAAGTTTTTATGATGCCACTCCTGTTGATTGTGTAAGGTTTATTAAAAAAACAGTTTTTAAAAGTGTTGGTGGTTTTGATTTAGATTTTACTGGACCTGAAGATTGGGATCTTGATAAAAAAATTAAAAAGATAGGACAAGTTGCTTTATTAAATAATTATAACTTTGAAAAAATTAATGATTATTTAAATAAAAATAAATTTGATGTTAATAAATTAAATTCACTTTCTAATCAGGGAATTATTTTCCATAATGAAACTAATTTTAATTTAAAAAAATATTTACAGAAGAAAGATTACTATGGAAATGGTATTAAAAAGTATGTAGAAAAATGGGGTAAAAATGATGAAGATGTGAAATTTCAATTAGGTTTTTGGAATAGATTCTTTGTTGTTTTTTTAGGTGAAAAGAAAAAAATAATAAGATTTTTTAGCCATCCTATTTTGGTTTTTGGGATGTATTTTTTAAAGTTTTTAATTGCTTGGCAATATCTATGGAAAAAATAGTTTCGATTAGTTTATTTGATAAAATTGGTAATTTTTTGATTAAAAGAATGGTTGGTGCTTTTGAGTCTTCCTATAGGCATATAAATACAAATATAATTGATTACTTAAAATTAGAAAATAATAAAAAAACTTTAAAGATATTAGATTTAGGTTGTAGTGATTTTAAAGTAACAAAAAAATATTTAAAGAATGTAAAAAATTACGAATTGCATGCTGTAGATATTGAAAATAAAATAGATAATAAAAATATTAAATATATTAAGTTAGATCTAGAAAAAGATGTTTTACCATATAAAAATAATTTTTTTGATATTATAATAGCCGGTCAAGTGATCGAACATATTTTAAATAAAGATTGGTTTTTACAAGAAAGTTATCGTGTTTTAAAAAGTAAAGGATTGTTTATTTGTGCCACAGAAAACATCGCTTCTTTTGATAATATTCTTAGCTTAATTTTAGGGCAAGAACCACTTTCCCAACATACTGGTTCAAAATATAACACTAATTCGTTCATTTCTCCTCATTTTATGAAAAAAGTTAGTTCAAAATTTGGGAATAAATATGCTCACAAGAATGTTTGTTCTTATTATGGTTTAACAAGGTTGGTTAAAATTAACGGATTTCTAAATTTCAAAATTATTTCTCTTGGAAATATTAATATAATTTTTGAAAAAATATTCAAAATCTATAATAGATTATTGATTGTTTATGCAATAAAATAAAGCTCTTTTAAGAAAAATCTTTTAATTTCTTAATGTATTTAATGGCGTAGTTTGAAAGGTGTTTAATATCAGCAATTGATCTGATAGAAATAAGTTTTTGGAAGATAAATTTTGGAGAAAGAATTCCTTTGAATAAATTTTGAACTAGTTCTAGTTGGTCATTTGGAGATATTGGAGATTTGATGATTGGTTGACGCATGTCATATTCATCCCAATTTTTAGTTAATAGAAGATTATTTTTTTCACAGTATTTGAAAAGTGGAGTGCCAGGATATGGAATTAAAATTGTGGCTTGAAGGCTGTCGGCTAGTCCATCTTTAAAAATCTTTCTAGCTAGATTTAGAGTTTTTTGGGCATCAGATTTAGTTTCATTTGGATAACCAATTATTATAGTAATATGTGGTTCAAGTTTAGCAATTTTGGCGATTTTAAGAGTTTTTAGAGCATCACTAGTTTTTTCATTTTTATTGATGAAATCTAGAGTTTTTTGATTGGCTGATTCAAGACCGTAGAGAATGAATCTGAAACCGGCTTGATACATTAATTTATATTCAGCTAGTGAAAGTGCTCCAAAACGCATATTACAGCCGATTTTAACCTTTTTATTTAGTCCCCTTTTAATTAATTCATTACATAGTTCTTTTAACCAAGGGCCAATTGGAAGTGTGCCTGAATCATCAAAAATTTCTTTAACTTTAAAATTATTTACTAAATTTTCTATTTCTTTAATTGTGTGGTCAACTGAAAACTGACGGAAACATTTACCTGGGAAAAGAGTTGTCCAAGAACAAAAAGTGCATTTACCCCACCAACAATCTCGGCCGGACATGATGTATGAGCCTGGTTTGTATTTATAGTTGGTGTTGTTATATGCATAGAGCTGCCATTGAGTTAATTCTCTATCGATGATTGGTAGAGAATCTAAATCATGTTTTTTTTGAAGTTTGAAAGTTTTGTTTTTTGGGGCTTGATTATTATTTATTAAATCAATTAATTCGTCTAACAGAAAATCATAATCACCACCAACTAAAATATAGTCAACTTTTGAATTTTTGATTGATTCTTCAGGCATGGCAGTCACATGATCGCCCATTAAAACGACGATTGGCTTCCACTTGGTACTTATAGTCTTTATTTCGTTAATTATTTGCCAATGTTTTTTAATTACTGGGGTTTTAGATTCTATAACTATTAAATCTGGTTTATTTTTTTGAATATTTTTAAACCATTCTTGATAATTTAGATTTCTAGCAATTGCATCATCCCAAAAAACTTTTAGACCTTTACTCTTTAATAGAGTGGCGGCATAAGCTGGGATAACTGGATAAATTACATTACCTGTGTTTGTCCATTGAAATTGACGATTTTGAGATAGGAAAGCAGAACCTTTTTCTGAGATTAGAGGTGGATAGGAGATAGAGACAGATTTAACCACCAATGTATTTGCCGGTTTTTTTGTTGATGGCATGAGCTTTGAATTTAACTTCTTTTTTAAATAAACCATGTAGGAATAGTATACCGTAGTGAATGTGAGTAATTGGAATTGTGATGGTTGCTAGGATAGAAACTATTAATTCGTTTTTGGTCAATATGAATTTTAAGAATGTTAAAAGTAATATTGATAGATATAAATATAATGGAATGTCTAGTAAAAATTGGTGTAAAAATATTTTATTTATTAAAAATATTATTAAATATAAAGAAAATAAAGTTGGCATAAAATATCCAATTTTAAAACTGGTTTCTGGAAATTTTTTGACAAAGAATCCCCTTTGGATTGCATAACGAGTTATTTGTTGGAGATGAGGAATAATTATTGATCGACGATGGTGATAAACAACTATAGATGGATGATAAAAAATCTTTTTATTAAGTTTTTTGGTTAATTTTAAACAAATGACAGTGTCTTCGCCTGGCCAATAGGAAGGATCAAAGCTACCAGCTAGATTAAAATCAGTTTTTTTAATGATTAAATTAACACTAGGGTAATCATCTACAAAACGAGATTTTTGGATGCTATTTCGATAGATTCCAGCACCACCACTGCCTAGCCAACTTGACCAAAGTAAACCAGAAGCTTTTTGTCGTTGATTATCTTTTGATGGAGTTAAACATGGACCACAAAAAGCGGCAAAATCTGGGTTCTTCTTAACTAAATTAGTAGCATTTTTAAAATAATTTTTGTGTGGGTAGGAATCATCATCAAAAAAGACTAAATATTGACCTTTAGCCTTATTTGAGCCTAAATTTCTTTTTTCTGAAGGATTAGCTGATCCAGAAATTTCGTCCGTAATTACTAAAACTTCAAAATTTTTTAATGACTGTTCTTTTAATTTTAATAGAGTTTCCTCGAGATATGGGTTAGATTGACGAACTGGGATGATAATTGAAAATAAAGGATTTTTCATAATTATTTTCCAGTGTTAATTCTCATTTGTAGCTCTGGACTGTATACCCATTGTCTTTTATTCTTATCATCGTAATAATTTAAAATTCTTAATCGATAGAAAACAGCCATGGCTTCTATCAGGCAACTTAAAATAACTTTTAAACCAGCAGCATGAGTTAAGCTAGTAAAATCATAATTTAATTTGATCGGAGCTTCATATATTTTTTTGAAACCTAGTTTGTTGGCAACTGACAAAATTTCTAGATCAAAAGCATAGTTTTTGACTAGAAGACGGGGAAGAACTTTTGTTAAAACTTGACGTTTAAATATTTTTAGACCGGCTTGAGTGTCATGAATGTTGATTCCTAATAGAAATCTTGAAATTAAGTGAGCTCCAAAACTAATTATTCTTCGATCAATTGGATAGTTAACCATTGAGGCTGGATGACGTTTTGAAGCGACAATAATGTCAGCGTTATACCATTCCATATGCTCTAGAACTAACGAAATACCATTTGGGTCTATTTCCATCCCGGAATCTATGAAAGCAACATAATCCCCTTTTGTTTTGGCCATGCCATAGCGGACTGCATAGCCTTTTCCATGATTATTTTTGTAACCAAAAACTTTTAAATTTTTTAATTTTAGTTTTTTAATTTCTTTAAATGATTTATCTGCGGATGTTCCATCAACGATAGCAATTATTTCATAATCATAACGAATTTCTTTTAAGGTTTTATCTATATTTTGAAGATCTTTTTTGATGGTTTTTTCTTGTTTATAGATAGGAATGATTACTGATAGAAAATGGTTGTTATTTTTCATTTAATAACATCAAATTATAAAGAGCTAGAGTTTGGATGGCAGTGTATTTCCAATTAAAAGATTTGGCGTGTTTTAAACCGAGTTTAATGTATTTTTCTCTTATATTTTTATTATCCCAGTATTGTTTTAAAGCTTTTTCTAAACTTTTTTGAGAATGAGGGTTAAATTTTAGACCATTTGCATCCATAATTTCATTTAAACAAGAATCTTGGCTGTAGACTACTGGACATCCAGATTGCATGGCTTGGACAAGAGGGAGACCAAAACCTTCAGCAAAAGATGGTTGACAATAAGCGGTGGCTAAATTGTAGATTATTGGAAGATCTTCATCTGGAACAAAACCAGTAAGAATTAAGTTTTTAGAACTTTGAGACTGGAGCCAAATGAGATCTTTAGTCCATGGGTGATCTGGCACATCTTTTTTGGTTGCTGAAGAGCCAACAATAACTAATGGATATTTTAATTTTAGACAGGCTTTAACTAGAGTTGGAACATTTTTATTCCAATTAATATCACCAACAAATAGGACAAATTTTTTAGGTAATTTATATTTTTTTCTGATTTCTTCTAGTTGTTTTGCATTTTTAAAAAGCTTAAAAGTTGGATCAGCTGAGAGATGGGTGACAAAAATATTATTTTTATTAAATCCAGTAATATTATTAATAATGTTTTTTGAATAATTGGAAACAGTTAAAATTTTATCTACTTGAAGAAGACGAACTTTTTGGATTAACCATTTTATGTTTCCTTTTATCCCAACTGGGAATTCTTTTTTGAATTCAATAGGAATTAAATCGTGAACTGTAACGACTGTTGGAATTTTACTTTTTTTTGGGAGAGTTAGCTTGAAAGGATCAAAATATGGATAGTGGATTAAATCGTAATTTCTAATATCTAATGACGAATTTGTAATTAAATTAATTCTCCAATTTTTATAATTTGGATTAGTTTTTATTTCATTTTGAAGAGCAGAAACTAGATTCGAAGTATAATAACCAACACCACGAATGGCGTTACCATCTTGAGTTGGAGAAATATCAATAGCAATTTTAATTTTACTACTCATTATTTTTTGTCCCAATCGTCGGCTAAATTAACTTTACGATTAGTTTTTTGAAGCTCCCAATATTTAGTATAGTAAATTGGGAATCTTAAAGCTGAATAAAAAGAAAAGACAAAACCAGGAAAGCCATCATAAAAACCTTTGTGACGGAAATAGGTCATTAAAAACCACCAAATTGGTTTTACAAAATAAAAATTTAGGAAATTTAAAAAATTAATTTTTGTATTTTTTTCTTGTAGTTCTTTAGCTAGAAGAGTTGTGTAACGATTGTGTCGTAGTAAATATTTAGAGAAAGAAGTGTCAGCATAATGTTCTAAATCATTTTTGAGCCAACCAATTTTTCCTTCAACTTTGGCCTGTTCATGGACATCAGCACATGGAAGACGAGCTTTACCATTTTTATAAAATCTTATAGTTGGATCTGGATATTGACCGCCTTTTTTTAGAAAAGTTCCTAGAAAATAGTTTTTTCGAGGGATCCAAAAAGCATTTTCTTTGATCTCATTAATATCTTTTTTAAGATAAGAAATTATTTCTTCTTTAAGTTCTGGGGTGACAATTTCATCAGCATCAAGTTGAAGAATCCAATCACTTTTACAAGCGTCAATGGCAATGTTTTTATTAATATGGAAAATTGGCTTGTTAGTAGTTTTAATTATTTTTACATTTTTAAATTTTGAAGCCAATTCAATTGTTTTATCTTGAGAAGAACCATCAGCTATCACTATTTCATCAACCCAAGTGTTGACTGCTTCTAGACACCTGACAATGTTGTTTTCTTCATTATAAGTGGCGATAGCGATTGAGATTGTGTAGTTTTGTTTTTTCATAACTTTGAATATATTTTAAACCCTGGTTGACCATTTGGGAAATTAATAATTTTTTTAGGTTCGATTGGAACTATTTCATCACTAGTTATGACTAATGAATTTGAAGGAATTTTCTCCCAATTAATTTTTTCAAAATGATATTTATCATAATTTAACACAGTTGAAAATCCAAAATTGTCTGGAGGAGTTAACTTTATTTCTTTTTGAATTAGTTGAGGTGGATACTTAGAGAAAAATAAAAATAAGATATATGGTTGGTCATATTTATTAGTCACATAAATTTGTTGGTATTGGTTTTTTTGTTGTTCTAGATATGGGGCTAGTTCACTAAATCCAGTTTGCCAAGCGGTAGGATATCTTTTTTCATAGTGGAGGAAATAGCTATCTAAAGAATAAATTATGCTATATCCGTAAATTAAAATTAAGATAATTAAAAATATGTTTTTAAATTTATTATTTTGAATAATTTTTAGAAAATTAAATATTCCAAGAGCAATTAAAATTGATATTGGAATAACCATTGAAAGGGCTCGAAGAGCTGATGGAGCTTGAAAAGTTAGAGAAGCTGCTAATGGAGCAATTAATAGAAAAGATAAAATAAAAATCTTAGATCGTCGATGATAGATCGTCGATGATAAAAGATAAATAATTCCAAGGAATAAAAATGGGAGATCGATTAAATGAATTTGTCCTATGTCTGGAGATTTAGATCTTGGGACATAATCACCAGAGGTTGCTAAAAAATTTAGATCAAAATGAGAAGTATATTTTTGAAGCCAAGAAATAGAGTAAAGAACTCTTTTATTATCAATAGTGCGATTAATTATGTTTAAGGATTTATGTTGATTAAGAAGTTCGGTTGATCTTAATAATGGACCTTGATCTGAAGTGAATCCTACTCCATTAAATCTGGCACTTCCACCATTTTGTAAAAATGAAAATAATACAGGGATTGTTAATATGACTCCAATTAAAATTGGAAATATAATTTGAGGAATTTTTGATTTAATAAAATTAAAATAAATAATGAATAGACTCAGAGCTAGTAGTGGAGCAATAATTCTGGCCGAATGATAGGTATAAAGTGAGGCTGAAAAAAATATTATAAATAATGAAAAATTAAGTAAAAACTTTTTTTCTATTGATTTAAAGAAAAAATAGATACCAATAACTATGAAAGAAAGTGCTACTGATGATTCCCAAGCTCCCCTACTAAAATGAAGGTGCCAAGGAGAAAAAGTCAAAACTGCAGCTGATATTAGAGCTAATTTGTTGTTTTTAGTTAATAGAATAACTAATTTATATATAAATAATATAGTTAAAACTGAAAGAATTAAATTTGGAAGTCTGACAGTTAATAGATTTAAATCTAGTACTTTGATGAAAGGTAAACTTAAATAAAAATAAGCTCCTGGTTTAAAATCTCCAAATGACTTGAAATGAAGTGGCCAAGAGGCTCCATGTTCGTCTTTCCCGGTTTGGAGTAGACTATAGGCGTTGTATCCAATTGCAGCCTCATCTGAATTAATGGCTGGAAAAGAATCTAGTTTGTAGGCTCTTAAAAAAAAAGCTGTTAGTAGAATTAAGATTAGTATAATTTTTTGAATTAATTTCATTTAATAAAATGATTCAAATACATGTCTAAATAATAGATTAATGATAGAAGATAAATAAATATAATAGAAAAATAAACTAATTTGTTTTTATATTTATTTAAAATGAAATAAATTCCAATAGAAATAAAATATACTAGTGGAATAGACATGAAGAAAGCTTTGTTAGAATTTATTAATTCTGGAGAAAGGGCAGCAGAAATTGGAGCTATTAAAAGCCAAATTAGAAATATTAAATTTATTTTTTGTTTTTTTTTGGAAGAAAAACTTATGAAAATACCTAATATTAAAAATATAATACTTGGGTAAAGAATTGTTCCATGTCTTGGATTTGCAAAAGTGTTTCCGAAAATTAAAAATTCTGGAGAAAAATAATTTAAATATCTAATTGTGAAATTTCTTAAAAATAGTTGAATTGGATTATAAAAAATGTAGTAATCCAATGAATTAGTTTCATTAATTATTGTTTGAGTTCTATGTTGGTCTTGTGGATATAATCCAGAATTATTGTCTATAAAAATTAAATTAAAGATTAGGGGAATGATTATTAAAATTGGAAGTAGAAATTTATTATTTTTAATATGAAAATATTTTGAAACGAGCCACATCATTAAAAGTAATAAAAAAAGAAAAAAATTTGTTTTTAAAGTAATGTCTGAAAAATAAATATTGTATGGATTTAAAGTTAATAAAATTGTCGAAATGAAAGCTAATTTTTCTGACTTTTGATCAATTTCTTTAATTAAAAAAAAGAAAACTATCGGAATTAAAGAACTTAAAATTAAAATTGGTAAATTAATTAAATTTAGTTCAACTCTTAAAATTTTAAGAATGAAAGAAATTATAAAAACTATGATTAAAAAAGCTTTTGTATTTTTTGCCATTTTTGACCAGACCAAATTATAAAGTTAATTAAATAGTGGTTGAATAAACCATGAAATTTTTTACTTCCGGGGATGAGACGGCGCCATTGATTTGAAGAATCAGCTAACTTTGAGCCACTAGCTCCATGACGATGAATGATTTGACATTGAGGGTAAAAAATTACATCTTTACCAACTTTATTGATTTTTCGACATAAATCCATGTCTTCAAAATAAAAATAATATTTTTCATTCCAAGATCCAATTGATTTAAAAAATGATTTTTTAGTTAAAAAACAGCCACCTGAAATTGCCCAAACTTTTATTGGGTTTTTAGTTTTTGGAATATATTTAGAATAAGAATATTTTTGATTAAGCCAAAATTCCTTAAAGGCATTGAATGCACTTTGTTTTGGAAAAACTGATGCTTGAGTGCTTAAGTCTGGATTTAAAAATTTAGGACCAATAATTCCTATATTGTTTTTATCTTTAAAATAATTTAATAAGTCATTTAAAGAATCATCAATTAATTCAATGTCGGAATTCATGAAAATTATATATTCATTTGAAGCTTTTTTAAAACCGATATTATTGGCTTTAGAAAATCCCAAATTAGCTTTATTTTTAATTATTTTGACATTTTTTTCTTTAGAAAGTAATTCGATTGTATTATCTTTGGAATCATTATCAACAACAATAATTTCTGGGTTATTAAGGAATTTATTAATTGTTTGAACACATTTTTGAGTTATCTTAGCGGTATTCCAAGTGACGATAATTATAGAAAGCTTCATTTAATTATCAGAAAAAAGTTTAAATATTTCTTTATCAGTTAATTTAGGAAAAACTATTGGAGGTGGAGTTTTTTTAATTTGTTTTTTTGCAGCACGGATTATTTTTATATAATTTGGGCCGGAAAGGACGCGACCAATTAGAGCAATTTTATTTTTAAAGATAAAATCTGGATCAGTAATGTTTCGTAAAGTTGAAAGTAATCTGTTTCTTTCTTTTACATAATTTAAAAGATTTTTAGAAAATTTTGACATAGTTGATTCATGACGATGTTCAACAATAGACTTTGGTTCCCAAAGAAGATTATAACCAGATTTCCAAGCACGAATACCTAGATCAAGATCTTCAGAATAGAATGGTTCGTAAGCTTGATCAAATCCACCTAATTTTTGAAAAATATCTTTTCTGATTATTGAACTACCACCAGAAAGCCAACCAGTTATGTGAGTTTTTTTGATATTAGTGCCTGGTTCATATTGAACATAACCACTTTTCCAAAATATTTTAGCCCAATTTTCATGACCAAGTTCAGCGAAACCAACTCCAAACAAATTTTTATTAGAAAAATGTTTGAGTGTATTTTTAATATAATTTTGGTGGGGAAAAATGTCACTATTTAATAAAACTACTAATTCTCCTTTTGCTTTATTAACTGCATTATTAGAATTTTTCCCAAAACCAAGATTTTTTTTATTTACAATTAATCTTAATTTTGGATATTTTTTTTGAAGTTCTTTAACATAAGAAACACTTTCATCAGGTGATTTGTCATCAGCAACAATTATTTCTTGAGCTTCTGGGCTCATTTTGATTATTTGTTCTAGGTTTTTTTTTAGCAAATCTAAGCCGTTCCAATTGGTGACAATGACTGAAATTTTCATATTATTTATTAATCAAACAGAGTAATTTTTCTTCAAAATTATCTTTTGAAAATTCATGACATTTAATTAGAGCTTTTTGAGACATTTCTTCTAGATCTTTTGGAGAATTTATTAATTTTTTAGTTTTGGAAACTAATTCATCAATATCTTTCCATAAATAACCATCAGCTCCATTAGAAATGATTTCAGGAATTCCACCTTTTGCAACTACGACAGGGACTAAACCTGAAGCCATTGCTTCTACTACTGTCATTCCAAAATGTTCTGTATTTTCTGGATGTTTCAATTCATTAACTTCAAAACCAGCAGCATGCCAATAAATTTTTGATTTGGAATATATTTCTTTTAAATCATCAAAATTTGGATTAATAATGAATTTAACTGGGAGACCTTCAGTCTTCTCTTTTAAATATTTGAGATATGAATTTTCATCTGGATCAATTAAACTGCCGCCAGCGAGAATTAATTTCCAATCATTAACTTTTTCTGTTTCAACTAGTTCTCTGAAAGCATCAATTAAAACATCTTGTTTCTTGGCATTCAAAACATTGTCAAATCTTCCTACAGATAGAATGATATTATCTTTATTTTTTGAAGATTTAAATTTTTCAACATCGACAGGTGGATAGAGAACTTTAAGTTTTGAAGAGTTAAAATCACTATAAAATTTGGCAGTGAATTCAGAATTACAAATTATTTTTGAAAATAATAATAATTTTGAATTGTTAATTAATTTGTTTAAAAAACTTTTTTCACCAGAAAAAGGGACTTGGATATGGAGAAGATTTTGTTTACCTAGAAGGACAGGGATGCTGCCATCACCAAGATAGAAAAAAACATCATATTTGTTACTTGTTTTAAGTTTTTTGACAAAGGTAGAAATTTTCTTATGAAGTTTTTGAGCATTAAAGGATCGATGGATAACTTTAATTAAATTCTTTTTTTCTTCAAAAAAATCAATTTGTTTTGGTTTTAGATGAAAAATGTCTTTAACCAAGTTTAATCCTTCTAGATTTAAAGAAAATCTTTGTTCAGCTTTTTTGATTAAGTTTTGGTTTCCAGACCAAAATAAATCAACTTGATAGCCATTTTTAAGAAGAATTTCTGCAACGGTTAAACAGTATCTCTCCCCTCCACCGAGGGTATCTAGATAAGGATCATATATAGCCGCTTGCTTTCGCATAATTTATAATACCTTAAATTTTATTATTTTGCTTTTGTTGAATTTCCCAAAGACGGGCGTAAATGATAAAAGTGTCGAAAGTTTCAAATAAAACTGAAATCCAACCAACTGTGCCATCACGCCACATTTTTTGGACAATGAGCCTTTCCCAAATTTTTGTTAACATCATTCTTATAAAGCGCCACCAAACGACTGGTGGATGGTTATCTTTAAAAAGGGCTTGGGCTTCCATTTCAGTCCAAACTAATGTCTTGTTTATCATTGAAGTTAAATCTCGATGAGTGTAATGAAGTAGGTCAGATTTCAAATGTTCTAGAGGCCCTGTGATTAACGGTTCTTCATGGAGTATACCTTCGTAACCTTTAAAATATTTTTTGTGATAAAGTCTTTTGACATAATCTGGGTATGAACCACCATATCTGACTCTTTTGCCCAGATAATGATTTGCTCGAGGAATTGCATAATGAGAGATTGGATTATTTTTTATTTTGATTTTACTTAATATTTCTTTTTTTAATTCTGAAGTGATTCTTTCATCTGCATCAATATAGAGAAGCCAATTTTTTGTGGCATTTTGATAACCTAGATTTCGCCATTTAGAAAAATTTTTATTATATTCATCATTAGTTTTAATTATTTGAATGTTTGGAATCGTTTTTTTGGCAAGTTCAATAGTTTTGTCACTTGAATTGGCAGCAACTAAAACAATTTCATCAGCCCAACTGCATGAATTGAGACAATCGACGATCATTTCTTGTTCATTACCAGCGATGATGATTATAGACAAATTGTTTTGTTTCATTTCCAACTCCCCTTTCCAGTTTTATTAATGTAGAAATCAATTATGGCTTGTTTACGCCACTTGCTACTGTTCTTATCAAACAAGAATCGAATAGATTCTCTTATGAGGGCAAATTTAGTTCTTAGACTGACAAAACGAAAAGCAAAAATTAGACGGTTTCTAGTTATAAAATAATCTTGAAGGGAGCTGTTTGGGCCTGATGAGCCTGAATTTAGATGCCAAATGATTGATTCTGGAACAAATTTTAGTTCGTAACCAGCACTTTTGGCTCTAATAGTAAGATCAGCATCTTCCATGTAGAGAAAATATTTTTCATCGAAAAGACCAATTTTTTTAAGAATTTTTGTAGGTATTAAAAAACAACAACCACTGATGAAGTCCATTGGTGGATGATTCTTATCGTATTGACCATGGTCAACCTCATCAATACCGATATTACTGCCATAAACATTATTCCAATCTATTTTCCCACCAATAGCCCAAATTACTTTACCTCTTTCTTTGGCAGTGTATTTATCTTTCCAATATTCAAAACCTGGGGCAAAATATATTTTAGGAGTTAAAATTGCATTTGAATTTTTTTGACTTTCTTCAAATAATTTATCCAAAAATTTTGGATCAACTAGGATGTCATTATTAGCAATTAAAATATAATTAAATTTATTTAAAGCTTTTTTGATGCCGAAATTGTTTCCACCAGCATAGCCTAGATTACTGTTTGTTTTAAAAATTGAAACATTTTTATTGTTAGAATATTTTTTTTCAAATTGGTCTACAGAATCATCTGGTGAGGCGTTATCAATGATTAGGATTTGATATTGAAATTTTTTGTGACTAATTTTTAATAAAGAGTCGACAGTATCTATTGTTAATTTTGCTTGTTTCCAATTTAGAACAACAATGGCAATTTTTTTCATTAAAAATTTTTAGTGAAATAATTTAGAAGATGTCTTAATTTTATAATAATTATTTTAAATATATTTGGAGAATATTCTTTTTGAAAATATTTTATAAACCAATAGTCATATTCAAAAGTAGTTTCTTGACTGGCGGAGACAAAAGATTCTTTTAAGATAGTTTTTTCTTGAGTTCCTTGCTTTTCCCAAAGTCTGATATAAATTAGACCAATTGCAAAAGCTTGAAGAAGACAAAAAACTAGACCATGCATTCCATCTTTGTAGCCTTCTGCAAAAAAGAAACGGCTGTTAAATTCTTGGACAGGTTTAAGAATAAAATCACTAGTTTTGATTTTATAATCTTGAGCTTTAAGTTCATCTGCTTGGATACTGCTATATCTGATTGCACGAGTGATGAATTGAGAGACTGTGGTGTAGTTATTATGATGGATGGCTATTTTTTCTGAATCAAGGAAAGTGAGACCGTTACCTTTAGTTTCTGGTTGACTATGAATTTCTTTTTTCCAAGTTACAGCCCCTTTTTTAAAAAATCTAATCAAATAATCTGGCCAGCAGTTTGAATGTTTAATCCATTTACCAAAAATTATGTTTTTTCTAGGAATTTTGACGTAATCAGTGTCATTTCTTTTGGTGGTGGAGAGTAATTCTTTTTTAAGAGATTTAGTTAGATATTCATCTGGGTCTAGTAGAAGTATCCATTTTCCAGTGGCTTTTGAAAGGGCAAAATTTCTGGCTGGTTCGACAAATTTCATTGCTTTGTACTTAAAGACCTTAGCACCAGCATCTTTAGCTACTTTGTCACTGCCATCAGTGGAATGCATGTCAACTACTATAATCTCATCGGCAAAATTTTTGAGTGATTTTAAACACTTGTTTAGCTCTTCAGCTTCATTACGGACATTAATAACAACTGAAATTAGAGGTTTATGTTTCATAATTAGATGTAATATTCTATCATCTTCTGACTTTATAAATTCTAGTTTGACTATTTTCAAAGATTTTATCAATTCCAAGATCATTAATTGACACTTTAAAACTTTGATCATCAACTAAATAAATATAGTCAATTTTGTTATTTAAAAGAAATCCTCGAGCAAAAAATTTATCTTCAGTATTAAAGAATTTTTCTGCCTCTTTTCTTCTAGATTGCCAATCATATCCAGTTATTATTAGATTCATTTCATCTTCTAGATAAACAGGTTTTTCACTAAAAGCAGAAACATAAGCTGTGGTTTCATACATGTATAAAGGGACTGGGTCAGATTTAATTGAGTTCTTTTTATATTTATCGTATGGAAAAGTCAAAATATTACCTGTTGTTAAAGTTGATAGTTTCTTTAATCCTTCTAGTTCTTGGTTACTAATGTAAGCATGACTTGGATTTTTTAAGAATGTTTTTATAGTACTAAAACTAGAAATAAAAGAAGTTAAAAGAATAATAGTTATTAAAATTTTTCCTAATGTTTTAGATTCTATTTTTGTTAAAAATAAAGCTGAAAATATGTTTGAAAGAAATAATCCATAGTATAAAAATTGGATAGTGTTCCAAGAAGTGCCTTTTTGGACAAAGAGTAGGGGTATTAATGTAATTAATATAATTGTTAAAAATAATTGTTTTAAAATAGGGTTTTTATCTTTTAATGTGAATAAACCAAATAATCTCCAACTATAATTTCCAATTAGAAAAACAATTATTCCAAAAGAATATATCAATAACAATTTAGGGCTTATTTGACCAGTACTTTCAAGTGTATAGCGAAGATTAGTTATTTGTGATGAATACAGTCTGTCAGGGGCTTCAAAAAGAGTGTTAGTGAACCATAATGGTTTATATATAAATAATTTATCAGAACTAGTGTTAAAAATAGAAAATAATGAAAATCCTATTATTAAAGAGGTAATCAAAATTATAGTAGGTGTGTAATTTTTTTTGAAAAATGAATATAGTGAAAATAATCCAAAAAATATAAAGATAGCGACTGCCCCATAAGCTTTAGTGACAGGTAATATTGAGAGCAAAACTATTAATATTAAGGATTTACTTTTTGAAAGTTTTTTATTTTTGAAAATAATTAAAAGAATTATAGAAATAAATAAAATAGAGAGTGCATATGGTGGATTTAATTGATTTGAAATTGATTGCATTGACCAAAACATAGATTCACCACTAAAATTGCCATTTTTAAACAAGGAAACTATCCAACCAAAAGAATTAGCAAAAGTAGTTAGAAAAGCTAAATAAATTCCACCGGAAAATTTGTTGGTTATTTTTTTACCTAGAAGAAAACTAATATAAATAGTTAAAAAAGCTGTGATTATTGGGATTATTTGAAATAACCAGATGCTAGATGAGATATAAGTTATATTAGTTAAAAAAGAAATCAATATATCGAAAAAAGGATGGTAATTTTTTAAATTTTCTCCTGAAAAAATAGGCATGTTAATTTCAAACGGATTATGAATATTATTAATAAGACTTAAGTGCCAGATAGCATCATGACCATTACTTCCCCAAAAACCAATACCATAATTATATTTAATGCCATTTCTAATTACTGGAATAATTTGAAATATAGTGAAAAATAATATCAATATAATTGAAACTATTTTTTGTTTTTTAGCCATGGGAGTTGTTTTGCAAACCAAGTAATTTCATCTTTAGAAAAGAAAAAGTGATAAAGTCCATATGTTGAAATAGCAATTAAGATTTTTCCAGCTAACATTATCCATTGGTTAAAATTAAACATTTCAAAAATAAGAACAGTGATTATCATTAATAGGGTTGCAAAAAGTGGATTTAAAATTGTTTTTAAAATGTTTACTTTAAAAATTTTGTGAGCGGCGATCCAGACAAAAACTGAAGATAATCCAACTATCAGAGTGGCTACAGAAGTTCCAACGAATCCAAATTTAATGCTCATAATTGGGAAGAGAGCCCAAGTTAATATTGTCCACATAATCATGAATTTAGTGCTTAAACCAACTTTCCCAATGGCATTAAAAGCATTAATTATTGGTGAAGTGATTGAGGCGATTGCTGCATTAGCAGTGAAGAAATATAGAGGTAAAATCGCTGGGAGCCATTTTGAATATTTTGGGATTATATTAATAATGTCTGGAGCGACTAGGGCAATCCCAGTGGCGACTGGAAAAACAAAGAGAGCAATGAAATAGATACTTTTTTCTAGAGATTTTTTAAGAATTTCTTTTTGTTCTTGAAGTCTAGAAAAAGTTGGGAAAGTGACTCTCATGATGGCATCCATGAAACTTAAAGGAATTCGTGGCCCTTTTTGAGCCCAAGACAGAATTCCAAAACTATCGCGACCAATTATGCCAGCAACTAGAAGATTTGATAATCTGTCTTTAGCAACAGCTATGAAAGAATTTAGTTGAAAGGGAATTCCGTATTTGAAAAGGGCTTTGGCTGAACTTCTGTCGAAAGAAAAACCAATAGGCCAAGGGCTGATTTTATAGATGATTACTAGCCCAAGAAGACTTCTGACAAAAGTAGCAATGGCGTAAGAAAAGACACCATAGCCTAGGAAAGCGAAGATTACGGCAATTAGATAGAAACTGACGTTTTCAATTATATCGACAGTAGAAATCAACTTAAAATTTAATTTTCTCTCTAGAAGAACCGATGGTAGAGTTTTAAGTGAAGCGGCAAAGAAAGAGAAACATAGAGAAACGAATATCCATAATTCTTTTGAGCCATAGCCTTTAGCTATGCTAATTTTATTGAAAACAATACTGATTACTATCAGACAAGTAATAACTAAAAGTTGTTGAATCACAAAAGTAGTTCTTAACTCTGATTTGGTTGGTTGTTCTTTTTTTTGGATTAGAGCGGCGGCTAGACCAACATCTGAAAAATAACCAAGAATTCCAACTGATTCAGCCACAACAGCAAAGAGACCAACTTCCCCAGTGCCCAATAGAATAGTTAAGAGGAAAAACCCAATGACAGAAATTAGTTGAATCCCAAAATTTCTTAAGGAAAGAAACATAACACTGTTTGTTGTTTTTCTTTTTATTTCTTCAATGTCAATTTGTTCCATAAAGGTAGAGAAAAATAACCTAATACAAAAATCCAAGCAACTAAGGAAATATAATTAGAAATAGTCCTGATTGGAGTATCTTTTAATTTAACATAAATTTGATGATCTCCGGTTTTTAAATTGATCACCATTCGACCTAGTTCTGGTTCTATTTGATAATCTATTTTTTGACCGTTATCGGTGATTTCAAAATTTGGAAAAGCTAGTTGAGAGATAATGACTTTTGAATCTTGGCTTACAGATACATTAAAAAAGATCCAATCAGTCCCCTTCTTTTGGCCTGAAAGTTCGACTAAGGCTTTTTTAGGGTCTACATTATCAATGTATGCTTTGGCAGTTGTTTTAGCAGTTGCTGAAGCAGTTTTTGGAAGATAATCACTTATTCCAGCGCTTATTTGTTGTTCCCAATTTATGCCTGAAAATTTGTCTTTATCAGTTAATTGAAATGGTTTAGTTGCTTTGAAATAGTTAACATTAATTAAAATTAGAACAACTATTATTGATGCAGTAATTATTGTAATTATTTTTTTGTTAAAATATTTTTTAAAAATAAATGGCAGGACACCAATAGATAGAGAAAATAAAAAAGTTGCATGGTTAAGGAAACGCCAAGGAAATTGAATTTTTTGAATAGGACTAAATATTTGCCATATGAAAGTTGATTTATTATGAATCATAAAAGTGGCAAATAAACCCATAATTAGGACGAATAACGAAATTATTATTTTTTTATCAAGGGATTTTTTTCTAATAAGAAGGAAAATGGAAAATAAAAGTATTAATGACGGGATGATCCAGTGCATATAACCGATCATAAAAGAAATTCCATCATTCATTCCCCAAGTTGAAGCTCCATCTCCCCAGAAATTACTAATGAATAGTTGATATAAACTAGCAAAATGACCAGAAAATGAAAAATAGTTGGTGAATAGTTCATTTACATTAATTAAATTAGTTTCAATAAGTACAGGCAAGGTAAAAAAAGCGGCTAGACAAAAAGCGAGTGTGGCTGAAAACAACAGTTTTAAAATAGGTGTGATTTGTTTTTTTAAATTTAGGATTAAAGTATTTTTTTTATTAAATGTAGTTAATAACCAAAAAAGACACCAAATGATTAATATTGGAGCAAAAGTTAATAGCATTGGGTTGTGGGATAAAAATAATCCAGCAAAAGAAATAGCTAATCCAAAGACAAATTTATATTTTTTTTCTAATATTAATTTTCTAGAAAAATAAAAGATTAATGGAAAGAAGACTGCTGCCCAAGCTTCATTCATAGCACCGCGAATATAGATGTTTAGAGCGTGATAGGGAGCATAAGTGTAGAAAAGGGCTGATAATATTCCTCCTGTTGGCCCAAATATTGATGAGGCTAATAAATACATGAAAGTAGCGGCTAATATAATTTGAATTATTGCTGTTACTTTAATTGTGTTGACAAAAGAAACTCCTGTTGTCCTGATAGCTTGACCAACTATATATGGCATTGGTGGGTAGAAATTAAAAAGTGGAGAACCATATTCAAAATCTAGGTCTGGAGTCCAACGACAAGGGATTTGACCATCTTTTAAACATTTTTCAAATTCTAGTTGACGAATCATTTGCATGTCGTCATGCATATTATAGTAACCTGGTTTTAATAGAGCAAAAAAAGCTGGGATTGAAAGTAAGGCTATTATTAGATATGGTAATAATTTATTTAATTTCAAATTTATATTTGAATTAATAATAAATTGTCATTATTTGGTTTTGGATATTTTTTAATTATTTTTACTTTATTCATTTCTTCTTGAGATAAATTGAGCCTTGATTGGTTCATAATTAAATAAACTTCATCGCCATAATTTTTTGCATTGATTAAATTAGATGGAATTTTAGAAAAACCTAGACCAACACCGATAATGGTTAAATTAGAAGTTTTGTTAGTGTAAATTTGAAGACCATCTGGGAGAGTTCCAAAATAACCTTCTGTTCCAACTATGACATTCTTTTCTTTAGCTCTTTCTTTTAAATAAACTGAAATTTCTTTAATTCCCCAACCTGATGTCCAATCGGAAAGATAGCCTTGTTCAGAAGATACTAATTTTTGATTAAAAGGATTGACTGATAAATTATAAATAAAATTTATATTTAAAATAAAAACAGAAATAATTAAGATTGTTTTTAATAAATTTGATTTAATCTTAGTTATTAATGTATAGAAGCCGATAGAAATTAGAATAATTAGAGGAGGTAGAGTGAATAAAACATATCTGGCAGTAAAAACTTTTGCCAAAGCTGAATTAGCTATTAAAGGTAATATCCACCAAGCAATGAGAATTAAAAATTTCCAGTTTCTAACTTCCTGTTTAGAACTTCTGAAATAAAAGATTAATCCAGCTAGAGAAAAAATGATTAAGGGAATAGAAATATAATTAAAATATAAATCAAAAGCATTTATTAAATGAGGAATTAAAGGATCTAGAGGGTGTTTTAAAACTTCAGAAAGAGACCAAATATAATCTTTATTACGGAGAGCAATCATTTGAAATTGAGGGCCAAGACGAAGAATGTTATAAATTAAAAAAGCTACTATTGATGATATTACTGGTAGATAAACTAGTTTTAATTTTCTAATGTTTAGAATTATAAAAGTGAAAATAGACAGAACCACAAAATAAATGGCTGGAGATTTGGTGAGCCAAGATAAACCAAGAACAAAACCGAGAATCAGAGCTAGGTCTAATCTTGGATATTTTGCTAATAAAAATGCAAAAATTAGAGCTAAAAGGCCAAAAAATGACAAAAGGTTATCAGCTGTGGCCATTCTGTCAAAGAAAAAAGAAAAAGGGATTAGACAATAGATTAGAGAAGTTAGAATTGAGGGGTAAAAGTTTTTAGAAAAACTATTTTTAATAAATTTAAAGATATTTTTTTCTTTATCTTCATAATTTAGGAAAAGTGCAGTCAAAATAAACAATAATATAAGTAGACCAAAACCAGCAAAAACAGAGATAATTCGACCACTGACTAGAGGATCATTTATAAATTTAAGAGTGATGGCATTTAACCACATGAATAGTGGTTGCTTACCGTCTGTTTGAGGAATAAATCTGAGAGTTTCTTCACTCTTAATTATTTGAGACCAACGAATATAAATTCCTTCATCACAAAAAACAGGGATAGAAGTTAGATTTTGGAGTCGGGAAAAGAAATATAAGGCACAAATTGAAATTAGAAGAAGAAATTTGAAAAAATTATTTTTTATCATAGATGCCTTGAAAATCATTGCGGATAACTCTAATTATCTCTTGAAGCATTTGTTGTGATTCTTTTTTGAAACGAGCACCATCGTCCCCTTTTGTAGTGCTTAAATCTTCATTTTTCCATTCAACTTCAACTTCTTTAATTTTGTAACCCCATTTTTGAGCTATAAAAAGAAGTTCAACATCAAAAGCAGAAACTGTCCAACCAATTTTTTTAGATTTATTTTTGAAAAATTCAAGATTAGGGAATATTTGTTTAGCTAGGTCAGTTTTCATGGCTTTAAAACCACATTGAGTGTCAATTATCTTAGGTAGTAAAAAAAGACGACGACCAAAAAGGAAACCTTTAGCCATTATCTTTCTGACTAGAGAATTACCTTCACGAGAATGACCACGAGAACCAATTACAACATCATAATCTTTGTCAAAAAATGGTAACAGTTTATTTAACTCTTTTAGCGGAGTTGATTGATCCATATCGGTAAAAAGAATGGTCGGATATTTAGCTTCTTGAATTCCACCCCAAACAGCTGATGGTTTGCCTCCATGTGGAAGATCTAGAACTCTAAAGTTTTTATGTTTTGAAGCAAAATCTTGAACTAATTTGAGGCTATTATCAGTTGATTCATCATTGCAAATGACTACTTCCCAAGTATATTTTTGATCTTTTAAAAAATCATAGACTTCGTTTAGAACACCATTTTTTAAATTATTTTCTTCGTTATAGCAAGGAATTATTATAGAAATTGATTTCATATGTTTGATTATACAAGGTTTTCTTTTTATTTTTTGTTATCTAAATTATGAACAAGCTTGAAAACTTTAATCCCACTGATTTCCCATTGATTTTCTATTTTAGCCCAACCGAAAGCGGCAATTGACCATTCTGGATTATTAATAGGGTTACAATCTATTTTAAAAGGTTCACAAACGACAAATAATTGGTCTGCTAGATTTTGAGGGAGATCGACTATCTTAGCTTTTTTGCTATTTAAAATGTATCTATATGGTGGATCATAATTTTGTTTGGCAAGTAGGGCAAAATTAAAATCTTGATTGTTGGAATTAGAAATTATTAAATCGGCAATTTGAGTGTCAGTTCTTAATTGATTGTTTGGTGACCAACGGAAAGGATTATTTAGAAGAGAAAAGACAGTTATTAAAATAAAGAGCGGAATTCCAATAACTTTGTTTTTAGAAATCAAATAAGCAATTAGTATGAAAACCGCTGGAAAAAGAAAAGATAGATAATGATCATTAATGTATTGACCATAGAGAACTAAAGATACTAATCCACTTAAATACCAAACTAAAACAAAATATAAATTAGATATTTTAGGTCGTAGATTTTTTTTAGAAAAAATATAGATAATTCCAATAATAAAAATAATACTGATTATTAGACCAACTGTTTCGTTTTTGCCAGCTAGGAGACGAGTATTAATTTGGTTAAACAAAATTGGGGTTTTGTTAATAGTTTCGAATGGTTTTATTTTGATGCCAGAATCGTTGTGATTGAAAAAAGTTAAGATTGATTTAATATTTTGACCATTATGTTTAATATCAAAAAGAATTTGTGGAGTTAGAGATATTATAAAAATAATTACCGCAAATAAGGTATTAATTAAAAATGGTTTAATTTCTTTTGATTTACTTTTAATAAATTTAATTAAATTAAAGAGCCAAAAAAGACCAGCTGGCAGAAGAAGTGCTAGAGCTAGGTAATGGGAATTAATGGCCATTATGAAGGCTAATGAGGCATAAATTAGATGTTTATGTTTATTATGTAAGAGAGCTTCGGAAACAAAATAAATAAATAGAAGGGCAAAAAAAGGCATTATATTTGGGTTCCAGATGAAGTTTGAATATTTTATTACTACTGGAGATATGGCATATAAAAAGGCGGCAATGTAGGCAGTTTTTGAATCAAACCATTTTTTGGTGATTAGAAAAATTAAGAAAACTGTGGCTATGTTGATTAAAGCAATGAATATAGCTGGACCAAGAGGACTAAAATTAGATAAAAGTAGGCTTGGAGCAATTAGGTAATAGAAATATGGGCCGAGATACATGTTTCCAACGCTAGTTTGAGGGCCGATGAAGAATAAATCGCCTTTAGTTAAAAAGTTTCTGATAATAGAAACATCACGACCTTGATCACCTAGAAATTCCATATATCCGCCAATATTATAGAGTCTGAAAAAGGCGGCAATTATAATAATGGCGATTATTAAATAGTTCTTTTTAATAAAATTAAGCATTTTTGAAATTAATTTTAAACCAAAGTCGGAAAAGGTCAGAAAAACTTTTAAATATTACATTCAAATTTCTGCCGGTAGCTTCGCCTTCAACTCGAGGATAATGATGGACACTGACTTCAGTGATTTTGAATCCAGCTTTTTTAGATTTGATTAAAAATTCACTACTAATGAAAGCTCCCCTTTCGGCTTCTAATTTTGGGATAGTATCTATGACTTTTTTATTGATCAATTTGAAACCGCAATCTATGTCGGTGACGTGGAGACCAAAAAGAAGAAATACTATTAACTCCCAAATTTTTGAGGTAAAAATTGCAGCCTTAGAGACCTGTCTAGCTAAGTAATAGCCAATAACAATGTCTGAGTTGGTCTTTTGTTGTTGTTTGATGAGTTTAGTGACTTCAGTGAAATCAAACTGACCATCGGCGTCTGTGAAGGCTATCCATTGATATTTAGCATTATAGAGACCACTTTTAAGAGAAGCTCCATAGCCACGATTAGGGTTGTGGGTTATTATTTTAATTTGAGTTGGATATTCTTTTCTAATTTCTTCTAGAACTTTAGCAGTGTTGTCTCTTGAACCATCATTAATTAGAATTATTTCCCATTTTTGGGCATTCTCTTTGAGAATAGGAATAGTTTTTTGAACAGTATTTTTAATGTTTTTCTCTTCGTTATAGCAAGGGAAAAAAACTGAAAGCTCAGTTATTAAAAATTTATTCATAGGTAGAGTATAAGACAAAAAAGTTTAAAAAGAAAATTATTAGATTTTTACTTGACAAATAGCCTATTTGGACATATAATGTCCTATAATTAAATTATTAACACATATAAATGAAAAATAAAATCTTATCTATAAGTATAGCTGTGGTCGCTTTGATCATATTGGCTTTATCTTTAGTTAAACCAACTAAAGCAAACGCTCAATATTATTCTCAAGGTGAAAACAAGAAAGAAGTCTCTGTTGATAAAAAACTTAGATCTATTGACGGCTCTCAATATGTCGATAATATTGAAGCTTCTAAGAGAACTTTTTTTGAAAAAGATGTTTTAGAATTCCAAATTAAAGTCGAGAATATCGGTAATCAAACTTTAAACAATATTAATGTTAAAGATATGTTGCCAAAATATTTAGGTTTAATTTTTAATCCAGGAAACTTTAATAAAGATAATAATACTGTTGAATGGACTATTGATAAATTAGACCCAGGTCAATCTAAAGATTATTTAATCAGAGTTAAAATCCAAAATTCTACTCAACTTAATGTTTTAACTAAAGAAACTAATAATGTTGAAGTTAAAGTCGATGGTTTAAGTGATAGCGATAATGCTAGTTACTTCATCGGTAAATCTGAAGTTCCAAAAACTGGAAATAGTGCTTTGATTATCCAAACAGCCTTAGTCTTAGGACTTGGAACTGGTGGATTCTATTTGAGAAAATTTGTAAGAGGTTTTTAAACCTCTCTTTTAAAAATCCCCTGCTTTTGTGGGGGATTTTTATTTGGTAATTAAACGAAGACTTCTGATTAGAGAAGTTCCATAGTGATCATTTAGACTCATATCTGGGCCATACCAAGGATCATGTATTTTGTAGGAACCGCCACTGCCACTGATTATGACAACAAAGTGAGTTCCAGCAAAAGCTGATAGTTCAGCAATTACATAGCGACCACTTTTAAGCTCATTGTCAACTGTGTTAGTACTGTAACTTGTTTGCCTAAAACTATATCCAGAAGGAATTGATGGCGGATTTCTGACTAACATGTATGAGCTAGGAATTGAACCAAAATTGTCTGGGTTCGAAGCATAAGATGATGGATTCATGCCTGAACCAGCTTTTTTGAAAACCATAGAAAGACTGCTTATATAACATCCGATGCTTCCAATTGTGTCTTGAGAGTCGTTAGAAATACCAATAACTTGATGACACCAACTTGGATCTCTTTGTGAATAGAAATTGCCATCACTGCCTCTACCTGGAGATGCTGATAGACAAGAACCACCTCCAGCACTGCTTGAGAAGTTTCTTAAACCATTTAATTGAGCTCGAGCTTGGGAAAGTAGTTGTTGATAATTTCTTTCGTCGTTTTTAGTGGCTTCGAGAAGAATATTTTTAGATTTCTTTTGTTTATCAAGACTTATTTGTTGAGAAGCTAGTGTCTTTTTTAAGGCTTCCATTTCAGCTTGTTTTTTAGATTTTTCAGTTTTTTGAATGTCATAAGTAGTTCTGGTTGTTTCAATAGTTACTAAGTTTTCCTGATTGTTTTTTTGAACAGTGGCTAGGTATTTATATTCATTTAAGAAATTATTAAATCTGGATGTGAAAAATAGGGCAAAAGAAGGAATTCTTTTTTGAAGTTTATAATTTTGACTGACTTGAACAATGTAAGCAGATGATAGTTGGTTTAAATAGATATCTAATTGACCAATTTTGCCAGATAAATTATTTATTTCTTCATCTAGAGTTTTGATGCTAGTTTCTGTTTGAGTAATTTTAAGTTGAGTTAACTCAACATTTGAATCAATTATTTTAATTTGATTGGCTAGAGTGTTTTTGGATTTACTAAGTTCTGTTAATTTTGTGCTATATTCTGCAATTTTAGCTGAGAGTGAGTCGACAGTGTCTTCGGCAAAAATTAGATTAGGCCTAGAAAAAAAAAGGCTTGAAAATAAGACAAGAATTATTAATATTTTTTTAGTCATCTAGATTTACTAGAACTTTATATATCTTCTGGCACCAATCCAACTGGCGACAAAACCTAATATCAAACCAAGCAGAATTTCAGATGATAAGACAAGGAGATAGAAACTAGGTTTATTGGTGATGAAGATTATTGGATCAAAAAATGAGTTTATTTTTGATCTTAAAATAGTAATAATAATGAAACTTAAAAGTGAACCAACTAATGCACCAGTGACACCATAGATCATGCCTTCAAGTAGAAATGGTTTTTTGACATAGAAAGCAGAGGCTCCAAGAAGACGACTAATGCGAATTTCTTCTTTTCGATTGGTTACTTTCATCCCGATTATTGTGAAAACTGTTAAAAATGAAATTGAACCGATTATTAAGGCAATAGAAATCCCTATTCTTTTGATAATTTCAGTCCACTCTAAGAGAGATTTAATGACATCTTTTTGATAGATAACTTCATCAACAATGTTGGTTTTTGATGAGTAATTTTGATAAATCTGTTCTAGAACTTTTGGATCGGAAACAATTATTTCAAAAGAAGCTGGCAGAATGCTGGCGGTGACCATTTCGGTTAACATTGGGTTGTCTTTATTTTGTTCTTTATATATAGAGAGAGCTTTTTCTTTGGAAATGTATTTAGTTTCTTTGACATTTGGGTAGGAAGCTAGGTCTTTTTGAATGGTTTGGATGGCGTTAGTGTCAAGCCCATCTTTTAAAAAGATAGTTACTTCAGGTTTAGTTTCAAAGTATTTTATGACTGTGGATAGACCATCACTGATGATGGCATAGAAAGAAATAGCGAAGAAACAAGCGATCATGGCGATGATTGCTACCATGCTTTGGAAAGGTGATCTTCTGATGTGATGCCAAGTTGTTTTTAGGATGGTCATTCTTTTTTTGAACTTATATTTTTTTTAGCTTTTTTTTCAGTTTTAATTTCTTTTTTATCTTCCATCATTTCTCCATTTTCGAGTTTAATGACTCTTTTATTTAGTGAATCAATGATGCTCATGTCATGAGTAGTCATGATTATTGTTGTTTTTTCGTTTTCATTAATGTCTTTTAAGAGTTTAATTAAATTCCAAGAATTATCCATGTCAAGATTTCCGGTTGGTTCATCAGCTAGAATTATTCTTGGTTCAACTGCTAGAGCTCGAGCTAGGGCAGCTCTTTGGAGTTCACCACCTGATAGTTGAGCTGGGAAAAGATTACGTCGATCTTGTAGGTCTACTTTTTTAATTACATCATCAATTTTTGAGAGAATTTGGTCTTTTGGGAATTCAACAATATCAAGACAAATGCCAATGTTTTCTTCAACTGTTTTGTCTGTAATTAATTGATAGTCTTGGAAAATTACACCAATTTTTTTTCGGATATGGTCTATTTCTTCTTTTTTACCATTATTAAGATAAATATCATCAATCATTACTTCTCCTGAACTTGGATTGATTTGATTCAAAATTAATTTTAGAATTGTTGACTTTCCAGCTCCAGAATGACCAACAATAAAGATAAATTCACCAGGTTCAACGTCTAAAGTAAAATCTTTTAGAGCACTTATTGAACCGTAATCTTTATTAACTTGATCAAATTTTATTCTCATATTTTATTCGAGGACTTTTATGTTGCCGACATCTAGTAACCAACCAACTTTTGTTGAAGCATTAGTTTCACCTTTGATTTCAACTTTACGGCCAACAAATAGATCTAGATCAACTGTGGCAGAAGTTAGAGCAGCTCTTTGAGAAATTCCACCATCTCTGTTTAAAATGTGGGTTCCAACTCCGTTAATATTTCCAGCTTCGATGGTTCCAGTGGCAGAATCTTTGAAAGTTCCACCGACATTTCCATAGAGTTTACCTGCTTGGATGTCTTCCTTATTTTTAATAGTGTCAGCTGAAATGGCACCGCTGGCATTTTGTTGGATGTCATCAATGACTAGAGAAGCTTTGGTGCTAGGGAAAAATCTTGAGATGAAAAAGCCGGACGTGATAGCTAGGGCTAATATTATTATCAAAACTGATGGTGAAAATATTTTAGCTTTGATTGGTTCTTGAATTGGTTGAGATAAATTTGGAATATCCATATTATTTAATTAATAATTAATAGCTAATAATTAATTGTAACAGAATTATTATAATTTTAATTCAGCTTCTATGAAGGCGTCAAGGTCTCCATCTAGGACACCAATGGTGTCTGAGGTTTCATAACGGGTTCGAAGGTCTTTAATCATTTTATAAGGGTGTAGAACATAAGATCTGATTTGGTGGCCAAATCCAGCTAAAATGTTGTCCCCTTTTATATCTTTCTTTTCTTTATTTTGTTTTTCTTCTTCGAGAATACACAGTTTAGAATTTAACATTTGCATGGCTAATTCTCGGTTTTGATCTTGAGACCGTTGACTTTGACAAGTGACCACAATCCCAGTTGGTTTATGAACAATTCTGACAGCAGTGCTGACTTTGTTGACGTTTTGACCACCAGAACCACCAGATCGATAGGCAGAAAATTCAATATCATCAGGACTGATTTTTATATCAGAACTGTTGTCAATGAATGGAGCAACTTCAACTTTTGCAAAAGAAGTTTGTCTTAATTGGTCGGCATTGAAGGGAGAAAGTCTGACTAGACGGTGGACACCATCTTCATTTTTTAAATAACCATAAGAGAAAGCTTGATTAATTTTTAGATAGACAGCTTTGATTCCAGCTTCTTCTCCAGGAAGAATATCAAGAACTTCATATTTCCAGCCTTTTTTGTCGAAATATTTCATGTACATTCTTTGAAGCATGGCGGCCCAATCCATGGCTTCAGTTCCACCTTGACCAGAGTGAATTGAAAATAAGGCACTCTTAGAGTCATATTTGCCTGATAGATAAGTTTGGAGTTCTAGGCTTTTGATTTTCTTCTCTAATAGTTCTAGTGAATTATTTAGTTCATCTTCTAGTGATTTTTCTGATTGATCTTTTAATAGAGTTTCAAATTCTTCTAGATTTAAGATTTCTGTTTCAATTTCTTTAATATTATCAACGCTTTTTTGAAGGTCTGAAAGTTGTTGCATGGTTTCTTGAGCAAGTTGAGGGTTATCCCAGATGTTAGGGTTTTCTGATTCTTTTTTAAGATTAATTAATTTAGTTAAATTATCTTGATAGGACAATTTGCTTTTAAGTACTTCTAGTTTTGTTTTAAATTCGGATATTAAGGCCATTATTAATTAGAATCGATCTTTTTTATCGTATCATCATAAATGTTTTTAACTACCATTTTTTGGATTTCTTTGATTTGTTTTTGAGGGAAGCCTTCACTTAATTTTTTAAGTTCATTAAATTTATCTTGGATAAAAATCATTGCTTGATTTTGACCTAGATCTATATTTGGATTTAAGTTTATATTCTCAACTTTATTTGGGTTATTAAAAGTTGGTATTTTAAGTGGTTTTTGGAGAGAAATGAAGCTTATTAGAAGATAGATTATGGCTAAAAAGATTATTAGTCTAATTAATGATTTTAGGGTGAATCTGGTTTTTATTTTTTTTTTCATTAAAAGCTATTTTGATTTTGCTGTTAAATAGTCGATTATTGGTTGGTCACCAAGATAACATTGTTTATCTTTTGGATTGATTAAAAATGGGACTATAAGGCCATCTGCAGTTATTTTATCAGGACAAATTTCTTTGACTGTTTTGGCAAAAAGAGCAGAATTAGATTTATTTTCATAAACTTCTAATTGGCTAATTTTAAGTTTTTTATCAATTTCGTTTTTAGCGATGAATTCTTCGACAACTTTACAATGAGGGCAACTGCTGCCGTAGAATAGGATAAAATCAGAATTTTGATAATCAGTGTTAGTGGAAGCTGGAGCTTTGGCAGTTAATTTATAGAAGCCAAAAATGACAGCAACTATTATTAATACGATTATTATTTTTTTCATTTTGTTTTAGTAGTAATATCTATAATTTTGTCACCTTGTTGAATTTTGTCTAGAATATCTAGACCGGAGATTACTTCTCCAAAATTTACATAATCACCTGTTAAATGTTGACAACCTTGGTTATTAAAACAGATGAAGAATTGACTATCGTTACTGATTTCTTTGTTTCCAGCTCGAGCTAGACCAAAACTGCCACGGACAAAAGGAATATTATTGATTTCTGATTTTTGATCGCCACCACCAGTTCCGGTTCCAGTTGGGTCACCACCCTGGGCCATGAAACCTGGAATTACTCGATGAAAGTTTAAGTTTTTATAGAATCCAGAATTAGCTTTTTTAATGAAATTAGCGACAGTGTTTGGAGCTTCTTTTGAATAGAGTTTGGCAACTATTTCACCATCTTTGGTTTTAATAGAAATTATGGAATCTTGGTTGTTAACTGAAGTTGTTGGAATTAAATTTTGAGTCATAGTTGGTGTTGGTTGTTTTGCTTGATTAAGATCTATGTTTTGTTCTTTAATAGAGTCACTTGAACAAGCTGATAAAAATATGATTGATAAAATAATAATTATAATTTTTGGCATTATTTATTTTAACAAAATTAAAACTTTTTTTTGACCGTTATTAATATCTTCCTTGTGGCCAGATTCAGGAAAGTCATGGATGCTTTCTAGAAGTAGTGAATAAGAATAGTGGAAATAGGCACCGGCTTTGGTTCCAACATCATGAACTATAAATTGTTTTTTAGTGTCATCATAGCCAAGAATTACGAGGCTATGGTAATAAGGGCCACCTGAATTAAAATGTTTATTTTCGGCAAATAAAGTTTTCCCATTGGCAGTGACTATTATTGGAATATTTTGACTTAAATATTTTTTAATATCTTCAACACTTGGATTTTCTATTATTTTAGTTTGATAATTTAGATATTTTTCACCTACTATGGCCATTTGAGAAATATTCATATCCTTAGAAAAAGTTTGAGTGTCTTCAAATTTGATCATATCTAGGATTAAATCTCTATTTTCAACTAAAGAAATTGATTTATTTTTATAATATAAATCGACAGTTAAAAGTGAAGCTTCTTCACAAGCATCTTGCCACGGTTGATCCCAGTTTTTCTCTGGAGCCTGTTCTACAAAGGCGGTTTTAATTAAAAATTTATTTGGGAGACCATCTTTTAATATTTTGGTTGGTTCTGGAGCAATTGTTTCTTTAATTTCTTCAACTTTAGCAATAGTTTGGTTAATTTTAGTTTCAACCTTTTCTTTAGTTGGTTTTTTGATGAAAAACAAGATAAATGTGGAAAATAAGATTAAAAGTAAAAATAAGAGAATTAACTTAATTTGTTGCATAATTATTATATTATAGTACAATCTACGGATGCCCAAGTTCAATAATATAATAAACATTGCTGTGATTGCCCACGTTGATCATGGAAAAACCACTTTAGTTGATGCTTTATTAAAGCAAACACACACTTTTAGAGAAAACCAAGAAGAGATGAATGTCGATCGAATCATGGATAGTAATGATCTGGAAAGAGAAAAAGGAATCACTATTTTATCTAAAAATACCTCTGTTTTTTATAAAGACACTAAAATTAACATCATAGACACTCCTGGACACGCTGATTTTGGTGGTGAAGTCGAAAGAGTCTTAAACATGGCTGATGGTGTTCTATTGATCGTTGATGCGGCTGAAGGCCCTTTATCTCAAACTAAATTCGTTTTAAAGAGAGCTTTGGACTATAAATTGAAAGTTATTTTGGTTATTAATAAGATTGATAGAAAAGACGAAAGAACTAAAGAAGTTGTGGCTGATGCTGAAAATTTATTTTTATCTTTAGCTGATGATCCTGAATTATTAGATTTTCCAATTATTTATGCAATCGGTCGAGAAGGAAAGACATTTTATGAAATGCCGGAATCAATGGAAGAAAAAGGTGATGTGACTCCCCTTTTTGAAACAATTTTAAAAACTATCCCTAGTGCTCAAAAAAATATGGATCAACCTTTCCAAATGTTAGTTTCTGCTTTTGAAAAGAATGAATATTTAGGTAAATTAGCAGTTGGAAGAGTTAATCAAGGAATGGTTAAAAAGGGAGATTATATTTCCTTAGTTAATGTTGACCAAAAAGTAGCTGGTAATTTTAGAGCTGAAAAAATGTATGTTAATGAAGGAATTAACAAAGTTGAAGCAAATGAAGTAACTAGTGGAGAAATTGTTTATATTTCTGGAATTTCTGAGATCGAAATTGGACAAACTTTGACTTCACCAAGTTTTCAAGTGGCACTTCCAGCAATTGAAGTCGCTGAACCGACTCTTAAGGCTAGTTTTGGACCTAATACATCGGTTTTTGCTAGAGATGAATCTAAATTTTTGACCAGTAGAGAACTTAAAGAAAGATTGAGAGAAGAAGTTGAATCAAACTTAGGATTAAAAATTGAAGATGATCCAAGTGATAGCATCAGAATGTTAGTGGCTGGTCGAGGTGAATTACATTTAGCTATTTTAGTTGAAAAATTACGCCGAGAAGGATATGCAATGGAAGTTGGTAAACCTGAAGTAATCTTGAAAAAGATTGACGGAGTTGTTTGTGAACCTTTTAATGAATTAACTATTATTACTCCTGATGAATATGTGGGAACAATTACTTCTGAATTAGGTAAGAGAAAAGCAGAAATGTTGGATATGCAAACTGATGATAAGGTCGGAACTAAAATGATTTATAAAATCAGTGAAAAGAATGCTTTAGGTCTACGAAGTGCTTTAATGACTGAAACTAGAGGAATGGTGTCATTAAACTTCTTATTTATCGACTTTGAACCAAAACAAGAAGATAACACTAAAGAAAGAAATGGAGTTTTAATTGCTTCTGAGTCTGGTAAAGCTTTGTCTTTTGGATTAGATTTAGCTCAAAAAAGAGGCATTACTTTTATTTCTCCAACTGAAATGGTTTATGAAGGACAAATTGTTGGTTTCAGACCAATGATTGGTGATTTAGAGATAAATATCTGTAAGGGTAAACAATTAACCAACATGCGTTCATCTGGAAACGATGATGGAATTGTGTTGGCACCAGCAGTTAAATATTCGATTGAAGAATCACTAGACTTTATTAATAGTGATGAGTTTATTGATATTACTCCAAAAACAATTCGATTAAGAAAGAAACTTTTGAATAAAACTGACCGAGTCAGAGCTTCACGAAAAAAATAATTAGACTATTTTTGAGATTAATAATTTTGCCTTTTTAAATATTGGAAGTATATTAATTTCAGAAATAAGTAATAAAATTGGTAACCCCCATCTAAAATACTGTTGTGGTGGCATCCAATCAAGTGAACCCCATTGATTATGAATTATAAATTTTGAGTATGCAAAGATAAGTAACACACTTTGAAATAAAAATATAATAATCCAACTTCTTTTCTTCAAATTTACAAAAGGGAAAATCATATAAATCCAAGTGTAATACCACATATATTTTGGGTTGTAAGCATTATAAAAAAGAATAGCAAACCCAGATAATCTGAATAACCATAATCTTATTTTGCCACTAAATATTAAAGTAAAAATTAGAGGTGCACTGATAAATTTTGTAGCGACTGATGCTATAAAAGCTGTTGTTTGGAGAATTTTATTTTTATTCACAATAGAAAAGAAGATTGAAGTTATAAAAAGGGCAACCATGATCAAATCATTATGTGAATTAATCAATAGTTCTAATATCAATAATGGGTTAAAAAACCAATAAGCAAAGATTTTCTTATCATTTTTATTAATTTTCAAAAGCATCCAACCACAAAGCATAAAAACCATTACATTTAATAATTTAAGACCATAAAAAACACCTAAAAATTTGGCAGAAGTAAAAATTAAAAATGGTATTAATGAATAGGCTAAAAACACTGGACCATAGGCATATTTAATATCTGTTCCAAAAATAGTGTAGTTCACATTGTTTACCCATAGAGTGAAAGCAAACCATAATTCTTTTCCTTCAACAACAATTGGAGCATTGAAATATGGGTTTAAATGGAAAAAAGTTACCATTTTCCCGGCAAATAGATAGCTGAAAATGTCACTTGATAAAAATGGGTAGGACAAACTAGCTATGAGACTTGTAATTAAGGAAATTATTAATAATTTTCTAATACTAAATTTTTCTAAAAATTTGGAATTTAGAAAAAATATTTGTATTAAAGTTAATATTAAGATTGAGACTATAAAAAAGGTTAATATTTCATCTTTATATCCATTTAAAAAATCTTTATATTTAATTAATTCCATAACCCAAGGTTTAGTTGGTGCTAATAAAATTAAAATTCCAAAGTGTGTCCAAAAATATGAAATAAAAAAATATATTATTAATATAATGATAATTAATCCAAATATAATCATATTTTATTTTAACGACATAAATTTTATTTAATTAAATTATTTTTGTTCGATTATTTCGTTTTGAGGGGTAACAATTTTTTCCCATCTAATTTGGGATAAAGTATCTTCAACCCATTTTGAAACTGATTTTGTAAAATCAACTTGAGAAAAAATGTAGATCAAGATTGAACCAATGATTATAGTCCCAAAAAGCATTCCTAGAGACCGAAAAGTGCCACTCAAAAAGTTAGTCCACATAAGTTTTGATGGTTTAGTGACTTTGTCTAATTTTTCATTAAGAGCTTTGAGCTCGGAGATTATTTCTTGATTTGGATCCATAGTTTTATTTAAATTTTATAATGAGGAATTATATGAATATGAGCATGAGGAATGTCTGTTCCCATGGTTACAAATGAAATGAATTCAGCATTGAATTTTTCTTTTTGGTCTAGCCCAACTTTTTTGGCAACTTCCCAATATTCGCCAAAATTAGGGACATCATAAGTCCATTGATAATGTTTCTTAGGAATTAAAAGAGTGTGGCCAAGAGCTTTTGGATTAACATCTAGAAAAGCAAGAAAATTATCGTCTTCATAAATTTTTTCGCAATTGACTTCCCCACTGGCTATTTTGCAAAAAATACAATCTGTCATAAGTTAGTTTATCAGAAGTTTAATCCTTTTTATTTTCTTAAATCTGGGTAGACTTTTTGGAGTTTTTCGATGATTAAATCAATACCTTTTTGAAGAGACATGTTGTTTAAAACAGCACCAGCGGCAGGTTTGTGACCACCACCACCAAGAGCGGCGGCAACTTTGGTTAAATCATATTTATTAGGGTCTCTAGTCCTGAAACTAATTTTGATTAAATTTGGTTGAACTTCAATTAGGCTAATGCCAATTTCCCAACCAGTGACTGATTTAATGGAATTAGCGATGTCGGAACCATGGATGACACTACTATTATCAAGATTATTTTCTTGGATAGTTTTAAAATCAATGGAAGAAATAGCAACTTTTTCTGAACAATAAGTTTTGATGGCGGCAAACATTAAAGATAGAAATTTAAGACGATCAGCTTTGTCATTATTTTCTAGTTCAAAAACAGTTTTATTGAATTTTGGATATATTTTGACTAAATCTGAGACAATTAAAAAAGTTTTGTGAGTAGTGTTTAAATATTTAAAACCACCAGTGTCAGCGTAGATGCCAATAAATAGACAATTGGCAATATTTTTAGTTATTTTAATTTTATTAACTTGTAAAAATTCATAAATTAATTGGCAAGTAGCTGGAGACTTAACATCTATTAAATTAATGTTGGCAAATTTTTGGTTGCTGAAATGATGATCAATGCAAATAGTTTTTAAATGTTTACTAAGTTTAACTTCACCTTGGTTTGAAATTCTTTTTTTGTCTGAAATATCGGCTATTATGAATAAATCATAGTCATTTTGATTAATTTGAAAAAAGTTTTTTGGTAAGACTTTGTTGCTGTTTGGTAAAGTTGCCATGTTTTGAGGAAATTCGGAATCACCAGCAATTAGAGTGACTTTTTTGCCCATTTTACTGATTACTTCATAGAGAGCTAAATTAGAACCAACTGAATCGGCGTCTGGGCTTGGATGGATAGTTAAAAGAATGCTTTTTGCTTTTTTAATTTCTTTCCAGATTTTTTTAGATACTAGTTTTTTGATCATATTTATTCGTATTGAGGATAACAACATTTTTTATATTTTTTGCCTGAACCACAAGGACATGGGTCATTTCGACCAACAGTGTTTTCTTTGGTGACTGTTTGGGCTTTGGCTTGGTGTTGATGATTCTCTACTTCTTGATTATCAACTGCTTGAGCACTTGTTTCAATAGATAGATCTTCAACTTGACCACGAGTTTCAGTGGCTTGATCTGGCCCAGCCTGAGGTGGAGCAGTAACTGGTTCAAGTCTGAAAAGTTTTCTAGATAAGTTATATTCAAATTGCCCCATTAATTTTTGGAACATTTCGTAGCCTTCTTTTCGATATTCGATCAGAGGGTCTTTTTGAGCATAACCTCGGAGACGGACACCTTCTCGTAGGTCATCAAGATGGGTTAAGTGTTCAACCCAAAGTGGATCAAGTGTGGAAATGATGGCAAATATAAGAACAGATTTTGAAATGTCTTTACCAAAATAACTGATTCTCTGTTGCCATTGATCTTTTAAAATATTAACTAAATATTCCTGTGGGTTATTTGCTTTTTCTAGTTCTGATCTGACTTTGTTTCTTTGAGATGGATCCATTGGAAGAATTTCTGAGAATTCAAGCATTATTTTTTCAGCATCAAGTTTGCCATTTTCATAGTCGCTGTTCATGGCGACTAACGAACTTATTTGATTATTTAGAGCTTTATAAATAGTTTCTTCATTTAATTGTTCCTCAGAATCGGCGTTAATTAGAGTTGTGTCGCGAAGATTGTAGACTATTTTTCTTTGCTTATTAATGACATCGTCATATTCAACTAAGTGTTTTCGAGAATCAAAATTGTAGCCTTCAACTTTAACTTGGATTTGTTCAATAACTTTAGAAACTAGCGGATGAGTTAGAGGCATGTCGTCTGGCATGTTGAATCGACTCATTAGAGTGCTAATTTTTTCACCACCAAAAACTCGCATTAAATCATCATCAAGAGCAACATAGAATTGAGAATAACCTGGATCACCTTGACGACCAGCTCGACCTCGGAGTTGGTTGTCGATGCGGCGTGATTCGTGTCGTTCAGTACCAATGACACATAAACCACCAAGACTTAAAACTTCGTCATGTTCTTTTTTCCAAGTTTTTTTATCGGTTAATTCTTTTGGACCACCAAGAATGATGTCGACACCTCGGCCAGCCATGTTAGTAGCAACAGTGATGGCACCTTTCTTTCCAGCTTTTGAAATTATTTCAGCTTCAGATCGGTGATTTTTAGCGTTTAAAACTTGGTGAGTAAGTCCTCTTTTAGTTAATAAATTACCAAGTATTCCATTTTTTTCAATTGAAGTAGTTCCAATTAAAACTGGTTGACCCTTCTTATGAAGTTCTTCAATTTTATTAACAACAGCAACATATTTAGATCTTTGAGTTTTGAAAATTAAATCGTTTTGATCATCTCTTTGAAGATCACGATGAGTTGGGATAGTGACAACATCTAGATCATAAATCTTTTTAAATTCTTCAGACTCAGTGGCGGCGGTTCCAGTCATACCGGCTAATTTGGTATAGAGACGGAAAAAGTTTTGGAAAGTGATGGTGGCCCAAGTTTGAGATTCACGTTGGACAGTGACACTTTCTTTAGCTTCAACCGCTTGGTGAAGACCATCTGACCAGCGTCGGCCATTCATCATGCGGCCAGTGAATTCATCGACAATTATTACTTCACCATCTTTGACGACATAATCTTTATCTTTTTGGAAAATAGCTCGAGCTTTGATAGCGTTTTCAATGTAATGAATGGTTTCAAATGATTCTTCATAAAGATTTTTGACATTCAAAACTCTTTCTATTTTTCTGATTCCATATTCTGATAAAGTGGCTGATTTAGCTTTCTCATCGATGATGTAATCGTTTTGTTGAAGTTGAGAGGCTATCTTGGCAAATTCATAGTATTTATCGACTGGTTGGTTATTTGGTGAAGAAATGATTAGAGGAGTTCTGGCTTCGTCAATCAAAACAAAATCGACTTCATCGACGACAGCAAAATTGTGAGGTCTTTGAACCATATCTTTATATTCAGAAACCATGTGATCACGAAGATAATCAAAACCAAATTCATTATTAGTTCCATAGGTAATGTCGGCATTGTAAGCTTCTTTTCGAGTAATTGGCTTTAAATGAGCTAGACGATTATCTATTTTTTCATTTTCGTCAGTATATTCTGGGTCAAGAATGAATGATTGTTCATGGACAATACAAGCAGTGCTGATTCCAAGTTTGTGCAAAGCTCGAGGATACCAACCGGCGCCAACTCGAGTTAAGTAATCGTTTGGAGTGACAATGTGGACACCTTTGCCTTCTAGAGCGTTTAAATAGGCTGGAAAGATGACTGAGTGAGTCTTACCTTCTCCGGTTTTTTGTTCGGCAATTGCACCTTGGTGGAGAGTAATGGCCGACATAAGTTGAACATCATAAGCTCTTTCACCAATGGTTCTTTGAATGGTTTCTCGAACTACTGCATAGGCTTCAGGCAAAATGTCATCTAGAGTTTTACCTTTACTTAAAAGTTTTTTGAATTTTTCAGTTCTTTTATATAAATCTTCGTCTTTAAGCGCGTTAATTTCTTTTTCAAAAGCATTAATTTTTTCGATTATTGGTTTGAAAGAATTTACTCTTCTTTTATTCTCATCAAAAAAACTTTTAATTAGTTTAAACATAGTGATAATTATACCTTAAAAAATACCGTTCCGACCTGCTCTAGCTTTGATACTAAAGCAAGTCGGAATAGGTGGCTCCTCTAGCGAATTAAATGGGTTTTATAACCTCGAAATTTGTATAAGGTTGTAAAACTTTAGGTATTTTGATGCTGCCGTCTTTTTGTTGATGATTTTCGATGATAGCTAAGACAGCGCGATCGGTGATTAGAGTGGCATTTAAAATGTGAACTAATTCATTTTTGCCATCAATTTTAACTTTGGTGTTTAAACGACGAGATTGGTAGTCACCACAGTTGCTGCAAGAATGAGTTTCTCGATAGGCTTTTTGACCTGGAAACCAAGAATTTAGATCATACATACGACGATTTGGTTGAGGAAGATCACCCGTGCAAGCTTGAACAACTTGATATGGAATTCCAAACTCTTGCATTAATTCTTCTTCTAGAGCCAACATTTCTAGACACATAGCATCAGAAATTTTGTAATCTGGAAGAGTGAAAATGTTCATTTCAACTTTATTGAAGTTATGGACTCTTAAAAGGCCTTTCATGTCTTTACCATAGGTTCCAGCTTCTCTTCTGAAACATGGTGAATAATTGACATATTTAATTGGGAATTTTTTAGCATCTAGAATTTCATCCATATGATATGGAACAACAACATGTTCAGAACTGCTGATGAAAATTAAATCATCTTCAGGACTGGAATAATAAGCATTCATTAGATTTTTGTTGCTGGTGTAACCACATTTCCATTCAGCTTCTGATTTAACCATAGTTGGAGGAATCATGGCCGTGAAACCTTTTTTGACTAATTTGTTGAAAGCATAGAACATGACCGCCATTTCGAGAACTGCACCTTGACCTTTGAAATAACCAAAACGAGAACCGGAAACTTGAGCAGCTTTCTTGATATCAAGAATGTCGAGTTTTTCACCGAGATCAGCATGATCTAGAGGCTCAAAATCAAATTTGGTTGGCTCACCGACTGTTTTGATGACAACATTATCTTTGTCATCTTTGCCAATTGGAGTGTCATCTGATGGGATGTTTGGAATTTCTTCTAGAACTAAATTTTGTTTATCTTCGATTACTTTTAAATCAGCTTCTAAAGTTTTTAATTTTTCTTTAATCACTGAAGCTTCTTTAAGTTGGGATTCGGTTGGTTTCCCTTGGAAAGCACGACTGAGAACATTTTGTTCGGATCTTAATCCTTCAACTTGGGAAAGTAGTTTTAAACGACTCTTATCAAAGTCTAAAACTTGGTCTGCAACAATAGGATCTTTTTGGCGATTTTTGAGCGCGGTTTTGACGATTTCTGGCTGATTTCTAAGTAAATTAATATCAATCATGAGATGCCATTATTGTATCAAAATTTGCTTCAAATAATCTCCGCAGAATTATCGCAAAAAAACTATCTTTATAACTTTTTATACATTGAAATTAGGTCATCAAACTTGCCTCGGTATTTGGCTCCTTGAGGAAGACGAGCATATTCTTTGAAACCAAGTTTTTTATAGAGAGATTGGGCAATAAAGTTTTTACCATAGACATCTAGAGTAACTAGTTTTAATTCTTTTAATTTTGATTTAGATTCTTTAATGACTAGATCCATTAAAATTTTGCCAATCCCCTCACCTCGATATTCTTTTGCAACAGTGATTCCAAAAAGACCAAGATGGCTTCTAGTTTTATCCATCATATTTATGTCTGCTGAACCGACAAACTTACCATCAATAAATCCTAACAAATAGACTGCCTTTTTATTTTTAATTTTATCGACCATTGATTCGACATATTTTTTTTCTTCTTCAAATGTTTGTTGTTCACCTTGAAAAGTAACGAATGTTTTTTCTTTGGAAATTTTGTTTATAAAATCAAGTAAAATTTGGGTGTCATTAATGGTTGGATAACGGAAAGAAATTATTTTTCCGCTTTTAGTTTTGCCTTGGAATATTATTTTATCTTTCATATTATGTAATTAAATTATTATTTTCAAATAGTTCACTAGATTTAATTGTTTTACCATATAGTTTTGGAAAAGTATTTTCAATTAAAAGTTTTTGAATTTTTTGACGAGCTGGTGAATCGGTTGTTTCGATTAAATCTTTAAGGATGACAAAATTGAAACCCTGAGAAAAACCACTGGCAATTGATGCTAGAACACAACCATCAGTAAAAATGCCGGTCATGATTATGTATTTAATTCCTTTGTCTTTTAATTTTTTAGTTAATTCACCGCCAACAAAAGTGTCATAAGTGTTTTTGGTGAAAATTAAATCACTTGGTTCTGGTTTGATTACAAAAAATTCTTCATCAAAACCACTGTCGTCGTCTGAGTAATAACAAGCCATAGGGTCAGTATAAAGTTCGTTAATATTTTTAGCTAAATGCTTTTCATTCCATGGAGTTGTTTTAGTAATAACAACCAAGCCACCTATTTTTTGTCGGTATTTTTTAATGAATTTGTCTAGTTTAGGCAACATTTTACGAATTTTGGAAAAGTGAACATTCCATTCTGGAGTTTCACAATCTTCGTGGGCACAAGAATTTATTGGGTCAATGACTACTAGAGCAGTATTGTCTTTAGTCATTTTTGGATAAATTTCCATATGTTCATTATAAACCTAAATGATGATAAAATCACACACTATGGCAAATAAAGAAATGGAAAGTTTATTAAATAATCTATCTGAAATAGAATGTGTATATTCTAGAAAAGATGGTATTTTTGGAAATAACCCACATTTTTTTGTGAGATTAAATTCAGAACAACACAAGAAAAGATTTTCAGGAGTTGATGGTGATGAACTAGAAAAAGAAAGAATTAATCTTATCGAAAATTGGAAAGAACATTCAGAAGCAGCCGAATTTAAAAAATTACCTGATGGTACTGTTTGTAAACTAAGCGAAAGAGAGATTGAACATAGACAATTAATTAAGATAAAGTTAGAAAAAAGGAAATAAACTATAACCCAATTTGTGGGGCGATTTGTTGCATCGATTGAAGACAAATTTCAATGAATTTTTCGAGAGGAATATTGAGACCTTCTTTTAATTCACACTTAGAAACTTCATCACGGCGAGTGCCGGCGGCAAATTTTGGTTCTTTTAGAAATCTTTTTAAAACTGATGAAGTTTTGACATCGGTTAATTTTTTAGATGGATAAACTAGAGCGACAGCGACAATTAAACCAGTTAAGGAATCAGCACAGAAAATTGCCCATTTGGCTTTATTGTCATAAACACAATTTTGTCGACCATCATGAGCTAGAATGATTTCTTGGACAGTGTCAGAAATTTCTAGGTCATATTTCTTTAAAGCTTCTTTTGTTTTTAAAGGATGGAGATCTTTAAACTCACCTGAATAATCGATGTCGTGAACTAGACCAGCTAGAGTCCATTCTTCTTTAGTTGGTTCTGAATCGTTGAGTAAATTAAATGTTTTCAAATAATCATAAATTCCACCCATGCAAGCCTCTAGAGCTAGAGAATGATAATAAATGTTTTGTTCTAGATTTTTTTCTACAGCATCATTAAAAATTTTTCTGTCGGTCATATTATTTTTCAAATTTTTTCCAAACACCTTCGGAAATTACTTCAATTTTATCACCATCAACTTTAATAGCTGATTCATCATCTAGAGCATATAAAGGATATGGATAATCTTTTAATTTTTTTTCGATATTTTCTAAAGTCATTTCTGGAAACCAAGAACTATTAAGATGTGGCTCAACCATAAAATTTACATAAGATAAACCTTTACCAAAACTGGTTTTATTTATTTTTTGACAAACAATTTTTTCTTTATACCAATGAACTACGGTTGGATTAACAACCATGGTTCCAGCACTGACACCAATATAAACTCTGGTTTTTAGTAAGTCAGGTAAGACTTTTGATAATCCAGACTTATCAAACCAATACATTAAATGGTAAGTGTTGCCACCCTCGACAAAAAAGATGTCTGCTTCTTTTAATCTTTTTAACCAAACTTCTTTTGGTACAGCTGAAACATCAACAATATCGATACTGGAAAATTTTAAATCTTTAAGTATTTCTAAATCTTTTATCAACCAATCTTTTTTGTCACCTTCTTCTATGTTTGAAGCAGTAGGAACAAAAGTAACTTTTAATTCAGAAAAAGGTTTCTTGACTAATTCTTGGAGCGCTTTAATTATTGACTTGTTTGCAAGTCCGGCTGAAGTTAGAAGTAATTTCATATTTTGTTATAAACCTAAATAATGTTGAAGTTTTAAACTTTGCATTAATAAAAATTCAGCCTTAACATTGGCCTTATCTTTGGTATTTTTAAGATATTTGATATCAATAATTTCTGAAATTTTAGGATCAATTTTTATTAATTTAGGATAGTTTTTTAAAATATTTTGAATAAAAATACAATTTTTAGGGTTATTATCTTGATTTCTAACTAAAAACATCACTGATCTTTTTAAATCTGTGGAAATATTTAATAGTTCTAACTTTGAGTTATCCATAAATAAATTCAGGAAAATATTTTTTAACTATATTTATAAACTTCTCTCTAATTATTGGATCGAGTATTTCAGTACTTGGATTTGAGTCTGATCTAATGTTGGCAACAGCAGAACATTCTATGATTTTAGAAACTAAATCAATTCCTCCACCCCAAACATTTTTTTGTAAAGATCCAGAATCTATTAATATTTTTTCGATGTCGGCGTGAAGACGAGAACCACCATATAAAATTCCTTTATCAATGTCGGCAACTAATTTAATATATTCACCGAATTCTTCTTTCAATTTTTCTAATTCTTCAAAAGTTGGAAAATTGTCAATTTTTAATATTGCCATAATTATTCCTCTTTTCTCATTGATGGAAATAAGATGACGTCTTTGATGGTGGCTGAATCAGTGATAAGTTGAGTGAAACGATCGACACCCATTCCCCAACCAGCAGTTGGTGGCATGCCATATTCAAGAGCACGAATGTAATCAGCGTCAAATTGAGAAGCAATTTCTGAGCCTTTGTCAGCTAATTTTTGTTCTTCAAGCCAACGATCAGCTTGGTCTTTTGGATCGTTTAACTCGTTGTAAGCTTTCAAAAATTCAGTGCCACAGGCAAGAAGTTGGAAGGAAGCAATTTTAGTTGGGTCATTCTCTTTGCGTTTAGCGAGAGCAATCATTTCAGCTGGATAATCAGTGATGAAAGTTGGTTGGATGATTCCTGGTCGAACATATTCTTTATATAGAGCATCGAAACAAGCACCGAGACCAATAATTCCCTTTAAATCTAATTTCAAATTTCTAATTTCTAATTCTTTTTTGAAATCTTCTTCGTTTTTGATTTTATCGATGTCAATTTTAGTTGTTTCGAAAATAGCATCTTTGAAAGTTAAGCGACGAATTTCTTTTGAGAAATCAAGGTCAGTGCCTTGGAAAGAAATTTTGAGAGTGTTTTTGGTGACCATTAAAAGATGTCTGATTAAATCTTGAGTGAATTTCATTAAAACTTCGTAATCAACATAGGCCCAATAGAATTCAATTTGAGTGAATTCTGGGTTGTGAAAACGAGAAACACCTTCATTTCGGAAATCTTTGCTGACTTCATAGATTTTTTCAAATCCACCAACAATTAGGCGTTTTAAATATAATTCATCAGAAATACGAAGATACATATCCATGTCTAGTTCGTTGTGATGAGTGACAAAAGGTTTAGCAGAGGCACCGCCATAGACTGGTTGAAGAATTGGGGTTTCAACTTCCATGAAACCATGGTCATCTAGATAACGACGCATTTCGGAAAGAAGTTTGGTTCTGGTTTCAAAAACTTGTCGAGATTCTGGGTTGACGATTAAATCAACATAGCGTTGACGATAACTAATTTCAACATCTTTAAGACCATGCCATTTTTCTGGGAGAGGTCTTAAATTCTTGGTTAAAATTTGGAATTCTTCAATATTAATAGTTATTTCACCTGCTTGAGTCTTAAAGACGGTTCCAGAGGCGCTAATGATGTCTCCTAGATCCAGAAGTTTAGTTTCTTTAATCTTTTCAGCTAGAGTTTTTTCTTGGAAGAAAATTTGGATTTTACCAGTTCTGTCTTGAAGATCAGCAAACATAATTTTTCCTTGACCGCGTTTAGACATTATTCGACCAGCAATTAGAACTTTTTGATCTAATTTTTCTTTAGCTTCGGAAGTGCTTATTTTATTTTCGAGATTTGGCTGGGGATATAGATTGGAGTTAAGACTCTTTAATTTTGTGAGTTTTTCTTGCCTTTGTCGCTGAAGTTCATTTAATTTTGGATCAACCATAATTAATTTTACTACATTAGCTAATAGAAATTATTTTGTAGATTATTTTTCCAGCTGGAGCGTCAACTTCAACTTGATCATTAACTTTTTTGCCAAGGAGAGCAACACCAAGTGGTGATTCATTGGAAATTTTGTCAACATGAGGATCAGCTTCTAGATGGCTAACAATAGTGAATTCTTTAATTATTTTATTAGCAATTTTGACTTTGACCTTACAACCAATTTCGACTTGGAGATGTTTTTCACAAGCATTATCAACAATTTTGGCATCTTCAAGAGCAACTTCAATATCATCAATTTTTTCGTTGATTAATTCAAGTTCTTCTTTTAATTGAGTTGCTAATCCATCTTCACCAGATTCGTCTGGTTGAGCGACTTCTTCAATCTCAATGATTAAGTGTTCTTGTTTCTTTTTGAACTCTTTTAGTTGTTCAGTCAAATTGTTGTAACCATCTTTGGTTAATAGATTTTTATGAATCATTTTTGTGTAAAAAAAACCCGTCTGCCTCCTAACCGGAGTAAATACAAACAGTTGAATATGTTAGGGTATATTGCATCATTTGTCAATTAGGTTATATTTAATTAAGAATGATTGATTTTTTCAAAATAACTCCTAAAAAAAGGAAAGTAAAAATAAAAAGTAAGAAAGGGATTATTTATAATAACCCTGGTGGCCCAAAGAGATATTTGTTTTATGTTGGAACTATCGTGGTTCTTTTTTCTTTTTTGTCTTTTGGATATTTATATTGGCCAATTGGAAAATCTTTAATAAACTATAAATTCCACACTAAAGAGGCTGAAGTCAAACTTGAATCTTTTCCGGTTCAACAAAGTATTTATGAATATAATATTCAAATTCCAAAAATTTTGGCTTCTTCTGAAGTGATTCCTAATATTTCTCCATTTAATCCAAAGGAATATTTGAAAGTTTTGGAAAATAATGTGGTGGCTCAGGCTAAGGGTTCTTATTTGCCAGGTTTAGGTAAGGGCAAAACAACTTATGTTTTTGCTCATTCTAGCCAACAAGGTTTGGAAATGACCAGGAAAAATGCGGTTTTTTATCTTCTAGGAAAAATGAATGAAAATGATCTTATTTATATTAAATATAATGGTCAAGTTTATACCTATAAAACATATATGAAAAAAGTCATTAAAGCTTCAGAAACTGGTTATATTAATTATAAGGATGAGAATAAGGAAGTTTTGATTTTGCAAACTTGTTGGCCAATTGGAACTGATTGGAAGAGATTGTTAATTTTTGCAGAAAGAATCTGATTAAATTATCTTGTATAATTCAACTATGGAAAATTCTTTAACTACAGAACAAAAAATTAATTTAATAAGCAGAAATTGTCAGGAACTTTTGACTACTGATGATTTGAAACACTTAATTGAAACAAAAACTCCTCTAGTCCACTATATTGGTTTTGAAATTTCTGGACTAGTTCATTTAGGAACTGGTTTGATTTCAATGGGTAAAATCGCTGATTTCATTAAAGCTGGAGTTAGATGTCAAATTCTTTTAGCTGATTTTCATTCTTACTTAAATAATAAATTAGGTGGTGACTGGGAAAATATTAGATGGGCAACTGAAAACTATTTTAAACAAGGTTTAATTGCTTCACTCAAATGTTTTGGTGTTGAAGAAAATCAAGTTGAATTTGTGACTGGAAAAGATTTATACAGTAATAATATTACTCACTGGGAAACATTCATGGAAGTTGGTAAACATGTGACTTTGTCACGCAACTTAAGGTCTATCTCAATTATGGGGAAGAAGCAGGGGACTGATGTAAATATGTCAACTTTGTTTTATCCCCCACTCCAAGTTGCCGACATTTTCACTCTTAGAGTTAATTTGGCTCATGCTGGAATGGATCAAAGAAAAGCTCATGTGGTCGGAAGACAGGTGGCTAAAAAATTAGTCATCAATCCCCTATTTGATAGCCAAGGAAACAAAATTGCACCGGTTGCAGTTCACCAAAATTTGATTGCTGGTTTGACTGGGCCAGAAGCTACAGATTTGAAACAAAGTGAAGAAGATGTGGCTATTGATCTAAAAATGAGTAAATCTAAACCAGGTTCAGCAATCTTTGTCCATGACACTCCTGATGAAATTAGAAATAAAATTAGAAAAGCTTATGGGCCTCCAAAAGAAATTGAATATAATCCTTTAATAAACTGGGTTAAGACTTTGGTTTTTTGGGGAGAAGAGACTGGTGAATTCATTATTGAAAGACCAGAAAAGTTTGGTGGAAACATTGTTTACACTAAAGTTAGTGATTTGATTGAAGATTACAAGACTGAAAAGCTCTATCCACTTGATTTAAAAAATGGATTAGCTGAATGGATAATTAAAAAACTTGAGCCAGCTAGACTTCATTTTGAAAAAGAAGGACCTAAAAAAGGTCTGGAAAGAATGAAAGAGTTTTTAAGTTGATAATTGTATTAATATTTGATATAATATTATTATAGGTTAATATAAATTAAGCTAATTATGTCAATTGAAAATGGTAAATTTGTAGATCCAGATATTATTGGTAAATTACCTAACGGTCAAGACCTTTATAGAGCGGATCCTTCTGGCGACATGTATAAAGACCAAGCTCAAGTTGATGAAGAAAAACGACAAGAGTTGTTAAACCAACATCCAGAAAAAGATAGACGTTATTTTTCCCCTACTACTAAAGTTGAAAATTTTCATTGGGGGAAAGGTCTTCAATCTGATTATCGAGGTGGCTATACTTTTGGTGAAACAATGGCAGTCAGAGTTTTAGATGAAAGTGGTAAAGAAATAAAATCAAAGGGGTTTATAAGATATAAGGCTTTAAGTGTAATAAAATTCTTTTATGAAATTCCAAAGTCTGGTGGTAAAAAAAGAGAATTGAGATTTAGTCCAGGACAGACTTTTTGGGCTCCTAAGGCTTGTGAAGACAAAGAAAAAAAGAAAGAAATGTTGGTAGAAGATAAAAAAAAGAAAGAAATGTTATTAAAAAGTGAACAAAAATGAAAGAGTTTCCAAAAAATATTATTGGTCGTTATACTGATAATGGACAACTAATCCCTATAACTGACGATCATAGAGATCATCAGATTGATATATCGGAATTTAATAATTTAGTGTCAAAAGAATTATTAAAACAAACACCTGAAGAAGAACAAAAGTTTTTTATAGAAGGAACTAAATTCAGACAAAGAAAAGACGGAGTTTTTAGAACTGGAGAAATTTTAGGGACAGTAATAGTGAGTAAAGTTTTAAATATTTATGGTGAACATGAAATTAGAGAGGATGGTTATGGTAAATATAAAACTTTAACTGAATTGAAATATTCTTTCACTAAAAAAAATGAAGATAAGGAAGAAAGAATGATTAATCCTAATGAAATTGTTTCTATTCCAGTAGAAATGGAAAAAGGAAAAGAAAAAATTGATTTTAGACAAAGTCAGTTTGATGAAATACAAAGAGTTAGATTAGAAATGAAAAAAAATAATGATAAAAGAAATTTATTTTTTATTAAAGAAAACACTCCTTTTGTCACTATTGATGGAGAAAAAGGTGAATTGAATCAAGATGTTTTAGGGGTTCTTGATTTAGATAACCAAGAAGAGGTGGAATTACAAAGAATATTTTTAGATGATGAATTGAATGTTAAAACAAATGTAAAATTTGATAGTGTCCGTTGTTATGATGTGAGTTATCTTGATGAAGTCTATTATTTCAAAATTGCTTTCATGCCAAAACGTTAATTGGCAAAGGTGTTTTTTTTGATTAATTCTTTTCGATATTTATTAGCAAAGCGGTGAGCTTCGTCTCTTAATCTTTGTAAAAGCAAAAGAGATGGTGAATTTTTTGGAAGATTAATTTCTGTCCACTCTTTATCATTTTTGATAACAATAGTTTCTTCTCTTTTTGCCAAACCAATTATTGGAATATTTTTGATTACGGAGTTTGCTGCAGAAACTTGTGGTTTGCCACCATCAACTAGAATGATTTGTGGTGTCCCCCATTCTGGGTGTTTAAGACGACGGTAGACTACTTCTTTAATCATTAATTGATCATCAGGAGTATCTTTAGAATATATTTTGAATTTTCTATATTCATTTTTATCAATATTTCCATTTTGAAATACGACCATAGAACCGACAAAATATTTGTTGCCTAAATTAGAAATGTCAAAAGCTTCAAGACGATTAATATTTTTAAGATTATTTAGATGAGGAGACAAAATCATTTTTAATTCAGCGAGAGCTTTGTTAGTTTGGTCTTCTGGTAGATCGATTTGTTGATAAAGATTGTTTAAATTTCTCCAACCAGAAATGAAATAGTTTATGGCGTTAATTTGATCGAGTTTAATTTTGGCCATTTCATAATTTTCATTTTTTGAAAATATTTTCATTTCTTTTGTTAAATCAGAAAGTAATTTTCTAAAATTTCCACTTAAAATGTTTTTGATTTGAGAAATGTTTTTTTTATAATTTGAGATACTAATATCTGGGCCAGGACATAGACCAATGTGACAATAGAGACATTTATTTTTTGAATGATGAGATGAATAATATGGGAAAATATGGCGGATGGTTTTTAGAAGACTTTTAACAGCTGTGCTATTTGGGAAAGGGCCATAGAAAATAGAGTCTGAATTAAGAGTTGATTTGAAAGCTGATTTAATTAAAGGATATTTGTCTTTAGTGATAGTTATATAGACATAACTTTTGTCGTCTTTTAATTGAGAATTATATTTTGGTCGATATTGTTTGATTAAACTGGCTTCTAGAATCAGAGCTTCAATTTCTGAACCAACAACTTTGTAGTCGATTTTGTTGATTTGAGACACTAGCTGTAGTGTTTTTTGGCCTAAAGCATCATCGCGCTGAAAATATTGAGAAACTCTTTTCTTCAAATTTATAGCTTTACCAATGTAAATTATTTTATTTTCAGAATTTCTGTAGATATAAACACCTGGAGATGATGGAATTAAATTTAAGTCAAACATTTTTTGAGATATTGGCCGGTATAACTTTTTTTGCAGTTAATTACATCTTGAACTGTTCCAGCAACCATCACTTCTCCACCTTTTTCTCCGCCTTCTGGGCCCATATCAATGATCCAATCGGCATTTTTAATCATGTCCAAATTGTGTTCAATGACAACAACAGTGTTACCTTTGTCGACTAATTTTCTTAGGACTTTAATTAATTTATCAATGTCATAAAAATGAAGACCAGTGGTTGGTTCATCAAGAATGTAGAGCATTTTGCCATCTTCTTTTTTGACTAATTCTCGGCTGATTTTTAATCTTTGGGATTCACCACCAGATAGAGTGTTTGATGGTTGTCCAAGCTCTAAATAGCCAAGACCGACTTCTTGAATGGTAGTTAGTTTACGACGAAGACTGTTAATATTTTTGAAAAATTCTAGAGCTTCATCGACTGTCATTTTTAAGATTTCAGTTATGTTTTTACCTTTATAATCAACTTCAAGAGTTTCTTCTTTAAATCTAGATCCATGACATTCGTCACAAGTGACATAGATGTCTGATAAGAATTGCATTTCAATTTTGATTTGACCTTGGCCTTCACAAACTGGACAACGACCTTCTTTGACATTAAAAGAAAAACGGCTGGAGCTGTAACCTCTGATTTTGGCTTCAATAGTTTGAGCTAGAAGGTTACGAATGTCATCAAAAACTTTAGTGTAAGTGGCGGGGTTACTTCTTGGAGTTCGCCCAATTGGCGATTGATCAACTAGAAGAACATCAGAAAGATTTTCACAACCAGAAATTTTGTCATATTCCCCTATTGTTCCATAATAAGAACCGAGAGTTGCTTTACGAACTCCACCATATAAAGTGTCATGAATTAAAGTTGATTTTCCAGAGCCAGAGACTCCGGTTACACAAATAAATTTGTTTAATGGGAATTCAACATTAATGTTTTTTAAATTCCATTGTTTGGCTCCAGTTATAGCAATCTCCCTAAATCCCTCTTTGACAAGAGGGACTTTACTGACTGATTCGATTTTTAGTTTGCCAGAAAGATACTTACCCGTTAAAGAATTTTTATTATTTTCAATGTCGGAGACTGAACCTTGGGCCACGATATCCCCACCATTTTTGCCAGCATATGGGCCAAAATCGACCACATAATCGGCGTTCCTGATGACATCTTCATCATGTTCGACTATTACCATGGTGTTGCCTAAATCTTTAAGTTTTTTTAGAGTTCCAATTAGACGATCGTTGTCACGAGAATGAAGACCAATGGTTGGTTCATCAAGAATGTAGAGAACTCCAGTTAGACCAGTTCCAATTTGACTAGCTAGACGAATTCGTTGTGATTCACCACTTGATAGAGTCCCAGCTTCACGCTCTAGACTTAAATAATCTAGACCAACAGCTAATAAGAATTCTAGACGAGCACTTAACTCCTTTCTAATAGGAACTAAAATTTCTTTTTCAATGTCATTTTGGAGAGCAGAATCTAGAGTCATCATCCAATTTGTTAGTTTTTCAATTGGAAGTTGACAAATTTGATAGATATTTTTATCTAGAATAGTGATTGATAGAGCTTCAGGGTTCAAACGAGAACTGTGACAAGTGAGACAAGGTTTTTTAATCATGAATTTTTCTAGTTCTTCTCTGACAGCGTCAGAACCAGAATTGACATATCTGCCCTCGAGCATTTTAGCTTTCCATTCAGGGAATTTAGAACGATCAATTTGAAATTTAGAACCTAAACCTTTACAGTCTTCACAAGCGCCTTGAGGAGAATTGAAAGAAAATAATCTTGGTTCAATTTCGGCTAGAGAAATGTTACAAACAGGACAGGCAAAATTTTCTGAATAGAGAGTGTCGGTCATTTCAGTTGGAAAATCTGGAAAATCAAAAGAAGTGTCTTTGACTTCTGAAACAACTACTAGGCCATTTGCTAATTTCATAGCTTGTTCAACATCATCGATTAGACGATCGTAAAGAGATTTTTCATTTTTAAAAGAATCTCTGCTTATAGAAACTCGATCAACAACTGCTGAAATGTCATGTTTGTTAGTTTTAGCAATTCCAAAATCGGTATAAAGATCAAGAATATGGCTATCAACTCTGATCCATTTATAACCTTGTTTTCTTAAGTTTTCAGTTAGACCAATAAAGTCACCTTTTTTATTAATTACGATTGGAGAAAGGACAAAAAATTTATAGACGTTTTTATTGTGAGTTTGAGTTTTAGCAACATTTAAAATCTGAGTGACTATTTGTTTACTGGTTTGAGGAGAAACTTCTCGACCACAGTTAGGACAATGTGGATGACCAATTCTGGCAAATAGTAGACGGAGATAGTCATAAATTTCAGTGACAGTTCCGACCGTTGAACGAGGATTGTGAGAAATTGCTTTTTGGTTGATAGCAATTGACGGCGAAAGTCCTTCAATTAAATCAACATCTGGACGTTTCATGCTGCCTAAAAATTGACGGGCGTAAGAAGAAAGACTTTCAACATAACGACGCTGACCTTCAGCAAAGAGAGTGTCAAAAGCCATAGAAGATTTTCCAGAGCCAGAAACTCCGGTGAAAACTACCATTTTATTTTTAGGAAATTCAAAGGAAACATTTTTTAAATTGTTTTCTCTGGCTCCTTTAACTATTATTTTATCTAACACTTTGTTCTATCTCCTTTATTTTATCTCTAATTTTTATAGCTTCTTCAAAATCTAGGGCAAAAGCAAAATTGCGCATTTGTTTTTTAAGATCTTTAATATGTTTAGTTTTCTGATTTGGAGTTAAGGTTGATGGATCAATCTTAAACCATTCAGGTTTTGTCTCAGTTTTAATTAATTCAATAATTTGAGGACGAATAGATTTTACCACTGTTTTGGCAGTAATGTTATTATCTTTATTATATTTTAACTGAATTTTACGACGACGATTGACTTCTTTTATGGCTCCATCCATGGCATCGGAAACTCGATCAGCATATAAGATTACTTGGCCAGAAAGATGTCTTGAGGCTCGACCCATTATTTGAATTAGAGCTGATTTTGACCTTAAGAATCCTTGTTGATCTGCATCAAGAATGGCTACTAAGCTGACTTCTGGAAGGTCTAGACCTTCACGCAAAAGATTAATACCAATTAAAACGTCATAGTTACCAGAGCGTAAATTATCTAGAATAGCTGATCTTTCGAGAGTAGCAATGTCCGAATGGAGATAAGCTACTTTTATGGAAGTTTTTTCAGATAAATAGGTTGATAAATCTTCAGCCATTCTTTTAGTTAAAGTTAAAACTAAACTTCTCTCTTTTTTAGCAATTCTTTTGTTAATTTCTTCTATTAAATCTGGGATTTGGTTTTTGCTTGCTTTGATGGTGATTGGTGGATCAACTAGACCAGTTGGTCTAATAATTTGTTCAACAATATTATTTTTAGAATCTTCAATTTCATATTTTGAAGGAGTGGCGGAAACATAGACAACTTTGGAAACTCTTTTGTTGAATTCTTCAAACCTTAAAGGTCGGTTGTCAAAAGCGGATGGAAGACGAAAACCAAAATCAACTAAATTAGTTTTTCTGGCGAAATCACCTCCGAACATGCCACCAATTTGAGGAATGGTTACATGAGATTCATCGATGACAGTCAAAAAATTGTCACCCCAAAGATGACGAAAATAATCGATTAAAGTGTATGGCGGGTCACCAGCTTTTCGATCTTTTTCGAAATAAGTTGAATAATTTTCAATGCCATTTATGTAGCCAGTTTCTTTAAGCATTTCTAGATCATAATCAACTCTTTGTTCAATTCGATGAGCTTCAAGAATTTTGTTTTGGCTTTTAAATTTTTCGGATTGTTTAACACAATCAGACCTAATTTCTTCATAGATATGGTCTAATTTTTCACCTGAAGCGCCAACATATTGTTTAGCTGGATAGAGTCTAAATTTTTCAAGGTTAAATTCTTTGGCAGTCATTGGGTTTCTTTCAATTATTTTTTTCAAAACATCATTTTGAAATTCCAGTGAAATTACAGAATCTTGATAGGATGGCCAAACTTCAATAGTTTCACCTCTGACTCGGAAAGTTGATCTTTTAAATTCTAACTCTGAACGAGTGTAGAAAAGAGAGATTAATTTTTCAAAAAGTTGACGACGAGGCCAGCTTTGATCGATATTAAAATCGATAGTTAAATCACCAAATTCCATTGGATCACCGATGTTGTAGATACAACTGACAGAGGCGATGATGATGTTATCATTGCCAGAAAATAGGTTTGAAGTGGCTTCTAACCTTAATTTATCGATTAAATCATTAATTTGAACTTCTTTGGCAATGTAGGTGTCAGAAGCAGGAAGATAGGCTTCTGGTTGATAATAGTCATAATAAGAAACAAAATAGGAAACTTTATTGTTTGGAAAAAGCTCTTTAAATTCTTGATAGAGTTGACCAGCTAGAGTCTTATTGTGGGAAATAATTAGAGTTGGTAATTGAGTTTGTTCAATAAGATTGGCAATAGTGAAAGTTTTACCAGATCCAGTGACACCTAAAAGAGTTTGTCTGTTTTCACCTTTTTGAAAATTACTGACTAATTTTTTGATAGCTTCAGGCTGATCTCCAGTTGGTTTATATGGTGATTTTATTTGAAATGGCACCCTTATATTTTATCAAAGTTTCGTCTTTTATTTGGTTGTAAGTGATTTAGTTAGATATATTACATCTTTAAAGATTTTCTGTTAAATTTTAATATGCTAATTAAAATATTATCGATGGCCAATATTGGTTTAAAGAGTGAAAATGTTGATGTTGAAGTTAATGTTGCGGATAAGGGATTCCCCTCTTTTGGGATTGTAGGTTTAGCTGGTCGCTCAGTTGATGAAACTAAAGAAAGAGTTAAAACAGCCATAATTAATTCGGACATTGAATTTCCAGTGGCTAAAATCACAGTTAATTTAGCACCAGCTGATTTGGCAAAAGATGGTTCTGCTTATGACTTACCAGTGGCAATTGGAGTTATTGCGGCAATTGGTGAAGTTAAATTACCAAAAGAAAAGGCCTATTTCTATGGTGAATTATCACTAGATGGCAGTTTACACCACAGCCGAGGCGTGTTTTTGTTGGCGCTTTTAGCAAAAGAAAATGGAGTGAAAGATTTATTTGTTCCAAGAATGAGTGCTAATGAGGCTAGTGTGGTTGAAGGGATTAATGTTTATCCAGTCGATAATTTGAAAACTCTGATTAAACATCTGAATGGAGAAAAACTGATTGAGCCATTAAAAGCAATTAATGTAACTGAAATTTTAAATGACATTCGGCCTGAATTTGATTTTAATGAAATTCTGGGCCAACAACAGGCAAAGAGAGCTTTGGAAATTGCGGCCGCTGGTGGACATAATATTTTTATGATGGGGCCTCCAGGATCGGGAAAAACTATGTTGGCTCGGGCTATGGCGGGAATTTTGCCAAATTTAACTGAAAAAGAAAGTTTGGAAGTGACTAAAATTTATTCTTTAACTGGCAACATTCCTCCTGGTGGATCTTTAGTTCGACAGAGACCTTTTAGAGGGCCACATCACACAACTTCACAAATAGGATTAATTGGTGGTGGTAGTAATCCTCGTCCGGGTGAAATTTCTTTGGCTCATCGAGGAGTTTTGTTTTTGGATGAATTTCCAGAATTTGGTAGAAATTCGCTTGAAGCTTTGAGACAACCACTTGAAGATGGTTATGTTTGTATTTCTAGAGCCAGTGGTTCAATGACTTTCCCAGCTCAGTTTATGTTGGTGGCAGCTGCAAACCCTTGCCCGTGTGGACATCTTGGAGATCCTAAAAAAGAATGTAAATGTGGCAGTTATCAAGTTTTAAATTATCAAAAAAAGTTGTCTGGACCAATAATGGATCGAATTGATTTGCATTTAACAGTTCCAGCTGTTGATGTTAATAATTTAATGATTGATAAACAAAAAGTGAGTGGAGAAAGTTCTTTGGAAATCAAGAAAAGAATTAACGAGGCTAGAAAAATCCAGAGCGAAAGGTTTAAAGATTTAGCTCATATCCACAGCAATTCAGACATGAAAAATAGTCATCTAAAAGAATTTGCAAAACTAAGTGATGAAGCTAATTTACTCCTAAAACAAGCAGTTAATAAGTTTGCCTTGTCGGCCAGATCTTATTTCAGATTAATAAAAGTTTCTCGGACTATTGCTGATTTGGAGAAGGCGGAAATTATTAAAGAGTTTCATGTGGCAGAAGCTTTGCAATATAGATTATGAAAATAGAAAATTATAATAAAGGGAAAAATGGTGAAGATATGGCTAGGGAATTTTTGGTCAAAAAAGGATATGAACTGGTGGTGTTTGTGGAGGTCAAATTAAAAGTTGGAGATAAATTTGGGATTCCAGAGGAAATGATTGATAAGAGAAAACTTAGTCAAATTAAAAGAGTAGCTGAAAGCTTTTTAATTTTAGAAAATAAAATTGCTAAGAAGTTTAAGAAATACAGAATTGACGCGCTTTGTATTGTATTAAATGAAGTAGATAAAGAAATTGAAAGGATTAATCATTATGAAAATATATGAAAGAGTGGAAGAGATGGCCGATTAAAATGATTGAGAAAAAAGATTTTCCTGATCTTTTAAAAAAAATTAGTGATTGTCCAGAAAAATTATATTATCGAGGAAGTTGGAATGAAGAACTATTTATTAAAACACTAGCAGTAGTGGGGAGCAGAGCTTTGAGTCGCTATGGACGAGAAATAATTAGTAAATTTATGCCAGAGTTAATTGGTCAAAAAATTACTATAATCTCTGGTTTTATGTATGGGGTTGATAGTGAGGCTCATAGAAATTGTCTTGAATTAGGTGGTAAAACGATTGCGGTTTTGGGAAGCGGACTTGATGAGTTATATCCAAGTGAAAACGATAATCTTTATACTGAAATTTTGGAAAAAGGTGGTTTAGTAATTTCAGAATATGAACCAGATTTTAAGGCAACTTTATGGAGCTTTCCTCAACGAAATAGAATTGTGTCGGCCCTATCAACTATCGGAGTTTTTATAGTTGAAGCTGGGTTGAAATCAGGAAGTTTAATCACGGCCAAATTAGCATTGAAACAAAAGAAAAATATATTTGCTATCCCTGGCCAAATTGGTTTTAAAACTGCTGAAGGAACAAATTGGTTAATTCAAAGTGGAGGGGCAAAAATGGTGACTTGTGTGGCTGATATTTTGGGAAATAATAGTAGTTGTCCTAATCAACAAAATTTATTTAAAGACTATAGTAATTTATCTGAATTAGAAAAAGAAATAATTTCAGTTTTAGAAAATGAAGAAGTGACGATTGATGAATTGTGTCAAAAAATTAGATCACCAATTAGTGAAATATCAACAACAATCTCGATGATGTTGATGAGAGATTTAATCGTACAAGAAAATAATAAGATTTATATTAGTTAGAGAAATGGGGCCCAGTTGGAGATTGGAGCGATGTTACCAGAAATGAAGTTGATGGCATAGAGAAGAATGGCTGGAAGTAAAATCAGAAAAATTATTTTGATAGATTTTTTATCTAAAAATTTTGCAAAGGCTAATAATAAGAAAGGATAGATTGGAGCGATGTAACGACTGATATCACGATGAGCTACTCCAATAGTGGCAACCATAAAAACGATCGGGAAAATAGTAATAATATCAAATTTATATTTTTTGAATAAACGATATATTCCATAGAACGCTATCAAGAAGATATAAACAATGTCTTCTAACCAAATAGTGTTGACCCAGCTATGATTTCCCCAGAAAACAGCATAAGGGATTTTAGTTATTAAATTATAGTTGTCGGCACTATGAAAATATGCCCAAAAGTCCCCTGTTTGAACTAAATATAAATAGAAGACACCAAAAACTGTGACTGGAACTAATAGATAACAAATGTATTTTTTAAAAGTTTTTAAAAAGTCTTTGTATTTAATTAATTCATAAATAGCCATTATTCCAAAAGAGATGAATAAAAGAATTCCTGGACTTTTTAGACTTTGAGCAATGGCAGCAAAAATGGCTGAAATTAAATATTTGCCTTTTTTAAAATAGAAGATTGAAGCGATTATGGTGGCTAAAAATAGGGCTTCTGGAGCACCGACTTGACGCAAAACTAGAAGACGGGCTGGGAAAAATAGAAGAAGAGTTGACAACCAAAAAGCTGTTTTTTCTTTGATGAATAGTTTTAAAAACTCAAAAAATATTAAAGTTAAGAAAATAGAACTTAAGAGAGTCGCTAGAATCATGGCTTTTGGAGTTGAAGTGAAATTAGAAATAATATTAATTAAAGCTGGGTAGGCTGGCAAGTGAGCTGGATAATATTCAGGTTTATTATATTGAGGAAAGTTTTGACTGATACAATCTTTGTCATAGCCACATCTGGCGATAACCATGTAATTTGGACCATCATAATTAGCAAAAATAGTTTCCAAAGAAACATTATTAAATCCAATTTTTCCAGGGATGTTTAAATAGAAAAATAAGGTAAAAAAGGTGGAAAAAAGAACAGTTAGAGCAATAAGCTTTAAATGATAGTTAAATTTGGTAAAATTCATCTAGTTAATTATACAGTATTTGGCTCTATCGTTGCCGATTCGATAATAAGCCGAATCGAGCATCCTCGATCCGAAGGATCGGGACTAATGGTTAGGATAAATTACATGTATTATACTTATATTTTAATTTCATTAAAAGATAATTCTTATTATATTGGATCGACTTCAAATATAAAAGAAAGGTTAAATTACCATAATACTGGAAGATCTAGATACACAAAATTAAAAATGCCTTGGAATTTGATATACTTTGAGGAACTTTTGACACTTTCTCTAGCAAGAAAAAGAGAAACACAAATTAAATCTTGGAAGAGTAGAAAAGCTGTTGAAAGATTAATAAATAATAAGGCTCTATCGTCTAATGGTTAGGACAGCAGATTCTCATTCTGCCAATCGGGGTTCGATTCCCCGTAGAGTCACACTATTTTAAAAAAGGATTTTTTTCTCCAAAAACTATTCGTGGTGTTAGGTTATTAATTCTTTCTTTTGGAATTTTATATTTTTTACTATAAAGAAAATCAACGCTATCAAAAATAGCTTTTTCATAATCAAATTTCAACTTCTTACAAACATTTTTAACAGATTTTTCTGATTTTCCTTCAATTTCTATAAATGGTTCCAAAAAAGGCCACTCGTCAATAGTAATTTCAACATCATCTATTTTCCATAATTCCCTTTTTGATTCCTGGTAGGATTTTTTTTTGCAACCTATCAACTCGAGAAAATCAACGGCTTTATTAAAATCATTAATTTCTAAACATATTTCTTTTTGATTTTCAATTTTATTACCATCAACAATTTTAAGACTCATTGTATTTTTATTACCTTCATCTCTAACTCTTAACCAACCACCTTTAATCTCATTCCCTACAGGAAGTGAAAAAACTATTCTTTTTTGTAAAAATTCTGATTTTATAAGTTTAGCCCCAATTTTTTTTAATTCAAAACGAATATCTTTTTTGTCTATATTAGTAAAAGTTGCTTCATATTCAATTTCCATAATTAATTTTAACAAAATATTATTATTTAGTTCTATTCTCTATACGGGGAGTAATTGAACAGGATTTATTAGGCTGGAAATATCATCAGCAAAGATTTTGAAGTAGAAAATAAGTTCATTGATGATTTGGTTCCCTTGCGGTAGGTCTGGGGTCACAGTTTAGAATCAGTAATTAAAATAAACGTTGATATACTAATATCAATGAGTAGTTATATCCCAATCATTTTAGTAATAATAGTTGCCTTTCTTGGTGGAGGAATTTCACCTTTTACCAAAATTGCCCTTAACGAACTTACCACTCCACTATTTATTGCTCTTAGATTTGTTGCCGCTGGGTTATTTATATTTCCTATATTTTTATATAAGAAAGAAAAAATAAATAAAAATACTTTAATTAAAACTTTACTAGTTTCTGTTTTAGCAGTCGTAAATGTGACCTTTTTTGCAATGGGAATTAGAAAATCCATAGCAACTGTAGCTCAAATATTATATGCGGCTGTTCCAATTATTGTTGCCTTAATAACTAGTTTTTTTTATAAAGAGAAATTATCTAAAACTAAGATCACTGGCATAGTTCTTGGATTTTTAGGTGTTTCAGTTATTATTTTAGTCCCATTCCTTACACACTCTGTAAGTGGAGAAAATACTATATGGGGGAATTTACTTGTATTAGTTGCTGTTATTGCATATTCTTTTTACACTGTTTTTTCTAAAGACCTACAGAAAAGTTCATCACCTATTTTTATTACAACTACTTTTGTAGCATTAACAATAATTGTCCAAGGACTTATCGCCTTTGCAACTGTTCCTAATATCCCAAATATTGTTTCAAATTTATCAATGCCTGTTATTTTGAGTGTTTTGTATGTTGGAATTTTAGGTACAGCTGGTTATTTTCTTTTATATCAACACACAATCAAGAAAGCTTCACCAATTATAACTTCAATGGTTTTTTATCTTCAGCCAATATTTACTTTCTTTTGGTCAATATTGTTGTTGGGTGAAAAACTATCTATTGAATATATTATCGGTGCGATTGTCGCTTTTGTAGGAGCTTATTTGGTAACAAAGAAATAATAGTTCTATTTTCTATACGGGAGTGATTGAACAGGGTTTATCAGGCTTAGAATATCTTCCTTGAATGTTTTATAATAGAAATACAATATGGAACAAAAAATAATATTAGCTTCTGCTTCAAAACAGAGAAAATTAATAATGGATGTTTTTGGCGTCCCTTATGTGGTTATTCCAGCTGATGCTGATGAGAAATCAATAAGAGACAGTGATTATGCAATTAGAGCTGAAAAAATTGCTAGGCTTAAGGCGGAAATTGTGGCAAAAGAAAATGATGGCATAATAATTGCAGCTGATAGTTTTGTGGTTTGTAATGGAAAAGTTTTGGAAAAACCAGAAAATAATGATGAAGCAAAAGAAATGTTGAAACTACAAATGGAAAACCAATCTGTTGTTTACACTGGTTTTTGTTATATTGATAAAAAAAACAAAATTGATTTTTCAACAACTTCTGTTTCCCGTTTTAATCTTAGACAAATTACTGATCAAGAAATTAATCATTTTGTGAACAATAATAATGTTTTACAATGGTCAGGGGCTATTTCGCCTCTTTATCTTTACCAGACAACTTTTTTGAAATATCTGGAAGGGTCATTTACTGGACTTAATGGTTTACCAACAGATTTATTGATAGATTGTTTTATTAAATCTGGGGTCAAAACAAATGGAAGTTAGAATTGAAGAATCTTGGAAAAAAGAATTAGAAGCTGAATTTAGTAAAGATTATTTCGTTAAATTAGCTGAGTTTGTCAGATCTGAATATAAGGTAACAGAAATATATCCTAGTGCTAAGTTTATTTTTAATGCTTTTGAGATGACTCCTTTTGATAAAGTTAAAGTAGTAATCTTGGGACAAGACCCATATCATGGGCCAAATCAGGCTAATGGATTGGCTTTCGCTGTGAACAGAGGAGTGACACTGCCACCATCTTTGGTTAATATTTACAAAGAAATTAAAAGTGATTTTGGTGTTGATGGAAACATAGACAATTGGCCAAATCAGGGAGTATTGTTGCTTAATGCAACTTTGACAGTCAGAGCTCATATGGCGGCTTCACATCAGAAAAAAGGTTGGGAAGAATTCACTGATGCGGTTATTAAAACATTATCCGACAGAAAAGAGAAATTGGTTTTTATTTTATGGGGGAATTATGCTCAAAAAAAAGGACTAGTGATTGATGAATCAAAACATCTGGTTATTAAATCAGCTCATCCATCTCCCCTCTCGGCTCATAATGGATTTTTTGGATCAAAGCCCTTTTCTAAATGTAACGATTATTTGATTACTAATAATATTGAGCCAGTAAAATGGTGATTTTATTCTTCAATATCAATTAATTCAACTTCAAAGATTAGAGTTGCTTTTGGTGGGATGACTCCTGGAATTCCGTTTTCACCATAGGCCATTTGGTATGGAATAGTTAGTTTTCTTTTACCACCAACTTTCATCCCTGGAACACCTTTGTCCCAACCTTGGATGACTCGACCAACTCCAATTTTGGTGTCAAAAGGAACACCACGATCATAGGAACTGTCAAATTTTGAACCGTCTTCAAGAGTACCTAAGTAATCCATGATTACAGTGTCACCTGCTTTAACTTCTTGGCCTGTGCCAATTTTTATGTCTTCGATTTTTAGTTCTGTTGTCATAGATTTATATTATACACAAAAAAGCACCGGGGTAAAAATAGTTGTCAAATGACAATTAAATTTACACACCGGTGCGTTATTCTTATACTTTAAATTCCTTACGACATTGTTCAATTATTTGTTTATTAATATAATTATCATTTTCAATAATTAGCTTAGTTAAATAATTTAAACAACTATTCTCGACAGAGACAGCAATTTTCAATACTAACTCTCCGCCAGGGCCTGGCTTTGAAGCAATTATTGCTCCTTGTTCGAAAATTGCTATTATTTCTTGACCTTCTTCTATTGAACTTATTTCACACATTAACTTGTAACAAGAAGGTTCTTGCCTCATAGAAATAAAACAAACTGAATTACAAAATGGACGTTCGTACTGTTGGATTGGTTTACAAAAAATATTCATACTTTTCCACTACTCCTTTTTCTCATTTGATTTTCTCAATTGCTTTTTGATAATCTTCTTTCAAGCACCAACACGCTGCTTTCAATCTACCTTTTATGCCAAATTCTACAGCACAAATAACTAGATTATCTTTCATTGGCCTTTCTTTTTCTTCTGGTTCTTCTACTTTTTCCACCAATTCAAGTTGACTGTTTTGGATCAATGGGGTCCTTCTGTTTTTACCACCTAGATATACTCCTTCCTTTCCATTTTTTTCATTTTTTGTAAATCCAAACTTTTTTGTGGGGTCATAAAACTCGATTATTCCAATGAAATATGTTATTCCATTGCTTTCTTCAAGTTTAGATAATCCTCTCTCTGTTGCGAGCTGGATAAGACTTTCTTCCATGAAGTTTTTCCTCCTCTCTGTCGTTTTTTTTTAAAGTACTTCTTTTTTTTTTATTAGACCACTAAATTTAAAATCGTCGTTGATTTTAATTTAATCGTTCCAACGAAATAGTATAGCATGAATGCGTAGTAAAATAAATAATATAGGATAATTAAATCTGGAATTTGCCTGATTTATAGAGAACTATTTCTTTGCCGTTTTTGAGAGTCGCTTTGATGGTTCTGTCACTAGTCGCAATGATGTCAGTGTGAACAGCTGAATCGTTGTAACCTAAATCTTCCCAATCTTTTGGTGTTAATTTATTCATGTTTTTAGAATAAGTTTCTTTAAAAGAGGAACCAAGAGCAATATGAGTGTTACCAAAAGCACCACCAAAATTTTCATCATAGAGAGTTTCAGCCATAAATTTATTTATTTTAGAAAAGCGTTTGTCAGTTAGAGAAAATTCCCCTATTTTGTCTGAATTTTTGACTTGAATTAATTGTTTTAAAAACTTTTCACCATAGCCAGCTTTGGAATCAACAACTATTCCGTCTTTAAAAGTCAGCTTAATATTTTTAATTAAATTGCCGTGTCTATAGAGTGGTTGATCAAAAGAAATGTAACCATTTGTTTGACGCCAGTCTGGAGAAGTAAAAATTTCAAAACTAGGAATGTTGCGACCACTGCAACCAACCCATTGACGATTTTCACCAATACCAATATCTAAATCAGTGTCTTTGGCTTTAATATTGACTTTAGTTATTTCTAGTTTATTTAATTTTTTGATTAAAGATTCAGATTTAGTTTTAATTTGACGCCACTTTTCAACTGGGTTTGAATGGTCTAGGTAACAAGCTTTAATGACTTGTTGCCACGCTTGATATAGAGTTAGACCAGCTTCTTTGGCTGAGGCTTGAGTCGCATAGAGACCGATAGTCCAAGTCAATTTGCCTTTATTTTCTTTCGCATCGCGCCAATCTTTATATGGTTTAGAAGCTGAACTTTTGTCCATTATTTTTTTTGGGTCAACCCCTTCTAGTTCATGGAGATCGGTTTCGGCAAGAATAACTAGGAAATGATCAGCTTGTTTAACTTTCCCTTTTGTATAGTAAGTTGGAAAAAATTGGATTTGTTCATCGTTGGCTAAATCAAAAAAATCTCGAGAAATTCCGGTTGGAATATATTGGATAATGGCATGAGCACCAGCCTTTAGAACAGCTCTTTGCAGAGAAATCAAAAGAGGCTTGGCACTTTCGGGAACTTGGAGAAAAACTACTTCACCTTTTTTGACACCATTACCACTGTTGAGAGCGAAGTTAACCAAAACATCGGCGTAATTATCTAGAATCTTGCTTGATGGTTGATAGCTCATTTATGGATTCCTCTGGCTTCAAAAGGTAAAATTTTGGCAATTTTTGGCATTACTAATTCAGTTGGCTTAATATTTTTATTTTCAAAATCTTCATTAGTCAAAATTTCATCAGCAACAGTTAGAGTTATTTTTGAATCTGGAATTTCTATTTTGTAAGTGTCTGGATTACAAAATTTATGAGTGCCATTGATAGCTATTTGAAGAACACAAAAAGGAATATCTTTTTTAAGATATCTTTCAATAGTGCCATCAAAGGAATTGTTTTCTTCAACATTAATCATGCCGTTTATGCCACCATTTCCATCGTTTCTGCCAGCTCTGACTGATCCTTCTGGACAATAGATTACACCATAACCTTGTTTATAAGCTGATAATAATTTCTTAATACTCTCAAAATTTTTGTCTTTAATTCCATATTCTTTTTCATCTTTTTCTCGAGTAACTGGAATTAAATAGAGATTTTTTGATTCAAGAACTGGAATAACTTTTTCTAAATAATTTTTCATGGGTTCATTTTGGTGTCCAGTGGCCATAGAAGCGGCTATTGGAAAATAAAAGGCATTGAAATTTTCATCAGTTAAATCAGTGATTTTTTCTGTAAGTAGAGCTATTGGAAAACCATCAGCGTGGCTTTGATGATTACTGACAATTAATGGAGTGTACCCACTGTTAATTAATTCAGCAAAGTTTTTTAAATTTTGATGATTATATTTTAGTTCAAAACAATCCAAAACATCTTTCATATTTAAAATGCTTTTTGTTTCAGTTGTTGGTTGAATATTTTCTTTCATAAAATTAGGAATTAATTAGAGACAAAACTTCATCTCGTTTTTGAATCATGAGCTCTTCGGTGTTAGCTTCGAGGTTTAACCTTAGCAATGGTTCGGTGTTAGATGAACGAATATTGAAACGCCAATCACCCATTTCAAAAGTCATACCATCCATTCGTTCAATTGGACTAATTGTTTGAGATCCATAAGTGTTTTCTATTTTTGTTAAAACAGCTGGGACATTGGCAACCTTGGAATTAATTTCTCCAGAAATATGATATTTAGCCAACATTTCGTCAATTATAGTTTCTAATGTTTTATCAGTGGTTGATAGAAAGTCTAGAAGATAGGCAAAAGTGACTAGACCGGTGTCACATAAAAAGAAATCTTTAAAATAATAGTGACCTGAAACTTCTCCACCAAAATAGGCGTTTTCTTGTTTCATTCTGGCTTTAATATGAGTATGTCCGACTCGATTAGCGAAAGCTTTTCCACCACAAGCAATGATTGTTTCTGGAACAACTTTTGAAGCTCGAATGTCATAGACAATTCCACAACCAGGATATCGTTTAATAAAGTATTCAGCCAGAATGGCAGTCATGAAATCACCTGGGATGAAACGACCTTTCTTGTCGATGACAAAAAATCTGTCACCATCTGGATCAAACATGATTCCTAAATCACTATTCTCAGCTGGGACTTTTCTTTGAATTTCTGTTCTATTTTCGGCTTGAAGTGGGTCACCACCATGATTTGGGAAATTGCCATCAATGTCCCAAAACATTTTTACAAATTCAATACTTGGAAGTTTTTGGGAAAGTAATTCTAAAAATGGGCCGACCATGCCATTGGCTGTGTCAGCATGAATTTTGAAATTTTTAATTTTAGTAATGTCTATTAAAGATAAAACATAATCAACAAATTCCTGCCAAAGATTTTGAGTGTTAATTGTTCCAGGAGTGGCAACATCTTGAGGTAAATCATTATTTAAAATGTATTCTTTAATTTCTTTAATCCCAGCATCACCAGACAAGAGTTCAGGGATTTTTTTGACCATTTTGAAACCAGTGTATTCTTTTGGATTATGACTGGCAGTGACAGAAATTCCTGGGAGATCTTTAGTTTGGCAAGCATAATAGAACATGTCAGTTGACGCTAAATCAACATCAAGAACGTTAACCCCAACACTTGTTAAACCCTTAATTAAGGCATTCTTCATTGAAAGTCCTGAACTTCGACCATCTCGGGAAACGACAACTTCTTTTGGAAAATTTAGATATTTAGCAAATCCCCTGCCTATTTTTTCAGCTAATTCTTCATCAGCTTGAGTTGGATAAACAGCTCTAATGTCATATGATTTGAATATAGAAGTATCTAGTTGCATGAGGAAATGATAACACAAAATTACTCTTTTTTTGATAGAATTAGCCATGGATCAAATTAAATATGATGACTTTGCTAAAGTGGAATTTATGGTTGGAGAAATTAAGGAAGCTAAAAAGATTGAAGAATCAGATAAATTAATTAGAATGGTGGTTGATTTTGGTGAAGAAAAAGAAAGAGTCATTTTTTCTGGAATTGCTAAATCTTATAATCCAGAAGAATTAATTGGCAAAAAAACTGTTTTTGTGACTAATGTAAAACCTAGAAAAATTATGGGAGAAGAATCTGAAGCGATGATTTTCGCCGCCTCCGCTGAAGCTACGGCGGCCGAGGCCGCTGAAACTATTTCTATATTATTTTTAGATAAAGATTTACCTAATGGTTCAAAAGTTTTTTAATATGAAAATTGTAAAAGATTTAAAAGAAATATTAATTAAAAGTATTAAAGCTTTAGACATTAATATAAAGGAAGAAGAAATTAAAATTGAACATCCAAGTGATGTTAGTTTTGGTGATTACTCAACAAATATAGCTATGGTGTTGGCAACCCGCCTACGCAAAAGCTCCGGCGGGCAAAGCCCAAGAGAATTGGCTGAAAAAATTAAAAGTAATATTTTACAAAATGACTACATAGAAAAAATTGAAATTGCTGGAGCTGGTTTTATTAATTTTTATTTAGAAACCGAATATTTGATTAAAGAAGCAGAAGTTTTAAATTATGAAATTGAATTTAAAAATAAATTGAGTGAATATGGAAAAGATAAAACAATGGTTATTGATTATTCGGCTCCAAACATTGCTAAGCCATTTGGAATTGGACATTTAAGATCAACTAATATTGGTCAGGCTATTTATAATATTTATCAAATTTTAGGTTGGAAGTGCATTGGTGATAACCACATTGGTGACTGGGGAACTCAATATGGGAAATTAGTGGCTGCTGTTAAAAAATGGAATGATAAAAAAATAGAAGATTTAACAATCGAAGATTTGGAAAAACTCTATGTTAAATTTCATAAAGAAGCTGAAAGTGATGAAAAATTAATTGATGAAGGCAGAGACTATTTTGCAAAACTAGAAAATGGTGACAAAGAAGCTCGAGAAATTTGGCAAAAATGTATTAATATTTCATTTAGGGAATTTGATAAAGTTTATGAACTTCTGGGTGTAAAAATTGATTATATCCATGGCGAATCTTTTTACGAAGATATGTTGCCTCAAATCACTAAAGAAATTATTAATAAAAAGATAACTAAAAAAAGTGAAGGAGCCTTGATTGTAGAACTTGGTGACATGCCACCAGCAATGTTACAAAAATCAAACGGGACAACAACTTATTTCACTCGTGATATGGCAACTATTAAATATAGACTAGATAATTGGAAACCAGACTTAATAATTTATGAAGTTGGAGTTGACCAAGAATTGCATTTTAGACAAGTTTTTAAAACAGCTGAATTGATGGGTTGGATGCCAAAGTTAGGAATGGTTCATATTGCTCATGGATTAATTAGATGGACAACTGGGAAGTTTTCAACTAGAAAGGGCGACACTATTCATTTGTCTGATGTGATTGATAAGGCAATGGAAAAAGCAAAAGAAATTGCTCCAGATAATAATCAAGAACAAATTAAAGCGGTGGCAATTGGAGCAGTAAAATTTAATGATTTATCGAGTGACCCTAGAAGAGATGTGATTTTTGACTGGGATAAAATTATGAGTTTAGAAGGGGATTCGGGCCCATATTTGCAATATACCTATGCTAGATGTTTGAGTGTTTTGAATAAGACTCAAATTAAAGAACAAAAGAATGTTGATGAAATTCAAAAAGATGTTAATCCAGATGAAATGGCTTTAATCAAAGAATTTTATAGATTTGAAGAAAAAATTATAGAAAGTTCGACTCGATATTCCCCTGCTGTTATTGCTGAATATTTATTGAGTTTGGCTAGAAAATATAACGAATTTTACGCTAAAAACAGAATTATTGGTGAAAAGCAAGAAAACTTTAGAGTATTTTTGACTCACACTACTGCTAGTGTTTTAAAGACGGGACTTAAACTGCTAGGCATCGAAACTGTGGAAAAGATGTAAATTGCTTGTTTTTGCCTTATTATCTGATATAATCCCAAAAGCTAAATTTATCACAAGCGATATTTGGATCAAAAAAGAAAGAAGGGATTCTAAATGAAAATTTTTAAAATTTTCAGAGCCACAGAATGTGGGCATTTGACTAGAACAAAAGGTCATAAATTTTGTCCAAAATGTTTTAAGAAAAAAGTTATTCTTTGTTTTCACTGTAGAAACCATGTCTTCCCAGGACATTTTGTTATTCTACATACACCAAGCAAAACCTATGAAATACCGCCACATGCACATATGCATGATGGAAAAATTGTTGCTTGCACAGGTTGCAGTAAACATGAAGCCCATGGTATTTGGACAGGTAAAGAAATTAAAAGAATAAAATAGTGGTAGGCAAAACTGTCGTTGTAAATTATTGGATAATACCAAAAAATTTACAACGGCTTTTTTTATGTTATATTACTCTTCAGATGCTAAATAAAGAACATATTTTAGATTTAAAAAAATTAACTGCCGAATCACAGGCAAACTATGATATTGAAGAAAAATGCAGACAACAAAAACTAAAAGGACATGAAGGTACTTTTGCTTATTCAGGAATTATTGTTTTTCTTCAAGAAATTAGAGATGATTATCTATTAGATTTTGGTTTGAAAAACTTAGATGATTTTGGGATTAAAAAAGAAAAGAAGAAAGCTGAGATTTGTTGGGAGGAAGAAGACAATACTGTTTTGAAATTTAAATTTAGCCAAGGTGAAATTAGATTTAGAATAAATGGAGACCATAGAGTAGCATTATTTTATTCTGAAGAAGGTAGAGACAAATCAATAGTTGTTAACTATAATAAATCAAGTGACGATGACAAAATTGTCAAAGCTTTTGCTGACGTGATAAATAAAAGAAATGAAGGTGGTGTTAGTAAGTATGTGACTATTATTTAAAAATCTTCTTATAAATCTCGTTGTAGTGTTCGACTGGAATGAATTTGATGTCTTTTTTAACTTCTTTTGGAATGTTAATTAAACTTTTTTCATTGTCTTTTGGAATAAAGATAGTTTTGAGACCAGCTCGGTGAGCTGCAATAGATTTTTCCTTAAGACCTCCAATTTCTAGAATATTACCACGAAGAGTTATCTCCCCTGTCATACCAATATCTCGAGGCACAGCAACTTGTTTTAGAGCTGAAATTAGAGAAGTGGTTATGGCACCGCCAGCACTAGGACCATCTTTCGGAGTGGCACCTTCTGGAACATGGATATGGATGTCAATTTTGTGAAAATCTTGTTTAATATTAAAAGTTTTGGCTTGACTACGAATGTAGGAAAGAGCAGCTTGACATGATTCTTTCATCACCGCTCCAAGTTTTCCAGTTAGAATTAATTGACCTTTACCTGGCATTATGTTGACTTCGATAAATAAAATTTCACCACCAACTGAAGTCCAAGCTAGACCAGTTGAAAGACCAACTTCATCTTTTTTACCTTTGAGAGTCGAATTATATTTAGTTGGTCCCAAAAACTTTTTAAGAATAAGTTGATTATTTAAATCAACTTTGTTGGTTTTACTGACAATAATTTTTTTAGCAACTTTTCTGAAAAGACTAGCAAAAACTCTTTCCAAACTACGGACACCAGCCTCACGAGTGTACTTATCAATTATATGTTTGATGGTTTCATCTTTAATCTCGTTAATATTAGCTTCTTTTAAACCATTAGCTTTTAATTCTTTTTTAATTAAATAGTTTTTGGCAATGTGGAATTTTTCTTCTTGAGTGTAGCCAGAGAAATCAATTATTTCTAGACGGTCTCGTAAAGGGCCTGGAATTGTAGAAATGTCATTCCCAGTTAGAATGAAAAAGACTTTTGATAGATCTAGAGGAAAATCTAGATAATGATCGGCAAATTCACGATTTTGTTCTGGATCGAGAGTTTCTAGAAGAGCAGCAGATGGATCACCACGATAATCAGCCCCAATCTTGTCTATTTCATCAAGCATGAAAACTGGATTCATAGATTTGGCATCTTTTAGACCTTTAACGATTCGGCCTGGCATGGCTCCAACATAAGTTCGACGATGACCTCGGATTTCGGCTTCGTCACGAATTCCACCAAGAGAAGCACGAACGAATGATTTACCCATAGCTTCGGCAATAGATTTACCAAGAGAAGTTTTACCGACCCCTGGAGGCCCGATGAAACATAAAATGTTGGCAGTGGAAGTCACCTCTTCATTTTTCTTTTGATTTTTGTTTTTAAGATTTAGGACAGCTAAATATTCGAGAATTCTTTCTTTGACATCTTTGATCCCATAGTGATCTTTGTCAAGAATTTTGCTGGCTTTAGAAAGGGTCACATTAGTGTTGGCATATTTGCCCCATGGCAGTTCAACCACAGTTTCTAGATAGGTTCTGATGTAACTAGATTCTGGAGCCATTGGGCCCATTTCAGTCAGACGCTCTAGTTCTTTAGTTAATTTTTTTCTGATTTCTTGAGGAATATCTTTATTCTTAATTTTCTTTTCTAGTTCAGAAAATTCACCAGCACTGCTTTCACCAAGGCGTTTTAATTCTTTTTCAATTTGACGTTTTCTTTCTTCTAGAACGTTTCGTTTCATGCCAGTATTGAATTTTTCTTGGGTTTTTTCTTCAATAGATCTTTCTAGTTCGGCTACTTTCATCTCTTGAATCAAATATTCAGTGGCAGCTTTTAGTCTTTGGCTGACCATTAAAGTTTCCAATAATATTTGTTTTTCAGAAATTTTGGCTTCAACAGAGAAACTGACTTGATCGGCAAGATCACTGCTGGAAACACCACTGCTTAGTTGCATCATGGCTGGGAGATCAAATTGACGACCCATAGCAAAAGCTTTCTTAAGTTGAGCTAGAATAGTTTCAGCTGTTTGTTGGATGTCAGCAGCTGGTTCAGAAATGACCGGAAGATCGACATATTCGACCATTATGAAAGGTTCTAGTTGGATAACATTAGTGATGTTGACTCGAGAAATTCCTTTAACAATGGCATGTAAACTGCCATCAGTTTGGAGAATGTGCTCAATTTTGGCTAGAACACCGACTGAATAGAGATCATCTTTTTCTGGTTTTTCGATTTTTGGATTGCGTTGAGTAGTAACAATCACTAATTTATTAGTGTTGTCATAGGCATGTAATAGTGAGTTCATTGATTCTTTACGACCAAAGAAAAGTGAGGTTTCCACAGATGGAAACAAAACAATGTTTTTTAGTGGAATTAAAGGCAATATTTTTCTTAGAGGCTGGGTGGTTTTGATTTTATCTTTATTAATGTCTGTCATAATTAGCAGTCTATCACTTAGTTTGCTAAGTGTCAATTATTTTAATATAGTCTTTTTATTTTACCTTTAGAATTAAGTTTGGCAATGACTTAGTTAAAATTCAAAAAAACTGGTAGAATAGGTGATGAAATTCGGAAGAGTAGTAATTTTAGGAAGACCAAATGTGGGAAAATCGACCTTGTTAAATGCCATTATGAGTCAAAAAGTGGCAATAACTTCCCCACTGCCTCAAACAACTCGAAAAAACGCTCGGGTTATTTTTTCTGATCCTAGAGGTAAAATCATTTTTTCTGACACTCCGGGAATTATTAATAAGATTAATGATTTAGTCGGTAAACGGGTTAACACTGAGGCTCCAAAAGAAAGTGGAAGAGCTGATGTTTTGATTTGTGTGGTTGATATTTCTAGACCAAAGAGTGAAGAAGAAAATAAAGTAATTGGGTTAGTCAGAAAATCTGAGGCCAAAAAGATTTTGGTTTATAACAAAATGGATATTGCTAGTGGGACTAAAGATCATTTACCAGAATATAACTATTTAGAAGATGAGTTTGATGAAGTGATTACAGTCAGTGCTATTAAAGAAAAAAATGTGAAAGGTTTGATTGAACTTATTTTCGAATTATTACTTGAAACAGATGAAAGTGACATCGAGAACAACATTGAAGTGATGGAATCAAAAGATAAAGTCAAGATAAGTTTAAATTCTGAAGAATATATTGCTGAAATAATTAGAGAAAAAACTTATTTATTTTTAAGAAAAGAAGTCCCCTATTCTGTGAATGTCGAAGTTGATTCAGTTAAAGATAAAAAGAAATTAATTTTGATTAAAGCAACTATTTATACTACTGCTGACCGATATAAGAGAATGATTATTGGGGTTGGTGGAAAGAAAATTAAAGAAATTGGATTTAATGCTAGAAAAGAATTGGAATTGATGTCTAGTCGAAAAGTGTTTTTGGAATTAAATGTCCAAATAGATAAACACTGGCCAGAAAGAGATATTAATAGATAATTTTATTGACAGTTTGAACAATTTGAACTAGACTGAAGTGTTAGATACATTTAAAAAGGAACAAAACAAATGGCAAAAACAGGAAAAATTTTTCTCGTAGGTTTAGTCGCAGCAGCAGCTGGCGCAATCGGTGGACTATTATTAGCCCCAAAATCTGGTAAAGAAACCAGAGATGATTTAAAGAAATTAGCTGAAAGTCTTAAAAAACAAGTTAAGACTGGAGTTCAGGAAACTGAAGCTAAAGTTATTGAAGTCTTTGGTGAAGCTACTAAGGCAGCCACTGATAAATATACAGAAATTAGAACTGCAGTAGTCGATAAGATTGTCGCTTTAAAAACTGCTGGTAATGAAATCGATAAAGATAAATATGGATTGATTGTAGAAAAAGTTGTTAATGATTTTAAAGATGATTTAGTAGCATCTAAAACCAGTGTTGTTAAAATGGCAACTCAACTTAAGAAAGATTGGGAAAAAATTAAAAAAGTTTTAGTTTAAACTTTTTGAGATTAAATCGTTTAGTTTTTTAATGCTCTCAGTGTCTAGGATGGATACTGAGAGTTTTGCTTTAATGAGAGATTGAATTCTTTTTGCTTCTTTTGGTTCGACAACATCTGTTTTGGTTAAAATAACAAGTTCTGTTTTGTCAGCTAGTTTAGAACTGTAATTAATTAATTCTTGGCGAACGGTTTGATAGTCAGCTAATGGATCTTGAGATTCAGCAGAAACACAGTGGACTAGAAGTTTAGTTCTTTCAATATGTTTTAAAAATTTGAAACCTAGACCTTTACCATCGGCTGCACCTTCAATTAACCCAGGGATGTCGGCAATGATGTGACCAGCGGCGGTTACCCCAAGATTTGGTTCGAGAGTGGTGAAAGCATAGTTAGCAACTTTGGCTCCAGCAGTGGTTATTTCATTTAAAAGACTGGTTTTACCAACATTTGGCAACCCAATTAGACCGACTTGAGCAATTAATTTTAGTTGTAAAAATAGATTTTTCTTTGGAGTTTTGAAACCCTTTTGACATTCTCGAGGAGTTTGATTAGTTGATGATTTAAAGAAATTATTTCCATGGCCACCAGTTCCACCTTTAGCCATCATGGCGCGTTGACCAATTTCGGTGAATTCGGTTGAAGTTCCATTATCATAAGTAGCTAGAGTTCCAACTGGAACATAGATAGTTAAATCTTCACCATTTTTACCATTACAATTGTTTTTGCTGCCAGCAACACCATCTTCGGCTGAATAGACCTTGGCATGTCTGAATTGACTTAATTTACTGATGTCGTTGACTGCCTCGAAATAAACTGAACCGCCATTACCGCCATCGCCGCCGTCTGGGCCACCTTTTGGTCTCCAAGCGTCAGAATAGAAGTGGACGAAACCATCGCCACCATCGCCGCCTTTAATATTGATTCTAACTTCATCGATAAGCATGGGTATATTATACAGTAACTAACTGACCACAGGCGGCATTAAGATTTTGACCAAAAGAACGACGGAGGGAATATTCTATATTTGATTTATTTAAATAATTTATGAAGATTTCTTCATTTTCTTTGGTGGCTGGAGTCATTCCACCAGAAACAGGATTTAGAGGAATTAAATTCAAAAAGAAAAGATGGTGAGATCTGATGAAATCAACTAATAATTTAGCATCGCTTTGACTAGTATTATTATCCATTAGAGCATATTCAAAAAATAGTTGTCGTTTAGTTTTATTGACATAATAGAGACAAGCTTTTTTGAGTTCATCAAGATTGAACTGTTTAGCAATTGGCATGAATGATTCTCTTTTGTTTTGATCAGCTGAATGAAGAGAAATGGCTAAATTATATTGAGCCTTAAGATTGGCAAATTCAACTATTTTGTCAGCCACACCAGCGGTAGAAATAGAAATTTTTCGAGCACCTATGTTTAGACCAGTTTCTGAATTTATGATTTCTAGAGATTTAAAAAGATTATCCCAATTTAAGAAAGGCTCACCCATCCCCATGAAAACAACCCGACCAACATATTTTGGATATAATTTTTGATTCCAAAATAGGATTTGATCAACAATTTCATCGGCTGTTAAATTTCTTTTGAAACCCATTTTGCCAGTGGCACAAAAACTGCAATTGAGAGGACAACCAACTTGGCTGGAAACACAAACAGTTAACCATTCATCGTAGTTCATTAAAACTGATTCTATTTTTTGACCATCTTCCAATTCTAAAACTACTTTTTCGGTTTGTTCATCTTTTAAGACTTTTAATTCTTTTAGAGATGAATATGGGAAGTTAGTCTCTAGAACTTGTCTTAAATCTTTTGATAGATTTGTCATCTGTTCAAAAGAACTAAATTGACCAGAAAAATAGTTTTTGATTATTTGTCGATAGCGGAAAGCTGGTTGATTGTTTTCTTCTAAAAAAGTTTTTAGTTTTGAAATATCCATTAATTATGCCTTATTTATGGCAGAAATGTAATCAGCTTTTTGACGAAAGCCAATTATAGTTTCTTTAATTTGACCATTTTCAAAAAGGATTACCATAGGAATAGAAGAGACATTGTAGTCCATTGAAAGTTGTTGTTCTTCATCAACATTGACTTTGGCGACTTTGACTTTTCCTTCCATTTCAACGCTGAGTTCTTCCATTACTGGAGTTAACATTTGACAAGGGCCACACCATGGAGCCCAAAAATCGACGAGAACTTTGCCTTGGAAATCTGTAACTTCAGTTTTAAAATTTTCTTTGTTTAAATTGATCATAGGGTTTAATTATACATTATTTACTTTTAACTAGTTTAGCACTGTAGATGATTTGGCGAAGAACACCATCTGGACCTTCAATTTGATTGGTGCCAGAGAGAACTACATATTGGGCTAAATAGTCTGACATGGCAGTTTTAATTTCTTTAATTTGGGTTTGAGCATCTTTAATCTTTTCGACTATATGAACTGCTTCTGGTCTGATCATAACTTTTTGTTTAGCAATGGTTTTCAATTTAGCTTGTTTTTGAGCTTCCTGAGCTATTTCTTGATATTCGACATCACTTTCGAGAATAGAATCGAGCATTGATTTTTGCTCTTGGTATTCTTTGTTTAGAGTGTCGAATCTTGCAGTTGAAGCATTGATGAGTGATTCAACATTGAGTAAATTTGCGACTTGGTTTGGATTTTGGTTTTCGTTTGACATAGCCTTTAACTTTATCAATTTACGAATTCACCTTCAAGCGTCAAAAGGTCTTCAATCGAATTTAGTCGGACTAATTTTGATCTGAGTTGTTTAGCATTTGCCAATCCTGAGGCATAAAATAAAAAGTTCTTACGCAAACTATCAAAACGACGATTTGGAAAAACAGTAGTAAAAAGTTGAGCATGAAGAAGCATGGCAGAAAATCTTTCTCTTGGAGTGGCACAATGGTCGATGAAAGCCCAAGGGTTCCCACAAGCGGCTCGGCCAATTAAAATTCCATCCACCCCATATTTTTTAGCAAATTTTATGGCTTGAGATTTTGTACTGACATCACCATTGCCAAAAATTTTAGTTTTAGTTTTTTTAACCATTTTGACAACCTTAACAATTTCAGCCCAATCAGCTTTGCCAGCATAACCTTGTTTAAGGGTGCGGCCATGAATGGTTAGAAAATCTAGATCTTGAGACAATAGAACTGGAATCCAAGATTCAACAGTTGATTCAGAAATGCCAAGACGAGTTTTAACAGATAATGTTGGTTTTATAAAACCCTCCGCCCTTTGGGCACCTCCCTTGACAGGGAGGCTTGAATATTTTTTATTACGTTCGATTATATCGAGACTTTTTTTGTGGAGACCAAGGTCGGTGATTTTGACAAATCCATAGAACCAATCATCAATCCCCTTCTTAACTGCTTTTATTATTTCAAGCGCTAGATCTGGTGTTCCAATTAGAGCGGCGCCACTGCCATTTTGGATTACAGTTTTGGCTGGACAACCCATATTAATGTCGACTCCATCGAAACCAAGTTCACAGAGAATGATGGCTGACTTATAAAAGCTTTGAGGATTTTTACCAAATAATTGGCCAACTATTGGATGTTCTTGGGATGAAAATAAAAGAGTATCAAATAATTTAACTCCACCATGACTGATTCCTTCGGCACTGACAAATTCAGTGAAAAGCAAGTCTGGTTTGCCAATTTCAGTTTGAAGAAGACGAAAAGCCTCATCAGTTATCCCGTCCATTGGTGATAGAGCGATTATTGAAGATTTATTTAAAAAATTACTTTCTTTCATTTTTGACAATTTTTTTAAAAGAAAAATAAAAATATAAGACTGAAAGAACTAAAATTGATTGAACAATAAGAGCATTTCTAGGACCAAATTTGTCTGCCAACACTCCTAACAAAATTGCAAAAATAGCATAACATAGACTTCCACCAAGCGAATTTAATGAACCCATTGTGGCTCTTTGTTTTGAAGTGAATTCGTCTTGTAAAAGTTTATCTTTAGAAACCTGTCCAATCCCATAGAATAAGGAATTAATAGACATAAGAATTGGAGAAAAAATGTTAGATAACACTAAAGCGATTAAATTAACTGCAACATTTAAATTTATTTTAAAAATTAAAACGTTTATTGGTTTGATTTTTTTTAGAGCTTTACCACTGAAATGAAAACTAAGAGATGAACCAAAATTACATAAAACTTGAGCAATACCAATTGCCCAGACTGGCCAAATAGTAGCGATGAAAGCAGACCTGAAATTCCATCCAGCTTCTCCAAGACCAAAACTGATCATATCAGATAAACTAATATATCTTAGTTTAACATTGGAAATAAGATTTTTAAAAGCTTCTTTTGTATGATTAAAAATATTAGTTGATTGATGGCTAATTTCTTTAATTTCAGTTAATTTAAGAGCTAAGACTAGACAAATTAATTGAGGGATGACTGAAATCCACATTAAAAGAGGAAAAGAAAAATAGGCTATAAATCCACCAATCATAGCTGATACCCCTAGGGCTATTTGAGCCATCGAATTTATTTTGCCATTATGTTCGGCAAAATCATCAGTGTTTTTCATTTCTTGTAGATTGTCATAGAGAAGAGCATCGTTGTTACCACTATAAAAGGAACGTCCTAGGCCTTGAACAACAGCTCCAATCACTAAAATCCAATAGTTTAAGCCAATGGCATAAAGAATGCTGGCAATAGCAAAAGCAATGGCACCAAAAATTAGAGTTTTAGTTCGCCCATATTTGTCAGAAATAAATCCAGTTGGAATTTCAAAGATAGCGGCTGAAAGCATTATTATCGAAAAAATGCTGATACCTAGAGTGTAAGAACCTGATATTTTTGAAAAATAAATTATGGCTAATGGGGCCCAAAGACTAAATTCACTGAAAAAACTGTGCCAACGAAGTATTTTAATATTTTTTAAAAAAGACATTTTTTATTTTTTCTTGGCTTTTTTGGCAAATTTTGCGCCAACTTTTGAACCAAAAGTTCTTGATTTGAAAAGACTTGACCTGACATGGTTTTTGACGTTTGATCTTTTTTCCGGATTATTACCAACAGCAGCTCTGGCTGCTCCGCCACCGCCTCGACGAGTTGGTCTCCATGGACCTTTAACGATATCTTTTTTAGTTCTAGGAGTTGTGCTCTTTGGATTTTTAGGTTTAATTTTTTCGTCTTCAATTTTTTCACCAGTATTATATTCAAAAGCACTAGCGTGTCGGCCCTTGTATTTATTTTCTAGGGCTTCTTCGTGTCGTTGTCGGCCTTCTTCAGTTTCGTATGGATCTGGTTCGGCATAATCAACAATAATGGTTCTCTCATCGATTCTGCGACCATGATATTTAGTTTTAGCTTTTACAGCGTCACTTTCATTTTCGTATTCGACATAGGCCATTCCACGACTGCGGTTCCATCTATTTTTAATTATTTTAATAGAAATGACTTTGCCTTCGGTAATAAAAAGGGTTAAAAGATCTCCTTCGGTGGTGTCATATGGGAGACTTCCGACAAAGAGTCTTTTTGATATTGCTTTAGTAGTTGACATAGATAGATATATTATACCTGTTAAAATAGATTAATGCTTAAGTATAAAATTTTAGTTTTAGGAGATCTAGATACTAATTGTTATTTAGTTTGGGATGAGGAAAGTAGAGATGCTTTTGTTATTGATCCAGCTGATGATGGAGTCTATATTTCAGAAGAAATTAATCAAAATAATTTAAATCTAATCGGAATTTTGTTAACTCATGGTCATTTTGACCACACACTAGGAGCTTTGGATTTAAAATTAATTTTTGATGTTCCCCTATATTGTAGTGATTTAGATTTTTTCTTGTTGGGAAGACAAAACAAAACTGCGACTCATTTTTTGAAACATAAAGTTAAAGTTCCTGATTTTAAAAAAGTTGATGTTGATTTAGATAAAACTAATAAAATTAAATTAGGATCGGAGGTTTTGGAAGTTATTAAGAGCCCTGGACACACTCCAGGTAGTGTTTGTTTTTATTCAAAGCAACAAAAATTGTTGTTTTCAGGAGATACACTTTTTGCTGGCTTAAGAGGCAGAACTGATTTTAGTTATGGATCAACTGAAGACATTTTTAAAAGTATTAAAAAATTAGTGAAGTTGCCAGAAGAGACGATAGTGTTATCGGGACATGGAGAAGAGACGACTATTGAAAAAGAAGCTAAGCGCTATTTCTGAGACTGTCAATAGTTTCTTCGAAGTTTTTGATGTGATCTTGCTTAATGCTTTCCAAGAGTTCAATTAAAAGACCATTAAAATAGTCTTTTATAGCTTCTGCTTGCTGGGCATTCAAGTTTTGATCTTTGATTAATTCTTCTATAGTTTGCATATCAATTAGGTATTTATAACATTATTTTAGTTAAAATAGTATAATACCTGCGTAATGCCTTGTCGTCTAATGGTAGGACAGTCGGCTCTGAACCGACTAATTGTGGTTCGAATCCATGCGAGGCAACAGTTTTTTGATATTTTGGGCGTACAATAAAAAGTAATTAAAATAAAACGCAAAAATTTTAATTTTCTTGCGTAATAATAGTATTTATACTATAATATAGGATATGAAAACTCTTATTGTTCACAAAGCTACTGTTGACGATGACTTGAGACAATACAAATCTCCTAGACACCGATTTGACGATGAAGAGGGTATTAGTTTTGTAAAACATTGTGAAGGTGTACAGCAGGAAATAAATGATGTAATTGATAATGCAACTTTAGTTACAGAGATAGAGAAACACCCAATAGGAATGGTGCCGAATGCAGATGTTTTTTTACTTACAGATGTAAATTTTGAGCGTGTGAGGGAAATTGTCACACCGGGTGAAAGCATAAGAGTTGTTGGTGCTTATACTGAACTTTGTGTTGAAGCTGCAATTAAACAAGTACAAGAAGCTGGTGGAGTGCCAATTTCTACAGAGACTGATTCAGCTCCGTGCTTTATGAAAACATTCACGGAAATGAAAGCACACAGAAGATAACGTTTTGATAAATTTTTGATACAGCCCCAACAGAATCTATACTTCTAAATATTTCAAAAAGTCTTTGACAGTTTTTGGATTGAGGTTGTATTTTTGACAATATTCATTAATAGTTTCGAGTTGTTTTGTGGCCATTAAATTAGCTAGGTTTAATTTTTTGGGATGCATGATGTTTGGAGAGACTTGTTTGATTTCATAATAAAAAGCAATTAAGTCACAGATTTTTAAATCTGGTTCTAGATTATGATCGAATTTCACATCTAAAGCATCTAGGATATTATTTTGAATGTCGTCTAATTTATTCCTGAGTTCTTCTGTTTTAAACATTGGCAAAATGTCACCAGTGACTGATTCGTGAAGATCATGAAGAAGAGCCATGGTCACTAATTTATTTCTTTTTTCCTCGGTAAATTTATTATAATTACCCCAATATACTGCAATTATTGCAGTTGCATAGGAATGACGGCCAACATCCCAATTACCACCAAAACCACTGACTCCAAAGGCACGAGGGATGTTAAAAATGTTCATTAAAAAATCTAGTTTTGGATCTTTCTCAACTTCTTCAAGCAACCCTTGTGGTGTAAAAATATTGTTTGATTTGATTGTCATAACTTATTATAGAACACTTATTTAGATTTCGATTTTTTGATTAAGACTAGGAAGAATTATTTTTTTACCAATTCCCCTGCTTTCAAATTCTTGAGCCATGGCTTGTCTCGATGGATTCTTTCCATGAGCAATAATCACTTTATCTAAATTTTCTAAATTAAAACGATTTAAAAAATCAAAAGTTTGGGTTGGACCACTGATGTGACTAGTGAAACCATCTATCTTTTCAACTATAGCTTTTTTGTTTTTGCCAGCACCAGTTGATGATCTATGGACCATTTCTGCACCTGGAGTTCCCTCAACTTGGTGGCAAGTAAAGATAATAGCGTTTTTGGGATTTTGACTGAATTTACCACGAAGATAGTTGATGGCTCTGCCGAATTCACCCATGCCACCACTAGCAATAATGATACTTCTATTAGGATTAAAAGCCAGAGCTTCATCATTGAAGACAGATTGTTGATGTGACTGAAGAATTTTTACATTTTTAAGATTAAACCTATCAAGACTTTCTTTTTCATTTTTATAAAAATTTGGATCATCTCCATAACGACGGGAAAGTTCCCCTGGTTTGAGTGCTTTGAAAGCATCTAAAATTTTGACACCTAGCGGAGCATCAATAATGATTGAACAATCACCTAGGACATTATCACTATTATGGAGTATTTCTATTATTTCTTGCATTCGATGAAAAGAAAGAACTGGGAGCAAAACATTGCCACCTTCTTGCCAAACTTTTTTAATTTGATTTAGAAGACTGGCTTTTTTCTCTTCAAAGTCAATTGCTTCTTTTAAGAAATTAGTTGATTCTGTAAGAAGAACATCAATTTTGTCATCTGGATATTTTGTAATTTGGTCAAGATAACCACCACATAATGATTGGTGTTCTTTACCCATGTCTCCAGTAAAAAGAATATTTTGGTGTTTTTTATCTTTGTCTATATTCCTAATAATAATTGAATTAGCCCCCATGACATGTCCATTTGGTAAAAACTCAGCTGTCATTTTACTATGTTTTTGACCAATCTGTATTTCGTTAAAAGACTTAACTATTTTTACATATCTTAAAGCTTCATCAACATCAAATGAATCATATAGTCTGTTTTGAGGATCTTCATTTTCTTGAATCTCAGCTGAATTCCTTAACATTATTTCCATGAAAGCAGCGGTGGTGCTAGTGGCTAATATATTAGGGGAAAATCCAGCTTTATAGATCATTGGTAAACGACCAATATGATCAATGTGACTATGAGTTATTAAAACATCAGTGACACCGCGAGCAATGTTTCTAGTTGGAGTAAAATTTCTTCTTTCACCTTTTTGGGATCTCTCTTCAAATTTTCCCTGAAACATTCCATGGTCGATTAAGACACTTGAATTATCAATATTTAGTCGATGACAAGACCCAGTTATAAAGCCTCCATCACCACCTAGAGATTCAATATTATTGGTTATAAAAAAATTATATATCAATAATGTTTTTTTGGTAAAGATGTTTTTTAAATTTAATATATACTTTAGATATGATCTGGAAAAAAGCGCATGTTATTAAAATTTATGAAGCCTTAAGCGCTATTGCTGATGATAGAGTTGAAGTCTTTGGTAACGAAGGCAGATGTTTTTCACCAACTGGTGAAAAAGTTTGGGACATTAAATATAACCCAACAAATAATAGTATTAATTCTAATGATAATTCCGCCTATTACACTCATTCCTTGAGTTATCCGATGATTGCCTATTTAATGGTGGTTAGAGTCATCCCATATAAAGCAGAATTATTAGATACTTTGCAAAATATTTCTTGGGAAGATATTAATGAAAATTTTAAAAATGATTATGATAAATCAATTAAGTTTGTTCTTGGAGAATTAAAAAGAGAAGGCTTGGACGTTGAAGAAATTAAAAAAGAAGTTAAAAAAATATATGACTTCACTTGTGCTTTGAAAATGAAAACTCTAGGTGAGATACAAAAACCTTCAAGAAAACGCTAGTTTATTTTAGTGTAGCTGACATGGTCGATTGAGGACTATTGATGAATTCATGAACTTTTGTCCACTGTCCTTGACCTTCTTTTGGAATCAAAATATATTGACCATAAATACTTTTGCTATCCATTAAAATGTTTTGGTTAGTAAGAGGAACAGATTCAATTTGATAAGTTTGGAATTCTTGAGCTCTAGAAATTAATCTTTGCATTTGGTTTATATCAATATCGGTAGTTAAATTCCCAGAAAGAGTGTTTACAAAAGGAATTATTCTTGGAATGAAATTTAGAGAAATAACTTTTTTCTTAATTGCTTCAATGACTAATTTTTGTCTGGCTGAACGATTGAAATCTCCACTATCTTCAAGTGAATGACGAGAACGAGTGAACTTTAGAGCGGTGGCACTGTCCATGTGTTGAAGACCTTTATCAAAATGAAGTGCTTCATAGCGGCAAGTGAATTGTTGTTCCAATTTGTCTCCAGACATGGTGGCTGTTAGAGTTTTAACTTCATCTTCAGATTTTCCACAGGTATCATTAATGTTTGTTTCTAGAGGATAGTATGGATCATTAAAAGTTTTTTGGACATTAATATCAATTCCACCAAGAGTATCAATTGTTTTTAAAAAACCGCTGAAATTTAGAGCTACAAAATTTTCTACTGGGATGCCAACAACTTGGGAGAGAACAGTTTTAGACATTTGACCACCACCAGCTGGACCAGTGAATTGGAGTTCTTTATTTTGATATTCTTTATCATTGAGACCAATAGCGTAGGCCTCGTTAATTTTTAACCATTTAGTTTCACCAACAGCAATTGGGATTGGCACCCAAAGATCACGAGGAACAGAAATTAATTTAACTTTTTTTTCTAGAGGAATAAAATGAGCCACAATAATAGAATCAGTCAGATTTCCGCCTTGGTGAGCATCACCACCATAACCCATAAGAGCAATGGCAAAATCTTTGTTAGGATCTGGAGTTGGGGTTGGCAAAATCGTGTCAGTTTTGATTTTGTTTGTTTTGACAACAACTTTTTTGTAATTAACTACAAAAAAAATAGAAAGAATTATCAATAGGGCGATAATGACAGCTGAGACGATTAGTAATATTTTTTTGGTCATTTGATATTTTAACCACTAATTATCTTACTGTATAGATTTAATTTTTTATATATTTCAAAAAGTTTTAACCAAGATTCAAATTTAAGCTCACTTGGTTTGACTTCACTTATTTTTAAAGTTTTATTAATTATTTTTATTTGTTTTCTGGAAAACACTTTTTTGTAAGCTTTTTCAAGAGTTGGCTCCCATTGACTGAAACCATAGGTAACAAAATCTCTGAATTCTTTTTTGTCTTCATCTTTAATTAAAGGTTTAACTAATTTTTTAAATTGGACAAAGACAATAACGACTTGAGGTTTAAGAGTGAAATTAGTTCGATCAATGTCTCCTAGAATCTCTATTTCATACCAAGGTTTAGTCAGAATAGAACTTTGAGTTTCTTTGTCTTCACCAGCGAATTTTTGGGCTGTTTCTCGTTGCATAATTAAATACATTGATTCTGGTAGAAGACTAGACTTTAGGATTTTATTAAGAATTTCTGAGGTAATACTGAAAGGAATGTTAGAAAAAATTTTGTAGGGAGTTAAAGGCAGATTAAATTTTAAAAAATCTTGATAGACAATTTTGAGATTAGGTTCATTTTTTAAAGAAACGAGATCATCAGAAAGACTGATATCTTTTTCAATAGCAATGACATTTTGGGCTCGTTTGATTAATTGTTTAGTGATTATCCCCTTGCCTGGGCCAATTTCGACAACAGTATCGTTTGGATTGATATCAGAATTATCTAATAGTTCGGTGACTAATTGAGGATATTTGATGTAGTTTTGGGAAAGTGAATCTTTTTGGTGGTAAACCATGTTTAAAATTCTTCAGGTGGCAAAAATTCTTCACCATTATCACTTGAAGTTTGACCAGCTTTTAACCAAAGCACATAGTCACAACCAGTGGCTTTTTTGGCTTCTTTATCCCAACCAGAGGTTGAACATTTTTTCATGCTTTTACCGTTAGCTGTGGTGTATAGAACTAGAGCTTGACCACATTTTGGACAAACTTCATCTAGTTTTTCAGTAGTTCCATTAATCCATTCGACATAGTCACAACCAGTGGCTTTTTTGGCTTCTTTATCCCAACCACCAGCACTACATTTTTTCATCTTTTTACCAAATCTGGTTAATTGAAGAATAAGTTGAGCACCGCATTTTGGACAGACTTCATCTAGTTTTTTAGGTTCGACTTCGAGCCATTTAACATATTCACAACCTTCATTTTTGTGGGTTTGAGGATTCCATGATCCTTGAGAGCATCTTTGGAGTTTTCTTCCTGTAGAAGTTTCAGTAACTTCGCCTAGATTGGCACCGCATTTTGGACAGACTTCATTTTCTTGTTTCATATTTAATATACTAACATTTTTTTTATGAAATAATTAAGGTATAATGTAAGTAGATTCTAATCAGATAGGGTTTTTAATTTTTAAAGAAGGTTTCGTATGAATGATCCAAAAAGTATAGTCGTTGGTGATAGTATTATTGATAATTTTCAAGTGTACACTGTTTCGGGAGTCATTGAGCAAACTAATAATAAAGGTCAAGCAGAAGTTGTGGTTCATTATGCACCTAAAACAAACCCTAATTTAATTTGTTCAACCCCATTAAAAAATTTCCAAGAAGCAAGTTTAAGAAAATTAATGGATAAAAATGAATTAAAAAGCTTAATTAAAGATTTAGCTATTAAAGCTGATGATGAAGTTTGGGTTGATAATAACGCTAAAAATGGAAAAGAAATCCTATATTTAAATAATCCGACAAAAACTGCAAAATTACTAAAAAATCTTTGGCAAAAGAAAAAAAACAATGTGGTCAATTATTTAAAAAGTGATCAAGAAATGTTTGATACTGCTATGAATCATCTAGTTGATGAAATTTGTTTGGTTTGTGATGATTCAAAAATAAAATCTAAGGAAATGGTGATGAAAGCTTTAGACAAAAACTAAAAAGTCTATATAATCTAGTTTATGAAATTTTTCTTGCATATAACAAAGAAGTCTATTAGGAGCATTGCATATTTAATATTTTTTACAGCTTTAGTCCATATTGGAGTGATGACTGTTAATTCAATTTACTTTAAAGATGTTAAAGTTTTTAACTATTTTAGAGTAATTAGCTTAGATACTTATTTCCCTAGAATAACAAATGGCCATTTAAGTGATGTTATTTCTCTTTTGATTTTAGTGATTCTGTTTGTAGTCTTCTGGTTTTTCCAAAAATCCCACAAAAAAATAACTAAATAGTGTAATATTAATAAAGACTATGATTAAAAAAACTAAAATTATTGCGACTATTGGGCCGGCATCTGAGTCAAATGAAGCTATCGAAAAATTAATTCATGAAGGAGTTAATTTATTTAGATTTAACCTTAAACACAATGTTTTTCAATGGCACAAGGACGGAATTGAAAGAGTTAATAAAATTGCCGAAAAATTAGGCAAAAATATTGGTGTCTTTGTTGATTTTCAAGGCCCAGAAATTAGACTTGAAACCCCAAATGAAGAAGAATTAGAGGTTAAAGATGGTGAGTCTATCTTTATATCCAAAGATTTTATAAAAGGTAAAAAATCAATTAGGCTTAACCCAGTTTTGGTTTTGCCACAAATTGAAATTGGAGATGAAGCTTTTATAGATGATGGCGATTTAGATTTAAAAATCATTGGAAAGAGTGGAGATGTTTTAGAAGCTAGAGTTGGAAGAGATTATGTGATTAAAAATCGAAAAAGTATGAATATTCCTGGTAAGGATTTTGATTTACCACTTTTTGCCGACAGAGATTTGGATGTTTTAGAAAAAATTGATCAATTAGAAATTGATTTTGTGGCTCTATCTTTTGTTAGAACAGCCGAAGATGTTTTGACTTTAAAAAAAGAATTAATTAAAAATGGTTCAAAAGCAAAAATTATTTCTAAGATTGAAAATGATAAAGCAATTAAAAATTTAGAAGAAATAATTTCAGTTAGTGATGGGATTATGATTGCTAGGGGTGATTTGGGGATTGAAATCCCAATTAAGGAATTGGCTTATTGGCAAAAAAAGATTATTGATTTGTGTCGAAGACATAGCACCCCAGTAATTGTGGCAACTCAAATGCTTCAATCGATGGTGGAAAATTATACTCCAACTAGAGCTGAAGCGACTGATGTTTCAAACGCAATTTTTGATGGAAGCGACGCACTTATGTTGTCTGAAGAAACTGCTATGGGTAAATACCCAGTTAAAGTAGTCACCGAAATGGCAAGTATTGCTAACTTTTGTGAGAACCATGGTTTAATTAAAGAAATCCCAATGGATCCAAAAAATTTAACTGAGGTTTTGGTTAATGCGGCGGTGAAAATTGTTAAAGGGTCAAAAGACTTCCCTATCAAAGCAGTGGTGGTTTTTACTGAATCTGGAAACACAGCTAGAATCTTGTCTAGATATAGACTCAAAATCCCAGTGATTGCAATAACTGATAATGAAGAAACTGTCAAGATATTATCCCTTTCTTATGGGATAAATCCTCATTATAAAAAATTTAGAGAAAGTAGTTTTAAATCTTCAAACCCAATTTTTAGTGAACTATTGAAATTTGATTTTATTAAAGAGGGCGACAATGTCTTAATGATCCACGGCAATAACTGGATGGATAGTGGATCGACTAGTGATATTAGTTTAGTGACTCTTTAAATTACTTTTTTTTTCTCGGCCATTATATTGGCGACTCTCAGAAGACTTTCAAAAGTTCCAGCATCTTCCCAAAGAGTGTCAAAAATATTGACTTTCATTTCACCATTTTTAAGATAGATATTGTTTAAGTCAGTAATTTCTATTTCTCCTCGTACAGATGGAGCTAAATTTTTAGCATATTCAATTACTCTATTATCATAAGTGTAGAGACCGACGACTGCATAATCACTTTTTGGTTTTTCTGGTTTTTCTTCAATTGAAATAGCATTCATGTCTTTATCAAATTCAACAACTCCAAATCTTTCTGGATCTTCGACTTGTTTAGCAAAAACCATGGCTCCACTTTTGAAGTTCTTAATTTCCTCAGAAAAATCTTTATCGAAAATATTATCACCTAAAATCATGGTGACATTATCATCATCCATGAAATCAGCACCAATAATGAAGGCATCAGCAAGACCTCTAGCTTCTTTTTGGACAGCGTAACTAAAGCGAGCGCCAAATTGTTTCCCATCGCCTAGAAGGTTTAAAAAGTGGCCAGAATATTCTGGAGAAATGATGATTAAAATATCTTTAATTCCAGCTTTTATCAAAGTCTCTATTGGATAATAGATCATTGGTTTATCAAAAACTGGTAAAAGTTGTTTTGAAGTGATTGTAGTTAATGGTCTTAAACGAGTGGCTTTGCCGCCGGCTAAAATGATTCCTTTCATATATTAAATAATTTAATTAATAAGTGAGTCTATTTTACTATATTATTTCTTTTTCTTCCAAATGAATTTGTTATACATAAACCAATTGTATGGAAGAACTAAGAAGACAATGATGAATGGTAATAATATTTGACGTGAAGCTTCACCAAATATAGTTACTCCAATTGTGCCAACTATGGTTTGAATTAAAAGAGCTCCAACTGAAGAAAGATTAAATTGGAAGAATTTACCAATTATGGAAAAGCCTGAAATAGCTTCTTTTTTAAATGTCCAAAGATTATTAAGAGTGAAATTGCTGATTATAGCTAGTTCGGTTGATAGAAACCAAGCTAACCATTCAATTGACCAAGTCTTGGAAAAAATGTTTAAGAAAAAAGCATTAACTAGATAGCCAACAAAACCGACGGTCCCAAATTTTAAGAATTTTTGGGTGAAATCATCAAACCAACGAAGAAGAATGGCGACTTTGAAAATGTCAGTGGCTGTTTTTGCTTCAATTTTTGATTCACCAGCATTTCTGACATGAAATTGAAGAGGAACTTCTTTAAATTTAGCACCCATTTTTAGAGTTTCAAAGAGAAGTTGAAGTTTATAACCAAAACTTCTGGTTAAAAGACGACTATAATCTAGATCCATTTTGTCGATGAAGCCTTTGACTCTGGTGACTTTTAGACCAGTGGTTGGGTCAGTAACTTTAAAGAAATTTTTGAATGGAAAGAACATGATGAATCTAGCAACAAATCCACCAAATTCACTGAAAAAGACTCTCTTAAATCCCCAACCCTTTGGGTTAGAACCACCAGCTATTTTTCGGGAACCAATTACATAGTCATAACCATCTTCCATGGCTTTAAGCATGACTGGAATAGTTTCTGGAGGATGCTGAAAATCACCATCAAATTCAAAAACAAAATCGGCATCTAATTTTTCCATAGCATATTTAAAACCCTTTAAATATGCAGCACCAATTCCATCTTTACTGGTTTCGGTTAAAAGGAAAGTGTTACTATATTTTTTGGCTTCTTTTTCGACTATTTTGCCGGTGCCGTCTGGTGAATTACCATCAACAACTAGAACCTTCATTTGCCAATCTTCTTTGTTGGTTTTTTTATTTTTAATGTCAATGAAAGTTTTGGTGTTTAAATGTTCGATCATGCGACCGATATTATCAGCTTCATTGTAGGTTGGAATAACGATGACTGCAGTGTTTTGTTGTTTCATATAAAAATAGTATAGCGCAAATGGTAAAATATTGTTATGAAGATAGATATTGTCACATTGTTCCCTAAAATGTTTGAATCACCTTTTGCTGAAAGCATTATTAAAAGAGCAATTAAAAATAAAATAATTGATTTAGAAATTCATAACTTAAGAGATTTTGCGATTGATGATTATGGATCGGTTGATGATAAACCATTTGGTGGTGATGTAGGAATGTTGATACGGGCAGATGTGGTTTATGAAGCTTTAAAATCTGTAAAAACCCTCCGCCCTTCGGGCACCTCCCTTAACAGGGCGGCTTCTAGGGTTATTTTAATGTCGGCGAGGGGAAAAAGATTTGATCAAGCAAAGGCTGAAGAGTTGGCAAAATTAGATAATATAATTTTGATTGCTGGTCATTATGAAGGTTTTGACCAAAGAATTTCTGATTACATGGTTGATGAAGAAATTTCAATTGGTGATTATGTTTTGACTGGTGGTGAATTGCCAGCAATGGTGGTGACTGATGCTGTAGCTAGATTAGTTAATGGGGTTTTAGGAAAAGATGAATCAAATCAAATTGAAAGTTTTAGTGAAATTGAAATTGATGGTAAAAAAATCAGAACTATTGAATATCCACAATATACTAGACCACAAGAATTCATGGGGCATAAGGTTCCAGAAGTTTTGCTAAGTGGTGATCCTAAAAAAATTAAACAGTGGCAAATGGAAAAGATTAGAGAACAGTTGTGAAGATTAGAACAATCGCAAAGATAGCAAAAAGAAGATATTCGATGATTATTGATGGATGTAAATCACCTCTTTTGTAGTGAAAATAGATGCTCCAAAAAAA
>JBAXAJ010000002.1:0-105245 GCA_037142555.1 Candidatus Shapirobacteria bacterium | reverse complement strand
TGATTACACCAGCTAAACCTGCAGCCGCCTCTTCCTCACCTTTACTAATGATAAAATCCAAAACCTTATCTAAGTTTTTTTCAAATAATTCACTACTCCTATTTTCTATTGTAAAAGCTAAGCCTGTGGCTGCCTCTTCCCCACCTTCCCTAAAGATAAATTCCAATGATTTATCTAAATTTTCTCCAGATAATTGATTATAATTTTTGGTTGCATCAGCTAAACCTGCAGCTGCTTTTTCTCCACCTTTACTAAAGATAAACTCTAATGATTTATCTAAATTTTCTCCAGATACTTTATTTTCTATGATTAAATTAGATAATTCTATAGCCGCTCCTCTTCCACCTTTACTAAGAATAAATTCCAATGATTTATCTAAATTTTCTCCAGATAAGTTATATTCGTTGATTACACCAGCTAAACCTGCAGCCGCCTCTTCCTCACCTTTACTAATGATAAATTCCACAAACTTGTCTAAGTTTACTCCAGACAATTCATTACTATAATTTTGTATCGCATAAGCTAAATATCCAGCTGCATCCTCCCCACCTTCCCTAATTATAAAATCAAAGGCTTTATATAAGTTTTGTTGAGATAATTCATTGTTATACTGTATCTTATTAGCAAAACTTGTAGCTGCCTTCTCTCCACCTTTTTCATTAATAATTTCCCAAACTCTATCTAAATTTTCTCCAGATAATTGATCCCATACAAGCCCACTAACTAAATACTCAACTATTCCTTCTTGGTCTTCTTCTTTGGTTAATTTATTGAAAGATTCTAAGACATCTAATTTTGATCTGATTTCTTCAATTCTAGGATCTTCCTCATATCCAAAGCCTTCTATCTTTCCTTTTAACTCATAAATAAAGATAATTTCATCTTCACTTAATTCTTCATTTTTCTGGACTTTGTTATCAAGAAAGGTGAGTCTTTTCATGTCAGCATCTTTCTTGTCAAATTGTTCTCCACCTGGGAGTGGATGATACTTTTCTTGGGCAATTTCCATCATGTTTTCTTCTAGGTTTTGACTATAGTTGATTCCTCTTACTTCAGCTACTACATCATTTTCCATCCGAATGGCAATTCTAGGAATAGTGTTTTTGTTGTTTTCATCTTTGGTGTAATAGACATAAAAATCACCAGCTTCTAGTTGACTTCTAGCCATTCCTTCTCCAGCTGTGCACCAGCCAGTACCATGACCTTGGAGGGATTCATAAAGGGCAGTGGCATCAGAACCTTGGTTAAATTTAACCCATTCACCATCTATCTTCTCTTTATTTTCTTTAGAAGCAGGAGTCATCTTATCAATGGCATAAGCATAGATTTTAGAGAAATTAGCTGTATCCACAATTCTCTTTAACTCTTCATCAGTGTGTTGTTCATGTTTAAGATAACGTTTTTGTAGGACATCATAGGTAAAAGACAATGCTTCTCTATTTAAATCAGGAAATATTCCTGTACTAGTATTACTTCTTTTGCCAAATTCTTTCTTTTCTTTATCATAGCTACCCATCTTAACTAGATTTCTTAAGGTGTAGTATTTAAACCAAGTTGGATAAAGGGCATCAGGTGAACTTAGATAGTCTATCCAAGTGTCTAGAGATTTCTTTTGGTCATTGTGGAGAATTTCTCCTGCTTGTCTTCTAGTGTTGTCATCAATGTTTCTAACATTCCAAATGCCAGCATATTGTAAATCACCACCTTCACCTCTTTCTCTAGCTATTTTGAGTTGTAATTCAAAGTATGAGTCTGGGACATTGTCTTTGTTGATTAAGACTTCAGGATAAAGAAATTGATTTTTGAATAATTCAATGTTTCTTTCTTTAGTAGATTGGTTAGGGTTATCAAAAATGTGTTCTAGTCTATCTAGAAATACTTCATTTCTGTCTATTGGATGATTTGGAGTTTTGGTATGTTCTAGCCTAAGTTTCTTGTCTACTGATTCTTGGACTTGAGAAGACTTTTGTAAATCAGGATATTTAATATTTAGGAATTGACCACCACCTTTTTCACTCATAGATTAATGTTAACAGAAAACATAATCACTAGCTCTATTTAACCATAACATAAAAGCATATTTGGCGTATCTTTAGGGTATGTTTGTGTTGCTCCCCCGCTTGGATTCGAACCAGGAACCTACCGCTTAACAGGCGGGCGCTCTACCATTGAGCTACAGGGGAATATTAATTTTAGAATGTGCTTGACTGAGATTGATTATATGATATTTTTAGCTTAAATACTAGACCAAAATATCATGTTTCGCTTTGTTTTAGTTCCCTAAAGGGAACCGGAAAGGTTCTCTTGAAATAACATCTGAAATCAATTTATAAAACAACAATATAGTATAATATCTGACATGAAATTAATTATAGTTAGACATGGTCAAACTGAAGCCAATGTTGATGGAGTTTTGCAAGGCAAAAGTGCTGACAATTTGACTAAAAAAGGAATTGAACAAGCTAAAAGTTTGGGTAAATATTTGAAAGAAAAATATGAGATTGATATGGTTTTTTGTTCACCTTTGAAAAGGTGTGTGGAAACTTTGGAATATGTTTTAGATGAATGTCCGATTGAAGGACCAATTTTGATGTCAAAATTAATCGAAGAAAGAGATTTTGGTGAATATACTGGAATTGAACATCACACAATTAATTGGGATGAAATTAATCAAGATAATAAGATAAATAAAGAATTGGGAATTGAAAGTTTGACTGAATTAAAGAAAAGAACTGATTTGTTTTTGGAAGATTTGAAACTGGAAGACAACAATGCAACTATATTGGTTTTGAGTCATAGTGGACCAATAAGAATGATGATTAATAAATTGACTGAAGAAGATTATAAAGAAATTAAAATTGAAAATGCTTTACCAAGAGAATTTATTTTAGAGATTTAAGTAATTCTTCTAAGAAAGTAATTTTTTGTAAAGATTCCATTTCTTCCAAAGTCACCCATTTGAATTCTGAATGTTCTTCTGGATCTAATTTAATATCTCCACCAATATATTCACATTGATAAACTAATTCAAATTGATGACGTTCGGTGCCGGAAAGATGATTGTGACAAAAAATAATATTGCCAACTTTGACGGTCAAATCTGTTTCTTCTTTTATTTCTCTAACTAAAGCATCAAGAATTTTTTCACCAAAATCGATGGTGCCACCTGGCGTGTCCCAAAAATTTGGCATGTAATCATCATTTGCAGGACGTTTAGTAACTAAATATTTATTATCTTTTTTGATTAAAGCGTGAGCTGCGACTTTGGTGTATTGCATGGATTATTTGTAATGATTTGTAATAGTTAATATTTCAATATCTTGATTATTATCGAAAATAAAAATTACTCGATATTTTCTATCTAATCTAAAACTATAAATTCCTCTGTTTTTAGGTTCTAAAATTTCTAAATTTAAACTTGGATGACGAGAATTTTTTAAAAATTGTTGATATTGTTTTTCAAATTTAGAAACTAAATTATGATCTTTTAAATATTTCTTTTGATCTTTATTTAAAAAATCTAGACTCATTTTTGATTAAAAAAACGGCTATTATTTAAACCTTTTTCCAAATCTTTTAGGAATTCTGGAGAATATTTTTTAGTTTCTTTAAAACTATTTAAAACCTTAGAACGACTGTTTGTATCTGGTGTGACAAAAGGAAAACTAATAACTTCATCAATTAGCTTTGGTTGGAATTGAACCATTCTAATAAGACTGCGAATTAATTCGCTGCGATTATCAAAATTAAATTTTTGAGCAAGTTGATCAATAAATTTAGCTTGATCGTTAGTAATTGAAACGTTTATTGTAGCCATAGTGTATTATGGCATACTTTGGCAAAGTTTGTCAATACATACTTTTATTCTAAGTAGTCTTGTAATTTCTTTCTTCTTGAAGGATGTCTTAGTTTTCTAAGAGCTTTGGCTTCGATTTGACGAATACGTTCGCGAGTGACGTTGAAAATTTTTCCAACTTCTTCGAGAGTTTTTGGAGTTTCACCCATTAGACCGAAGCGAAGAGAAAGAACTTTTGTTTCTCTTTCATCAAGAGAGCCAAGAACTTCTTCGATTGATTCTCTTAATAGTTCTTTTGAAGTTTCTTCATATGGAGATAATTGAGTTGTATCTTCAATGAAATCACCTAAGAATGAATCTTCATCATCACCAACTGGGGTTGAAAGTGAAGTTGTATCTTGAGAAATACGATAGATTTCTTCAACTTTTTCAATTGTGATCCCAACTTCTTCAGCAATTTGTTCAATATCTGGTTCATGACCTAATCTTTGGGTTAGAGCTCGAGTGGCTTTATAAACTTTGTTGATGGTTTCAACCATGTGAACTGGAATACGGATAGTTTTAGCTTGATCAGCAATTGCACGAGTGATAGCTTGGCGAATCCACCAAGTAGCATAAGTAGAAAATTTGAAACCGCGTTGCCAATCGAATTTTTCAACAGCTCGCATTAGACCTTGGTTTCCTTCTTGAACTAAATCTAGGAAAGTTAGACCACGACCAATATATTTTTTAGCAATAGAAACAACAAGTCTTAAGTTGGCATTAATTAATTTTTCTCGAGAAAGAGCAGAACCTTTTTCAATTTCTTGAGCTAGGGCAACTTCTTCAGAAAAAATTAAAAGATCGATTTTACCGATCTCTTTTAGGTACATTCTGACTGAATCCATGTTCCCTTTTTGGGAAAGAAGAGTGATTAAATCAGTTGAGGTGTTCTTATCTTTTTCGGTTTCAATAGCTTCTTTAGATTCAACTTTATCGAAGACATCAATCCCCCTTTCAAAGAGGTAATTAAAAATATCATCAATTTCGTCAATATATTTTTCAGGTTCGGGGATTTGACTTAAAATTTCTTCGTTGGTAAGATAATGGAGTTTCTTAGCTTGATTAAGCAAATTTTGCTTGACTTTGGATATGTTTAACGTGGCCGTCATGTCGTATATTGTATCTTAATTTAATAAATAAATCTATTTTTTGGTTTGAAGTTGGGATAGATTTGAAAGTAACTGAATATACTCTTTTTCAGCTTCAGCTAGTTCCTCTTCATTTTTGCTTGATTCTAGTTTACTTATCTTCTCACTGGCAGCTTTAATTTGGTCTTTAAGAGTGATTGTTTCGATTTGGTTAACAGTCTTTTTAATTTCTTCGAGTCTAGTGTGAGAATCAATTTGAAGAGCAGTGGCATTTAAATAGATATTTTGGAAAATAGAGCGTAGTTCAGCTGGCAATTGTTCTTGGTAGACTCTTGGCTCAAATTCAGTTTGATCAAGTAGAGTTTTGATCATTACTTTATATTGATTATTAGTTATATTTTTTAGATGATTTTCTAGTTTTTTAGCTAATGTTGATGGTTTTTTAGACCCAAAAATTAAAGTTAATAATAGTTCTTCAAATTTTTCAATCCTTGGGGAATCTGGAATAGTTTCTGGTTTTTGAGTTGGAACAAAATTAGTTTTTTGACCTGGTAGGTATCTTTTTGCTTCTTCATAGACTGATTCTTCACTAGAATTGATTTCATCAGCTAATTTCTTGAAATAATCAGATCTGATGACCGAATTGCTGATTTTGACTAAAAATGGCAAAACATTACTTAAAATTTCTTTTTTACCTTTGATAGTGCTTGAATCATTATTTTTAGAGACTGATTGAATGATGAAATCCCAAACTGGAATAGTATTTTTGAGTTGAGATTTAAAAAATTCTGGATCGGCTTTGATGGCTTCATCTGGATCTTTGTATTTGTCACCTAAAGTTAGAACTTTAATGTCAAATTCAAGAGAGTCAGCTAATTCAATACTTTTTTTGGCGGCATTATTGCCAGCAAAATCGGAATCTAGACCAAGAATTAGAGTGTCGGTGTAGCGACGAAGAAGTTGGAGTTGTTCTTGAGTAAAGGCAGTGCCTTTGACGGCAACAATGTTTTGAACACCTAGTTGATAGGGTGAAATCATGTCAAACTCACCTTCAACAATGATGACTGAATTATTGGCTCTGATGGCTTCTTTGGCTAAATTTAGACCAAAAAGCATGCGACTTTTGTGATAAATTTCGGTTTCTGGAGAATTAATGTATTTGGCTAAATTAGGGTTTTTACTTGTTGGCAAAATTCGGCCGGAAAAACCTAAAATATGGTCACGATAATCGGCTAGAGGAAAAATCAGACGATCTTGGAAACGATCATAAAGCTGATTACTGCCATATTTGCTTTGACCAAAAGTTCCAGTGGCGATTAAGTCAGCTAATTTAAAACCTTTTTTAAAAAGATAGTTGCTGATTAATTGGGAATTTTGGGGAGCAAAACCCATTTTAAATTTTTTGATAGTTTCAAGAGTGATTCCCCTGTCGAGAACATATTTAAGAGCTGATTCACCGATTTGGTGACTAGTTAAAATGTAGTTATAAAATTTGGCAACTTCATTATTTATTTCAATCAAAAGTTTTTTCTTTTTTTCTTCAAAAGTAATGTTTTCACTTTTAATTAAAACAACTCCGGCCATTTGAGCTAGTTCAGTCAGAGCTTCGCGAAAATCAATTTTTTCATATTCTTCTAAAAAAGTAAAAACATCACCGGCTTTGCCACAACCAAAACATTTAAAAATTTGGAGTTCTTCGGAAACTGTGAAAGATGGAGTTTTTTCGCCGTGGAAAGGACAACAAGCAATGTGATGACGACCGCGCTTTTTTAGAGGGATGTAACGATTAATTACATCGATAATATTGAGCTTTTGTTTAATTTCGTCAACTTGGTTTTCCACAGCCTATTATACCTCAAATCTGTTCTTGCCTTTTGATACACTTAGACAATGAATATTTTAATTATTTTATTTATAACTGCTTCTTATTTTTTTGGAGCTAGAGCTATTTATAAAAACAAATATTATCCAAATGTTTATAGCCGAGTGATTTGGTCATTAATATTAATTAATAATTTAGTTAGTGTAATTTTATTAAAAAATGATGTTTCAGTTCTGTTACTCGCTTCCCTTGGTTGTGCTGGTAGTTTATTGATTTTAATAATGTCATTAAAAAAATCAAAAAAAATATTTGGGCCTATCGAGTTTATATCTACTATTTTCTTGCTTGTTTGTTTAGGTTTTTGGATTTTTACAAAAATGCCTTTTTTAAATTTATCGATTGGTTTAATAGTTGGATTTATAGGTGGAATTCCAACTTTTGTTAAAGTTATTAAAAATCCTGAAAGTGAAGATTTATTATTTTGGTTGTTCTTTGCGCTAGGTTCTATTGTTACATTATTGAATTCAGATAAAAACAATTTTTCTGGATTATTGTTTTCTCTGTATTACTTAACAGTCAATGGCGGAATGGCTTTGTTGTGTTTAAGAAGATATATCAAGTAATTTAGTGAGTTCGGGTGATGATGAAGTCGAAAATTGATTGTAATTCGGATCGGAAAGGTTCTTTGTTTAGAAAAGTTAAATTTTTATCAAAAATATTTTGGGCTTCGGTGGCGAATTTTTTGGCTAAATTTTTACTGTATTCAAGACTGCCACATTCGACCATTTTTTGAATGACCCAATCGACTTCTGATTGTGTTTTTTGAACTCTGCTTTTTGATAAAATTTCTTTTAATTTAGATAAATCTGAAGTAGATGAATTATTTAATAAATGAATTAACATAATAGTCCTCTTGCCTTCAAAAATATCATTGCCTTGCTGTTTTTTTTGACCAGCAAAATCAGAAGTTAAATCTAGAAGATCATCAATAATTTGAAAAGAACGGCCTAATAAAACACCAAATTTATAGATAGAATCTAGTTGCTCTTTGGTGGCATCAGCAAGAATTGCCCCAAGTCTCATTGGACCAGCAATGGTGTAATAACCAGTTTTGCTTTCTAAAATTAAGAAAATATCCTCTTCACTTAAATCAAAACGATTGTCTTTAGTCCATTTTATTTCAACTGTCTGGCCAAAAATGGTGCGATTAAGCATTGAGAAAAATTCGTTTCTAATTTTTTCGTCTGTCTTTAAAAGAACTTGCCACATCAAAACATGAAGAGCATCACCAGCATTTATGGCTAATTCGTTACCATAGATTTGTTGCAGAGCTGGTTGACCTCGACGCTCGAGAGACTGATCTTCGATATCATCATGGTTTAGAATCCAATCTTCAGAAATTTGCATGGCAGCAGCAGTTGGGAGAGATTTATTAAGATCAAAACCCATAGACTGAGCGGTCAAAAGCAAAAGAGTCGGACGAAGATATTTACCTTTTCTTTTTGGATAATCGGAAACCATTTCAAAATGGAAATCTAGAAGAGATTGATATTTAGAATCTAAGTTAGGATAATCTTTGACTGAATTAAGATTATTCTCAATTTCTGGCCAAAGAAGGTCTTTATATTTATTTAGAATTTCGATAGCGCTAGACATGTTTTTTATTAACTTTTTTGATTAATAAATCAACAGTTAGAGGTGAAGTCAAAGAAAGGACTATAAAAGTAATGACTGATAAATCGTGTGAACAAGGCATAAGACGAGTAATCCAAAGAGCAAAGAGAGCTAGAAAAACACCATTTCTGAGGGTAATACCCATATTGGTCTTAAAAACTTTAGAAATTATATTTTCTGGGATACCACTCAATCTGGCTTCTTTTGAGGCTTCACGTTGATATTTAAATCCAGAAAAAACTGCAGCTAGAAAACTTCCTAAGGCAGTAATTATATTGAATCCAATGTTCTGTTTAGCTAGATCAGCTGATAGAGTTATTATTTCAAATGAAGATGGAATGTGTCTTAAAAAAAATAGAGAAAAAATGAAAAGTGTTCCAGTAAAACTGCCGACAAATATGAGTATCTTGTTATAACTGATTCGGAAATTTAGAATTGATTTATTTTTAGTTAAAAATTTTCTTAATATTTTCCAAAGTAGACGAAGAGCAAAAAGAACTATTAAAACAATCACCCAAAAAGAAAAAATAGTTTTCCAATTTAGAGCAATAGTTTCGGTTATTTTAATGAAGGGAAAGTTAAAAATAGTGCCTTTGATTGGATAGGTAGGATAAGGAATGAAGTGATAGAGATATTTTGGATCAATTTTGTGATTATAGAAATCAAGAAAAAAGAAACGTCCAACTGAAAAGAAAGCGATACCAAGCATAATGAAATTAAACATATAGAAAAGCACAGAAGATTTTCCTTGTTTAATTTTTTCTTGAAATAAAATATATTGATTATCTGTTTTAGTCCTATCTATTTCATTTTCAAATTCTTTTAAATCGGGGTGGAGCCTGGCGCTGATGAAACGGAAAGGAAGGAATATTATGGTTTGAGCAACACCAACTAGAACAATTGATAGCCAAGATAAACTAGTTAAATCATAGAGGCCAAAATATAGACTGGCGTAGAAACGAATACTGCCACCACGAGCAAACCAAACTATAACTACTATTAAGATTAATAGTATTAAAGTTGTTGACCAAGATAATATCTTGGTTCGGTTGTCTATTTTCCCAATAGAAGAAAGTTTATAATTATTTTGTTCCACTAGCTGATTGTATCAATTTAACATATACTTTATATATTATGGCAGAAATTAAAGAACAATTAAGTAAGTCAATTGAAATAAATAATCAAGCTGAAGGTGTTGTTGAAAGACCAAATCAGGTTGAACATCTTAAAGATCTACAAGCGGAAAGTGGGCCTGTCCCCCGTGAAGTTAAAAATTGGATGGAAAAATTGGAAACTGGCCAAAAGAATGATGACACAACTGTGGTTGATGACAATACTGGTCAAAAAGTTTTGACAACAGCTGCTCCAAGTGATCCAAAAATTGAATTACCAATTGATAGACAAAGTTTCACTGGTGGTTTTAATAAACCAATTTCTGATGTTGGTCGATGGTTGTCAGAATTTGTGCTTAGATTTATCAAAGTTAAAGAAGGTAATGTAAAATTTAAAGAAGAATGAATTTAGAAGCACTAATTAAACTAGTAACAAATTTTTTCCTTTTGATAGTTGTTTTGGCATTAGCTGCAGCTTTGGCGGCTTTAGTGGGTTACGCTATTTTATTATGGTATCGATGGCGAGATAGAGAAAAAAGATCGTTAAAAATGGTTAATTTATTGGTGGTTATCCCTCAGGATAATGAAGTCAAAATTGATGCAACTGAACAAATAATAAATGCTTTTGCAAGCATGTATAAAACTGCAAAAATAAAGTTTTTGCAATTCTTAAAATCACAACCTTTTGCTTCTCTAGAAATTATTGGAAATAATGAAGATATCAGATTTTATATTTCTGTCCCTAAAAAATATCAAGATTTAATTGAAAAACAAATTTACAGTGTTTATGCTGGAGCTGATGTTCGAGAAGTTGAAGACCCTAATATTTATTCTGAAAATGGATTTGTAGAATATGCTTGGTTAACTTTAAAAAAAGCACCTCATTACCCACTAAAAACTTATAAAGAAATTCCAACCGATCCATTAGCGGCCATGACTTCAGCTTTATCTAAATTAAGTGAGGGTGAAAGTGTGGCAATCCAATTAATTATTTCACCAGTTGATAGTTCTTGGTCAAAAATGGGTAAATCTTTTATTAGTAGTACTAAAAAATCAGAATCCAACCCAGAAAAAGCTTCTTATAAAGTTGATGCAAAACAACTGGAATCAATTGAAACTAAATCTAATAAAACTGGTTTTGAGACAGCAATCAGAATTGTGGCGGTGGCTCCAACCAAGGAAATAGCTAAAATGAATATTGATAATGTCAAAGCATGTTTTGATCAATTTGAATCACCTTGGAACAAATTAAAAAAGAAAAAAATCAATTTCAAAAATTTATTTATGGAAGATTTTATCTATAAATATCAGGTGATTTTTTGGATGAAACATAAAACTATTTTGTCTTCTGATGAAATTTCTTCAATTTTCCATCTTCCTAATAAATCAATTGAAACACCAAATATTTATTGGTTAAAATCTAAAAAAGCACCAGCGCCACCAGAATCACCTCAAGAAGGTTTATATATTGGTGATAATATTTATCGCGGAGTTCATAAGAAGTTTTGTATGAATAATGTGGATAGACAAAGACATTTTTACATTGTCGGACAAACCGGTGTGGGTAAATCTTGGTTATTAGCTGACATGGCTCTTCAAGACATTAAAGCCGGCCATGGAGTTTGTTTTATTGACCCTCACGATACTTTTGAAAGTATTTTAGAAAGAATCCCACCAGAGAGAGTTGATGACGTGATTTATTTCGATCCTTCGATGACTGACCGACCAATGGGATTTAATGTGATGGAATGTGACCGTGAAGATCAAAAAGACTTTGTGACTTCTTCAATCATTAATTTGATGTATAAACTTTACGACCCATATAAAACTGGAATCGTCGGTCCCCGATTTGAACATTCAATCCGAAATATCATGTTAACAGTTATGAGTGAACCAGGGGCAACTTTTATTGAGATTGTTCGCTGTCTAACTGACCCTTCTTATGTCCAAGAATTATTACCAAAAATTCATGATCCAATGGTGAAAAGATATTGGACTGATCAGATTGCCAACACTAATGATTTCCATAAATCTGAAACTTTGGATTATATCGTCTCAAAGTTTGGTCGTTTCATCACAAATACTATGATGAGAAATATTATTGGCCAATCAACTTCCTCTTTTAATTTTAGACAAGCCATGGATGAGGGTAAAATTTTAATTATTAACTTAGCTAAGGGAACCATTGGAGAAGAAAATTCAGCCTTCTTAGGTCTAGTTTTAATTCCAAAAATTTTGATTGCAGCCATGAGTCGACAAGACACACCTGAGGCTTTGAGAAAAGATTTTTATTTATATGTGGACGAGTTCCAAAATTTTGCAACTCAAGACTTTGCAGTGATTTTATCTGAAGCTAGAAAATATCATTTGAATTTAACTGTGGCAAACCAATTTATTTCCCAAATGGATGATGAGGTCAAAAATGCTGTTTTTGGAAATGTGGGAACTATCTCTAGTTTCAGATTAGGTATTTCTGACGCTGGCTTTTTACAAAAACAATTTAGTCCAACTTTCAGTGAACATGATTTACTAAATCTTGGTACTGGAGAAATTTATATGAAAACTATGATTGATGGAGTCCCTAAAGACCCATTCTCTATAAAAGTTGCGGCAGTAGAAAAGAAGAAACCAGGTAACCCTAAGATGGCAGAAATGATTAAAAGATTATCAGCGTTAAAATATGGCCGACCAAGAGCAATTGTGGAGGCTGAGATAGCTAAGAGGGCTAGATTATAGTTCTTTTAGTTTGATTCCCTTAGCTTCTTCTTTAGAATCGATTAATTCTAGATATTTTTCAGTAGTAGAAATTCTTTTGTGACCGACGATTTGGGAAACAACATCAATTGGAACTCCAGATTTAAGTTGGAAAACAATGAAAGTGTTTCTTAAGTCGTTAACTTTGACACCTTTAATGTCAGCTTTATTGAAGAAACGATTTAAAAGACTTCTGATGTTTCTAGCTAAAAGAGTTCGACCAGTTTTAGTGATGAAAACATTTTTAGACTTACTTTCATATCGACTTTCATCTAAATATTTTTTTAAAGCAGTTTTAGCTGAATTGTTTAAAGGAACGATTCTTTGAGGATGACTTTCATAACTTTCGATAGAAAGTTCGTTTTCTTTAATATTTTCAAGTTTTAAATTTTCGATTTCTTTAATACGAAGACCACCTTGAAGCATCAATTCAACGATAGCAGTGGCTCTGATGTCATTTCGGCATGCATCACGAAGTGAACGATATTCAATTGGTTTTAAAATCTTTGGAATGTCATTTTCATATCTAGGATGTTTAATTTCGGTTGAAGGATCAACAGCAATAACACCTTCATTTTTTAAGAATGAAAATAAGTTTTTGATTGAGTTTAGTTTTCTAGAAACAGATTTAGCAGTGTAGTTGTTGTCAATTAAGTCTTTTTTGAAAGCATCAATGTCGGCGGTTTGAATTGCGTCGATAGTGACGATGGACTTAGTTTTAAGAAAACCAAGTAGTTGGTTGATGTCGCCTTTATAAGCTACTATAGTATTAGTAGACTTACCCTTTTTTAAGAGTGAGCTGACAAATAAGTTTAATGCGTTATCTAGTGATAAATCGGTCATATTAGTTTTGAATTATTTAAAATATGGCTTATAGTAACATAAATTAGGATAATGCACAAGTAAAATGAATAAAACTAAGACAATTATATTATTTTTGATATTAATTATAGTGGTAAGTTCGGCTGCAATCAATGTCAGTCGACAATTGTCGGCATTAGTCGAGGCTAGAAAAATGAATAATAACTTGGCAATGAAAGTTGATAAATTGACAGAAAGTAATAAAGATCTAAATAATAAGATTATTTATGCGACTTCTAGCGCTTATTTAGAGAACAGAAAAAATCTTTGGAAAGTGAAAAATCCCCCAGCAGAAACAGACTATCTTAAGCCAAAATATCAACAATGGTTTGATTTGTTTACTAACTAAATAAGTTGTGATAAACTTCCAACTACGACAGACTAAGTCTCCTACGCATAAAAGCTACGGACGACTAAACATGCGGGGTAGTGTACGGCTGCACGTGAGGCTCATAATCTCACAGGCTAGGTTCAACTCCTAGCCCCGCAACAAACAAGACGGTCGTCATTAATTTGGCGGCTTTTTTGTTATTTTTTGATATAATTGCAAGTACACTTGGCAGGGTAGCTCAGCCGGTTAGAGCACAGCATTCATAACGCTGAGGTCGTGGGTTCGAGTCCCACTCCTGCTACAGAGGGTGCATAGCTCAGTTGGTTAGAGCCCCGATCTTATAAGTCGGTGGTCCTTGGTTCGAGTCCAAGTGCACCCACAAATCAAATTTATTTCTGGAACGAGTAGGAACCTTGAACTCGATTTTCTAGACCTTTTCTGATCCAAATATCAGTAGGAATCCCCTCGTAAGCAACTCTTTTATAATTGACTAATAATTCAGGGAAAAATTTAGCATATAAATATGGATCGCTTTTGTAGCCTAATCCCCCACAATAAATTATTGCTGGTGGAGTATTTTTTAAAGCGTTAAGCCTTTCTTGTTTATATTCAGGAATCTTATCGTACCAAGGATACCAATAAGTGAAACTATCCATTGGAAGACGTTGAGAAAAGAAATAAAAATCAGGATCATTAGGATAGATTAAAATTCTTTCATCGGATTTTGTTAGCTCATTTATCATTCTTCCAGTTTTTTCTCGATTACTCCAAAAAACATCATAGTTGTAGGCTGGATTTAGAGATTGTTTGAAAATAGGCCAATTATCTTTGTTAGCAAAAAAGAAGCAAATACTGATTACTAAAACGACAATAATTTTTGAGATATATTTAAATTTTGGTTTGAAACCAAAATTCTCTGGATAGAAAAGATTGATTAAACAAATGAAAGAAATTAATAGAAGTGGGAAAGTGCCAAAGTTAAAAATGACACCAGGAACAGTTTTAACTTGACGAGACATCAAAGCAATTAATAATAAAATCCATGAAATTTTGTGGACTAATTTGGCTTTCCATAGAATGGCAGCTGTAAAGATTATTAAAGCAATATTAAGTAAAAATTGATAAATTTGAGTGGAATTAAAAAATTGAGTTAAAAGCACTCTTTGATGACTGAAAAAATCAGAAATAGTTTGAGTTAACATAGTGTTATTCCCTACTTTTTCGGGGAAATCGTGAGAATAGACTGCTGAATTAAAAACGACTGCTTGTTTGTAGAAATCGTTAAATTGACCAGAGAAAACTAGAGCTAAAAGAGGAATAATGTTAATAACAAAAGCAATTAAAATAGTTTTGAAAAATTCTTTTTTTGAAGAAACTAAAAGAATTGGAATTAGCATTAAGAAAATCATTAATGGTTGAGTCCAAATTCCAATTGAAGCAAAAATAATCAATAAAAGTCTGGTGTAATTATTTAGCTTTTGTTTATCTAAAAATATTGGAATTAAAACCCACAGAACCGAAGATATCATTAGACCAGTAAAGATTTCACTAAGGTATAGATTGCCATGATAGAGACCTAATATTAGACTGATAAACAGAATGTAAACTGAAAACATTATTTTAAATGAATTTTTTTTGAAGGAGAAATAGACAGAAATAAAAGTTAGTATATAGAATAGAGCCAAACTAAAATGAAGAGTAGTTATGGATTTGAAAAAAGGTGGATGAGCCCAAATTGGAGAAAATAGATAGGCCCAATAGAAAGGGAATGGAAAATGAGTGGCAAAAATGTCTTTATAGAGTTGTTGACCTTGGGTCATTAAATAGACCGCGGAAATGTGATCCATTTCATCAAAATTGGTCATGAAAGAACGAATTAGATAAAAAGTGATGAGAAAAATTCCAATTGAGGCTATAAATATGAAAAGAGGATAGTGTTTTTTAAAAAACTTAATCATTTTTTAATTCATTAATTAACCAATTAAAATAGTTTTGATCGACGTTAGTAACTGGAATAGAAAAAATACAAGGAATTTCATAGGAATGGATTTTTTTGACTTCAGATTCTAAATCTTTATATTTACTTTCAATAGTTTTAGCGATAATTACAAATTCATTTGTTTCTATTAATTTACCTGATTTTGGTGGCCAAAAAAGCATTGATTGCATGTTTGAAAATATGTTGACACAGGCACATAATTTATTTTCTATTAAATGTTTACTTATTTCTTTTGCCTGTTTTTCACTTTCACAAGTGATGTAACAAAGAATCATGTCTGTCATATTAATTTATTCCCATTACTTTTAGGACTTCGTCGAGAGTTTTTTGAGCTTCGGCGGCGGCTTTTTTGGAGCCTTCGAGAATAATTTGATCAATTAAATCATTTTTACCCTCAAATTCGGCTCTTTTGGCACGAATTGGATCTAAAAATTTATTAATGGCTAAGCTTAATTTTTCTTTGACTTCGACATCCCCCACCTGTCCTTTTATATAACGAGATTTTAAGTCTTCAACTTCAGTTTTATTTTCATTGAAAGCATCGTGATAAATAAAAACTGGATTGCCTTCAACATGGCCTGGGTCAGTTGGTTTGAGACGAGTTGGATCAGTGTACATGCTTTTAACCTTTTTGTTAACAGTGACTTCATCATCGGAAAGATAAATACAATTACCCACAGATTTACTCATTTTGGCTTGACCGTCAGTACCAATTAGAGTGCCACCTTCTCCAATTAGAGCTTTTGGAATTGGAAAAACTTCTCCATAAGTTTTATTGAAAGTAGAAGCAATTTCGCGGGTTACTTCAACATGACTTTCTTGGTCTTTTCCAACTGGAACTAAATTGGCTTTGACCATGAGAATGTCAGCTGCCATAAGAGCTGGATAATTTAAAAGACCTAAAGAAGGTTGTTCTATATGAAGATCATGCATAACTTCTTTTAGACAGGGAACTCTTTGAACTCTTGGAACTGTAATTAAGTTGGTAAAAATGCTTTCAAGATAGGTAACTTGAGGAACTTTACTTTGTTGATAAATAACAGCTTTAGATGGATCAATACCTATAGAAAGATAATCTAAAACTAGGCCTCGAACTTTGTTTTTCAATTCTTGAGTTTTTTCTTTGGAAAAGTTGGTGGTTAAAGTGTGAAGATCGGCAATGATAAAAAAACAATCAAATTCGTCTTGAAGTTTGATTCTGTTTTTTAGAGTGCCAATGTAATGACCCAGATGAAGTGGACCAGTTGGACGATCACCTGTTAGGATTCGTGGTTTGTTTTTAATTTGATTCATAGTGTTGATTAAATTTTAACATTAAATAAAGGGAGGAGATTTTCATAGATATTTTCAACATCTTTGTCTCCTCTCCCTGAAAGATTAACAACAATTATTTTATCTTTTGTTAATGATTTTGCTAATTTGATTGTATAAGCAATAGCATGGGCTGACTCAAGAGCAGGGATTATGCCTTCAATTTGGCATAGATTTTTAAAGGCAAAAACTGCTTCTTTATCGGAAATAGCCTTGATATCCAATCTATGGATAGATTTTAAATAACACAGTTCAGGACCAACTCCAGGATAATCAAGCCCAGAAGCCGCTGAATATGATTCAGAAATATTACCTTTTTTGTCTTGAAGTAATAAGCATTTAAAACCATGAATAATTCCTTGTTTGCCTTTTTTTAAAGACAAACCATGGCGATTAGAATTTATACCCAGGCCTGCCGGTTCAACACCAATTAACTTCACTGATGAATCATCTATGAAATCATGGAAAATACCCATAGCATTTGAACCACCTCCAACACAAGCAATTAAATAATCAGGGAGTCGCTTTTCTTTTTTAATAATTTGTTTTTTAACTTCTTGACCAATAATTTTTTGAAATTCTCGAACTATAAGTGGATATGGGTGTGGCCCAACCACAGAACCTAACAAATAATAAGAATCTGGTTCATTAATGTAAGCCAATAAAGCAGCATCAACTGCATCTTTTAAAGTTTTTTGACCACTTTGAACTTCTATCACATTGGCACCAAGTAATTTCATTCTGTAGACATTATTTCTTTGATTAACAATATCTCTAGCTCCCATATAAATATCACATTTCATGCCAAATAAAGCTGCAACTGTAGCAGTGGCAACTCCATGTTGACCAGCTCCGGTTTCAGCAATTAATTTATTTTTTTTCATTTTTTTGGCCAATAAAGCTTGACCTAGGGCATTATTTATTTTGTGAGCACCAGTATGGTTTAAATCCTCTCTTTTAAAATATATTTTGGCACCACCACAATATTTAGTTAAACTGGAAGCAAAATATAAAGAACTTGGACGATTGGCATATTGCCTATAAAGGTTGTTTAATTCGAGGAGAAATTTAGGATCTTTAATTAAAATATTAAAAGATTCAAATAGTTCCTTTAATATTGGTTCTAATGAAGAAGGTACATAACGACCACCGTAGTCGCCAAAAAAACCATCATTAGTTGGTAAATTATATTTATTTTTAGTATTCATTTTTGTATTTTTTTTAAATTATAAAAAGGATATTTAGTGTTTCCCAACAAAAAATCTCCCAAAAACTGGGAGATTGAATATTTTTAAAAAATAGTTTTATGCCATAAAAACGTCTCCCAGTTGAGCAACTAGGTTTCGCCAAGAAAGTGTAGATATTTTTAATGTCATTTGAATTTATGTTACCACTAAATTAATAAATGTCAAAGTTAATTTTTACTGTTATAATAGACGAAGTTTATTAGAGCCGAAGTCAGGTAGCCCCACAATAGTGGGATGAAGGGACATTAGGTTAAAAAATCAAAATGAAAAAAGACAAACATGAAATCAAAGCAGAGATTAGAACTGTTTTAGGTAGAAAAGTTAAATTATTAAGAAAAGAAGGTTTAGTCCCAGCAACTGTGTATGGACATAAATTTGAATCAATTTCGATTCAAATGCCTCAATTAGCTCTAGAAAAAATTTATGACGAAGCTGGTGAGTCAGCTTTAGTTCATTTAATTATTGATGGAAAAGAATTGCCTGTTCTATTAAGAAATTGTCAATATCACCCTGTTACCTCAAATTTGATTCACATTGACTGTTACAAAGTTAACTTAAAAGAAAAAATTACTACTTTCGTGCCAATTGAATTAATTGGTGAATCAGCAGCTGTTAAGAATGGAAATACATTAATGTCAGTTACTGAAGAAATCGAAGTTGAAGCTTTGCCTACTAACTTACCAGAGAATATAACTGTTGATATCTCTGTTCTAGAAGATCTTGACTCTGTGGTCACCGTCGCTGACTTAAATATTGATCGAGAAAAAGTCGAAGTCTTAACTGATGCTGAACAAGTTGTTGTTAAGGTTGAAGCACCTAGAGAAGAAGAGGAAATTGTAGTCGAAGAAGAAGCTGCTGCAGTCGAAGTTCCAGCAACTGCTCAAAAGACTGAAGAAGAAAAAGCTGAATCTGAAGCTTAATTAATTTGAAGCTGATAATAGAGTTTAGAAATATCGTCCCTAATTGGGTCTGCTTGATAGGCTTTTTGAGTGGCAATTTTTGATTCTTCAATATTACCTAATATAGATTGAATTCTAGCTATCTCTATCCAATCATCAGCTGTCTTGTTAATTTTTTTAGTTAGAAGACTAAGGCTTTTTTTGAGTTCCTGAGGTTGGTGAGAAACTTTGTAGTCATTTATGTCAACTTTATCGATTTTAGATTCTAGAACTTGAGCTCTTTCCCAATCATTATTTTGAGCTAAAAGGCGCCATAAACTGAGACTGCCAAAATAACTTTGGCCTGAATTTAGGGAAAATAAATCATACTTAGCTAAAGTATAGGGATCTTTTTTAATGAAAGAAGAATAATAGTTGAGGACGACAATATCTATTAAAATTAAAAGAATAATTGGTTTAATTATTTTCTTTAGGGTTTCAAAATTCATTTGTTGGCCATTTGGAAGAAACTAACAATTCATGTTTAAAATTATATTTTTCAATTAAATATTGATAAATTTCTTCGGTAACAAATGGAACAAAAGGATGAAGAAGTTTTAGAGAAGTGGTGAGAACGGTTAATAAAACTGGAATAGTCTCCTCTCCTCTATCTTTGGCACTTTCGATGTAAACATCACAAAAATCTTTCCAAAAGAATTGATAGAGATCTTCACTAACTTGACCAAAACGATAATTATTTAAATTTTTTGTAGTTGAAGCAATTATTTTATTTAATTTATCTAAAATATCTTTATCAGCTTTAGTCAATTTTGATTTATCGATATCAAGAGAAATTTTTGATGGATTAAGACGATCAATCAACATTTCAACAAAACGAGAAGCATTCCAAATTTTGTTAACAAAATTGCGTTGAGCTCGAATTTTATCCTCGGAGACGACAAAGTCACTGGCTGGAGCAATTCCATAGACTAGGGACATTCTTAGAGCGTCAGTGCCGTATTTTTCAGTCATATCTAGTGGATTTACTACGTTACCCTTAGATTTACTCATTTTTTGACCCTTGGCATCGGTGACTTTTGAATGAAGATGGACAGTTTTGAAAGGAACATCACCAGTTAGATAGAGACCAAACATAGTCATTCTGGCAACCCAGAAGAATAGGATATCCCAAAGAGTGTCCATAACTGTGGTTGGATAAAAATAATCAAAATCAGGTGAAGATTTTGAAGGATCTTCGGTGTTAAAACCAAGAGTACTTAGAGGCCATTGACCACTTAAGAACCAAGTATCAAAAGTGTCGGTTTCTTGGATAAGAGAAGCTGACTTACACTTTGGGCAATGATCGGTCTCATCAATAATGAAATCGGCAGTGACTGGAGCTACTAAAGTTTGGAGACCGTTTTTAATTTCTTCAACAGAATATTTGCCTTTTAATTCACTATAAAAAGCAGAAATAACTTGTTTATTTTTGTCCAAGAAATTTAACTTGATGCCAGGATTACAATCTAAACAATACCAAGCTGGAATTTGAGGACCCCAAACAATTTGACGACTGATATTCCAGTCTCTAATATTCTCCATCCAAGTGATGAAAGATTTTTTAAAACGAGTTGGGAAAAATTTTACTTGATTATCTTGCGCAGCTTTAATAGTTGGCTTAGCAAGAGCATCAATCTTTACATACCATTGAGGAGCAGTGATCGGTTCAATTGGACGACCACAACGATAGCAATGACCGACTTCATGAGTGTAATCTTCAATTTTTTCAATTAAATTAGCAGCTGTTAAATCATCAATGACTGCTTGTCTTAATTGATTAGGAAATAGACCACGATATTTTTCTGGAACATTAATGTTGGCTCTGCCATCAAAATCAATAATACGAATAAATTCTAGATTATGTTTTTTTGCCATGTCATAGTCTTCTGGTGAATGAGATGGAGTGACTTTGACAGCACCAGTTCCAAATTCAATATCAATTGAATCCTCACTAATTACAGGAATTTCTCGATTTACTAAAGGTAGTAATATTTTTTTACCGATTAAATCTTTATATCTTTTATCTTTTGGATTGACAGCAATGGCGGTGTCGCCAAGCATAGTTTCTGGACGAGTAGTGGCAACAGTTAATGGACCATATTTTATATACCAAAGATGAGAATTGACGGTTTTATGATCGACTTCGAGATTGGAAAAAGCAGTGCCGCAGTGAGTACAATAGTTAACAATTTTTTCGTCACGATAGACTAGCCCATCTTTATAAAGTTTTTTAAAAGTAGCTAAAACATTTTTAACGATTGGTTCTTCTAGACTATAGTGATAACGAGTCCAATCCATGGAAAAACCAAGCTTCTTCATTTGAAATTGGTTCAATTTTCGATTTTCTTCAACAAAATCCCAAATCATTTTATAAAGAGTTTTTCTGTCAAAATCAAAACGGCTTTTACCTTCTTTTTGTAATTTTTTTTCAAAAACAAATTGAGTTTCAATTCCAGCATGGTCACCACCAGGGAGCCAAAGAGTTGGTTGCCCGAGCATTCGATGATAACGAACTAAAATATCTTGAATAGTGAAAAGAGCATGACCCATATGCATCGGATCATTAGCATTTGGAAGAGGAAGAATTATTGAATAAGGGTTGTCTTTTAATTTAGCTTCTTTTGGATTTTTGGGAACTTTTGGAGTGAAGGCGCCGGAATCAAGCCATTTTTTATAAATTTGGTCTTCATTAGTGGGATTATAAGCTTTATCCATAGGGATATTTTAGCATGGAAATTAATTATAAATGGTAAAATAAGCAATGAAAATTTTAAAACTCAATCCCTCTAAATCTCCCTTTGACAAGGGAGACTCCAAAATCATTGAGGAAACAGCGAGAGTTTTGAATTCTGGTGGACTGGTGATTTTCCCAAGTGACACTGTTTATATTTTAGCGGTTGATCCAACTAATAAAAAAGCTGTAGAAAAATTGTTAAGTTTCAAAAATAGGTGGACTGGAAAGGCAATTTCGGTGGCAGTTTTGGATAAAAATATGGCCTTGGAATACGTTGAAATTAATGAAAATGGCGAAAATATTTATACTAATTTATTACCAGGACCTTTCACAATTGTGAGTAATGGAAAACATAAAGTTGCAGATGGAATAGAGGCCGAAAATGGGACTCTAGGAATTAGAATTCCGGACAATAAATATATTAGTGATTTAATAAAAATTTTTAAAAAACCAATTACTGCCACCTCGGCTAATTTGTCGGGACGAACACCTAATTATTCAATAGAAAGTTTTTTGAGACCATTATCTTTAAAGAAAAAAGAAATGATTGATTTAATTGTTGATGCTGGAAAGTTGCCAAGAAATAAACCATCAACAGTTATTGATGCGACAGAAGCTGAATTAAAAATCTTAAGAAGAGGCGACCTGATTACTGTTAATAGCCAAACACTGATTTCTAAATCAGAAAAAGAAACAGAGAAAATAGCAGAATTTATTTTATCAAAATCCCTCTCGGCTACGCCGTATCTCCCTTTGACAAAAGGGAGAAATAAATCTTTAATTTTTGCTTTGACTGGAGATTTAGGTTGCGGAAAGACTGTTTTTTCTCGAAAAATAGGTCATTTATTAGGAGTAGAAGAAAGAATAACATCCCCTACTTTTGTTATTTACAATGAATACGAAACCCTCTGCCCTACGGGCATCTCCCTTGACAGGGCGACTTCCAATAAGTTTTTGCATTTTGATTTGTATCGAATTAGTGCCGATCATGAATTGGAAGAAATAAAATTTTTCGAATTATTTAAAAATAATGTTGCTTGTATTGAATGGCCAGAAAACATGGGTAAGGAAAATTTTGAAAAATTAAAAAGAGAAAATAAAGTGGTTACAATCCAATTCAAGTACTTGGACGAAAATACGAGAGAAATCAAATACTAATTTTTTAAAATTTCATCATGAATTTTTTATGTCTGGTGAATGTGCGTTGCACGTTCAAGGCCACAAAAATTATGATTTCAAATTAAATTATAGAAGATTAAAAGATTGGATGAATTCTTCACATTCGGTTTTGAGAGCTTCTTTGCCGTTGTGGACACATTGGATAGTATAGTTTTTGTCACTAGATTGAAGATCAACTATAGTTTGAGTGTCATTGTCATAACGGAAAGTATTTTGACCGGAAATGACTAGATTTGAATTAAAGCTGCGATTTGAATGACTCCAAGCCCAAGTCCCACTTGGTGCTACATGAACAGCGAAATTACCAGCAGGATTGGTGAAAGTGTAGCGATTTCCAGAAGTTTCTTTGTCGGTGAATTCTCCTCTGGAAGAGGAATAAACTATAGAAAAAGCATCATTTTGGTTGGTAAAAGTTAGAGATTTAGTTTTTTCTTCAATCTCAGTTGGAACTAAAGTTGGTTTTAAAGTTGGAATTATTTTAATGGTTGGAGTTATTTTAATAGTTGGGGTTGGACTTAGTTTTTTAGTTGGAGATGGAGTGGCAACTTCACTTGAAATGGTGGCTTCTTCTGGAGTTGTTGCAATTTCTGGAGTTGTTGTCGGGCTGACTTCTTGAGCAACTTGAGGACTTTCTTGAACTGGGGCTGGAACAGATTTTATTTTAAACATCCAAAAAATTCCAAATCCTGATAGAATCAGCAAGACTATGGTCAATACGAGATATTTTGTATTTTTCGAATCCATACATTTATAATACATTAATAATGAAAATATTAGCAATAGAGACTAGTTGTGATGATACTTGCGCAGCCGTTTTAGAAAACGACTGCCTTATTTCGAATGTGATATCTTCACAAACAGATTTACACGCAAAATGGGGTGGAGTTGTGCCTGATATTGCCAAAAGAGCTCATATTGAGAAAATTGATCCAGTAATAAATACCGCTTTAAAAAGAGCAAAAACTAGTTTTGATGAAATTGATGTGATTGCAGTGACTCTTGGACCAGGATTGGCAATTGCTTTGGGAATTGGAGTTAATAAGGCAAAAGAATTAGCCATTAAATATAATAAAAAACTAGTGGCAGTTAACCATATTGAAGGTCATATTTTATCTAATTTAATTAAAAATAAACTAGGTAAACCAGAGAGAAAAATTGAATTTCCAGCTTTAGCAATGACTGTTTCTGGTGGTCATACTAAATTATTTTTGATTAAAAAAATTGGAGAATATGAACTTATTGGAGAAACTTTAGATGATGCGGCTGGTGAGGCTTTGGATAAAGCAGCAAAAATGATGGGGCTTGGATATCCTGGTGGCCCAATTGTCGAAAGATTAGCTCAAACGGGTGATAAAGAATATTTAAAATTGCCTCGCCCATTGTCAACTCAAAAGAATTTTGATTATTCATTTTCTGGATTAAAAACTTCTTTTTATTATCAAATTAGAGAATGGCCAAAGAAAAAAATTGGTCAAAATTTAGCCAATTTATCGGCAACTTTCCAAGATGCTGTTTTTGACAGTTTATTAATAAAATTTAGAAAAGCAATTGAATTTTATAAACCAAAAACAATCTTAGCTAGTGGTGGGGTTTTGGCTAATTTGGAACTCAGAAAGAGATTAAGAAAAATGGCGAAAGAACTTAAAACTCCCCTTTTAATGCCGATTAAAAAAGAATTTAATACTGATAATGCAGCGATGATTGGATTAGTTGGATATTACAAAGCTTTAAAAAATGAATTTGTGGAAGATGTTGAAAGCTTGGATCGAAATCCAAGAGCAACACTTTAAATCTTGGTTCCGTGGCGGAAGACGGCAGCCCATGGGGTGAAAACTGATTGAAAAGTTTTTTGATGAATTGCTTTGCCATCTTTGTCGGTTACTGTCCAATCAAAGGCAGTTTTTAAACCTGGAATTCTTTTTTCATCTTGAATCACTTTACCAAGAGGTAGAGTTGGATCGTCAATGTTGACATCTGGTGGAGCTGGTTGAGCATCCCATTGGCGATAGTTAGAAATGGTTGCTTTGCGACCATCTGAAGTCCCATAAATTTCATAAGTTAAAGTTCGATTTGGTAGATCAAAAATGTTTTGAATCAAGACATAATGAGCAGTGTCGTTGATAAATTTAAGATCTGGATTAGGGATGAAAACAGTAGCATCAAAGCCTGGTTTAGAATTTTCTTCATAATAACTGACGCGGTAGGCATGATTTTGACGAGCAGTGATGTCCAGACCAGAATCTAGCATAGCTCTGAAAAGAGTTGTGGAAACTTGGCAAACTCCACCGCCAACATCAAGTTCTGTTTTACCTTGACGAATAATGTAGGCTTTTTTGAAACCAGCATCTAAGCTGACTTCACCTAGATTTTTGATGAAAGAAAAAGTTTCACCTGGTGCAACTAGAATACGATTAACTATTTCAGAACCTTTTTGGACATTCATGTTTCTGGTGGCATCGGAATGATTGAAAGTAGAAACTCCACGGCCTAGAAGTTCTTTAATTCCAAGGGTGTTAACATCGTCATTTTTGACTAGAGGTTCGATGTTAGTGACCGGGATTGATGCAGTTATTGATTTATCTTCGGAATCAATAAGTTTAGTCATAGAAGATTTAATTAAATCAGATAATTCCGATTCTTTGGGAATAACTCCAAGAACTGATGGTTGGAAATCTAGAACTTTCCCATTTTCAAATTTAAAAACAGCATTAACTGGATCATGTTTTAAACTCTGGGCTGTATTTTTAGTGAATTCGTCTATTCTTTTGACTTGGAAAGTGTCTTTAAAGTCTAGCCAAGAAATTAGGGTTTTATCATCAACAGTGATCTTGTTTATATCATTTGTTAGGATTAAACTTTTACCAATTAATTTTTCAGCCTTAGCTTTTGTGTTATTAACTTCAGTTTCGTTTGGAAAATAACCAACACTTGTTAAAGTTACATTGACTGCTTTGTCAAAAAGACCATTGCTTAGACTAGAAATTATGTCTTGTTTTAGTAGACCTTTGTCTAGTTCTTGACCAAGTTCCCCTTTTGTAAACACAATTGATTTTGATTTTATTTGAAGTTCACTAGGGACAAAAGGTTTATCAGTTTGAGAAGAAAGATCATCTAAATATTTATTTAGAGATGAATCGTCATAGGAAATGTCTAGGGTGAATTTTTTAGCAACGAAAAAATATTTTATATATTGGAAAATCCCCTCGTTTAGACGACGATAGAGAATGGTACTAGTAGTTCGATTTTTGTTGATTTGAGCTGAAATTGAAGCGGTGTTTAGAGAATAATCTTTCTTATCTGTTTTTAAAACAATTGTTTGAGGTATTTTGAAATCTTGGTCTATTTTTTTATCGATTTGTTCTCTGGAAAGATGGGAATAATTTTTGTCTAGAATAAAAGTGTTGCTGCCGGTTTTGTCGTAGTTGAGAATGATTGGAAGAAATAAAAGAATTAATGGAATTAAAACTATTAAAATAGCAATAATTATTAATTTTTTATTTTTCATATTTATGACTTTCGATCCATAGCCTGATTGGCTAGTTCATCGGCAAGTTCATTTGACTCGCGACGAACATCGATAAACTTAATTGGAGTGGAAATTAAATTTATAATTTCTTTGGCTTGTCTGAATAGTGGAAGTAGATTTGGAGCTTTAACTTTATAGAGACCTTGGAGTTGACGAATGACGAGTTGAGAATCTGAATGGAAATTGATTTGAGTTATTTTAAAAGTTTCTTTATTATCTTTGACCCATTCTAGGGCACCAAGCAAACCAGCATATTCAGCTTCATTATTGGTTTTAATGCCTAAAAATTTTGATTCTTGATAGATAATTTTTGAATCGTTGTCATAGATTACTAGACCGTAACCGGCAATTCCTGGATTTCCTCTGGCTCCCCCATCGGTATAAATGTTTATTTGCATATAGATATGATAACAATTTTTATTCAACAAAAACTAAAAGAGACATGAGGGCGACACCGAGAAGAATGAAGAAAAGTTGGATTCCAGAATGACTGATTTTGGTTTTGTGACGATGGAGTTCGGGAATTAAATCTGAAGAAGCTAAATAGATGAAACCGCCAGCGGTGATGGGGATTAAATATAGATAAAAATTGGCAACATGAGAACCTAAAAATATGGTTAAAATTACTCCGATAATGCTGGCTAGGGCAGAAAAAAGGTTATAAGTTACAGCTTTGAAGATAGAGAGCCCATTATGAATAAAAATTCCAAAATGACCAATTTCTTGTGGAATTTCATGAAGAATGACGGCCAAAGTAGTAGTGATTCCGACTGGAATGCTGACCATAAAACTGGCGGTGATGATCATACCGTCAATCATATTATGGACAGTGTCACCGACTAAACTGAGAGTTATTATTGATTTGTTTTGACCATCCAGATGATCGTGTGAACAATCGATGTCATGACAATGACGCCATCTTAAAACTTTTTCAATTATAAAAAAGATTAGAATCCCAACAATTATTAAAAAAGAAGTGCCTAAGTTGGCCCCTAATTTTTCAAAAGATTGAGGTAAGAGATGGATAAAAGCATCCCCTAGCAAACCTCCAATTGCAAAACTAACGAAGAAAAGAGTTAGTTTTTTTAAAATTGGAGTTTTAATAAAAATAAAAAAAACGCTAATTAAAGAAATTAGGCTAACCAGAAGGGCGGCAATTAGTGAAAAAATAAAAGGAAGCATACTTTAATTATATTATAGCCAACAGAGAGTTTTTTAGGGTATGATATATATGTGAATCCTGAAGACATGAACTCACCATTACCACCAAGAAAAATAAAGATAGCTGAACCTGATGAGCAAATTGAAAGGGTTAAAGTATTGGAACCAGTTGAAGGAGCAAATCCAGTTGAAAGCGTCAGTCCAACAACTTTGCCGGTGGCTAAGAAAAAAATAGATACTAAAAAAATTGTAATTTTTGGTGCGATTGGAGCTGGAATAATATTACTTCTCTTTATAATTTTTGGAGTTATAATCCCGGGTTCAAAAAACAAGAATAAAATAGTGACTCTTAATTATTGGGGTTTATGGGAAGACTCTCCGGTTATGAGCGGAATAATTGCTGATTTTGAAGCTAAAAACCCAACTATCAAAGTTAACTATAAAATGAATTCAAAAACAGATTACAGGAGCCGTTTAATCGGAAGATTGAACAAAACTGGTGATAGTGAAGATGTTCCTGATATCTATCGACTACACAGCACTTGGCTCCCTATGTTTTCTGATTATTTAGCCCCAGTTCCAGTTGAGACTGTTAAAAAACTAGAATTAGACACTGATTTCTATGAAATTTATAAAAATAGCCTTAAAGAAGGTGGTCAATATAAAGCAATTCCTTTGATGTATGACGGTTTAGCTTTGTTTTATAACAAAGATTTAATTAATGCTGGTGGAGTGAGTTTACCAAAGAGTTGGTGGGATCTTAAGAGTGCAGCTGAAAAATTGACTGTTAAAGATGTTGATGGAAGAATCCAAACAGCTGGAGTAGCAATGGGATTAGTCGATAATGTCGATCAATGGAGTGATATTTTAGGTTTGATGATTAAACAAAATGGAGTTAATCCTTTAAGTAATAATCCTGACGAAGTTAAAAAACTTAAAGATGTTCTAACTTTCTACACAATGTTTAGAACTAGTGATAATAAAGTTTGGGATGAGAGTTTGCCAAACTCAACTCAATTGTTTGCTAGTGGCAAGTTAGCTTTCTATTTTGGACAATCTTGGAGAGTTTTTAATATTAATGATCTTAACCCTAATTTAAATTATGGGATAATGACTGTGCCTCAATTGCCAACTTTAGATAATACTAGTCAGGCTGAATCATCTTCAGACACTCAATTGACTAACATTCATTGGGCAAACTATTGGGCAGAAGGAATAAATAGTAAGAGTAAAAACCAAAAAGAAGCTTGGAAATTTATGGAATATTTAGCTTCAAAAGAAGCTATGGAAAAGATGTACACAGCTGCTTCTCAAACTAGAGCTTTTGGAGAGATTTATCCTCGAAAGAGTCTATCTGACAAAATTATTAATAATGAAAAAACTAAAGCCTTTGTGTCAGTAGCCGATAAGGCAACAACTTGGTACTTAGCTTCAAACACTTGGGATGGTGGACTAGATGATGCAATGGCAAAATATTTTGGAGATGCAATTAATAGTTTGGCTTTAAAGAGTCTACCTATGGAAGAAGTGATTGTGGCCCTACAAAATGGGATTAATCAGGTTAAAACTACTTACCAATTAAAATAAAAATGATTTTAGTTAATTTTAAAATTTATAAAGAAAGTTTTGGTAAAGGAGCTATTGAACTGGCTAAAATTTGCCAAGAAGTGGCAAAAAAAACTGGAATAGAAATCATCCCAGTAGTTTCAGCTTTGGACGCTTATCGAATTAAAAATGAACTAAAAATTAAAGTTTTGATTCAACATGTAGATAATTATGCCGATGGAGCAAAAACTGGTTTTATTTCCCCTTTCCAAGCTAAAGAATTGGATTTAAATGGATCTTTAGTCAACCATTCTGAACATAAATTAAAACCAGGAACTATAAAGAGTATGCTTAAAAATTGGCCAGATAAATTTGAATCAATTTTATGTTTAAATTCTTTGAACCAAGCTAATGGTTGGGCAAGAAGTTTAAAACCAACAATGGTGGCTTATGAACCAAGTGAATTGATTGGAAGTAAAGATAAATCGGTAGCTAGCGAAAAACCACAAGTTATTAAAAAAATGGTGGAAAAATTTGCACCAATCCCAGTTTTGGTTGGGGCTGGAGTTAAATCAGTTGAAGATATTAAAATTTCCCTTAAACTAGGGGCTAAAGGTGTATTAATCGCTTCAGGAATCGTGACAGCTAAAGATCCAAAAAGCGAATTATTAAAATTAGCGACCGCTTTTGGTGTATAATTCATCCATATATGGCATCAATTGATAATCTATTAGTTTCTTTATTAGTCGACGAAGTAGTCGGCGGGTTTATAGTTACTATTCCTCCAGGCCACGTTGGCTGTATCTATAGTATTTTCAGTGGAGTTTTAAAAAGTGTTTGGCACCCAGGTATGCATTTTAAGATTCCTCTAGTCCACCGAGTAAAACTTTTTAATGCTCAATTAATTGAATACACAATTTCTAAGGATATTATTCTTAAAGAGAATAAAGAAATCATGGGTGATGAAATTATTAACTCAGTGACTGAAGATAATAAGTTTGTGGCAGTGGAAGCAACAGTTTTAATTAAGCTTGATACTGAAAGATTGCCTGAAATTTGGCAAAATATTGGTGAAAATTTTGTTTCTAAAGTGGTTCGACCAGTGACTAGAAGCCGAATCAGAAAAGTTTTGACTAATCATAGTTTAATTAAATCTCTTTCAACTGACCGAAGTCTTATTGAAGAAGAAATTAAGAACGAATTGAGAGAATCTTTGGCTCCACATGGTTTACATGTAGATAATTTTTATCTAAGTTCCCTAACTCCAATGGAAGGTTGGCAAATGTTTGAAGACAATAATACAAAAAATGAACCAATTATGCCAAAATCTGAAGAAGAAATTAAAAATCATCGAATGATTAGTGGCCAAATTGTTGACGAAGAGGTTATCCAGCCACAGCCAGAAACCAGTGACAATTTTGATCGTCGATTTTAAAGAGTTTTAGAGCTGAATTTAGAGTTGAACCAGTAGTGTAAACATCATCAAAAAGAATAATTTTTTTAGGTATATTTTTGATGTTTGGATCGAGACAAAAAACATCACTTATATTTTTAATTCGAGAAGATTTGTTTCTAAATTTTGCCTGTGATTCGGTGTACTTATTCCTTTTTAAAAAATCATCTCGATATTTTAGTTTTAGACTAAAAGCAATTTTTTTAGCTAAGATGGCTGATTGGTTAAATGAGCGCCAATTTTGGCGATATGGATGAAGTGGAATTGGAACCATGACAAAAGAATTATCTTGCCAATATTTAAGTAGGTTAGGATAATCAGTTTTGATTTTATTAGAACAAATTTTTGACAACTCACCTATTAAATCGGTGGTGAAGTTATATTTAAGTTCTCTGATGGCATTTTTAACCATTTTTTTATAGCTAAAAATACTCAAACGGCCTTCAATATTTTTGTCTCTAGTTTCAATCGCTAAAGTGTTTTGCTCATCAAGACAATTTTGACAAAAATAACGACCAATTTTTTTGCAACCAAAACAAGTCTTTGGAAAAATTAAATCAAGAAAAACAGACATTTGTTAATTATAGTACAAATCCCTCTAAATCTCCCTTTGACAAGGGAGACTTGTGCTATAATATATGCCTCTGGAGATGTATTGCATTGACGGAGTGAGTACTTTAAAAAACTGCAAGCCGGCTTTGATCCATTGAGCCGTTAAACAGGGTCAAAACAATTATGCCAAAAAATCTTTTGGTGTTGATTTAACTGCTTTCGAAGGCTTCGGTTTTCAAAAAGCAGCTGCTCCAGCTTTAGCTTTCGCTTAAGTTGTAGCCAACCATTTTTTAGTTTTCTATTCTAGAGGAAATTAGAAAGTGTCAACTAAACTAGAATGCTTTCCGATGGTTCTCGACTATTATCGGAATTAAGAGGTGGGTAATTCCATCACTAATCGACGTTTCAACGCTTTTCATTTACTTTAGCTGTTGAAAGTGTAGGAGAAAGTAACTTAAGCTTGTAGACGTTTTTTAAAATCCGCTTTCGGACCTCGGCTCGATACCGAGCATCTCCTCCTACGCTCCTATTATTGGAGCTTCGGATGGATAAATCCTCAAATATTAACAATAATTCCATCTACTTTTCTTTTTCCAGATGTTCTGGCGCCTCCACCAATCTCAATATAATGATCGCCAGCAGCTGACTCAATTATATCGACTTCAACTTTTTCTAATTCTGATGATAATTTTTCAACTTTAAATTTTTGAACTAGTCTATCAACTGGCAAACCACTACTTAATAAAGCACTGTTGGAAACAAAGAGAGAAATTTTTAGATTTGGAAATTTTTGTTTTATTATTCTGGCTTTTTTTATGACTGTTTCTATTTGATTTTCTAAGATTGAAGGAGTCCTTGTGCCATATAAATTGTCAAAAACAAAAGATATTTCATTAGAACCATCTTGTCTAACAATTGGTTCTAGATAAACTAGTTGATCTGAAATACTGTTATTTGGTTGATTTTCTGATTGGCTGTATACATAAAATTTATTAATATCACCAAATGTTAAATCAGTATCATTATTACAACCTTTTTCAGTGCAGGAGAGACAAGCTCTAATATTTTCGATAACGACATTTAAATTATTAGTGGTAGTGCTGGTGATTACTTGTTGAGTTGATTGACTGTTAATAATTTTTTCTATTTCTTTTAATTTTTCATTTAATAAGATATTTTGTGAACTAGAATTACCTTGTTTTAAATTTTCAAATTTACTTTTTATTTGATCATACACTTGTTCTAGTTTTAAAACTTGATCTTTAATCTTTAAAATATATTCTGAAATAATTTCTTTTTCGGCTGGATCTAATAGAGATTCTTTTTTAATAGCTAAATTGTCTAAATAATCTAAATCTTGAGAAAGAGCCATTGCCCCTGAACTGACCTTAAAATCTTCACCTAATCTGTTAAATATATCTATAATTTCTGGGGATGGTTGTAAAATTTTTCTTAAAATTTCTATTTCACCTTCAACATTTGATTCTTCTACAGATGAAGACATATTAACTAGGGTGGCAAAAGCTCTGATTCCATCTTGAAAATGTTCTTTTATAACTTGTGGATTATTAAAATCGAGGCCTGTGGCCTGACAAATATCAATTATTTGTTGTTTAATTTTAATTTCATTTTCTGATAGAGAAATATTTTTTGTGGGGTTGGTTAATTGTTGATATATTTTGGCAACAGTTGATCCGACTCCTTTATTACCAAAAAGCTGGAGTAATTCCATTCTTTGTTTATCTAAGGCCTCTGGATATAAATCTAAATCTTGTAATTCATGTAAGTTTTGGACAATATTGTTTAATTTAATATCGATTGTTTCGATATCACCGACTTTGACATTTTGAGTTTCTGATTGTAATAATTTAATAAATTCAGAAATTTCTTCATCTTTGATACCAGTATTTTCGGTTAATTTTGATATTGTTTTTTTTCTATCTTCGAGAAATTTTTCTATTATGAGACTTTTACTTTCTGAGACATAATCTCTGGGATTAATTTCTTTACCATTTCTAAAATCATCCCAACGATCATTAACCATTAATGATAAATAAAAACCAAGAATTGTTTCTTTTTCTGGAGTTCTATCATTAAGATTACTTAAATAAGTAGAAATATTTTTAATTGATCTGACAAGTTCTGGGCTAAAATTTTCTGGTATTTTTATAATGTCAAAACGAGTGGAAAATGCTTCTTTTATATCTTCTAATAGATTTACTCTTTGAGAATCAAAATCATTAAAGGCTCTGATATCTTTTCTTAGTTCTAATAATTGGCTAGGTTCATAATATTTTTGATTGTTTTTTTCTTTTTCTATTAATACTAATTTTGTTTTGTATAATGGATAGATTTCTTCAACAAATCTTTTTAGCTCTGCTGGTGGTAATTTTTTAAAAAGAGACAGATAATCAGAGAAAAGACTTGGAGCAGCATCAATAATATCTTTGGAGATATTATAAAAATTGGTTTTAGCTTCGTTAGACCATTTTTTATCTTCTATCTCTAATAATCCGCTTAATATTTCCTCTTTGCTTCGTTGAACAGTTGTTTTTTTAGAAAAAGAATTATCGACACTGTCAATTAAAAGACTTAAAGATTTTATTTGACTAAGTGGACCGGCACTGTCGAGATCAGTGACAAATTTGGAAAATAATTTTAGAGAAAATGATAACTCCCCTGTTTCCCCAGAATTTAAATATAATTTCCATTCGTCTTGAAGTTGTTGGAGACAAAAGTTTTTGGTTTTAGATTCATTAAACAAAGGTTCTAGTTTGCTTAATATAGGTGCTAAATACTGGTTTCCATCTTGTTGAGACTTGATGTAAAGTATCAATAATGATTTATAATTTGATTGATTTATCTCAATTTGATCTGTTGAAATAATTGATTCTCTGCTTATATTAATCCCAAATTCAATAAGAGTTTTACAATCCTTTTGAGAAAGTGAACCAGATTGATTAATATATTTCCCAATCTCTATATCTAAATCGTGACTTAAATCGAAGAAATTAAGTTTGTCTTGTGAGATTAATTTAAAGAAAGGATTGTTTTCAATTTCCGATATTTCATTTTCAAAAATATTTTTTAGAATAATATTTGTAACCTGTTCATTTGTTGAATTTAAATTATTCCAAAATTTAGTTTCTGATTCTGGTCGGTTTTTAATAAAATCTGGAGTAACCAAATTCCTTACCCTAAAACTATAGTTTTCATTTATAGCTAATTCTATAAATGATAGAGTAACAGATAAATCATCTGGGTTATATAAAATGTCTATCTCATTTTTATGTTTAATTAAGAATTTTTCTAGTCCTTCATTATTTTGGGTGTCTCTTCTAAAGAGACTCCAAAAATTTTGATCTTCAGTTGAAAATGTATTTAATATTTCTGATGATAAAAATTTGTTTATTATATTTTTATCATTAAGAGTATCTTTATTTAAAATTAGAGATTCGATTAATAAAGATGAAGGGTTATTAGATGTATCAAAAAAAGTATCTAAATTATCTTGATTTTTTATTAAAAAAGCTCGGTATGTTGTAACTTCAGCTTCATTAAAATCTTTTAATATCTCCAAATTAAATTTATTTATAAAAGATTTATCTGCTTCACTAAATGATTCAATTAATTCTGGAGTAAAATAATTAAAAATAAATCCTTCATTGCCCAGAGAGTATGCATCTTCAGAACTGATTAATGACTTAAAAAATGAAGCAGTCGGTTTATTATTGTTGTCGATAAATTGATCAATATTATCTTTGTACTGAAAAAGTCTTTGTCTAATTCTATAAGAATCAAGATATTTACTATCTATATCTATATTTAAAATTGTATCCCAAAACTTTTGTTCATTTAAAGGAAAAGTCTTAATTATCTCCGGAGTTAAAAGCGAATTGATTATAAAATTTTGATAGTAGCCTGGCTCTTTAACTATTTTTGATATGGCTTCGAGAAAAGTATTCGTTATTTGACCTTCTTTATTAAAAAATAAATCAATATTATTTTGATTTTTAATTACAAGATTTAGTATATCTGTGGGGCATTCTTTATCAACCAAACTTTTTAAAATATATGAAAATTTTCTTGATTCTTCAGGAAAGTTAGATATTTGTTCTGTTGTTAATAAATGTTTCCAAGTATCAATAATAAGTCCTTGTGACATAGCATTTTCATAAAATATAAAAGTAGGTATGTTTTGATTATCAAAAAATTGATCAAGCTGATCTTTATTATTAAGAACAAATTCATTAAACTTAGACATATTGTTTTGCCTAATTATTTCCCATATTTTTTTACCATCAGTAAGAAATGATAATTTCTCATCGGTTAAAAATCTGTCTGGAATAGCAAGATTTTTTTTGACTATCGATTCTAAAAATAAACTATTAAAATTGTAATTATTATCTAAAAATTTAGAAAAATCAGAGTGGTTAGCTGTCAGAAACATTGTTATGCTTTTTATGTACAAATCATCTTCCTTCAATTCACCATTAATAAAGAAACAGTCTCTGTAGGCTGTCCAAAAGGCTTTATCCTGCGGACTGAAAGTGTTTAAAACTTCATCAGAAAGATTACTTAAATTAATAATGGAGTGTTTATATTCATCTTCGTGTGATAATTTTGTGGCTAATTCAAATAATAGCGAAGTCGGGAAACCATCTTTATTTAATAATTTACTATAATCGTCTTTGTTGGAAATTAATATTTCTCTAATTGTGTTTTCTTTATTCCCGAAGTTTACTTGAGTATAGACATCAGCATTACAATAAAAAGTCCAAAACATTTTTTCTTTAGGATCTAGATTGTCTAAAAATTCTTGAGAAAAAACATCTGTAAATTTTTCATTAATATATTTTATTTTTGAAACATCAAATATAAATGACCCACTTAATTTATTATCTGGAGTAATGTATTTTGAATAAAATTCAGCTTGATTATCATTCAAAAAATTTCTTATTTCTAGTTTAGAGTCGCTAACTATTCCAAATCGTTCATCAGAATCTTTAGGAAGTAAACTTTTATATACATTCCAAAATAATTTTTCTTGGGGATTTTCAAGTTTTTCAATGTTTTCCAAAGTAAGATACTCTTTGAGTTTTTCTAAATCAAAATTATGATTTAACATTTCAAAAAAACTAGAATTAAATTCGTTTTTTTCATTAAAATATTGAGAAAAATTTTCTTTTAATTCTAATAATTTATCTATATAGGTACCACCGTTCAAATCACCATTAAGATCTTTGAATAGTGTCCAAAAAACTTTATCTTGTGCGGGTAAACTATCTAATATTTCATCTGTTAAAATCCATTCCAAATAACCTTTCCCTTCATATTCATTTGCAATTTTTGTGAAAAACTCTGGGTTAATAGCGTCAGTCTCACCAAGGAGCTCTTTTAATTCATCAAGGTTAGAAACAAATTTATGATACCTATCTCTGTAAGAATAAGAATTATAATAAAATGTTTTCCAAAATACTGTGTCTTTGGGAGAAAATTTTGAAGTAAAATCGGCTTCTTCGGTATGTTTATCTTTGATATATCCGTTAAAATTTTCAACAATAAGTCTGTTGTTGAATTCTCCATTTTTTAAAATAGTTTCAAAAAATAAAGGAGTGAGAGAATTATCACTGTCAAAATATATATCTTTTTTGGTAATAAAATCTCCGGCGAATTCTCTGTCTAGAGTATTGGAAAATACCTGCCAATATAATCTATCGTCTGTAATTGGAAAAAAAATAACTTCAGAAATATTTATATTTTTAAGATTTTCTATAAAATAAGCAGTGTCTCTTTTTTGAGATTCAGTGTCTGAAGTTTTAGTTTCAGCTAGTTCTAAAATAAAATCTGACATTTGTTTTTGGTCTTTAAAAGATGAACTTATTTTATCTTGATTTCTGGTGACAAAAGTAATTATTTCATTAACACTAACACTTGTTCTAGTGCTGTCATCATCAATTAAAGTAAGTTTTTTTAAAAAATCAGCAACACCTTTATCATTATTTTGGAGTTTGTCTATTTGCTTTTGAGATAATTTTCTAATAATTTCTTCCGGATTATTGAATTTATCGATGTTTTGGTAGATAAATTTAAAATTTTTTTCAAAAATATCATCATCAACCCTTGATCCTTCCGGTAAATGGAAACTGATTTGGCTATCTTTATTAAAAATATTTTGTGGAGTTAATTGTTCTCTTTTGATATTTACTAGGCTTGAAATATCTTCCTTATTAGTTGGATCTAATAATATTATTTCTTTAATAATATCTAGTCTTTTTTTAATTTCCGGATCAATTTTGCCATTCTGAACCGTTTCAATAAGAGAATTTAAAAATGGATTAATTTCTGTTTTGTGGGATTCAAGATTAGCAATACGAATTGGTTTCTTCATATTTAAATCATTCAAAAAGGAATACGGATTTAGTTCTGAACAGACGGAATCAAACTGAGCATCAGGAACACTATTAATTTTTATGATTAATTCTTTAAAATCAACACTAGCTAAATCGGAACTGCCAACATGAAAACCAAGTTTGTTAAATTTATCGATAGCGCTAGTAATATCTTTGATTGATAAGCCTTCTAATTTTTTTACAACTTCGTTAACTGCTATATATTCATTGGAAAAGCCTCGTTGTTTAAGAGCGTTGTAAAATTCAGTAGCGTTTTTTACGCCTAATGTTTTTAGTTTTAGAATATAAGGTGTGGCAACTACTTTATCAATAAAACCGTTTTTTTGTTCTGGAGCATGCTCTTGAAGTTGGGTCTGGTGAGAATCAATAAAACCTTTTGGGAAGATAGTTTCTTCTCTTCTAATATAATACCAATCTCTATTAATTAAAGCTTCTTTAGAAGTAGTGTCTGGTTGGGAGATTTCTTCTATTTCTTTATTTATTTGTTTGATTTCTGAATTAGTTGAATTAATCTCTTCATTTTTTTCGATTGATGCTTCTGCTTCTGGTTTTTGGTCAATTTTTTGTTCAACAATTTTTTTTGGGGTAGTTTCTACAGATGGTGTCTCATTATTTCCTTTTAATTCAGGCATATAAGATTATAACCTAATATTAAAATTATTTTATGATTCTAGCCATTTCTTTGGCTTTGATTTTTTCGCGTTTTTCGTATTTGCGCATTTTGCGGCCGACACCAATTTCGACTTTGAACCATTTGCCTTTGACATAAAGTGAAATAGGAATAAGCATGTATTTTTGATTTCGATAGCTTAGGAGTTTGGCAATTTCTTTTTGAGATAATAATAGGTTTCTCTCACCAGTAGTGTCAATTGTTTGACCTTGAGAATATTTATAGAGAGGAATTTGAAGATTCAATAGAACTGGACGACCATTTTGAATTTCAACTTTAGAATTGGCAAATTGAGGAGTTTGTGTGCGCAAAGATTTGGCGTCAGAGCCACTTAGGGCAATTCCGGCTTCAATTTTGGCGATAAATTCATAATCGCGTGATTCTTTGTTGAAATGTTTCATCTGATGTATTTTAACAGAAAAAACCCTCCGCCCTTCGGGCACCTCCCTTGACAGGGAGGCTAAACTATAATTTTATTTGATAGATTTTTTGGTCAGTGGCGAGAACGAAGATTGAGGCAGTTTTTTCATCAACAGCAATGTCGGCGATTTTTAATTTATCAAAATTATATTTTGATTGCAGTTCACCAGTTTTTTTATAGACATAAATTATGTTTTGATTATCAACAAAAACAAAAATTCCTGAGTTTAGAGTTATATTTAAGTTACTTGTTTGAGAAGACTCCCCTTGTTGGACTAATTTGAAATCTTGCTTAACACCACTAGAATAAGAGCTGATTTGACCATTTTTATGTAAAACCGAAATATTACCATTAATCGCTAGAGAAAGAGGGTTAGCGTCGAGCTTAGCATCATTTTTTAACCAAAGTTGAGGAGCTCCAAAAGCAGTTGAATTTGAATTTAGTTTCCAAATGTTTAGATTTTTTTGGTCTAAAACATAGATTGCTCCATTCCAAAACTTAATGTCAGTTAAATCAATTGTGGAAGTTGAAAGATCAACTTTTGACTCGAGAGAAGTATTTTTGACTAAAAATATGTTAGTTTTGTTGGCTAAATATAGTTCCCCACTATTTTCAGCTAAAAAATTGAGGTTTTTGATTTGGTCATTAACCATGACGCTTTTACTTGATTTTTTAGGGATATTTAGAGAGTCTAGGCGACCATTGGCTGAATCTAGAAGATAGAGACTGTCACCTTTTAGAAGAAGTTTGGAATATTGAGATGATTTGAAAGAAATTGACATGTCATAGAAAAGAGCTGGACTGAAGTGATCAGTAGCACCAGTTTGAGATAATATTTGTTGGACTTGAGTTTGATAAGTTATGATTTCATCTGAGTGAAGTTTTAGATCAGTCATTTTTTTAATTATTGATTCTGAATCACGAGCAAGTTGTTGAGCTGAATTTAAATTTAAACTTTTGACAGCAATGATGTCGGTGAATTTTTTGTCTAGTTCTGATTTTAAACTTTGATATTTCTTTTCATTTTGGATTGATTGATTTTTTTGATAGCCAAAATAAAAACTGGTTATTAAAGCTAAAATTAGGACTATAGCAATCACTAAGTTTATTTTTTTTCTTTTTGAAAGAGCGCCAATGTCGTGATGAGAAATATAAACTGAATCTTTATTTCCTCTTTTAAAAAAAGAAAAAATGGATTTTTTAGGAGGGTTTGGAGTTTGAATTTGTTGAGTTTGTGAAAATTGATTGAAATCAGCAATAGAATCATCTAAAGATTCATTTGGTGCTGCTTCGGTCTCTAAAGTCGGAGTTTGGTCTTCTTCATTGTGTGTTTGAATTAAAACAGAAGCAAGCCCATCTTGATTGTCGAGAGAATATAGAGTGGAAAGAAAGTCTTCTTCTATATTTTCCATTTTCTGATTAGATAGGACCATTTTTATTTTTTCCCAAGTGAATTGTTCAAAAAATGAATTAGTGCTGAGAAAAATTTTATCTTCTGGGTTAATTGGACCAGAAAGAGTTTTTATTTCTTGATTATCATTTTTTAAAATTGAGCTGATTTTGTTATCTCGACAAAGGATTACTTTCCCAAGACCAGAGGAAACTAGATATAAATTATTTTTTAAGACAACTGCAATTAATATTTCTAGTTTATTAGTTTGATACAAAGGATTGTTTATTACTGAAATTAGGGCATTTTTTAGACATTCTTGGATGTTTTCTTGATTATCACAAGAAAAATAATTTTGGTTAAGTTCGTATATTATGTCGTGGCCGATGATGTTTAAATCCTCTTCTCTGGACTCGATGCCAAGATTAATTAGACCAAAGAGATGTCCACGTTGATGAATTAATATTGGGTCATCTGGTTCATTTTCCCAATATTGAGACCAGTTATTAGCACTTGGTTTACCAATAAACGGACGACAAGTAAAATGCATTACTTAATCATACTACAATGCGAGAAAAGTCAAAATCAGAAGAATTGAGAAGATAAGATGAATGTAGGAAAAAGCGATTAAAACTGAGTTAAATTTGTCAGTGACGCTTTTTGACATTGAACCGACTTGTTTAACTACAATTAGAGAGAATATAAAGTAAAGTAGACCAAAAAGAATGAAGAAAATCTTAGTTATAATAAGGAAATAGTTTCCTGCGTCATCTATAGTTACAATATTACCTATCATTTTCGCCTCCTTTTTTTTGTTCTTCTAAATCACGAAGTTCCTTAAATAGTTTAATGATTTTTTCTGGATTTGGAACTTTTTCAAAATTTATTTGATTAGTTTCAGAAGCAGTTTGAATTAGAACATCACCAAAGTTAAAGAAGGTTCCTAGAACTCCACGGATAGAAGTGGAAACATCTTGAACCATAGCGATATCGGCTTCAGCAAAATGTTTATTCAAAAGATTATTAAAATCAATGTCAATAACTCGCTGATCAGTGACTAAATAGAGATCAAAATACCAAGATAAAAATTTTTCAAAAGAATAAATGAAAGTCATTAAGTACCAAAAAAGAATAATGGCAAATTGATATTGACCTGGGAAAAAATTTAGAAAAGAAAAATATTTAAAAAATAGAGGCACAAAAAGCATTAAAATGGCAATAAAAACCCAAGAAATATTGTTAATCCAGTGAGGGCGAACGGCTAGATAAATAGTTTCATCGTCACCTTGTTCAGCAAAAGTTAGAATTCTAGGATGAACCAAAAAACCAGAAAGTGAACTTTTAGAATGACCACAAATATCATGAACTTTTTTATGAAATTCTTCATTAGGGACTGGTTCTTCTTCTATTTCTATTTTCTTTTTTTTGAACTTCTTTTTAATTTCTTTAGTCTCTTGAACTTCTTCTTTTGGTGTTTGAGTAGTGCCAGAGACAATTATTTCATCATCTGGAGCAATAGTATCTAGGTCTTGAGATCTGGTCATAACTATAGTTTACCAAAATTTAACGTTTTTCGACATTATATAGTGGGCCGACGATGGAAATGTTGGCTGGAGCCCGAGAATTGAAATAACTTTTCCAAGTGGAACCATCAAAATTAGCTGAGCCAGCGTCACCTGAAATTGAAACTTGAGTAGTATAACCGGTTCCTTTATCCCAAGATATGGAGACAGAATTGATAGTGTTATAAGGATTACCTCCACGACTTCTTAATTCATTTTTAACTTGATCAATACTCCAACCACCTTGATCTGGAGGTAAGAGATTATTGTTTATTGAAGGATCTCTTTGAGATAGAAGAATTGAGTTAACAACGTCTGCCACTTCACTTGGTTTTAGCCAAGCTGATTTATTGTATTCTTTACGATAGCCTTGAGCGGCATAAAAACAAGGAGAATCACGGTCATAAGCTTTGGCAAATAAATCATCAAAAGAGTTAATGTCGCCAGAAGTGTCTCTAGTTCTTTTAGTCCATCCAGTTGATTTCCAACCAACATCAGCTGAGCTGTAGGTGTAGGCACCAGCGGTTGAAGCAAACCAAGCAGTCACAACTTGACCACCTTGGACTAGGACTTCGCCTTCAGTGGCCTTAACAGCTTTTTCCCAATCACCACCTTTGTTACCACCTTTATAAACTTGGCAAGCTTGAGTGGTACAAATTTCATTCTTTCCATTGTCGGTGTAAGCAAGAGCATAAGAACGAGCGGCAATGGCTTGAGCCTTAAGAGCTTCAATTGGCCAACTGGCAGGAACTTCATAAATTCCAAGAAGATATTGTTCTATTGGCATTGAGCCGAAACCTTTGACTTGTAGAGTCACATTAGATTTTTTTTCGATGGAAGTATTATTAAAATAAGCATTTAAAATGTCTCGGTAATTTTGGCCAGCTTTAGCTCGACCGTAGGCTCCATATTGATTTAAACCGACATGATGAGGAATTCCAAAGGTAAAAAAGGCGAAGCCAGAGCCAAATCCAGGATCAGTTTTGCGATCATCAGTGCACATCATTGAGCCAGAACCGACAGTGGTAGGGAGATTCAAACTGGCTAATTTTTGAGCTTCTAGTTGTCTTTGTTTTGCTGATAATTCAGCTTTAAAAGTTTCGGCTTTTTTGATTTCACCACTTAAAAAACCAAAACGGCTGTCAAGACTTTTTTTAATTTCAGCCATTTTTACTTTTTGAGCTTCGAGTTCGACTTTATTTTGGTTTAGGGCACTAATATCGTTGGTGTATTGAACAATAGTGCTTTTGTCGCGGGTGATGATAGATTGGTACCAAGTGTATTGATGTAAGAGATTTGAGCTTTCTGAGGAAGAGAGGAAAAGAACAAAGGGATTATACTTTTTAGTATCTTTATAATATTTTTTGATTCTTTCAGAAATTAGAATTTTTTGAACTTCTAGATCGGCTTCTTTGTTGACTAGTTGTTGACCAAGGTTAGTGATTTGAGATTCGGTGGCAGTGATTTGATTTTTGGCTTGAGTAATTTTAGCCTGAAGACCGGTTGACTCTTTTTTGAGTGGGGCCATGGAATTTTCCAGATCGGCAATTTGTTTTTGAATGTTGGCAATGTCAGAATTTATGTCTGCATAGACAGGAGGAAGAAAATAAAATGTAGAAAATATGAGAATAAACAAGATTAAAATTATTCTTTTGAAGAAATTTTGATTCACAGATTAATTCTAACATTTGTTATACTAAGTTTATGTTAAGAAGAAAAATAATGCCTTTTTTAATGACATTTGGAATGTTTTTAGGATTGGGAAAAATCAGTAAAGTTTTAGCTCTTGACCCATTTGATGGCTGTGGTGGCATAAATAGTGCTACCCCAAAAATAAACACGGCTTTAGGTTGTATACCAGTAGAAATGGGAGCTTTTGTGACTTGGTTGTTGCCTGTCTTATTTGGAATCGCTGGTGGAATTGCTTTTCTATTAATGGTTTATGGATTTATTTTGATGACAATGTCAAAAGGAGATCCAAAAGCGGTTCAAGGAGCTCAAGAAACCATCACTTCAGCTATAACTGGGCTTCTAATTTCATTGTTTGCTTTGTTTTTGTTAAGATTAATTACAGTTAATATTTTACATATTCCAGGAATAAATTAAATGGCAGTAACTTTACCAGCCGATCCATTAGCCACAAAATTTCCAAATGTTGGTAGTCTTGTTGGACAAGCTTTACCAATTGTTTACACTATTGCTGGTTTAGCACTATTAGTAGTGTTGATTTCAGGTGGTGTAACTTTAATGACTGCGGCAGGAAACCCAGATAAGGCCAAAGAAGGTTATGGGAAAATTACCGGTGGATTAATTGGGTTTTTGATTATCTTTATTTCTTATTTTGTAGTTCAAATTATTGAAGTGATGTTGGGAGTGAAGATTTTTTAATCTTATTTCCCCATTCGACGGTTGCGTTGTTGATATTGAATGATAGTTTTTTCTAGTTCTTTTGGAGTGAAATCTGGCCAAAGAGTGTCGGTGAAATAAAGTTCAGCATAGGACATTTGCCAAAGTAAGAAATTAGAAAGACGGAATTCACCACCAGGTCTGATTATTAAATCTGGATCAGGTTGGTCATGAGTGTATAAATATTTAGAAATTAATTCTTCATTAACTTCGGATGGCTTGACCCCATCTTTAATGATATTTTTAATAGCATTAATTATTTCATCTCGACCGCCATAGTTTAGGGCCACGTTAAATTTAATTCTTTCGTTATCGAGAACCACGTCTAACATTTTTTTGATGGCACTTTTGACTTTTAAAGGAAAAGCTTGAAAATTACCAAGAACAAAAAATTTAATGCCAGCTTTTCTATATTCTTCTCTTTTTGTTTTAACAACATCAATTAAAAGATTAAAAATCCCTTTGACTTCTTGAGCTGAACGTTTGCGCCAATTTTCAGTTGAAAGAGCATAGACAGTGATGTTTTTTATGCCTATATCTCGACAATAATTGACAATATCTTGAAGGTTTTTGGCACCAGCTTTGTGACCCTCAGTCGGGTTTAAACCACGAGCTTCGGCCCAACGACGATTCCCATCCATGATTATGGCAATGTGTTTTGGTAAATTATTCGGATCAATTTTAATTTTTGAAGTCATGCTATTTAAGTCGAGTTATTTAATAAATGCATTCGATTAAAAAAATAATCCCGCCGAAGCGGGATTAAATTTAAATTTTGAAGGTAATGAAAACTAAACTAGAGTCAAAACTGTTAGTACCAGAAAGTTTTGAGTTTCCTCAAAGGAGGTGATCCATCCGCACCTTCCAGTACGGATACCTTGTTACGACTTAACCCTCATCGCTGAATTTACCTTGGTCCTACAAAAGTAAGGCTTCAGGTACCCCCAACTTTGCTGATTTGACGGGCAGTGTGTGCAAGAGGCGAGAACGTATTCACCGCAATCTGCTGATTTGCGATTACTACCAATTCCAAGTTCATGCAGGCGAGTTTCAGCCTGCAATCCCAACTGAGGATTGTTTTAGGGATTAGCTCCACCTCGCGGTATTGCAACCCTCTGTACAACCCATTGTAGGATGTGTGTAGCCCTGGACATAAGCATCATGATGACTTGACGTCGTCCCCTCCTTCCTCCTAACAAAATAATGCTAGGCAGTCTCGTATGACACAGTAACATACGATAGGGGTTGCGCTCGTTACCTCACTTAAGAGAACAACTCACGTCACGAGCTGACGACAGCCATGCAACAGCTGTGTATCACCCTCGAAGGAGTCTCCGTTTCTGGAGATTTGCAGATACATTTCAAGCCCAGGTAAGGTTTATCGCTTCGTATCGAATTAAACCACATGCTCCACTGGTTGTGCGCCTCCCCGCCAATTCGTTTGAGTTTCGGCCTTGCGGCTATACTCCCCAGGCGGTCTGTTTAACGCGTTAGCTTACATCTCCCAGGATAAATCCCGAGAAATTAACAGACAATGTTTACGGCTAGGACTACTCAGGTCTCTAATCTGATTTGCTACCCTAGCTTTCGTCTCTCAGTGTCAGTGTATACCTAGTTACCCGCCTTCGCGCTTGGTGTTCTTTGTAGTATCCACGGATTTTACCCCTACACTACAAATTCCAGTAACCCCGATATAACTCTAGTCTTTCAGTCTCCTACCCCTGTCCCTAGTTAAGCTAGGGTCTTTGAAATAAGACTTGAAAAACAACCTACAGACTCTTTACGCCCAATAAAACCGGGTAACGCTCGGAACCTACGTATTACCGCGACTGCTGGCACGTAGTTAGTAGTTCCTTATTCAAAACAATTTCATATTGTTATAAAAGTGGTTTACGACCCGAAGGCCTTCATCCCACACGCGATGTCGCTGCGTCAGACTTTCGTCCATTGCGCAAAATTCCTAACTGCTGCCTTCCGTAGAAGTATGGGCCGTGTCTCAGTCCCATTGTGCCGGGCCCTCCGCTAAGAGCCGGTAGCCGTCATCGCCTTGGTGAGCCATTACCTCACCAACTAGCTGGTAGCGAGTACGCCACTCTCTTCGCGACTTGCGTCTTTAATCCGAATATTGCATCGGATACTATAGGAAATTACTCCACCTTTCGGTGGGCTATGCCCTACAAAGAGGTATGTTCGTACTTATTACTCACCCGTTCGCCACTAAACTTATTATTTACACAGAAATTCCCACTGTATAGGAATATCTCTGTGTAAACAACAAATCCCGTTCGACTTGCATGTCTTAGGCACATCGCCAGCGTTCACCCTGAGCCACGATCAAACTCTTAGTACAAATAATTCCAACTCAAAAGTTGAAATGATTGATTATAAATATCAATCAAAAATTTTTTTTTAGAAAATCTTTCTGGTACTAACAGGAGTGACTCTAGTTTTTTCTGTTTTCATGTTTTTTACCTTCAAAATTTTAAAGTACGGAAAACTGCCTGTTAAGACAGTGACGTTATTATAATATAGGAGAAAATAATTTACACTAGGCAAGTTGAACTTGCTTTGTGTTTAAAGTTTGATTAAATGGGCGGATTTTAGGATTTTTAGAATATCAGGTTCAGATGAAGTGAAAATTGTTTGGTAAGATTGGCAAACTTTGGTTACTAACTCTTGATGTTCTGGATCTAATTCTGAAAAAATGTCATCTAGAAGCAAAATTGGTTTATCATGATAGTTTTCTTCTAGATAATTGATTTGAGCTAATCGAAGAGCCAGAACTGCCAATCTTTGTTGACCACGACTGCCCCAAAAGGCTAAGTTTTTGTCTTCAGCTGGAAAAATTGAGTTGTCAAAACTAAAATCATCACGGTGAATCCCCGCTTGAGTGTAGCCTCGACTTAGATCGAGTTGATAGTTTTTGGTTAATTTATCTTCAGTTAGAAATGAAGGATGATAATTAATGAAAATAGTTTTAATTTGAGAATCTGGATGATTGGCAAAAAATTGGTTGGCAAATTTTACAAAAGAAACTCGAAAATCGTGGACTATTTTGGAATTTTTGATTAGAGATTGATCCCAATAAAACAATTCGCCAGGAGCAGCTGTTCCGGCTTTAATTAAATCTAGAAGTTCATTACGATGTTTTAGAGCTTTATTATATTGTAATAGAGCTGAGGCATAGCGCCATTCGGTTTGGGAAAATATATGGTCAAAAAAATCGCGACGGCGAGTTGGTGAACCATTTATAATCCTGATGTCTTCAGGGTGGAAAATAACTGTTTTTAAAATTCCAATATACTTTTTTCGAGTTTTTTCGACTTTTTGGATTAAAAATTTGCGGGAAACGGTTGGAGAAATCCCTTTTGGATCTTTAATTAATTTAACTTCAATTTCAGATTCTTCTTCTTTATTATTAATTAATTTAGCTCTGACTGAACAAAAGTAATTATTCCAATTAATCATTTTTGATTGAGAGGAAGACCTAAAACTTTTGCCAGATGAAAGGAGAAAAATTGCTTCTAGAATATTAGTTTTGCCAGAGCCATTTGGACCAAAAATTAGGTTTAATTTTGGGTCAAGTTCAACTAATTGTTGTTCGTAAGATCTGAAGTTTTGGAGGAGAAGTTTGGAAAGATGCACTAAGCTATTTTACCAGATTCATCGAGATTAACTCTTTTAGTGTCACCATTAATTAGAGTATGTAGTTCTTTATGTAAAAAACTTGTATTTTCACCATCAGCTTCTGATTGCTCTATTTGGCGAATGCATACTACCATTTTTTGGACGTCCATGTTTTTGATTCTTTCGTTCATATTTTTATACCTATTTAAATTAGGAATGGTGATTGTATAACAAGCACAAAATTAAGTCAATATCCTATTTTTTTGGCAAAAAAAAACGCCGAGGTGGGAAAGAGAAAAAATTCTCAATCTTTGTCGACGATTTTTAGAAAAAAAAATGTTTTAGCTTACTTTGATCAATCTTTCAATCTTTCCTTTTTTGTTCCAATGCCCATGAACAATGTTTATCTCGGAACACTTAGTGCACCCTGCCACCTGTTTATTTCTGAGACTAACTATTATGTACTCATTGTTTCTGACTAAGTCAAAATTTTCACTTTCATCAACCTGACGAAAAACGATTGGGTCTCCAGGGTGGATTAATTCTCCACAAGAGGGACATTTTCTAATCATTTTCAGATAACAATTAAGACAAAGGTCAATAACTCCATTAACTGGACGAAGAAAAATATTTATTTCCTCACCAAAAACTTTAACTGCTTCATTGAATGGTTTGGCTTCGTGGCCACATTTAGTCGGATAGACAACCTCTTCAATGTTCTCTCTTTTAAATCTGTCAAAAAAACTCATTAACAACACTCCTTCTCTCTTTTTTTCTTTTTTAAAGATCTTTTTTTACTTTGACAAAAAATAAACGCAAAAGTTTATTATGTAAAGTTGGCTATTGTAGCAAAAAGGAGGGATTGAGTCAATATTATAGGTTTTATGTGTCCAGCAGGTAGGAGTTGAACCTACTTTAGACAGTTTTACAGACTGTTGCCTAACCGTCCGGCTCCTGCTGGTTTAGTGCTCGTTATTATAACAAATAATCTAGAAACGAACTAGTATAATAAGTTATGAAAATAATTTCTTGGAACTTGGCTGGAATGAGGGCGGCAATCAAAAAAGGTTTATGGGGAACGATGGAAGATCTTAAGGCTGATGTTTATTGTTTCCAAGAAGTGAGAGCAATGCCTAATCAAATTCCGATGCTTGAATGTCCAACTGGATATCACCAATTTTTTAATCCAGCCGAAAAAGCTGGTTATTCTGGAGTGGCAACTTTTTCAAAAATGGAACCTAAATCAGTGATTTTGGGCGAAAGAGATAATGATTGGGATGATGAGGGTCGAGTGATTATTACAAAATTTGATGAATTTACTTTATTAAATATTTATTTTCCAAATGGTGGCCATGAACTTTTGAGACTTGATTATAAAATGAAATTTTATGATAATTTTTTGAAATATATTAATGAACTTCGAGACAGGGGTGAAAAAGTTGTTTTTTGTGGTGATGTTAACACTGCCCATAATGAGATTGATTTAGCTAGACCTAAGGATAATGTTAAAAATACTGGTTTTTTGCCAATTGAAAGAGCTTGGATGGATAAATTGGAACAAAATGGTTGGGTCGACACTTACCGATTATTAAACCCAGAAAAAGTTGAATATTCTTGGTGGAGTCAAAGATGTGGTTGCAGACAAAAAAATGTTGGTTGGAGAATTGATTATTTTTTTATTGATGAAAAGTTAAAAGACACTGTTAAATCAGCTTTTATTTTGACTGAAGTTCTTGGGTCTGATCACTGCCCGGTTGGCATTGAGATAAATATTTAAAAGTGGTAAATTTAATTATGAGTTCTAAGGAACAACCAATTTTCGATAATAAAGATATCAAATTGACTGTGAATAATTTACATGAAATGAATGATGAACAAAAGGAATTTTATTTAGCTCAAAAATATCCTGAAAATGGCGAAAATATGGAAACTTATTCAGATGATATAGCCAGGCGATAAGAAAAATTAAATTTTTACTTTGTTATAATCTTGAATATGGGTTATTCAAAAAAATTTGATGTGTATGTTGCTGATGAAAAAGAACAAGTCCATGAAAACTGCGGTATCTTTGCAATGTATGTAAAAGAACCAAGAAATTTGTTTTTAGATCTTAAATATGGTGGAATTGGAGTTCAACAAAGAGGTCAAAATGCAGCTGGGATGGTGATGATGAATGATGATTTTAAAGATACTATCCATAAGGCTGATGGTCTGATAAAAAATGTTTTTAATGAGGAAATATCACTAAAATTTCAAGATCCAAACAGATGGGGTATTCTTCATTGTCGATATGGAACAAATGGTAATTATTGTTTAGAAAATAACCAACCTTGTTGTGTGACTATGTCTGATGGGACTTTAATCACAATAGCGCATAATGGTGAATTTGTGGGAATAAAAAAATATAAAAATAATCCAGAAATGTCTGATACTCGAATTTTTGCCAACATATTGGCTAGAACAAAGGGTTTAAATTGGGATGAAAAAATTATAAAAGCATTAAAAAAAATAGAAGGTTCATATGGATTGGTTGTAGGAATAAAAGACACTTTATATATGGCCCGAGACAAATATGGAATAAGACCATTATTGGTGGGGTCTATTAATGATGGTTGGGTTATTGCTTCCGAAACACAATCATTTGAAAATATTCAGGCAAAATTATTAAGAGAAATAAAACCAGGAGAAATTAGTAAAGTTAATAGTTCTAAGGGTTTTGAAGTCATTAAAGAAGGTAATTATAAAAATAAAAATGAATGTATATTTGAATTCCCCTACACTCGATCACCAAACTCTTTATATCTAACTCCAAATGGTGAATGGTCTTCAATTTATGAATTTAGATTAAAATCTGGTGTTTATCTAGCTCAACAATTTAAAGAAAAATATAAAGACATTGATTTTGTGATTGGGATTCCAGATTCTGGATTAGCTATCGCTGAAGGTTTCCATAACGAATTAAATATTCCGGTTAAAAATATAATTACGAAAAAACCTAGCCAATATTTCCCTAATTTACCAACAAGAACTTTTATGAATGATAAGGAAAGAAGTGGAATCCTTAATGCAGTTTTCCAAAAATTATCTTTCGTTCCTAACCCAAAAATATACGAAGGCAAAAGAATTGTTTGTTTAGACGATTCGGTGGTGAGATCCTCTACTTCTAAGATAATAGTTCAAAAATTAAAAGAGTTAGGGGCTAAATCAGTAGATTGGGTTTCTGGATTACCGATGGTGACTAATGTGTGTTATTTAGGTATAAGTATTAGAAGCCAGGAAGAGTTAGTGGCTTTTTTGAATAAGGGTGATGAGAAAAAAATTGCTAAAGCGATTGGGGCTAGAAGTTTAACTTTCATTAGTTCAGAAAATATTATAAAAGCAGCAAATAATGGAGAATTTATTAAACCAGAATTACAATTAGAAATATTTAAGTGTAACGGTTTTTGTGGTGGGTGTTTAAACCACAGTAAAGGGAATGTATATCCAGTAGGCAGAGATGGGGTCCCTTATAAGAGAAAATGATTTGTCCCCTCTTTTTTGAGCCAGAGATTATTTAATTTGCAGTTTTCATCATAGATGGTGAGTTGGTCCCAAAAAGTTTTTGAGTGGTTTTTTATTTTTAAATGAGTTAATTCATGGAGTAAAATATGACGAAATTTGTCGGTCGGGAAAAAGATTATTTGCCAATTAAAATTGAGATTTGAACGACTGGAACAAGAACCAAAACGAGACTTTTGATTACGAGCTGAAACATGATTATATTCGAATCCAAACATATTGCTTAAGTGTTTTAATTCGTTTTTAATTAACTTTAAAGCATGAATTTTGAGAGTTTTTTCAAGTGTTTTTTTAGCCTTGGATTCGGTCAATATACTTATATTTGCATATATTTTTTGTTCGTCTTCAAAAATAATTACTGAGTCTTTTTGAGTCTTAATCCAAGAGAGTTGAAAGGGTCTGTCTAAAATTAAAAGAGTCTTTAAATCTAGTAGTTTTTTTTGAGAAATAATTTTTTTTGAGTGTTTAAAAATCCAAGTGGAATTTGACTCAATAAATTTTTTGATGGAACTATCTGGGGTGAAAATTGGACAAGAAATAGAAAAAGAATTTGAAGAAATTAACTTCAATCTGATTGACCTGATTGATTTGCGATTTATCTCGTAAGTAAAAATAGTATTATTTAAAATAATTTGGTTCATGCGTGATATATTTAAGATATGAATATTATATACATTGGATCTGATCATAGGGGTTTTAGGACAAAAGAAGCACTGAAAGAGACCCTGAGAAAATGGGAGATGAATGTAGTTGATTTAGGTTATAAAGAATATGTGGAGGATGATGATTACACTGATATTGCCATAGAATTAGCCCAAAAAGTTGTTTTTGAAAGAGCAATTGGAATTTTGATTTGTGGATCAGGAGTTGGAGTTTGTGTGGCAGCAAATAAAGTTAAAGGTGCTTATGCAGCTTTGTGTACTAGTGAAAAACAAGCTAGACTAGCTAGAGAAGATGATAATGCTAATATTTTATGTTTATCTGGAGAATTGATTGATGAAGACCTTAATGAAAAGATTGTTAAAACATTTTTAGAAAGTGTTTTTTCCCCAATAGAAACTCACATTAGAAGAATTAATAAAATTAAAGAATATGAAGAAACTAAGATCAATTAATGAAATAGAATTTGATTTCGATGTAATTTTGAGGTTAGACACTGATTTGCCAATAGAAAATGGGGTTGTTTTGGATAATAGCCGACTAGTTAAATCTTTGCCAACTATTAAGTTGTTATTGCAAAGAGATTGCCGAATGATAATTGTTGGTCATCGAGGTCGTCCTGATGGGAAAGATGAATCTTTGTCGCTTCGACCAGTTTATAGCGAATTAATGGGATTATTGGAAACTGATGGTCAAGATTGGGTTGAAAGCGTATTTATCGATGATATAAAAAACACTAAAGAAATTGAAAGAGCGATTGAATCAAACCAAATTGTTTTTGTAGAAAATTTGAGATTTCATAAGGAAGAAGAACTTGGTGACAATTCCCTATTTGGTGAATTGAAGGATGTTGCTTCTATTTTTGTTAATGATGCTTTTGCAGTGGCTCACAGAAAAGCAGCCTCAGTTTTGCTTTTTGAAGAAATGGAAACATTTTACGGCTTAAGTTTTGTTGAAGAAGTGGAAAAAATTGGAAAAATTTTGGAAATGAAAGAAAAACCGATGACAATAGTTTTGGGTGGGGCTAAGGAAGACAAATTGAAAAACTTAGAAGAATTAAGTAAAAAGGCTGATTTCATATTGGTTGGTGGAAAATTACCAAAGATAATTTCTAATGACAAATGTCTAATTTCTAATAAAAAGGTGGTTGTTGCGGAGTTAAGAGAAGATGGGTTGGATTTGAGTGATAAGGACATTGAAGATTTTAAAAAGATTATTAAGGAAAGTAGAATAATAATTTGGGCTGGAGCGATGGGTTTTTATGAAAAAAGTGATTGTCAAAAAGGAACTGAAGAAATAGCTAGAGCAATTGCTGCTTCAAAAGCTTACAAAATTATTGCTGGTGGCGACACTGGAGCTTCAATTGTAAATTTAGGCTTAAAAGATAAAATTGACTATGTTTGTTCAGGTGGTGGAGTGATGTTGGAATTTTTAAGTAAAGGAACTTTGCCATCTTGGTAGATGTTAGAATTAATTATGAAAGAAAATAATAAAAAACTAAAAGTTGGAATTAATGGTTTTGGAAGAATCGGAAGTGTGGTTTTAAGAGCGATAATCTTGGAAAAATATGATGTTGAAGTGGTGGCAATTAATACTTTAGGTGATTTGCCAGTTGATGCTTATCAAATGCAATTTAAATATGATTCAGTTTATGGCCGTTTACCAATGAAGATTACTTGTGGTGATCCTAAAAAAAGTGGTGAAATGGGTCGATTAGAAGTTGGTCAAACGAGTATTCCAATCCTAGGTGAACGAGATCCAGCCAAAATCCCTTGGAAAAGTTATGGAGCTGAAGTGGTTTTAGAATGCACTGGAGCTTTCACTGATGAAAAAGCTTTGGCTCACATTAAAGCTGGAGCTAAAAAAGTAATTATTAGTGCACCAGGAAAAGCAGCTTCTATCCCAACTTATATAATGGGAGTTAACCATCAAGACTATAAAGGTGAAAAGTTAATTTCTAATGGTTCTTGCACTACTAATTGTGTGGCGCCAATTGTTAAATTAATTGATCAAAAAATTGGGTTCCAACAAGGAGTTTTGACTACAATTCACGCCTACACCACTAACCAAAATATAGTTGATGGAAATGGTAAAGATGCTAGAAGAGCCAGAGCGGCCGCAATTAATATTGTGCCAACTTCAACTGGAGCAGCCGAAGCAGTTATCGCTTGTTATCCTGAAGCTAAGGGAAGATTCGCAGGAACAGCTATTAGAGTTCCAGTCATTTGTGGAAGTTATTCTGATTTAACTTTTAAAATGGTTAAAAAAACTAGTATTGAAGAAATTAATGTTATTTTTGAAGAAGCTAGTGTGACTAAAGAATTAGTTGGTAAACTGAAAGTTACTTATGAACCAATTGTTTCTTCTGACATAATCGGAAATAATTCTTCTTGTTTGATTGATACTCAAATGACAAATGTATTATCTGGTGACATGGTCACAATCGGAGCTTGGTATGATAACGAATATGGTTACAGTTGCAGATTGGTTGAAAATGCTCTTTGGATTAGCAAAAAATAATATATGCAAATAATTCCAACAATTTTAGAGAAGCAATTTGATTTAGCTGAAGAAAAAATAAAACTAATTAAAGATGAAATTAGATGGATTCAAATTGATGTGATTGATAATGTTTATTTGCCAGGGAAAACTTTTGAATTAGAAAGATTGACTCGAAGCCAATTGAACACTGAAAATATTCTTTGGGAAACTCATTTAATGGTTAATGAACCAATAAAATGGATTGAAAAATCGAATTTCATTGATGCGGCCAGAATTATTGGACAAGTGGAAATGATGAGTGATTTGGAAGAATTTGTTTCTAAAGTTAAAGACACAGCTGAGGCTGGTTTGGCTTTTGATATTGAGACTGAAATTAAAGAAATTCCAGAAGAAACTGATTTAGTTTTGTTAATGGCCAGAAAAGCTGGTTTTGAATCACAAGAATTTGATGACCGAATTTTTGAAAAGATTGAAAAACTTAAAATAATGAGAGAAGAAAGAGATTTAAGATTTAAAATTGGAGTTGATGGCGGAATCAATGAAAATAATATTGAAAAGTTAAAAGAAGCTGGAGTTGATGTCGCCTATTGCGGTGGAGCAATTTTTAATGGTAACGTTTTAAATAATTTAGAAAACTTGAAAAGTCATGTTTAATATTTTCAAAAAAACAACAAAAACAATTAAAAAAGTAGCTTTTTTCGGAGCTAATGACGCTAAAAAAACTGATCAAAACTTTATTGATGCTTACAACACAGCTAAGTTATTAGCTGAATCTGGTTATATTATTGTTAATGGTGGTGGACCAGGAGTGATGTTGGCTAGCACATTAGGAGCAAAGGCTGGAAATGGAAAGGTGGAGATAGTTGTTTTAGACCCTAAAAAAGTTCCTGATAATTATGAGGGAATTTATCAAAAAAATTATGATTTAGCCGATCAAATAATCGTGACCAGAGATTATCCTAGTAGATTAAATAAATTAGTAGCGTCAGCCGATGCTTTTGTTATTTTTGAAGGTGGAACTGGAACTTTGTCTGAAGTTGGTTTGGTCTGGGAAATGGCAAAGTTTGAATATGGTCATCATGAACCAATAGTCTTTTTTGGTAAAAAATGGGGTGAAATAGTTAAAACTATAATTAAAGATTTAAATTTTGAAAGTAAAGAAAAAAGAGTTGTGGCCTTGGCAAATACAGCCCAAGAAGTTTTGGAAATTTTTAATTAATTAATTCTGGTTGTGAGTTGTATTTAATTAAAAAAGGTTTTTTAGTGGTTTTAATAATATTTGTTTTATCAACTTCTAAAATAACTAATTCTGAACTTGAAGTTTCTTTTGACCAATTTTGATCAAAAATAAAATTACCAAGAGAATAAAAAATAACTTTATTTTTATAAATTTCAGTTGATTGTAAAACATGAGGATGATGACCATAAATAATGTCAGCTCCAGAATTAATGAGTTGATGAGCTAAATCGACTCGCCAAATTTCTGCTTTAGGTAGATATTCATTACCCCAATGAAGAGAAACAATAAGCCAATCAACTTGAGAATCATATTTTTTAACTAGAGAAATTATTTTTTTTGAATCTAAATTAGGATTAGTAATGAAATCAAAACCTAAAAACCCAAATTTAATACCATTAATCTCTTTTTTAATAAATTCAGTATCAGGATTATGAGAATAAAAATAAGAAATTTGATTTTCTTTTAAATAATTTTTAGTTTGGTTAAAACCATCTTGACCATAATTAAAAATATGATTATTAGCCAAATTAAAAACAAATTTATTTTCTTTCAAATAAGGAAGGAATCTAGAATCACCACAAAAAGTAAAAGTGCCAGTTTGACCTTCGGGACAACTATTGATGATTGGACTTTCTAGATTAGCTAAATTGAAATCATTTGATTTAAGAAGAGAAGAAATTTTTTGGAAACTCCAAGAAAAATCTTTTTTTGATCTGGCGATAGTAGTTATATAACGACCAAGACCTAAATCCCCGGCTAGAGAAAAAGTGACTGTATTTTTTTTCTCTGGTGATGGAATTATAAGAAAACCAGTTTTACTATAATTTTCTTCTAATTTTGGCGTAAGAATAGGTTTTTTAAAAACTAAAAAAAGTAAAAATAAAATAAAAGAAAAAACAATAAAAACTAAAATTTTTTTAAACAACATTAGTTAATCTTAACAAAGTTATTTTTTGATAAACTATAAGATGATGTTTAAACAGTTTTTAATATTAATTTTGGCATCATTTTTTTTGAGTGGATGCTCTTTGTTGCCAAAAAAATCGACTTTGGAAATTAGTTCATATCCAGTAGCAAAAGTTTTTATTGATAATAAAGAAATGGGAATGACTCCTTATAAAAATAACAGCCTTAAACCAGGAATAATTGAAGTCAAATTGAAAACTAATGACCAAGAATGGGTTAAAAAAATAGATTTAAAAAATAATATAAATACAGTTGTTGATTGGGAATTTGGAAATGGTAAGGAAAGTTCTGGTGGTTATGTTTTATTTTTAGAAAAAACTGGTGATGCTAAAAAATCTAGTTTAATGGTTAATGTGGTGCCTGATAAATCAGTTATAAATATTGATAGTGAAATTAAAGGCGTCTCCCCTTTGAGATTTAATACAGTCAATAGTGGTGATAGACAATTGGTTTTATCTGCTTCTGGATATAAAGATTTGAGTGTTTTTGTGAAGGCAATAAATGGTTATCAATTAGTGATTGATGCAACTTTGGCTCAAGAAATTTCTCCTAAAATTAATGAAATTCAAGCCAGCACCCCAACAGTGAATAGCAAAAAAGTAGTTATAAAAGAAACTGGGACTGGTTGGTTAAGAGTTCGAGAACAAGCTAATAATGGCAGTAAAGAAATAGTTAAGGTTAAACCAACAGAAAGCTACCCTATTCTTGAAGAAGGAACTGATTGGTATAAAATCGATTTGGGTAATAATAAGAGTGGTTGGGTTTCAGCTAAGTACGTTTCGATAGTCGAATAAAAACACTGACAAAAATTAGAGCTATCCCAATAAAGACATAGAGTTTTTGTTGACTGTTTAAAAAGAGAGCAATCAAGCCTAAAAATAAGCTAAAAGACCAATAAGCTAGGGAAATTGATCGGCGTGACCAACCTAATTTTAGGAGTTGATGATGAAAATGTTGGCCATCACCTAGATAAATAGGTTTTTTGTTTATGAATCTACGAACTATTGTGAAGGTAGCATCAAGCATTGGAACACCTAGAAGAAAGATTAGAGTAGCTAATTTGGCCCCAGAAAGGATGGCTAGAACGGCTAGAAAGAATCCGGCTAGACTTTTACCACTATAACCAGGCATTATCCTTTGAGGAAAGAAATTAAAAGGCAAAAAACCTAGATAAGCACCAGCCACACTGCCAGCTAGAATGATTACTGGCCATTGAGTAATGTCAGCTGAATAACGAAGAGCTAAAATACCAATGAAAATTGCTGAAATTGAGGTGAAACCAGGGAGTTGACCATCAACGCCAGTGGCCCAACCGACAATATTCATACACCAAACAATCCAAATGACCGCTAATAAATCGGAAATTACCCAAATGCTGTGAGGGCCAAATAGATCAAAATTAATTTTTAGGAAAGATAAATCGATTACTCCCCCAAAAGGATTGGAGATGAAAGAAATACCAATCCCTGAAGCAACAACAATTAGAGCAGTGACAATGTTTGTCACTAATCTTAATTTAGGACTGATATCTTTGACATCATCAAAAAGACCAACTATTAAGGCTAGAAAAGCTGCTAGAAGAATCCCTATTAAATGTTTGTCTGGAGGTAAAAACATTAAAGAGGTAATTAAAACACTGATGAAGATTGGCACACCACCACCTCGAGGGACAGGTTTAAGAGCAGTAGCATTATTAGTTTTGGTTTGTTTCTTAGCTGGATCCTCTATCCAATTTCTGGAAATAAAAAATCTGATAGTCAAAGGAGTTAAAACATATGAAGCAAAAGCTGATAGAAAAATAATTACAAGGAAAGTGGCTAACATTAAGAAATTAAATTAATTATTTGGAAAAGAGTAACTAGAGATAGAAAAGAAAAGACCAGAGAAAAGACAACTAACAATCTTGATAAGAGTTGAATTCTATTAAGAAAAATAGTGGCCAGAAGATTATTAATTAAAACTATAATTATTGAAAAAGTTGGTAATAAAAATAAGGCTGAAGCATGGGCAAGTTGATCTTCACCCCAAGGTTGTGAATAGTATAGAGGAACTTGATCTGGAAGACTGTTAAATTTGAAAATCAAAAAAGCTATTTGAGAACCAATTAAAATTATGTTCCACCAAAAAATTTGATTATTAATCTTTTCTTGCCAAAATTTTCCTAGAGCTGAAATTTGAAGAGATATTAATCTAAAAAATGACATTTATTTAAGTTTATAAATAATTACTGAATCGAAAGCCTTGGCAGGATAATAATATTCTTTTATTAAATTGTCTAGTTCTTGAAAAGGTCGACCGTTCATTTGGTAATAAATAATTAGTTTAGGAGGAGTATTTTTTAATTGACTAATTGTGACATTGTAGGCATTAAAATCGACTATGTGATAGGCAACAGTAAACCTACCGACTGGAAGTCTGTCGGATAATGAATAGATGAAAGATTCGTCTCCCCATAAAAATATTTTTTCATTTTCAGCGGTGTTTTCTTTGACATAATTGGAAATGTCATAAATTCTTTGAACACCAGAACCAAAGAAAGAATAGTAGTTTGCTTGACTTTTTTGGCCTAGAGCATAGCTATAAAAATTTTTATAATAAGCAGTGGTTGGATAAGAATAAAAATTAAATTTCCAAAAAACAAAAACTAGAAAAGCCACTGATAGAACAAGAATCGCTTTGGCTATTATTTTATAAGATTTAGAAAAGATGGCTCCAATGACTAAACATAGAGATGGTAGAGTTTGAATTAGATAATGAGGGTAAGGTCGGCCGGAGAGTAGAGCGGCAAAAATGGTTGTTCCAAACCAAAACAAAAGGAAAGCAATTTTTTTATCAATTACTTTTTTGATTAATAAAACATAAATTACTAACCAAGCTAGAATTAGAATTATTAAGCGGTTTATTAGACCACCACTGGCTAAAGAACTGCTTTGGTTCCCAGTTGACCAAGACGAAAGATAACTAAAGTTTTGCATTAAGGAAGCACTGATGAAGAGACTTAGAGCTTGATGAAAATAATAATAGATTCCCCAAGCTAAAATTGGAATGGAAAAACTGATTAAAAAGCCAATCAAAATAGGTATATTTTTGATTCTTTTGGAAAAAATGTTTTTTAAATTAAAACGACTAATTAAATCAAACTTTTCCAGAGCTAAAAATATTGTTAGGAAAATACATTCGAACAGGACTGGCATTTTGATGGTGAAAGCTAAACCTAAAATGAAAGCAGACAGAAAATAATCTCGAGTTTTTTTGGCATTTAAAAAAATGAGAACACCCAAAATAGTTGGCAAAAGCATGAATATTTCGGCATTAGCAATTGTTCCTTCAATAAAAGGGATGGAAGTCAAAAATACAAATAAAATCAGAGCTATTTTGATAATTTTTGGTTCTAGAAACTTTTTAGCAAGAAGATTAAAACAATAAACTGTGATTGCCATAGATAATAGAAGTAAGAGACGGAAACCAAAAACAGTGTGACTGATGGCAGCAAGAAAATAGAGAGTTGGTGGCTTATTGTCGTGGATTTGAGTGTAAAGATTTAAACCTTTATTTAAACCTTCACCAATAGTTAGATAAATCCCCTCATCTCCATACCAAGCTGGTTCAAAAAGAGAAGGTATCCTTAAAAGTAAAAAAAATAGAGCAATTAATATAAAAAATTTATATTTTTGCAAAGCTTTAAACATTAGTTAAATATAACATCTATGGCTTGGCTTTTTTGTCGGTTGTTTTGTAGTCGAGTCTTTTACCTATGAGTAGACGAGTGTGGGAATGAAGACCTGGGAGAACAGACATAGTTAGAGTTGCCAAAGGCATGAAAGGCCATTGAAGAATATTTTTGAGAATATTAAAAAAGCCTTTCTTTTGATTGACTGGACGAAGTTTCCAATCTAGAACGATGACTACAAAGAGAGGAAGAAGACAAATAGTTAAAATAAAGTTAGAAATGCGAGGTAGATTGTAGCCAATGGCGGTTTGGAAAAATTTAGGATTTAGAATTACTGGAAGTGAAGTTCCAATTGTAAGAATGAACCAATTACTGGACCAAATTAAATGGGTTTGAATTAATTTAAAAATTCTTAAAGCTCTAGTGATGAATGGAATTTCTGTGTGGATTCTAGCTTGTTCAATTGAATAAGGAATGTCAATTGCTCCCCAAGCATGGCGGACACATTGATCATAACGGTTTTTGAGAGCGGCAAAATAGTTTTTACCATCTGGAGCATCGACAACAGTTGGCAAGAAGATTGGTTCAACCATGGCCTTACCACCACTAGAAAAGAAAGCTTGCATAAAGATATGCCAATCTTCTGGAATCATATCGATGTCCCAATAACCGGTGGAATCAATTAATTCATAGGAAGATGAATAACAAGAATAGTTGAAAAAGAGACCATCTGGCTCTTGAATGTTAGCAATATGGATGACATTACCCATGATACCAATGATTCTGATCGGACCTGGAACTTCATTAATATTATGATGCCAAAAAATTGGAGATTGCCAAAAACGATAGTAACGGTTTTGGTTGCTACCAAAATTGTAGGTCAGAGCTGAAAAATATTTAGGGTTAAAAACAGTGTCAACGTCACAACTAGTTAGGGTTAAATTCCCAATTTTGTATTTACCATTATCAATAAAGTTCTTTTTAAAGTATTTAGCAGCCCAACCTTCATTAGTATGTTTACCGGCAGTTTCTCCTGGAAGACCAGCTGGATGTTCAGTAAAAATTAAATCTCCAAAAGTGTTTTTATATTTTTTTTGAAAATAATCGATGGTTCTTTGGTTGTTCTCAGCTCCAGCTCTTTCCTCTTGGGCAATAATGACATGAATTTTTTTAAGATTTATATCTATTTGAGCAGCCAAACTGCCAACAGCCATTTCAATCACTTCAACAGGTTCTTTATATGAAGAAATGATGATGACATGATTAATAAGATCATATTTAAGCCAATCAGCTCTGAAATTTTCTTTGTAGGCATCTAACCAATTTGTGCTTTTAGCTTTTTTAATTTTAAAATAGCCTTTTAAAGAAAAGAATGAGGTTTTAAAAGATTGATATAACCAATAGACCAAAAAAGCGATGACAAAATAGGCAACGGCTTTTGGGACTACAAAAGCACCCCAAATTGGGAAAAGAATAACCATCCAAGCAAAAAAACCGGGAATCATCTCCCAAAGTCGATAAATTTTTGTATTTTTATTCATATGAATGCATTATTATATCAAGGAGTAATTAAGTTTAGGATAAAATACATAAAGATGAAATTAGATGATTCAATTAAAAAGACAATTGCCTATGCAAAAAAGCATGGTTGTGAACTTAATTTTGAGGAAATTAAAGAGAGATTAATATCTAGTGAGGTTTATGGTGATGAAGATATTAAAAAAATCCTCTTTAAAAACCCCCTTCCCGATAAATCGGGATTCCCCCTTGATGAAGGGGGAAAATTAAAAGAAATAAAAATAAAGAAGGCGAAGAAATTAGCTCTGTTACTTAAAAAGAAATTTAAAAATATTTTAATGGTTGGGGTGACAGGATCGGTGGCGGCTGGACATCCTAAAAAAAATGATGATATCGACATAATAATAATTACTAGAAAAAATGCTTTATGGCAAACTAGACTGAAACTGAGATTTTTTATTTATATTAATCAAATCCCCCACCGAAAATATGGACAGAAAGAAAATAAAGACGAATTTTGTTTTAATTTTTGGCTTGATGAAGATAATTTATTACTACCAAAAAGTAGACAACATTTAAGAAGTGCAGTTGATCTGATTTTAATGAAGCCAATATTAAATAGAGAAAATACTTATGGGAAATTTATATTAGAAAATAGTTGGGCAAAAAAGTGGGTAATTAATGGATATTCTAAAATAGATGTTAGATCGTCGATGTTAGATCGTCGAAATAGAAATAATTATTTTGGATGGGTTTTGAATTTATTAATTTTTATCCCCCAATATTTGTTTATGAGAAGAAAAATTAGAAATGAAGAAGTTAGTTTGAAACAAGCTTTTTTCCATACAAAAGATAATCATAAACCTGTTAAAATATAAGTTATGCAGTCCCCTTCAAAGAATAGGTTCCCTGGCCAACTAATTTTTAATGTAGTAGCTGTGGCTTTTAGTTTTGGAATTTTGTATTTTTCTATTTTTAAAACTAGTCTAGATACAATGGCTAAAAACAACAATGATAATAAATTGAGAATTGAACCAATTGAATTTGTTATGAATAAAAAAAATGGAGAACAGGAAAAATGCACTTATAGCCTTCCGGAAGTAAAAACATTACCTAATAGCCCAATTTACAAAGTTAAAGAACTTAGAGATTTTATGTGGATATTATTGAGCCATGAACCTCTAGATAAAGCCAAAATAACTTTATTAGTGGCTGATAAAAAAATGAATGAATCGTTGAATCTTTGTAAAGAAAAAAATTATAATTTAATTCTAGATACTAGTGAAGAGGCTATAAATAAATTAAAATATGCAGAGGAGATTACTTCAAATATTAATAAAGAAAGTACTGATTCAAAAAAGTTAAAAGAAGAAATTAATAAAGCTGGGTTAGCATACAAAGAAGCATTAATTAAAATGAACACTGATAAAAAAATAGATCAAAATAAATATAATGAAATAGTTACAGATCTAGATAAATGGAATGAAGAAAATAAAGAAAGATAAAAAAAGTATTAAAAAAATACTTAAATTTAAATCAAGAATAAAGTGGATAACATTGGGAATTATTGGTGCAATTGTTTTGACTGTCTTATTAACTATATATATAGTTGCTAAAAATATTCCTAGTCCTAAAAAATTAATAACTGCTGATCAATATCCAGAATCGTCGCAAATTTTTGACCGTAATGGAGTGCTTCTCTATGAAATTTATGCTGACAGAAATCGAGTCCCAGTTTTGATTAGCGAAATTCCTGATAGTCTTAAAAAAGCAACTTTAGCAATTGAAGATTCAAATTTTTATAATCACGGTGGTTTTGATATTAAAGGAATTTTAAGAGGTTTATTTAGAACTATCGTTCAAAAAAGACTTCAGGGTGGTTCAACCCTGACCCAACAATTAGTTAAAAATGCCCTATTAACACCAGAAAGAACAATCTCTAGAAAAGTTAAAGAAGCTATTTTGACTGTGGCAACAGAGTTCCTTTATAATAAAGACCAAATTTTGGAAATGTATTTTAATCAAACTCCTTATGGTGGAACTGCTTGGGGTGCTCAAGCTGCTTCAAAAAATATTTTTAACAAAAATGTCAGAGATTTAAATTTAGCTGAATCGGCTTTGATTGCTGGTTTGCCCGGTTCACCAACTAAATATAATCCATTTTTACACCCACAAGCAGCTAAAAATAGACAAGAGATGGTTTTAATTAGAATGAAAGAATTGGGATGGATTAATGATGAAGAATTTGAAAAGGCTAAAAGTGAACAGCTCAATTATTCTGTTACCAAAAACGATATTTCAGCCCCACATTTTGTCTTTTATGTTAGAGAAAAATTGATTGAAAAATATGGTGAAAAAATGGTGTCTGAGGGTGGTTTAAAAATTACTACTACTTTAGATCTAAACTTACAAAAATATACTGAAACTACTGTGGCTTCAGAAGTGGCAAAATTGAGAAAATCAAATGTCACAAATGGATCTGCTTTGATTACTGAACCAAAAAGTGGACAAATATTAGCAATGGTTGGGTCAGTCGATTATTTTTCAAACGATATTGATGGTAAATATAATGTGACTACAGCTCTAAGACAACCTGGATCATCAATTAAACCATTAAATTATGTGGTTGGTTTAGAACTAGGGAAAATAACAGCTGGATCGATAGTTGATGATAGCCCAACTTGTTTTGCTCAAATAGGCCAAAAGCCATATTGTCCAACTAATTATGGAAATGCTTATCATGGTTTACAAACAATCAGAAATTCTTTGGCTAATTCATTAAACATAGGAGCAGTTAAAGTTTTGAAACTAAATGGTCTAGAAACTTTTGTAGCTTCAGCATCAGCAATGGGAATCAGTAGTTTTAAGGATCCTTCAAACTATGGTTTATCTTTGACTTTAGGTGGTGGTGAAGTAATGATGACTGACATGATTACAGCCTATGGAACTTTGGCTAATATGGGAATTAAACAAGAAATTAGCCCTATTTTGAAAGTGGTTGATCAACGAGGTAAGATTTTGGAAGAATATAAAGAAGGAGCTGGAGAAAGAGTTTTGTCTAGGGAAGCAACTTTCATTATTCAACAAATTTTATCTGATGATGGAGCTAGATCAATGGTTTTTGGAAGAGGTTCTCTTTTAAATATTAAAGGTCATCCAGAAGTGGCAGTTAAAACTGGAACTACAAACGATTTAAGAGATAACTGGACTCTTGGTTACACTTCTGATTTTGTGGTTTCAACTTGGGTTGGTAATAATGACAATACTAGAATGAGTGGAGTGGTTTCTGGAATTAGCGGAGCCGCCCCAATTTGGAATAAATTGATGACTTATATCCTTAAAGATAAAGCTGTCAAAAAGCCAACCATGCCAGCTGGTTTGGTGGGAATGAATGTTTGTAATTTAAGTGGTGGAGCAGTCCCCGAAGGTGGATGTGCTTCTCATTTCGAATATTTTAAAAAAGAGTTTTTGCCACAAAAAAATGTGGCCTTAAAATCTAACGTTTTAATAAATAAAGACACCGGCCAAATAGTTGGAACTGGTGATACAAATGCCACTAACGTCGAGTGGCAAGAACATAGTGTGGTTAAAGATGTTGTGGGAGTGAATGTCTGTCTAGACTGCCCTGCACCAGCTACACCACAACCAATACCTACTGATGGTGCTCCAGCACCAGTTAAACCAGTAGTCACAGTTAATTAATGATGTTATTACTGCAAACAATAGCAGCAATTTTGGTCAGTATTGGTAAGCCGGCATATCGGACGATAACTTTTTTGGTTAATTTTTCCAATAAATTTGGTTCTAAATTTCTTTCTTTTTTAAATAAATTTTGGCGGTTTTTAAAGACTAAAAAAATAAAAAAACTTAAAATAAAATTTAATTTAAATTTTAAAATTAAATGGAAATATTTTTGGATTTTATTTTTATTAATATTATTTGTCGGCGGTGGATATTTATTTTATTTAAAGATAATTAAAGATTTACCAAGTGTTGATCAAATTTATAATGCACCAAGAATGTCAACAAAAATTGTTGATCGAAATGGAAATCTTTTATATAAATTTTATGAAGATGAAAATAGAAGTTGGGTGCCTCTAAATAGAATTCCTGACTCATTAGTTAAAGCAACTTTAGCGATTGAAGACAAGGATTTTTATAAACACCATGGAATATCTTTTAAAGGTTTATCCCAGGCCATAATTTATAATTTTAAAAAAACACCAGAAAACAAATTAAGAGGTGGTTCAACTTTAACCCAACAATTGGTTAAAAATATATATTTCACAAATGAAAAATCTTTTAAGAGAAAATTTAAAGAAGCTGTTTTGACTTTATTAGTTGAATCTAAATTAAGTAAAAATGAAATTTTGGAAAAATATTTTAACCAGGTTTCTTATGGTGGTGAAGCTTATGGCGTTCAAGAAGCATCTTTGAAATATTTTGGCAAAAATGTTTGGGAAATTAATGATGGTGAAGCTAGTTATTTAGCTGGACTGCCAGCGGCACCAAGTTCTTTCTCCCCTTTTTCCAATAACCCAGAATATGGATATGCTAGACAAAAAAGAGTTGTTGAAGAAATGTTGAAAGCAAAATTTATTAGCCAAGAAAAAGCTGATGAATTAAACAATAATAAAGTTTCGATAATTAAATATAAAAAGAAAATTAAAGCACCACATTTTGTTTTTTATATAAAAAATTTGTTGGAACAAAAATATAATTTTGAAAATGTTGGTCGACTAGGGCTGACAGTGACGACAAGTTTAGATCCAGAAATTCAAGATCTGTCAGAAAAAGTGGTTTTGGAAGAATTAGATAAAGTTAAAAAGTTAAATATAACAAATGGAGCAGCTCTGGTGATTGATGTAAAAAATGGAGATATTTTAGCAATGGTTGGATCAAAAGATTATAATGCTTTGGATATAGATGGTGAATTTAACGTCACTACAGCCCTGAGACAGCCTGGTTCTTCAATTAAACCAATAAACTACCTGCTAGCCTTGGAAAATGGATTTAATTTAACTTCAACTATAAATGATAGCCCAATAACTTATTATGTGGCCGGGCAAAAACCTTATTCTCCTAAAAATTATAATGGGAAATATATGGGGACTGTGACTCTTAAAACAGCACTGGCCTCATCTTTGAATATCCCATCAGTAAAATTATTAGCTAAAAATGGAGTTGCTAAGATGATTGATCTAGGCGAAAGCATGGGAATTAGCACCTGGAAAGATAGAGACAGATATGGGTTGTCTTTAGCTTTAGGAAGCGGTGAAGTGAAAATGACTGAATTGGCTGGAGCTTATTCTATTTTTGCTAATTCTGGTAAGAAAATAGAGATTAATCCTGTTTTGAAAATAGAAGATTATTTAGGAAAAACTATTTATGAAAAAAAAGTTGAGGAAAAAGAAATAATTAAAGAAAAATATACATTTTTAATTAATAGCGCTTTAAGTGATAATCAGGCTAGATCACCTATTTTTGGGAAAAACTCTTTACTAAATATCCCAGAAAAAACAGTGGCAGTTAAAACTGGAACTACAAATAATTTAAAAGACAATTGGTGTATTGGTTGGACTCCAAGTTATTTAACAGCTGTTTGGGTGGGAAATAATGATAGTAGTCCAATGAGTTGGGTGGCTTCTGGAGTTTCTGGAGCTACTCCAATTTGGAATAGAATTATTAGTGGTATTTTGAAAGATAAGAAAAATGAAGGTTGGCAAATTCCAAATAATTTATCCCTTAAGGACTAGATACCAATAAAGTTTTTCGACTAGAGATGGAATTAATTTTTTTGATTGATCTATGTTTTGACCATTAATTTTGAATTGGAAAAGAATCTTTTGTTGAGGTGTAGTGATTAAATAATCTGTTCCTAATTCTTGGATTTTTGTGCCTTGAGGAAGACTATTTTTAATTAAACTTTCAGTTGAAACTGGTAATTTTGAAAGAGAATCAATTGTGTTTTTTGAAGAAGTGGAAAAATCTTGAGGATTTAGAGAATATGAAGATAGATCTCCTAGAAGAGTTTCCGTTTTAATCGACCAATGATTTGAATCTTTGGAAATTATTTGATTAATTGACTGATCAAAATTGGTTGAAGAAACTTTGACATCTGACATTTTTACTTCAGGTATTTTGAAATCTGTTTTAATTTTAGGAAAAGATTTGTTGCTAATTAAATTAGTGCTGGAACGATAGGTCCAAAAAGCAAAACTTAAACCAGTAGTTAAAATTAGGGCAATTAAAACAAAACGTCTTTTATTTTTAACTTTTTTTTCCAAAGACAGTGTGTCAACTAAATCTAGTTGCTCAGCTGAGGGTGTTTTTTTGATTTTTTCTGGTTTTGGAAGCATAGGTAAAATTTCTAATTTCTAATGACTAATTTCTAATAAATTTAAAAGTCCGGGTTTGGCGCCTAGGAAAGAAACGACTGAAGCTGAATTTTTGATTCCCCAAGAAAGAGATTGTTGGACATCTTTTTGATAGATTAGAGCAGCAACAAAAGCAGAACCAAAAGAATCACCAGCTCCAGTTTCATCTTCAGATTGAGTGTTAATGATTGGAGAATGATATTGTTTATCTCCAAAAAAAACATAAGCTCCTTCTCTGCCATTAGTGACGGCTATTATTTTAGCACCAGTGGAGGTTAGTTTTTGGAAAAGTTCAGTTTTATTTTTTGTATTTTCAATTAATATTTCTGATTCAGTTTTGTTAAGTAGAAGAAAATCAACATATTTTAGAAGAGGGAAAATAAGTTTTTGTTGATTTAACTCACGGTTACCAGGGTTAAGAGCAATTTTAATGTTATTTTCTAGAGCAAAACCAATTAATTTTTCTAGAAGATCAATATTCCCTTCAAGTGAAGTGATGTATAACCATTTTGTTTTAGAAATTTTGTTCCAAGGAATATTTTTTTCTTCTAGACGTGATTGACCGCGATTGGTCAAAATAGATCGTCCCCCATCTGGAGCAACTAGAATTATAGAAAAGTCAGTGCTGTCATTTTTAGATAGAGTCAAAAAATCAGTTGGGACATGGTCTGTTTTTAAATCATCTATGATGAAATTTTTTAATTTATCGTCACCTATTAAGGAAACACAACTTGATTTGAGACCTAGACGAGAAAAACAAACTGAAGAATTGGTGGCACCACCACCAGAACAAATTAGGCTTTGACTGATTTCACTTTTGGAAGAATAGTCGAGAGATAAAAGATTGTTCTTAACTAAAAATTGATGTGATTTAGCGAAAATATCGACTGTGGCCGCACCAATAGAAATTACATCAAACATAAAATTGTCTTAATTTTTGAATAACTATTTCTTTTAAGTCAGCAATGATTGGATTGAAATATTCGTAAATTTTCTCGGAATTAACTGAAGACAAACTAGAAGTTAGAGATTGTTTAAAAGCTATTCTTAAATCAGTATTGATATTAATTTTGACTACACCTAGTTTAATGGCGGCACTTATGTCTTCACTAGGAATTCCAGAACCACCATGAAGAGTTAAGAAAGTATCTGGCATTTTTGCAGCTATTTGTTTGAGTAAATTTAGATCTATTTTTTCTGGAGAACTAGGATCGGCTCCGTGTTGGTTACCAATGGAAACAGCAAATAGATCAGCTTTGGTTTGGGACATAAATTCTAGGGCTTGGTCAGGGTCAGTTAAAAGATCGGCTCCAATTTTGTTGAATTCGACTTCAATTATAATTTGAGAATTATTTGTTTTAACATTTTCGATGAAAGCTTTTGCGGTAGTTAAATTTGTTTTATAGTCTAGAGTTGAACCATCAAAATGAAGCATTTCAAAACCTAGATTAGCGGCTTTTTCGAGTCTGGAAATGTCTTTGCCATGATCCATGTTTAGATAGATTGGTAAGCCGTCGATTTGAGCTTTTTTGACTAGAATAAAGAGCCTTTCAGCTTGGATAAACTGATCTTCACCGGCTGAGAGTTGGACAATACATGGCAAATTAGTTTCCCTGACAGCATCTTCAACAGCTTGATAGATTTCAAAAGTGTCAATGTTAAAAGCAGGAATGGCTTTCTTGTTTAGTTTATAATCTGAAAGTATTTCTAGTAAGGTTTTCATAATATTTTATTAATAGCGTCGATTAAATTATTAACACCTATTTTATAATAATCATACAACTTTTTTGAATCGCGACCTGATTGACCAAATCTATTATCAACTGCCAAATGAACAAATTTTGGGTGAATATTTTTTTCTAATAAAATTGAAGCAATCATTTGTCCTAAACCACCATTTTTTTGGTGATCCTCCAAGCAAATTAGATGCTTAGTTTTCTTAACACTTTTGACAATTGTGGCAACATCGAGAGGTTTTATGGAAGAACAATTTATAATTTCTAACGAGACTTTTTTTGGTAAAGATGAATCAAAAGCCTGATTTAAAATTGGACCGTGACCAACAATAGTGATGTCTTCCCCTTTCTTCAAAATGTGAGATTTACCAATTGTGAAAGTTAATTTTTTATCAAAAACTTGAGGAGTGGTGGCTCTGACCAAACGGACATAAGCTGGAGTTTTACTATGAGAAATAGTGGTGATCAATTTTTCGGTTTCAATTGAATCAATTGGTGAAAAAACTTCCATATTAGGCATGGCTGACATTAGAGCTACATCTTCTAACATTTGATGAGTAGCACCTAGATCTGTGCTTAAAAGACCAGCGTGAGAACCAATTATTTTGACATTAGCCTGATTATAAGCAATAGATTGCTTGATAGTGTTCCAATTTATAGCTGGGGAAAAACAAGCGAAAGAAGTTAGGAAAACAGTTTTGCCAGTTTTGGCTAATCCAGCAGCAATGGCGGCAGCATTATTTTCAGCTACACCACATTCGATAAAACGACGAGGATACTTTTGAGCAAATTTATTTAAACAAAGAGACGATTTCAAATCCATATCAACAACGTATATATTTCGGTTAGTTTTGGCTAGATTATAGAGAGTTTCTCCAAAGGCTTGGCGAATGGAAATGGTCATAATTTGCTCCTTAATTGAACTAGGGCTTGATTATAGAGATCTGGTGATAGGTTTTTGACATCATGATAGTTATAGTTATTTTCCATGTATGATATTCCTTTACCTAGGGTTGTTTTGGCAATAATACAATGAGGATATAGAACAGATTCTTTTTTTAGAGCTTTAAAAATTTGATTAAAATCGTGACCATCGACAGTTGTTACCGACCAACCAAAACTGATATATTTGGCAGCTAAATCATTTAGAGGCATAATGTCTTTAACAGCACCATCGATTTGGTAACCATTAAAATCAACAATATTAATTAAATTACCAAGTTGATATTTTTTGGCAAACATAACTGCTTCCCAAATTTGACCTTCCTGGTGTTCCCCATCGGAAGTTAGACAAATAGTTTTATTATCTCTGTCACCTAGAGCTAGGCCACAAGCAAAAGAAAGCCCTTGACCAAGAGAACCAGAAGAATATTCAACACCTGGAACTTGAGCAGAGACATGACCTTGAAGAAGAGAGCCAAAAGAAGAATAGCTTGGGAGTAGTTTTGGAGAGAAATAACCAGCTTTGGCTAGAACTACATAAAGAGCTGTGCAAAGGTGACCAGCTGACAGAATGAAATGATCTTTTTTCAGATCAAAAATTTGGGAAAAATAAACTGAAGTCATTAAATCAATAGAAGAAAGAGAGCCACCAATGTGACCGCCACCGGATTGATAGATTATTTCAAGCAAATCTAGTCTCAGTTCTGAAGATAATTGATCTAAAGGATGATCTTTATTGAAGGAGAGCATTAAATAAGTATAATGCAAAAAAAGCCCTCTTTAAATGATATATAATAAACGGATACAAATGGAAAATTTTTATAACAAATATTATCGAAGTATAAAGAGTTTTGTGGCTAAAAAAGTTGATGATGAGGGAATGGTTGAAGAATTGACCAATGACATTATGATGGCGGGAATGACTTCTCTGTCGACTTTTAGTGGCACAAGTAGCGAATTTAGTTGGTTATGCAGCATTGCTAAACATAAAATAATTGATTATTACCGAAAAAAGAAACTTAAAACTATTTTATTTTCAGCTTGTCCAATTTTTGAAGAAATTGCTGACAAGGCACTGACACCTGAGCGAGATGTGCTTAAAAATGAACTTAAAGACGAAATTAAAAAGACTTTTAGAGAAATAAGCAAAGGATATAAGAAAATCTTACGACTTAAATATATAGACGGATTCAAAATAAGCCAAATTGCTAATAAATTAAAATTAAGTGATAAGGCAGTGGAATCCAAGCTGATCAGAGCTAAACATAAGTTTAGAGAAGTTTGGAATTATGATAAAAAAAAGATTTAGAAAAATTTTTAGGTTGACTATTTTAATCGCGGCTAGACAGATTTGGAAGCTATTATGTAATTTATATCAACTCTTAAACCAGCCTTTTTTGACGATTAAAACTTTGTTAAAAGAAAGAGACAAATCGCAAATTTTTTTATTAAGTTTGATGGCAATAATGCCAGCTATTTTTTATGTCAGTGCTAGGTTAGTTTGGGATAGATATCGATATGGTTTTGTTTTAAATTCGGTAGGAATGGTCTTTTTAGTTGTTTCAACAATAGAACTGATAATTTTTACCTATCTTGGATTTTGGTTGTTCAAATGTTTATTTAAAAAGTAACGACTTAATATTATTATGAAAATAAAAAACGACAACATCGAGTTCAAATCCGAAAAATATTTAGAATTTATCGACATCACAGAAGAGGTTGAAAAAATTGTAAAAGAGGCAGAAGTTAAGAATGGATCAGTCTTGGTCTATTCAACCCACACCACTTTGGCAATTTGCGTCAATGAAAAAGAAAAAGGAATTTGTAATGATTTTAAGGAATTGATGGATAAATTAATCCCTAACACTGCTTATTACCAACATAATGATTTAAATTTGAGAACTGAAAATTTAGTCTGTCAATCTGGAGTTTCTGATTGTCTTAATGGGCATTCACACTGCACTCACCTATTAATGAGAAATTCGGAAACTATTCCAATAATCGATGGCAAATTAATTTTGGGAGTTTGGCAAAGAATTTTTGCAATTGAACTAGACTGTAGTCGAAAAAGAAAAGTTATAGTTCAGGTTTCTGGAATTTAAGATCTTTTTTAGGTCGATTGCCTTTGATGGACCAGTGTTCCAAACATCTGGCTTCATAAGTGTAAGTTGGCTGTTTCCCTTGGTCAGTCACAAATTTTTCAACAACGATTAGAGGACTTTCATAGGAATCTTCAATGCCATTCTTGAGACGTTGGGTCATAGTGGCAACTGCCCCGCATTTGTGGACACCATCAGCTGAATAGCTGCATCTGGCAGTTAAAACTTCAAGTTTGTTTGAAATAGACATTAAATCTCTCATGCCATTACTGAAAGCTTCACCGCGATAGTTAGTGTTAAGACCAGTGTAGGCCACTTGAATCCCCATTTCGGTCAGACGCGTGGCAACTTCGTCGATGTCATCATCGAAGAAATTGGCTTCATCAATGGCGACAATGTTTGGTTTAATTTTCTGTTTTTGAACGTCTTTTAGAATCCAACTAGAACTGGCTTTCAAATCACCTTGAGTTGAACTAGGGACAGGAATAGCTTTATGAGAACCACCACAACGTGAACAAATTTGGTCAACGGAGAAACGATCATCTATTTCTGGTTTATAGACTAAAACATTTTCACCAACAGCTTCAGCAGCAGAAATATGGTCTAGGAGAAGAAGAGTTTTTCGGGCATTCATTGGACCGACAAAACCAGTGATAGTTGTTCTATTAGTCATTTGATTGATTTTACTATATTTTAAATTATTAAAACTGTTCAATTAACTTTTTTAGTTCGAAAAACATGTCTGATTCGGGAATAGTTTTTAAAATCTTTCCTTTTGAAAATAAAATACCACAATCTTTGCCTCCAGCCACGCCAACATCGGCTTCTCTGGCTTCACCTGGCCCATTAACCACACAACCCATGACCGCAACTTTAATAGACTTGTCTAAGGTGGCTAGATATTCTTCAACTTGTTTGACAAGGGCAAATAAGTCATATTGAGTGCGGCTGCAAGTTGGACAAGAAATTAGCCTAGGGCCACGATCTCTGATTTCGAGATTTTTTAAAATTTCCCAACCAGTGCGAACTTCTAGAGTTGGATCGGCGGTTAAAGAAACTCGAAGAGTGTCGCCAATGCCATCTAATAAAAGACTACCGATCCCGATGCTAGATTTGATAGTTCCCGACCAGTTGGTTCCAGCTTCAGTAATGCCAATATGGAGTGGATAATCATACTTTTGAGAAAAAAGATTATAAGCCTCAACTGTCATAGCAATATCTGAAGCTTTAAGAGAAACTATAGTTTGATCAAAGTTCAAGTCTTCAAGAATTTTGATGTGACGAGAAGCAGATTCAACTAGCCCAGCAGCAGTGGCATGACCATTATTTTTTTCTAAAATATCTTTTTCCAGAGAACCAGCATTAACACCAATTCTGATAGGAACACCACGCTCTTTGGCTAGATTAACAACTTTTTTGACATTAGAGATGTCGCCGATATTTCCAGGATTAATTCGTAATTTATCGACACCTTGTTTGATGGCTTCAATGGCAAGCCGATAATCAAAATGGATGTCGGCAACAATAGGAATATGAATCTGTTTTTTGATTTTGGAAAAGTTTTTGACACTTTCCATGTCAAGAACGCCCATTCGGGTGATTTCGCAACCAACGTCTTCGGTTCTCAAAATTTCTTTGACAACAGCATCGACGTCATGAGCATCAGATTTAATCATAGTTTGAACTGGAATTGGAGCGTCGCCACCAATGAAGATATTACCGACCCGAATTTTTTTTGTTAGTTTTCTATTAATCATAATTTATAAACTATTAATTTTTTTAATAACTTCATTTAATAAATTTTCTGGAGTGCTGGCACCAGAACTAATGGCGATTTTATTAACCCCCTCAAAGTAACTTGGTTGTAAATCACTGGCTGATTCAATTATAAAAGATTTGACTCCAAGAGATTCTCCTAGTTCAAAAAGCCGTTTTGAATTTGAACTATTTTTTGAGCCAACTATAATAAGTATATCCGATTCTTTGGCAATCTTAGATATGGCCTTTTGACGCTGGGTGGTGGCATCACAGATGTGAGGTTGGATAATAATTTGAGGATATTTTTGTTTTATTTTTTCTAGTTCTTTTTGGGTCTCAAAAATTGAGAGAGTGGTTTGAGTGATAACTATAGTATCTTGGGGGTTTTTAATTTCTAAATTAGAAAGGTCTTTAAGAGTGATTAGAGTGATGTTTTTTGGAGCTTGGCTTTGGACACTAATGGCTTCATCATGATCCAAATCAGAAGCAACATAAATGATATGTTTATTTTCTGAAGCTATTTTTTTAACATCTTGATGAACTTTGCTAACTAAAGGACAAGTGGCGTCAATAATATTTAAACCCAAAGACTTGGCTTCTGAAAAGCTTTGAGGAGAAGCACCATGGGCGCGGATGATAACCGCTGAACCAGCGGGAATTTCTTGGAGCGAATTAACAGTAAAAATGCCGTAATTGTCTTTTAAATCTTTGACTACAAACTGATTATGAACAATTTCACCTAATAAATAGGTTTGCTTGGGATATTTTTTGGCTGTGTCTTTGGCTAGATTGACAGCGCGAGTCACACCAAGGCAAAAACCATGGGGATTGGCAACTATTATTTTTTTAGCCATATAGTTTGGTCGTAAAAAATAATAAAAACATTTGCTTTGACCAAAAAAAACCGGCCCGAAGAATCGAGCCGATTTAATTATTATTAATTAATGTTCAAAGGAGAAAAGGGGTACAAGAACTCTTGAGGAGCTATACTCCCGTTCTCTCCTTTAACCACTAATTTTTAAGGTTATAGTCTTATAATATCATGTTATATTTTGTTTGTCAAGTTATAGGTTATATTTGGTCAAGAAAAAGCCGGAGGTGTTTATATTTTTATAAAAAAATATATTTGCCTCCGACTCGATCAATAAAACTAAAAAATTTAAAAGGAAACTAAAGGTGAAGATGCATAACACTTTAAAAGTGTTAACTTTTGGAGTATCTGATTTGAAGTTATGTATTCATTGTTTGACTCAATCTTCTTATTTTCTCTGATAATCCCATCACAAACATTGAGAAGATACCCTAAATTGTTATTATTATTAAAATAATGAACTTCAAGATATTTATTTTGTGTTCGGATAAGATTGTTGGCCACAAAAATACATTGATTTATTGAAATTAAATCTTCAAGATCTTCAACACTTTCCAATTTTGCGATTGTGTTGTTGATTTGAGTTTGTTTTCGCTTCATTTTCCTAATGAATTTTTGTCTTTCTTCAGTAGTCATTTCAACAACCTCCTTTGGTTATTCGCATTTTCCGCAACTTGTTATTGAACCTGATTTTAGATCAGCTTCTGGAATAATTTTCAGATTTTTACAATCACAACGAGTGAGAAAACATCTTGTTGGCCCAGGCTCAATGGTTTTTCTTAACACTTTCAACTTACCAAATCTAATTGGCTTTTTTGCTTCGTTTTCAATTTCATTGGACATTTTGGTCGACTCCTCTTGTTTGATTGAAATATGCTTCTTTTAAAGCATTTTCTATTTCTTTTGCGTTGTTATTTTCTAAATACCCTGTTGAAGTGATCTCCCGAATAAACAGTCTGGAATTGATAATGAAACTACTTTTTTCTGTTATCAATAAACAACTACATATCCCGATGAATGGACCTACAACTGCTGTTTCTCCAAATTCTTTTTGGACAAAATCAATCAATTCTTCTTGTTTGAAAATCCTAATCGGCCTTTCTCTTACTGGTGCTTGCATTTAAAAACACTCCTCTCTCTTTTTTTTATTTTATTGATTTAATGTGCATACTTACATTAAATTTATCTGCTTTAGATCATTTAATAAAAGTGTGGTGATTATAATGTAAAGTGGCTAGATAGTCAATTATAGGCTTAAAAAAAAGCCGGCAAGTGTTTATATATTTTAAAAAAATATACATTGACACCTACCGGTATTGCAAAATTAATAAAAACTAACAAACTTTCCGACCCCTTTTCGGTTGATGACGTCTTCTTGTTGGTGTTTTAAAACTGGAAATAGATCTTTTTGTGATGTGTGAAACACCACAGGTGTTGTCACAAACTATTTTTTTCCTTTTCATGTCTAAAATCCCTCTCTTCCAATAGATTCACAAAATTCTTCAAATGATTTTTTAATTTCTTTTGTCATTTTTTGAGTTAGAGTTGTGAAAATATAAAATACATTGTCTGATGATTCAGTGACAATTAATTGAGGGTTAACACGAAACATGTGATGACCATAATCACTATAATTGTTGAAATATACTTTTCCAGAAAAGTTGCTTGGAAAAATATTTTCTTCATTAACTTCAAAAGTTTCCTCAATCAACAACTTAAGAATTTCTTTTGTAACTTTTAATTTCATTAAAATCACTCCTTCTTCTTATAGACATAAACAATGCCTTTTTTATATTTTTCATTCATAAAATTTCCCATTGCTGATTTAGCCGGACCAACAATGTTTATTTCAACTAAAATACAAGGGATTCCAATAATAAAAATTAAAACAAGAAACCACAAATTCTGGAAATAAATTGTGAGAAGTATTAAAACTATTTCCACTAAAATAAAAATTCTTTCAAAACATTTGATTTTAAAATCCATTTCCTTAAAATCTTCGTCTGACGTAATTTGATAATACCTTTTCCTCATAACAAACCCACTCTCCTTCTTTTTTATTTTTGTGAATTTCTGTATTTTGTCCATTTTTTTATAAGATTATTCCTTTTTGGTTCTAAATCAGCAGGACAATATCCATAACAAGGTAAAGTTATTTCTTCTCCAGATAATAAAGAAACAATAAAATATGAACCTCTGTCACTTATAAAACCTTCACTAATGTTGGTAATTTCAGTTAAATCTACAACTTTTCCAAGACAAATAACTGTTTTCTTCATAAATTTCACTCCTCTTCTTTTTTTATTTTTTTATCTATATATAAAAGTTTTTAGCTTTATTAATTTTAAAAGTGCTGTACTAATTATTAAATTTCACCAGCTGTTGGCTTTTTAATAAAAGTACTGGATTGTACTGCAAAAAGAAAAAGCCGGCAAGTGTTTATATTTTTAAAAAAATATATTCACCTACCGGCCATTTCATCAATAAAAATCATTTAACAACTTTGTTACTCTTTAAGAGTTACATCATGGGCTGAACCCTCGCGAAGAGTCAGACCAGAAACTGGACGAATGATGACTTTCTTATGGAAAGTTGGAATATCACTGCATCCGCAACTGGACATGGTGGATTTGATTTTGGCGGTCAATACTTCTATTTTTTCCTTAACACTGCCTGTGTAAGGGACAAAAGAATCGACGCCTTCTTCAAATTTTAGAGAATTTTGACCACCTGAATCATAACGTTGCCAATTTCTAGCATGGTTTGACCCTTCACCCCAATACTCCTTCATTACATTTCCGTTCACTGTGACTTTTTTGCCAGGAGATTCATCACAACCGGCAAAATATCTGCCCATCATGACAAAATCTGCTCCCATAGCTAATGCCATAGTTACATCAGTGTCAGTGACAATTCCGCCATCGGAACAGATTGGAACATAAACTCCTGTCTTTTCTAAATACTCATCTCTGGCTTTGGCGATTTCCATGACAGCAGTTGCTTGGCCAGCTCCAATCCCTTTTTGCTCACGAGTGATGCAAATTGAACCGCCACCAATTCCAACTTTAATAAAATCGGCACCAGCTTTGGCTAAATATAAAAAAGCTTCGGCATTAACAATGTTTCCAGCACCAATTGGGACATTTAGGTAATTAGACTTAACAAAAGTTAATACATTTTTTACAAAGTCGCTGTACCCATCGGAAGAGTCAATACAAAGGATGTCAACTCCGGCTTTAATAAGAGCTGGGATACGTTCTTTGTAATCTTTAGTATTAACTCCGGCTCCTATAAGGTAGGCTTTCTTTTCATCCAATAGTTCATTACGATTATTAGCGTGTTGCTCATAATCTTTCCTGAATACTAATGACTTTAGATTGCCTTTCTTGCTGACAATTGGCAAACAATTTAATTTATGTTCCCAAATCAGGTCGTTTGCCTCTGTCAAAGTTGTACCGTCTTTAGCATACACAAGTTTGTCAATTGGAGTCATGAATTCTGATACTTTTGTGTTACTTGGAGTTTTACCAATTCTGTAATCACGAGAAGTGACAAGTCCGAGAAGTTTACCGGTTGACTTACCATTGTGAGTGACTGCCATAGTTGAGTGACCGTTACTATCTTTAAGTCTAATAATGGTTTCTAAAGTGTCAGTTGCTTTAATATTTGAGTCACTTGCCACAAAACCAGCTTTGGCTTTCTTGGCTCTTCTGACCATTTCGCATTGATCTTCAATGCTTTGGGAACAGTAGATAAAAGAAAGACCTCCTTCTTTTGCTAATGTAGTTGCCATTCTGTCGTCAGAAACTGACTGCATAATGGCTGAAGTCACTGGGATGTTCAGTTCCATACCTTTTAAAGTTGGATGATCAGGGCGATACTTAGTTAGATGAGTTTTTAAATCTATCTTGTCAATAGTACAAAAACTGGCTGTTAACCCTGGAGTTAGTAAAAACTCGTTGAAAGTTCTTGATTCTTCGTAAATATACTTCATGATATTCACTCCTCTCTTATCTGATGATTGTTTCTTTTTCGTCTGCCCCTGTGCCGATGTACTTGATTGGAATCCCAACTTGTTTCTCGATGAACTCAATATAAATTCTGGCATTTTTGGGAAGATCTTTGTATTCAGTTATGCCTTTAGCATCCCAACCACCTTTAAAAGTGATATACACTGGTTTACATTTTTCCAAGTTTGTTGCAACATTATTGATTCTTTTCTTCCCAACTTTGTAGGCAACACAAATTTTGATTTCATCAAGTTTTCCAATTGTGTCAATGTGATTAAGACAAAGACTAGTTAACCCATTAACAAAAACAGCATCTTTGATCATAACTAAATCAAGCCAACCACATCTTCTTGGTCTGCCAGTTGTTGTTCCATACTCAATTCCTAATTCCCTTATTCTGTCACCAATGGAATTTTTTTGTTCAGTCGGGAAAGGACCATTACCAACTCTGGAACAATAAGCTTTCATGACGCCGATTACTTCACCGACATAAATTGGGCCAATTCCAGAACCAGTTAGAGCACCAGATGAAATCGGATTTGAAGAGGTGCAGTTTGGATAATCTCCATGGTCAAGATCAAGCCTCATTGCTTGAGCACCTTCGATTAAAACTTTTTCTCCAGCCAAAACGAATTCTTTTTCAAGAGCTACAGTGTCACAGATGAAAGGTTTCAAAATTTCGGCATACCCTAGATACTCTGCGGTGATTTCATCCACTTTGATTTTTGGTTTGATAACCATTTGAATTATTGGATTAGCAAACACTGCACACTGAGTTATCTTTTCTTTAAGAAGGATTGGATCAAAAAGATCAATCATTCTTATGCCTGTCCTTTGAGCTTTTTCAGCAAAACACGGTCCGATTCCTCGTCCAGTTGTTCCAATTTTGTTTTTGCCTTTAAAGTTCTCAAAGATAGCGTCCATTTCTCTATGCCAAGGCATAATTAAATGGGCTTTGTCAGAAATCCTGAAATTATCAGGAGTGATTGATACCCCTTTTTCTTTCATTTTCATTATTTCTCCAACCAGAACTTCCGGGTCAACCACAACTCCATTCCCAATTACGGAAATGATTTCTGGTTTCACAATAGAAGATGGAAGAAGATGCATTGCATCTTTTTTACCATTGGCTACTACTGTGTGACCAGCATTGTTGCCACCAGTTGCTCTAATCACCATCTTCACACCATCTTTTGCTAAATAGTGGGTTGCACGGCCTTTACCTTCATCACCCCATTGAGTTCCAACTACAATTGTTACATTTCTTTCAGTTAACAATCGATATGCTTCTTCTTGGGAAATCATGCCTAGCCGTAGTGCTTCCACTATAACGTCTCTCACTGTGACTCCTTCTTTTAATATTTCCGTGACTCGTTCTTTTAACATTTCCATAACTCATTCCTCTTTTCTTTTTTTTTATTTTTATTCGAAATTGCATATATACTTCCAAGTTTTTGCAAACCATTATTTTCAATGTTTTTGATTTTTATTGATGTTAATGTACCAATTTATTAAATTTTGCCAGCTTTTGGCTTTTTAATAAAAGTAGTGGATTTTACTTGAAAAAGTATCTAAAGTCTAGCTAAAAAATTAAAATTAGTTTAAAATTGCGAATCAGGGATTAAATTCGACGCGGTAGTCAAGCGGTTAGACAACAGTCTGCAAAACTGTGTAGATGGGTTCGACTCCCATCCGCGTCTCAAAAATTATTTTTTTAGATTTATAAAATGAATGAAAATGTAATTTTAGTTAATGATAGTGACCAAGAAATTGGAGTTGAAGAAAAGATTGAAGCCCATCGAAATGGAGGCAAAAGACACCGAGCTTTTTCAATTTTGATTTTTAATGATAAAGACGAATTGATGTTGCAACAAAGAGCTTTTAGTAAATATCATTGTGGTGGATTATGGACTAACACTTGTTGTAGTCATCCACGCCCTGGTGAAAAAACTGAAGATGCAGCTCATCGAAGATTGGTTGAGGAAATGGGTTTTGACGTTGAATTGATGGAAAAATTTTCTTTTAACTACATTGCCCCATTAGACCATGATTTGACTGAAAATGAACACGATCATGTTTTTGTCGGTTACTATAATTTAGAACCTAAAATAAATCCAGATGAAGTTGAATCTTGGAAATGGATTTCAAAAGCAGACTTAAATAAAGATATTGAAAGTAACCCGCAAAATTATACTTTTTGGTTTAAAAGAATTTGGAGCGAGTTTAATAAAAACTAGTTTATTAAAAGTCCACCCCACTCAATCAGAGTAAACCCTTCTCTTTTTGGAGCTGATAAAGTTTGAGGTATTAAATTGACTCTCTTTTCTAGGCCTTCAAATTCTAAAAAGATTCTGATTTTAGTGTTTGGCTTTGGATTCACAGAAATTGGAGCTAAATTATCCATGTCGGCAGTGTCTAACCAAGTAAGACGAACATAAGGAGTTGTTGGTAGTTTTGATTGCCAAAAGTCCATAAAATCAGCCGATTCTTTTTGATTTAAACCAAGTTGAGATAGTTGTTTATAGAGAGTAGTGGCTAAATCTTTTTGTTTAACCAAAATCCCTTTGTTTTTATAATTAGGATAGGTGCCATTGCCTAGACCTTCCCAGAATAAATAAGGATAATTTTGATTTTGATAAGTTAGTTCTCCATTTGGTTTAGCATTAACTAACCAACCTTTTTCTGGATAAGTTGGTTCACTCTTGGTGATTTTAGCCCCAACTTGAACTTTAATTTGGCTTTCTTTTGGTGGGTAAAGATAAATTACTGGTTTACCACATTCAGCTTGAATGGCATATTTTTGATTTATAAAAATAATCCAATCTCCAGAATAATCTTGGTAGAGGAAATTATTTTTAGCATTAGCATATTGATCAATATTTTCTACAGCAGCTGGAGTGATAAATTGGCTAGTTTGTTTATATTGATCATAAAGTTTTTTGAGAAGTGGATTATTTGTATCTTTAATTTGATAAATAGTTTTTTCTCCATAAGTAGCAACAGCAATTTTATTATTGAGCAAAGAAGAAGTGTTTTTAATAATGCTTGAACCAACAACGCCACCACAACCACCACTATGAATCGAATCAATAAATTGATCTTCAGTAGTTGAGTTTTCATTCCAAGTGATTTGAGTTTTCATGTCATCAGATATAAAACCATATTTTTGGTTGTATTGATAAATAGTTGAATCTTTAAGTTTTAGATAAAAAGTTTTTGTAAAAAGATCATTTATATCTTCTCGAGGAGTATAAACAGCATATAAATCACCAAAGTTGGTCAATTTAATTAAAATTGGATTTTTTAAAGTATCAAATGTTTCATTGTTGGTATAATTTTTAGCTAAAGTTAAATTATCAAGATATAAATTTTCTGGTGGTTGAAGTTCACTAAAACTAAGACTGTTAATTGTAATTGTTGAGTTTAAAAATTTTGATATTTGTTCTAATTCATAATCATTTTGAGGTTTACTAATTGATATTTGACCATCTGGTGTTTTAATCGCTCTAAGGAGAAGACTATCGTCTCCAGGACCTTCTTGTTTTGGTAAAAATACATTAATTAATTGTGAACCATCACCTAAATTAGCTACTAAATAGTAACTGACTTTATCAAAATAAATAGTAAGTCCAGCGTTATTATCTGAAAATTGTTTAGTTTGATTAAAAACATTTAAATTGGCAATTTTTTGGGGACTTTCAAGCCAAGTTATTTTATAAGGTGAATTAGTGTTTGTTTGACTATTTATTTCATTAGTAGGGTTAGATGGGATAGCATCAACTTTTGGTTGTTTTGATTTATTGTAAAAATAAATTGTTGATGCAACTAAAAAAGTAAAAATAACACCGATAACAATCCCTAAAACTAGGTTTAAAGGGAATGGTTTTTTTATTTTTTCGGGAACTTCTTGAGGATTAATTTCTGGTTGGACATCATTCATATTATTTATTTCCATAAACAATATTAACACTATTCTATTAATTTATTTTCTTAAAAAATAGGTAGCTCCATTTTTTATCTGAGTTGGAAAATAAGTAAAAATAGCTTTGTTATCTATAACAACTGCCCCGACAACTGTATCATTTAACAATTCAAAAGGTAATTTAAAAGATGAAGTTGGAGAATAATTTAAATCGATAAAATCAGTGCCATAAAAAAAACGAGGACCAAGTGAATTCAAACTTTTTTTCTGATCAATATTTTTGGAAATTAAATAAGTTTCAATTTTAGGGATATTATTTTTTTTAAAAGCTTTTTGATAAGAGCCAAAAACATGGCTAGTGGTTTCGACATAGGGGTTATTGACTAACTCTCCAGAATTGGAGTGAAAAAATAAATTCCAATTATTGGCTTTTTTGAGTTGGGAAAATTTGGCTAAAAAATAAAGAGATTGAGGACTGTCGACTTCTAATTTTTGGATTTCAGCTAAATTTTGGGTTGATAAATCATAAATACTTTTTTGATCATGGATATTAGCTAAAGCTGATGGTAAATAATGAGAAAAATCGACTGAAGAAATTAATAAACAATCATAAGCACAAATGCTGTCAATTTCTTTTATTAAAGCATCTAATTTTGAAATTGGGTAAGATTGACCAATTAAAATCGGGAAAATTTGAGAATTTGGCCAAACAGACTTAATGTCGGGTAATAGATTATAGATAGCATGATCATTTTTGATGATATTGTTTTTTAAACTTAAAAATGGAGCTAATTTTGGTTCAAATTGATTATTAAAAAAGAGAGTATTTTTAGATAAATTCCAATTGGAATTCGAATAATAAAGGCCGTTTTGGACTGGAGAAAAATGATCTGGGCCGATAACAATAATTTTTTTAGTAATAGGTCTTTTTTGGGCTATTTTTTGGAAAAATTCAAGCCGTTTTTCTTGAACAACATTATGATGCGGAACAACGATAGCAACTGGTTGTAAATAAAATTTTAGGACCAAAAAAACAAAGACTAAAATTAAATCAAAGAAAATTAAGGATAATAAAATTTTTGATTTAGACACAATAAATTGTAGCAAAAACTAGTTTACATCATTCCACCCATGCCGGACATATCGGGTGTTTGATTTGAGTTTTTGGCTTCTGGAGCATCAGTGATTAGAACATCAGTAGTTAAAATCATTTGACCAACAGAAACAGCATTAATTAGGGCTGATTTAGTGACTTTAGCAGGATCGATTATTCCAGCTTTACTCATAGATTCAATTGCTCCAGTGATGGCGTTGTAACCAACATCTGATTTAGAACTGGCAACTAGAGAATCTCTGACTGTATTTAAAATGTAGCCACCATCTTCACCACAGTTGTCGGCTAACATTCTGATTGGTTGTTCGAGAGCATATTTGAGAATACTAATTCCAAGTTTTTCTTCTTCAATTTCATATTCAGCTGGATCTAATAATAGAGAAGCTTTGAGAAGAGCAACTCCACCACCTGGAAGAATTCCCTCTTCAACAGCAGCTTTGGTAGCTTCAATTGCATCTTTAACTCTTTCTAATTTTTCTTTCATTTCAACTTCAGTTGGACCGCCAACTTGGATGACAATAGCACCACCAGAGAGCTTAGCTATTCTTTCTTGGAATTTTATTCTGTCAAAATTATCAGCGCTTTTATCTTTTATTTGATCAATTTGATTTTTTAATTGATAGACTCGGGCTTTAACTTCACTTTTTGAACCAGCACCACCAATGATTTGAGTTTTATCTTTGTCGGAAATGATTGAATCAGCTTGACCAACATAATCTTGTGGTTCAATGGCATCAAATTTTTGACCTAAATCTTCGGAAATGACTTGCCCACCGGTTAAAATGGCGATGTCTTCAAGCAAGGCTTTGCTGTTGTCACCATAGCCTGGAGCTTTGACAGCTAAGACATTAAAAGTGCCACGAATTTTGTTGACAACTAGAGCAGCAAGAGCTTCACCATCGATGTCATCGGCAATGATGACAAAGTTTTTAGTAAGTTTCAGAAGTTTTTCGAGAAAAGGCAAAAATTCTTGAAGAGATGATATTTTTTTGTCAGTGATGATGATGGCTGGACGTTCAATTATGGCTTCCATTGATTCAGTGTTAGTGGCAAAATAGGCAGACAAAAAACCTCGGTCAAATTCCATTCCAGTGGTTTCTTTAATTTCTAGACCTAGACCTCGACCTTCCTCGGAAGTGATTAGACCGTCTTTGCCAACCTTAACCATGGACTCAGCAATTATTCTGCCAATTTCTGGGTCACCGGCGGAAATTGTGGCGACTTGTTCGATTGAATCTTGATCATTAATTTTAATTTCTTTTTTAACTCTGTCGAGTTCAGAAATGATGATTTTGAGACCTTTTTCGAGACCACGGCGAAGAATCATTGGATTGGCACCGGCGGCAACATTTTGGAGACCTTTGTTGACAATGGCCTGAGCTAAAACAGTGGCAGTTGTGGTTCCATCACCAGCAATATCGTTGGTTTTGGAAGCAGCTTCTTTGATTAATTGAGCACCCATGTTTTCGTATGGATCTTGAAGTTCAATTTCTTTAGCGACAGAAACACCATCATGAAGAACAGTTGGACCACCCCATTTCTTATCGATGGCGACATTGCGGCCTTTTGGACCGAGAGTGGTGATGACGGCATTTGCCAAAATATTAACTCCATTTAAAAGTGATTGACGGGCATCTTGCCCAAATTTTAGTTGTTTTGCCATAATTTTATTTAATAATTGCCATTATATCGTCAAATTTAAGAATTAATAAATCGACGTTATTTTCTTTGTATTCTTTGCCGCCCCATTCTTTATAGACGACAACATCACCGACTTTGACAGGTGACAGAATTTCGCGACCATCATTATAAATAGAAGCACCAACAGCAAGAACGGTTCCTTGTTGAGGTTTTTCTTCGTGACCAGAAGGTAAAATAATCCCAGAATTTGTTGTTTGTTCTTTTTTTTGAGGTTCGACTAGAATATAGCCGGCAACAGGGTTTATTTTGGTAGACATAGTATTAATTCTAGCACGAAATAGCTTTAAAATTAAGATATAATAGGGCTATGAATAAAGTAAAAATTTTAGTTGAAGGTTTTGGACATAAGGAAGAAAATTATAAAATTGTCTCCCCTTCAGTTGTTTTAGTTGAAACTGATAAATTTAAAATAATTGTCGACCCAGGATTAAATAGAAAAAAATTACTAGAGTCTTTAGAAAAAGAGAATATTAAAACTGGAGATATTAATTTCGTATTTTTAACTCACAATCATTTGGATCATTGTGCCCTGACCGGAATTTTTGAAAATGCAATAATTTTGGATGACGATACACAATACTTACAAAATGGAGAAATTAAAGCTCAAGAAAAAAATATTTTAGGTGAAGGAATTGAAATAATTTCAACCCCAGGCCATGATCAATTTCATGGTTCAATGGTGGTTAAAACTGAAGATATGGGAACAGTGGTGATGGCTGGAGATGTTTTTTGGTGGAGAGATGACATGGAACCAAGCAAAGATTATGAAACTTTAATAAATCTAGAAGATCCTTTTTATAAAGATTTAGCTATTTTAAAAGAAAGTCGAAAAAAGATTTTAGAAGTAGCTGATTATATAATCCCTGGGCATGGGAAGATGTTTAAAAATTTAAATAAAAAATAATTATGAAAGTATCTTTAGTCCAAATGGATTCTAATAATAATAAGGAAGGAAATTTTTTAAAAGCAAAATCTTTCTTTAAAAAAGCACTAGAAGATAAACCTGATATTGTTTGTTTTTCGGAAATGTTTTTATATTGGGGAGATGAAAAAATTAAAATGGCTGAAAATATAAATTCAGAAAAAATTTTGGCATTCCAAGAATTAGCCAAAGAAAACAAAGTAAATATTGTGTTGGGTAGTGTTTCGCTTAAAGCTGGCATAGATAAAACTACAAACACAACATTAGTAATAGATAGAAAAGGAAATATAGTTCATAGATACGACAAGATTTATATGTATAAAGTGGTAAGAGATGATTTATTAATTGACGAATTTAACACTACGGTTTCAGGTAAAAATTTAGGTATTTTTGAATTGGATGGAGTAAAAATGGGAGTTGGAATTTGTTTTGATTTAAGATTTCCAGAATATTTTCGAGAATTAACAAAAGCAGGTGCTGAAATAATATTTTTACCAACTAGCATGAGACGAACAACTGGTGAAATTGCCTGGGATGTTTTGACTAAGGCTAGAGCAATTGAAAATCAACTTTATTTTTGTGCTTGTGACCAGACTGGAGAAACTGGGTTAAAAGAAAGATGTGGAAATACTAGAATAGTTTCTTTTGATGGGAAAATTATTAAAGATATTGCTTTTGAAGAAGGCATAATTTCGGCTGATTTAGATTTAGAAAAATTGAGAAATTTTAGAAAAGAATTTCCAGTTTTAGAACAAATAAAATAAATGTTATTAATTTAAAAAAATATGAAAGTAACAATTCTAGGGACGGGAACATTTTATGTTGATTTGACAAGATCGGCTCAATCTTATTTGATTGAAGTTGATAATAAAAAGATTTTAGTTGATTGTGGACCAGGAACTTTGATGCGTCTATCGGAAATAGGGCTTAAAACAGAAGATCTTGATTATATATTTTTAACTCATTTTCATCCTGATCATAGCTCGGATTTGTTTGCGATTTTGATGGGTTTTAGATTGAAAGAGATTTTTCATAAGGGGGAAGATTTTAAAACTCCAATTATTTGTGGACCAGCAGGAATTCAAGATTTTATTAAAAAACTTTCGCATGTTTATGAATTGCCAGCCTTTGATACTTATTCAAAAGTTGAATTTAGAGAATATCAAGAATCAATGAAATTGGGTGAAATTACAGTAAAAACATTTAAGGTTGACCATATTGCTTTTGGTTTTAAGGCTAACGCATATGCTTTGAGATTTGAATTTGATGATTCAATTCTTGCCTTTTCGGGAGACTCTACAAAATGTGACGGTTTAGTAAATGCCTGTGAAAAAGCTAATTTATTTATTTGTGATGCTTCTTTTGATAAAAGTCAGACTGCACTTGCCCACCTTAACACTACTGATATTGGAGAAGTCGCTGAAATTTCTCAAGTAGATAATGTGGTTTTAAGTCATTTTTATCCAGAAACTAAAAATATTGATCTTGTGGCTGAAGTTAAAGAAAAATATTCAGGAGAAGTAATCATGGGTGAAGATTTAATGGAGCTAGAAATTTAAGGTTATAATAATTTATGAATATAAAAAATAAAAATATAGTTATTACTGGAGCTAGCCAAGGATTAGGTAAAGCACTGGCAATTAAATTAGGAAGTATGGGCGGGAGAATTGCTTTGGTAGCAAGGCATGAAGAATTATTAAATGAAGTCAAAAAAGAAATAAATAATGGTGGTGGTGAAGCTGAAGTTTTTGTTTGTGACATTACTGAATTTGATCAAGTTAAAAAAACTGTTGAGAAAATTTTGGAGAAATTTGAAACTATTGATATTTTAGTTAATGGGGCTGGAATTTGGACTACTGATGAATTTGAAGAAAAAAATCCAAAATTGATTGAAGAAGCATTTAAAGTAAACATTATTGGACATATTTATTTCACAAAAACAGTGTTGCCTTTAATGAAAAAGATTAATAAAGGTCATATTTTGAATGTGATTTCTAAGGCAGGATTAGATTTAGATGAAAATAAAGATTGGCCAACTTACACAGCTACAAAATGGGCAATGAATGGATATACAAAATCTTTAAGAAATTCTTTAGTTGCAACGAAAATTAAAGTGTCAGCCATTTATCCTGGTGGATTCGAAAGTAATATTTTTGAAACAGCAGGTGAAGAAGAAGCTCACAACCAACCTTGGATGATGAAAACTTCAGAAGTTGTTGATGCAGCTGTTTATGTTTTAAACCAACCAGAAAATTTATTAATTGACTCAGTTGTAATAAACTCAAAATATTATGAAGGTAACTAGAGAATTTTTGAATAATTGGTTGGATGGATTGAAAAAAGTTTGGTTAGAAAAGGATTTAGATGCTTTAAAAAATTATTTTGGAAAAATTGAAAAATATTATGAAAGCCCATTTTTAGAACCAGGCAAAAATATCAATGATGTTTTGGGTTTTTGGGAAGAAATTAAAAATGAGCAAATACAAGAATTAATGTTTAAGATTGAAGCTATTGAAGATAATATTGGAGTTGTTAATTGGAATTTGGTTGATCAAAATGGAAGTTTTGATGGAATATATCTAATTAAGTTTGACCAAGATTTAAATTGTGTTGAATTTAAGCAATGGTGTTCTGAAAAATAAAGTTATTAAGTTATAATCTGTTATATGTCAAAAATAAAAAATATATTCGCAAGAGAAATTTTAGCTTCAGGTGGAGCACCAAGTTTAGAAGTTACAGTCACCTTAGAAAGTGGAGCAATTGGTGAAGCTTCAGTTAGTTATGGAGCATCAGCTGGTTCAAAAGAAGCAACAGTTTTGTTAGATGGAGATGCTGCTCGATATAACGGCAAGGGAATGTTGAAGGCTATTTCTAATATTAATAACCAAATTAAGGTGGCTTTAGTAGGAATGGAAGCTAGTGAACAAAGAGTAATTGATGAAAAAATGATTAATTTGGATGGAACTGTGAACAAGGCAGTTTTGGGTGGAAATGCAATGTTGGGAGTTAGTTTAGCTGTGGCTAGAGCTCAAGCTTTAGAAGAAAATTTGCCACTCTATAAATATTTAAGAAAGAGTTATGGAATTGAAGAAACAAATTGGAATTTACCAAAACCAATGATTGTAATGATTGAAGGTGGAAAACACGCTGATCAAACTACTGACCTACAAGAATTCATGGTTTGTGCTTTGGGTGAGAAATCAGCAGCTGAAAGTGTCCGAATGGAAATGGAAATTTATGAAGCTTTGAAGAAAATTTTAAAAAGAGAAGGCCTTTCAACTAATGTTGGAAATGAAGGTGCTTTTGCTCCAAACGGAATTGTTTCAAATGAAAAACCATTGGAATATTTTATGGAAGCAATTGCTAATGCTGGATATAAAGCTGGAATTGACGCTGGAATTTCAATAGATGCAGCTGCTTCTGAATTCTACAATGAAGAATCCAAAACTTATGACTTAAATTTGGAAGGTAAAAAATTAAATTCTGAAGAAATGATTAGTTATTATTTACCTTGGTTAGAGAAATATCCAATTGTCACTATGGAAGACATGTTGTCAGAATTTGATTGGGATAATTGGCCAAAAATGTTAGAAAAAATTGGTAAAACAACTTTAATTGCTGATGATTTAACCGTGACTAATCCTAAACTTTGGCAAAAAGCGATTGAAATGAAAGCAGCTAATGCAATTTTAATTAAATTAAATCAAGCTGGAACTTTGACTGAAACTATGGACTGTTGTTTATTAGCTAGAGCTAATGGTTTAGCAACTGTTCCAAGTCATCGTGGAGGTGGAGAAACAAATGATACATTTATGGTAGATTTGGCCGTAGCTGTTGGCTCAGCATATATCAAAGTTGGACCAACTCGAGGTGAAAGAGTTTGTAAATATAATAGATTAATGAGGATAGAGGAAGAATTGAGAGGCTAAAAAAACCCGCCAAGAAAGATAAAATGCATCTTTGCATGACGGGGTTTTCAGGGTTAATCTAATACTAAAGAATAGTTAATAATATAATATTTAGAATCGTTTCCATCTTCTCCGGAAAATATTTCAAAATTATATGACTTACCATTCTCTAACTGACTAACTTCCCCACAATTTGCTTCTGGATAAAACTTGTTTAATTTTCCATCATTATTAAATAAATTCATTAATTTTTCATTAGAATCTTTAATAGTGATAACCATAACCTTAGTGTTGTTCATATATGTTGAACTAACACTGATTACTTTAGCCTTAATATTCCATGGATGAGGTTTCGATTTATAATCATTAATAGATGGAATGGCAAAAACAAAAATTACAACAAGAAGCAGAAACGGTACTAAAAGCCTTGGACCATGATCGGACATTTTTTTGTCCTCCTTTCCTTTTATTTTTTATATTTTATTATTTTTAACCCTGAATTTGAAAGAACCTGGTATATTAACATGTTATAAGATATGAGTAAATAGCACAGACATTTTTATTAGACTAAGGTTAAAATAAGTTATGATAAATAAAAAAGTTATTTTGATAGTTCGAGATGGATGGGGTTATAGTGACAAAGAAAAAGGAAATGCTATTAAAGCAGCTAACACACCAAATAATGATGAATATATTTCTCACTACCCTACTTCGCTTCTAAAATGCACTGGCGCCGAAGTTGGGAACCCAGAATCAGCTCAGGGAGGAAGTGAAGTCGGTCATTTAACTTTGGGAGCTGGACGAGTGGTTTGGCAACCTCAAGAAATCATTAATCGATCGATTATCAATGGTAGTTTTTTTGTGAATCCAGCTTTTTTGGGAGCAATTGAAAATTGCAAAAAAAATGATTCAGATTTACATATATCAGGTTTATTATCTGATGCTGGAGTCCATTCTGACATTGATCATCTTTTTGCTTTATTAAAATTGGCAAAAGACAGTGGTTTAACTAAGGTTTATATCCATGTAATCACTGATGGTCGCGATGTGCCGGAAAAATCAGCTTTAGGTTATATTGAAAAATTAGAAAATAAGATTAAAGAAATTGGAGTGGGAAAGATTGCTTCAGTGATTGGCCGATATTACACAATGGATCGAGACACTAATTGGGATAGAACTCAAGTTGCTTATGATTTGATGACTACTGGGAAAGGATTTAGTGCAAATAGTGCTAGAGAAGCAGTGGAAATGGCCTATTCTAGAGGTGATAAAACTGATTATTATATTCAGCCAACAGTAATTGTTGAAAACAACAAAGTTATCTCTTTAATCAGCAAAAATGACTCTTTTATTTGGTTTAATTTCAGGACTGATAGATCTAGACAAATCACAATTTTGATGGAGAAATTAGGTTTATATTATGTAGGAATGTGTCAATATGATGAAGCTTGGACTTTGCCAGCAGCCTTTTTGCAAGAAAAAATTGATAATAATCTGGCTGAAGTTTTGGCAAATGCTGGTAAAAGTGATTTGAGAGTGGCGGAAACTGAAAAATTTGCTCATGTGACATTCTTTTTTAATTCTCAACAAGAAAAAGTTTATTCTGGTGAAGACAGAATCATGGTGCCAAGCTCTAAGGTTGCTTCCTATGATTTGAAGCCAGAAATGTCAGCTTTTGAAGTTAAAGATAAGGTTTTAGAAAATATTGGTAATTATGACTTTATTTTAGTTAATTTTGCTAATGCTGATTTGGTTGGTCATGGTGGAGTTTTTGAAGCTACAGTTAAAGCCTGTGAGGTAGTTGACCAATGTGTTGGAGAAATCGTTAAATTAGCAATTGAAAATGATTATTATGTGATTGTGGGAGCTGATCATGGAAATGCTGAAGAAATGCTTTATGACAATGGCGAAAAAGATGCTTCTCATGGATATAATCCAGTCACCTATTCACTGGTTGGCAAAGATTTAGAAGGAATTAAACTTAGGCTAGAGGGCGGTTTGAAAGATGTGGCACCAACAATTTTGGAATTAATGGGAATTAAAAAACCAGTTGAAATGACTGGAGAAAGTTTGATTAATGAATAAAGTAGAATTATTAGCACCGGCGGGGAATTTCGAATCATTGATGGCGGCGATTCAAGCTGGAGCTGATGCGGTTTATCTGGGAATTGGCGAATTGAACATGAGGGCAACGGCAAATTTGAATTTTGAGATGAGAGATTTGAAAAATATTTCTGAACTTTGTCATAAAAATAATATTAAGGTCTATGTCACTTTGAACACGGTAGTTTACGATGAAGAAATTGGAGAAATTAAAAAAATTATCGATGAAATTAAAAAACAAAAAATAGACGCAATTATCGCCTCTGATTTAGCGGTGATTAATTATGCCAGAGCAATAGGAGTTGAAGTTCATATTTCAACTCAAATGTCGGTTTCTAACTTGGAAACAGTTAAGTTTGTGAGTCAATTTGCTGATAGAGTGGTTTTGGCTAGAGAATTAAGTCTTGAACAGATAACTAAAATTATTAAGGAAATTGAATTCCAAAAAATTTGTGGGCCTAATGGAAAATTAATAGAAATTGAAGTTTTTGCTCATGGGGCGATGTGTGTTGGAGTTAGCGGTCGATGTCAAATGAGTTTATTCCACTATAATTCATCAGCAAACAAAGGCAGATGTGTGCAAATGTGTCGAAGAAAATATCGCGTTATCGATGTCGACACCGAAAAAGAATTGGTTCTAGATAATAATTTGATCATGAGTCGAAGTGATTTGTGTACTCTAGATTTTTTGGATAAGTTAGTTGAAAGTGGAGTCAAAGTTTTGAAAATTGAAGGCCGAGGACGAGGAGCTGATTATGTTTATAAAGTGATCAAAGTTTATAAAAAAGCTCTTGAGGATATTGAAAATAAAAATTATAGTAAAGAAAAAATTGAGGGTTATTTGGAGGAATTAAAAACAGTTTTTAATAGAGGTTTTTCACAAGGTTTTTATCTTGGAAGAAGTGTTGATGAGTGGGCAAAAGGAGAAGACAATTTGGCTACAGAAAAGAAACAATTAATTGGTCAAGTCAATCACTTTTACCCTAAGCCTTCGGTAGTTGAGTTCAAGATAAATAGTGGTGTAAAAGCTAAAAATGGTGATAATTTTATAATTACTGGACCAGTTACTGGAATAGTTTTGGGGACAATTGAAGGGATTTTATTTGATGACAATATCGTGACTTTTAAGATCGATAAAAAAGTTAAAAAGAATGATAAAGTCTTTCTTATTTATCCAGTTTGAATTTGTTTTTTAGACTTTAAAAAGAAGAAAGTAACCATGACAAAAGTGACTAGTGGCGAGACAAAGGCTGGAACTTCATGACCAAAACTGTCTAGAAGCATGACTATTCCTAAAAATAAGATTGAGTACATGGCACCGTTTTTTAAGAAAATGTATTTTTTAATTTTATCGACACCTTTAATAGTTAATTGACGAACAACCAGAGCTCCTAGACCATTACCTAAAATTATTAATGGAACTGACAGAGTGAAGGCAAAAGCACCAATTACCCCATCAATTGAGAAAGTGGCATCAAGAATTTCTAGATAGACCAATTTGCCAACATCAGACATAGTTTGGGCTTTTTTTAATTTTAATTCAGCTTTAGCAGCTTGTTCTTTGAAACCATCAGTGACAAAAAAAGCAGCAGCGCCGATAGTGGCTCCAAAAGCCATCATAGGGTTAATTTTTAGAGCAAACCAAACAGTTAGGGCAAGAATTATGGAAATACAAGTAAAAAACCAAACTCCATTTTTAATGAAAAATTTTTCAAGTCCAAAACCAAAGTCTTTTTCTTCCAGAAATAACCAGTGTAAAAAAAGAAAAATTAAGAAAATTGAACCGCCAGAAAGAAGAATTGGGGCTGATTTCTCGACTGATTCGAGAATGGCTGGATTATTGCTGAAAGTGGCAAATAAGGCTTGAATTGGACCCAAAGATGGGTTAGCACCCCAAATGATTAACCAAGGTAAGAGTCCCCTAACTAAAAAGACACCAATAAAAATTCCCCAAACTAGAAACCATTTTCGGCCTTTTGGAGACATGGTGCTTAAAACATCAGCGTTGACTACAGCGTTGTCGATGCTTGAAACTACTTCAAAGAGACAAAGACCAAGAATAACTAAAATTATTGAACCAATATCCATAGAAAAATATAACACAAATTCGTCAGCCTTGTGGATAGAGTGAAATAGCCTCTAATTTGACTCGTTCTAAGATTTTTTCCTGACCAGGTAAAATAATTATTCCTCTTTTAACTTCTTTAACATTCCCAGTGGCATAATCTTTTAACATCTCTATTTGGACTCGGTGTTCTATTGGAAGAGCTCGTTGTTGGAGATCATCAGCTGTGTCATTAGGCAAAATTTCAACTCTAGCTGATTTAATAACAATGCCTTTATCATATTCTTTATCGACTCTTTGCCCAATTACTTCAGTCCAAGGATTTTTTTGATTAGTTTCTTTATTAAAATACAAAACGGCAGCATGGACTCGAAGACCATACATACCTTTACCACCAAATTCTGGCACTGGACCAGGATGTTGGTTAAAAATAGAATTTGGAAAAAAATCAATCACATTTTCTGGAGTCATAGGCAACCAACCGTTTTGAGTTACAATTGAAACTTCTCTTTGTTTTAATTCTTTCAAAATGGCATTTCCAAAAGCATCTTGATCAGTTTTGCCTTGGTCATTTCTGAAGTTTTTAGGATCAACAACAATAATATCTTTGTCTGGAATATATAGTTTTCTAGCTTTTTCGATTCCACCAGCATCGGCTTTACTAGAAATAATGCAAGCAATTTCGGTATTAGGCACTTCTTGAGATTGACAAGCTTTAATAATTTCAGCCATGGTGGTGCCGCCACCTGATATAAAAATTGCTAGTTTTTCTTTCATAGCGAATAATAGCAAATTTTTGGCAAAAAAAAAGCCGTACTTAAAGAGGTTGATATGAATATCAACATTTAAGTAGGCTTTTTTCTAAATCTAGAATAATGTAAATTGCAATAAAGCTTTTTTAATTGTTTTTACACCATTCATAGGCATTTTGCGCTATTTTCAAGCTTGGGGATGCCTCCCATTTTTCATTCTGTTCTTTAGTAAGATAAACAAGTTGCCATTTTTTAAATCCTCTTTCTGGATGAGGCATAATGGCAGTGTGCCGCCCATCTTTTGAAGTTAATCCAGCTATTCCATATGGAGAACCATTTGGGTTAAAAGGATAAGCTTCGGTTGGATAAGCATCTGAATCAACATAGTACAAAGGTACTAAATTGTCTTCTAAAACACTTTCCAAAATTAATTTATTAGGGAAATATACCCTGCCTTCACCATGAGCTACCCAAATTTCAATAACTGAACCTTCCATGTCTGTAAATAGAATGGATTGGTTTTTAGGGACCTTAACCATAGTAGAACGGGATTCAAAAATTTTGGATAAATTTTGGACAAATCTTGGCTGTTCTTTATCTAGTAACCCTTCGTATGGAACCCAACCTAGAAGACCAAAGAGTTGGGCACCATTGCAAACACCTAAAGAAAAAGTGTCTGGACGATTGTAAAAATCATCAAACATTTTTTTGATTCTTGGGTTTAAACGAATTGTGGCTGCCCAGCCTTTAGCACTTTCCGGCACATCACCATAGGAAAATCCACCAGCGGCAATTAGACCTCTAAACTGTTTGAGATCAATTTTACTTGTGATTAAATCATTCATGTGGACATCCCAAACTTCAAAACCAGCCATTTCGAAATAAGATCTCATTTCATCTTCACCATTGGTTCCTTCTTCACGTAAGATAGCGACTTTTGGTTTGTATGTTCTAGTAAGTATTTCTGGATCAGTGTTTTTAGGTTCAAAAGTTAAATAAGATTCGGCTGGTAATAGACCTTTTTTGACTACTTCCCACTCTTCATCGGCTTGTTTCTTGTTAGTTCTCTGACAATCCAGATGATATGAAGTTTCTTCCCACATCCCACGCAAATCGTTTAGAGTGATGAATGAAATAGGAACTTCATTTTGATTGATAGTGAAAAGTTGTTCATCAGTAGTTTTACCAACACAGTCAAGAAAACTAGTGAGCCCAAATTCACTACTAGAAGCAATTTCCATAATGTTTTCGACTTGGTCACTATCAACTTCAAGGACTAAGCCTGCTTCCTCAGCAAAGAGATAAGCGAGAGGATTTTCCTCAAATGGAATGTTGATTTCGCAACCAATGTTGCCGGAAATTGCCATTTCTGCTGTTGCCACTCCAAAACCATCGCCCGCTGTGTCATGACAAGAAAGTAATAGATTTTTTTGGAGAAGATGTTGAACAAAGTTGAACCCGTCTTGAAGTAAAATTCTGTCTTCTAAATCTGGAAATTCATTACCAAACTGCTTATTAACTTGGGCCAGAGCAGAACCACCGAGACGTCGTTTGCCTTTAGCTAAGTCTAATAATAGAATGGCGCTGCCAGCTTTTTTGAAGTCAGGAGTAACTTTTTTGGTGATGTTGTCCATTACAGCAGCTACTTTTAATACTAATTCTCTTGGTGATTTAACAATTTCTTCCAGAATTAGAGCGTACATACTTGATGAATCTTTGCCTCCACTGATGTTGATTCCGAGGTCAATCATTAAGTTTGACATAGCTTGGGCTGCACTGTACATAGCTGCACCTTCACCAGGAAGTTTTGGTGCCCACATCCAATTAGCTCGAGAACCGATGTTACTAATTTTGTCAATGTTACTTATGTCACCAATGTAGGCTCCGGCTAGATTAAGAATAGCTTCGGTTATTGTCATTCTGGCGCCAGCAGTAGGATCACCAATCATTATCTTTGGTTTTTCTCCTAGTCCATAAGCCATCCCAACCAGATCATAATGACTCATCGCTGAAACTGCACAATCGGCAACTGTCAATTGCATTGGACCACAACATTGTTGTTGGGCGGTTAAACCTTTGACGCTGCGGTCAACATTCTTGACTAAAAACCTTTTGGAAGCGACTGATGGTAACCTTAAAACTAAATTAAAGGCATCTAAAATGCTGACATTACTAAGATCAAGTGGGGCAAAATTGTGGACTTTTCTGGTGTCATAGTATGTTTTTTGAGGTAAATCACCAAGAACGGCATTTAAATCAAGATTAACTGGAGTTGAATCATCCCAACTGTCTTCAACCACAAAGCGACCATCACCGGTGATTTCACCAAGAACTTCACATGGCGCTTTCTCTCGAGCACAAATTGCCAAAAATTCGTCAAGACGATCTGGCCAAATTAAAAAACACTCGCGCTCTTGATATTCTGCCACATAAATTTCCCAAACTGACATGCTTTTGTCACCGACATTGACTTTTCGAATATCAATCTTGCCGCCAGCTTTGCCAACAGCTTCTTTGGTGGCATTAGCCATTCCGCCTGCACCTTGGTCATGGGCAATAACAATTGGATTGTTTTCGCCCATAGAAACACAAGCATAAACAACCCGATCAACCTTCCTGGACATTTCTGAATTTCCACGTTGAACTGCCTTACGATCTAGTTCTAAAGACTGATCTCCTTGACCTTTGCTTGACGCAGCTCCACCACCAACACCAACTCGATAAGCTGGTCCACCAACTTGGATGATTAACATCCCTTTTTGAGGTTCATTTTTTTGAATATGTTCATCACTGATTAGACCAATACCGCCGGCATACAAAATTGGCTTTTGAAAAGCCCAACGTTCGCCGTCGATGACCATATCAATTGATTGAACAAAACCACAAGTGACTGGCACTCCTGATTCATTTCCATAATAATGAACACCGTTTGACCCACTGATGATAACTTCCAAAGGTGAGGCTAGAGTTTCTAAATATGGTGCGTTTTTGTCTTCCCAAGGTAAATCATAGCCTGGGAGGTAGAGATTTCCGACTGCATAACCAGATAGGTTAGCAACAATGACTGCACCTTGACGAACATCACGTTCATCACGTTGCATACCACCAATGCCGGTTTTTGCTCCTTCTGTTGGTTCAACTACGGTTGGGAAATTGTGTGTTTCGGCTGTCATAGTTGGATGAAGAGTTACCTCCACCAATTTGAAAGCTGATGGGCCACCAGTTGAAATTGGTCTTAAAATTTTGGTTTTTCGACCTTGAATAGCACCAGAATTGTCGTCAAAAGCAAAGATGGTTACTCCTGGGTTTTTAAGCCAAGGTTTTTTGACAAGTTGGAAAAGACTCTCTGGCATTTCTTGACCATCAATCACCCATTTTGCTAAGAACAACCAATGACGACAGTGTTCACTGTTGGCATTAGCCCAGTCCAAAATTTCGGCGTAGGTTGGGTTTCTTTTTTCTTCATTTGCAAAATAATTGTAAATGAGTTGACGTTCGAATTCATCAAAAGCCGCCATATCTACTTTTTTCAGCTCGTCTGGACCATTTTCAATGAGATTAATAATCTCCATTGCTTCAGGTTTTTTATTAGTTTTGAAAAAAGAAGTTAATGCTTTTGCATAGATTTCTTCGGTCATTCGGTCAACCTTTTTAGCCTCCCTACTACTTAAATAACGGATAGATCTCTCAATTCTGATGACTTTTGTTAAACCAATAGTTTCACAAATAGATGTTAGGTTTGATGACCGAGAGGTCTCAACACCTAATCTAGGGCCAATTTCAGTGACTTGTTCAATAATTTGTGATTTTTCTGTAATCGTTTCCAGAATAAATCCATCACACAACGCTAGTTTTAGTTTCTTCATTTCCTCTTTATCCAGAGGGGTTTTTGTTTCGATGTTGAAACAATATTCGACTGGAGTCTTGCTTAAAAACAATTTGTAGAACATTACAATCCACTTCCTTTCTTCTTCTTCGATTTTTTTCCAAATCCTTTAATATTTTCTTTTTAAAATTTCTGATTTTTAAAGAGCAAAATTAAAGGCAGGTTGTGGTGATTATAACAAATTTATGACTAAATAAAGAGATGTTAAAATAGAACATGGTTTAAATAAAATAATATTGAAAACAATTTGAGACTCTTTTGGAGTCTTTTCTTTATTATTTTTAAAAAACCAATGAAAAACTTAACAAAATTAAACAATTACAAAGCCGATTTACTGATTGCCATATATATATTCTGCATCGTCGCCGCGGAACTGATGGGAGCAAAAACTTTTCCAATTATTAATATTTTTGGATTTCGTTTGACTGGAGCGGTGGGGATGTTTTTAATCCCACTAGTCTTTTCTATAAATGACATTTTTACTGAAGTATTTGGATTTAAAAGAGCCAAAAACTTAGCTAAAATTTCAATTTTTATTGTCTTTTTAATAATTTTATTTTCAAGCTTAGCGATTACCCTGCCACCATCAGCTCGTTTTTTGCCAATGGAGCCTAGTTATCACCAAATATTTGCTCAATCAATTCGAATTTCGATTGCGAGTTTGATTGCAATTGGTATTTCTAACTTCTTAGACATTAATGTGTTCTTTAAATTGAAAAATATGATGGGTAAAAAGGGACTTTGGTTTCGTAACAATCTTTCTAATATTTTAGCCGTCTTTTTTGACACTCTTATTTTCATGACAGTGGCTTTTTATTCAACCAAAATTTCAGTGTCAGCCAACGCAAGTTTCTTGTGGGGAATAATTTTGCCTTATTGGTTTTTAAAAACAATAATGTCAGTCATCTCCACTCCTTTTGTTTATTTAGGAATTAAATGGCTTAAAAAGCCAGTTAAAAATGAAGATCCAAAATTACAAGCAAGCGCTTAGTTATCTACAAAAATCAATCCCCAGTGGAAAATTGATGCACCCTGGGGAGTTAGGTTTGGAAAGACAAAAATTTATTCTAAATTGCCTTGATAATCCACAGAATAAATATAAAGTAATCCATTTAGCTGGAACTTCTGGAAAAGGATCAACCGCTTCTTATTTGAGTAATTTATTAAAAAATCATGGATTTAAAGTTGGACTGACTGTGTCCCCTCATATCTTTGATATTAAAGAAAGAATCCAAATTAATAATAAAAATATTAGTCAAAAAGAGTTTGTGTTTTTATTGAATAAAATTATTGGTGCAATTGAAAAAACTAAAGAAAGTGGGTTTGGTAACCCAACTTATTTTGAAATTATAGTGGCCATGTTTTATTTTGCTTTTTACCACTATAAAGTTGATTATGCGGTGATTGAAACTGGAATGGGTGGTTTGATGGATGGAACTAACGTGGTCGATTCAGAAAACAAAATGGCAGTTATCACTCGACTTGGATTAGACCACACTAAAATTTTGGGAAAAAATATTAGTCAAATTGCCTATCAAAAAGCTGGAATAATTCAGAAAAAAAATTCAGTGGTTTCTTTATGGCAAAATGGAAAAGCAAGATTGGTTTTGGATAAAAGAGCTAAAGATAAAGAAACAAAAGTTTTATATGTCAAAGATGGAGTTAACTATAAAAATGTCCATCTACAAAAAGAAGCTCTGATTTATAACTATTCTTTTCAAGATTTAATTTTAAAAAAACTTTTAATAAACACTATTGCTCTCTATCAAGTTGAAAATAGTGCTTTGGCTTTGAGCGTTTTGAAAGTAATTAGTGGTCGAAATAATTTTAATATTGATAAAAAAATTGTTAAAAAAACTTTAAGAAATTTTAGATTCCCAGGCCGAATGGAAGTTTTGAAAATTAAAAATTCTACTGTTATTGTTGATGGAGCTCACAACCCACAAAAAATGTCAGCTTTAATTAAAAGTCTTAAGTTTTCTTTTCCTAAGCAAAAATTTGTTTTTATTGTGGCTTTTAAACAAAAAAAAGAAGCTAAAAGGATGTTAGAAAAAATTATTCCAATGGCTAGTGAAATAATTTTGACTAGTTTTATGGTTAACGATCAAGACATGGCGGCTATTTCTCAAAATAATGAAAAAATTGTGAAAATCCTTAAATCACTAAACTTTGAACAATATCAAATAGTTGAGAATAAAGAATTGGCTATTAAAAAAGCGGTAGAAAAATCAAAATATGTGGTGTTGACAGGTAGTTTGTATTTGAGATGCTAGAATTTATTATGAAAAGATTTTTTAGACTTGGAATTTTGACATTTCTATTTTTTATTATTTTCACTACGAAAGCAATGGCTTTAACCATTGATGCTGATACAGAAGTTTTGACTGGCGATTATGGAATCAAGAATTTTGAAACTGAAATTAATTTAAATCAGGACAGAAGTTTAAATGTTAAAGAAAAAATTGATGTAAATTTCTTTATAGAAAGACATGGAATCTTTAGAATTATTCCTTATATTTATAAAAAAAATGGAAAAACTATAAATGCCAGAATAAATGTTTTGTCAGTGACTGATGAAAATGGACAAAGAGTGCCATATTTTGTTGATAATTATAAACAAAGCAGAAGAATAAAAATTGGGGATGCTAATTTGACTGTTTTGGGAAATAAAAGCTATTTAATTGAATATACAATTAAAAATGTAGTTTTGGATTATGGAAATGGGCCAGAAATTTATTGGAATGTGACTGGAAGTGAATGGAGTGCACCAATAATGAAATCTAGTGCGATAGTAACCTCACCTTTTGGGAAAATTACTAAAACAGAATGTTTTGGTTGTATAAATAATTTTTCTGAAAATAAAGCAACTTTTAATGGAGAGGGTCGTCTAACAATAGTGGCTCAAATTGATAAAAATAATAATTTATTGATACCGAGTAAATGGGATGGAATTTGGACAAAAATCTGGCCTTATTTGATAGCTATAATGCCATTTTTAATAATGTTTTTGGCTTGGTATAAAAAAGGTAGAGATAAGAGATTTTTGACAGATAATGTTTATTACGAACCGGAAAATAAGACTGAAAAAGATGTGCCTTTATTAAATCGACCACATTTACCTTTAGTCTATTCACCAATTGATGGTCTAAGTCCAGCTGAAATGGGAACTATTATTGATGAAAAAGTGGATACAAAAGATATTGTGGCAGAAATTGTGGAATTGGCTAGATTGGGATATTTAACAATTAAAAAAATTGAAATAAAAAAAATATTTGGCTTTGATAAAAGTGATTATGAATTAGTGAGAACAGGGAAAAAAGGTGAAAATTTGAATAAATTTCAAATTAATTTATTAGAAAGTTTGTTTGATTCTGAAAAAGAAGGGACAATTGTAAAAATTTCTGACTTAAAAGATCATTTTTATACTCATTTAGAAGATTTAAAAGCTGATGTTTATAGTGATTTAGTTAATAAAAAAATGGCCGCAAATAATTTTGATAAAACAAAAATAAAATGGAAGAATATAGCAATTTTTTTAAATATATTTGCATTTTTTGGGATTGCAATTGGTCTTAGCCAATTTTCAGTTGATGGGAATGCTTTTTTTGTTTTGATAATTGGAATAATTCCAACTTTTATTTTAGCCAAATCGATGCCAAGGAAAACAGCTTGGGGTTATAGTTTGCACCGACAAGCAGTTGGTTTGAAATTTTATTTATCAAAAGGAAAATGGCGAGAAGAAATTGCTGAAAAAAATTTATTTTTGGAAGAAATGTTGCCTTTAGCTATTAGTTTGGGGGTGGTTAAGCAATTGGCAGCTGATATGAAAGATCTAGGGATAGAGCCACCAAAATATTTTCAAGGAGTGGTAATGGCTAGTTTTGCAAATGATTTGAATCATTTTAGTTCATCAACAGCTAATGGGTTAATCAGCGCTCCTGTGAAATATTCTGGATCTAGCAGTTGGTCTGGTGGAAGTGGTTTTAGCGGAGGCTTTAGCGGTGGTGGTTTTGGTGGTGGTGGTGGTGGTAGTTGGTAGGACAAAACGTTTTTGCGTTAAGTAGTGATTTCTAAATGAGAGTAAGTTTGTTTGTTTATTTCTTTTGTTTCAAATAATTTTGAAATAAAGTCATTATAAGTTGATAATTGTTCTGTAGAATCAGGTGATATTTTCATAAGTACAGAAATCTCTTCATTGCGTACAAATTTTTGGATATGAGTTAGATAATTATCACTTCCAAATAGTATTGCAGCAGTGTTGTCTTTATATTTAACTACTAAACACTTAAAATGTGATGGTTTTTCTCTGATAGGGAATAAAATATTCTTATTTCTTTTTATGTGTGACAATTTTGTTTGTATATTATAAGGAAATGCTTCTTCCCTGTAGTCTCCAGAAGGTTGTTTAGGGATAATAACTTCAGCTCCATCTTTTTGTGCTTGATCAAGCATAATTGCCAACTTTCCATCGGGTGAATATTGAGAAATATATAAAATTGTCTCTGGTTCTTTGGTAATAAGTTCTCCATTAGAAACATATTCGTCACGTTTAGGATCAATAAGTTTTTCTGCAACTGTGTGAATAAAAGGCAAACGAGCTGGGTCTCCTGTATTATTGTAGTCGTGTAATAGAGTTACCCAACTGTCTGTTTCTAAAATATGCCCACCAGAACTTCTTAATTGTGCTTCAGGAGACATGAGTTCTGATATAAATTTGCCCATATATTGACCACGTTCACCAGTGAATCTAGTCGCAAAGTTATTCATAAGGTATATATCAGATGAAGTTAGGTTTCCTGTACTAAGCGTAAATGAAGAATCTTCTTTTGAATTTAGAATCACCCCACCTTTCTGATGTGCGAGAGCCCAATGTTGAGCAATGTGTATACTTGCTATTTCACGAATTTTTGTAGAGTGTGTTTTTGATTGTGTTCGTGGTCGAAAACTTTGCAAAACGTTAGCATTCTCTAATTTTTCAAGCCAAACCTTAGTGTTGGCAGCATTAGTCCGTCTTAATTCTCTTTCGTCCTTAGTGAGTAGTGGCCACCAATTTGGAAAATCTCGGATATTAACTCGTGTAACGTTGTCCACATAATGTCTATCTATTATGAGTTTAGTATCTATCCCTACCTCGTGTGCCTCTATTAGCGTTTTTAATGTTTCAATTAATAGATCCCCATCTTTATCGTTTGGAGTTATCTCAAGTTGAGATGCAAACAATATTGCGTGCGATGCTTTAGGTACTTTTTCTGTAAAATCTTGGAGGAATTCACCTTGAGTTTGTGTGGTGATCTCTTTATTTGACATAGTTTGTTATTATACAACACTAGTAAATTTCTAATATAAATATT
>JBAXAJ010000001.1:0-183233 GCA_037142555.1 Candidatus Shapirobacteria bacterium | reverse complement strand
TTATTGATGGATGTAAATCACCTCTTTTGTAGTGAAAATAGATGCTCCAAAAAAAATAAAAAGAAATGATTCCATAGATGATTCTTTTTTGAGCCATAGAATCAAATCTGAAATAGAAAAATAGAATTATTCCGATAATAAAAACTGTTAATAGAACAACAAATTCTGTTGGTCTTTTCTTCATTTCTTTAAATATAGTTTTTAACATGTTAGAAAATTATGCCTTGTCGGCTGAATAACATAAATAAAAGAATAATTAGAAGGAAAAGAATGTGGCTGGCTGAAGAACCAGTCATTCGATGAGTATTATTTTTTAGAGTAATGTAGCTATCAACAATTAATACACAAATTATTAAGATAAACATGATTGAGCCAATTAATTTACTTATGAAAAGTGGGCTGATTGATTTGGAAGTTGAAGAAGCAGCTAGAACTTGGGTGTTTGGAGTTTCGACTATTTCTCCAGGAATGCTATCATCGACTACTTCTCTACCCAATGGTGTTCCAAAATGTTGGACTACTAAAGTGGTTTTGACACCACCAAGAACTCCATTAACAACCGCAATTCCAATTTCCTGATATTTATCATTAATAATGTTGGCTCGGTGAGTTGGAGAGTTCATCCAAGCTTTCATCAGGGAATCGGTGTCATAGAAATCTTTAGCTAAATTTTCACCAGCGACTGAATATTGATAACCAACTTCTTTGAAAAACTCCCAAGGAACTTTGCCTGATGGTGAAGTGTGAGCCCAGTAATTGTTTTTAAACATATCTTCAGCTTTTTTTTGAGCTGACTGAGAAAGGGTTGAATTGAAATGATAGGTTGGGAGGTTGTCGTCTGTTCGCTCTTGGTTAGTCATATTAAAAACTTTTTGAACAGTGATTTCTGATGAATAACCTAAAACTCCAGGTCTAGCGATAGTGAAAGTTTTGATTAGAGATTGGTTTAGAAGATAGATGGCGATGAAGAGGGCTAGAAAGCCTGGCTTTAGTAGAGAGGCGCGATGATTGTTCTTTTCATGTGGAATAAACAATAAAAAAAACTTCTTCATACTATTAGTATAGATAAATCCGGAAAATTATCTAGTTTTAGATTGTTTTATAAAAATTAGTATTGAAATTATTAAACCGAGGAGAGAAAAAAAGAAGAAAAAGAAAAATAAATATGGATTATAGTGTGAATAAGCACCTAATATTTTTGATTGATCATTACAAAGGAGATTAAATTTAATATTAAATTTTGTTGATGAATTTTGGAATTCATTACCAATGTCTTTATTAAGACTGGCTGTCCAAATATATTCTTTTTCGGAATTAGCTTTTAGATAGTCCAGTTCTAAATTTTTGTTAAATAAATAATTTAAATTTCCATTAAAAATTATTTTTTGATCAGTTGAGATTTGGATTAATATTTTTTCAGAAAAAGTTTTTTTGAAACTAGAAATATTTTTTAAATTTAGAGATAAATCACAACCCTCATTTTGAGAATTGGCTATTTTAATGCTTTGTTTTTCGATAAAACCTGGTGAAATATTATCAATTGAAAAAAGAGGAGTACTCATCAGTTATAAATAATATTTTTAATTATTGGAGTTATGATTTCATTACTTATTTGACCAGTTATTGACATTAAAATAGTTGAACCAACTGAAATATTATCAGGACTGCAAGCGCCACCACTGCTGCAAGTCCCTAGATATAATTCTCGACTGAAATTATTGTTTACTATTTCCGTCTTATTGATAGAACTGAAAATTCCCTTCTCGATGTCTTTATTTAAATAGGTGATTTCATAGTCTATTTTGTCATTTTGGGAGTCACCAAAATATTTTGAAATATTGTTAATTAAAACTAATATTTTATTATTACCTAAATTTTGGATGGTGGCTGACATCGATGCTGGTTGACCAATTATTGAGGCTATTAAATTAATACTGTTTGAAGTTCCAATGTTTGTGGCATTATCTTGTGAAAAATATGAGAGAGAAATAGTTTGGCCAATAGAAATTCCCTCTGAATTTAGAGTGAATGGATTTGTGTATTCTTTAATTCCTAAATCATTTATTTGATAAAAAGTTTGGCAAATTCCAGAAGTTGAGTCATAAGTGTTTAATATTATTGGAGCATCTAGATCGATTAGATTATCAGAATTAGTTATTTTAATTTCGTCAATTAGAATATAAGTTTTTAGGTCTTGATGGTTATGGATTTCGAAAGAAATTTCAGTATCTTGGCCTAGCCACTGATCTAGATTGTAGGTGAATTGTTGCCAACCTGAATCGTATTCTATTAGACCAGTATTATTGCCTATTTTAAGGACATTAGTGTCTGAAATGTTTAGTTCGAACCAATCAAAATCACTGATGTCATTGCTGACAAATTGATACCAAAAAGACAGAGTTGTGGGTGTGTTTGGAACTGAAACTGTTTGAGAAAATTTGTCGACAGCATCCCCTGTTGGCTCACTTGTTTGCCAACCAATTACAATCGGGCTGTTAATTGCTGGTGGATTATATTCACCTAGAGATAGAAAAGTGAATGGATTTTCAGTGTCAATTAAAACTTGATAAGTCCCTAAATCTAGATCTGTTTTATTTTCATGATTTTTATTTTTATCGTAGGCAATTGTGTAGAACTGATAGATTCCATCTTTGTCACTTTGAAAATTAAAGTAACCAGAATTTGATTTGAAAGAATTTAGATTTGGACATTCAAAAACGGGATTTAAATTGAAAGAATAGCAAAGTTGGACATAATCTAGATTTTGATCATTTTCAGTTTGATAGTTAATTTGAATTAATTTTTCTTTTGAAACAGAGTCTGAATTAATTATGTTTGAATTTGAAATTATTGATTCAAAAGAACTAAAACTATTATCAGAAATTTGTTTTTGATCAATAAAATAGGATTTTGTCGGAGTTATTTTTTGAGTAAAATTGATTAAATAACCTAGATATGGAATTGAGAAAAGTTTTTTACCGATGATTTTATCTTGATTAATTTCTTTAAAATCAGCAACATTATTGGCATCACCTTTGGTGGTGAAAATATTTTTATTGTCGATGTTTTTTATTTCAATAATTCGATGAGTAGTTGAAATTTTTTGGTTATTATTGAAAGTGATGATGTCATTTTTTTGATAGTTTGGTTCGGCTCTGACAAAAATAAGACTGCCAGTTTTGATTGTTGGTTCCATTGAACCAGAAAGAACAATAAAGAGTTTTATATTTTTTCTGAAAATAATTGCGGATAAAGCCATGGAAATGACGATACCCGCAACTATTAGATTTCTTTTGATCATTTTTTTTATTCATTAAAACCCGGGTTGTCTGTTTGAGTGGCTCTGACGGCTAGATTGAAATTAAATGTTCCACCTTGGGCAGTGTTATCAGCACTGGTTGGAAGATATGGACGAATTAAAATATCTTGGCCTGGATTGTTAGCTAGAATAGTGCCAGTTATTGAAGAATCATTTACTAAATCTTCCATCTTTTTATCATTAACCCAGTTGTTATTACCAATTTTGTAGGCAATCATCATTGATTGGTATAAAGCTTCGTTGTTCTCACCATCTGGGATGTTAGTATTAAAAGCAGCTTGATATTTTAAATCTAGACTTCCAGAATTATTGATTCTGAAAGTTTTAACTAAAGGATTGGATCCAGTGTTCCAACCAGGGGCAATGTTTTCAACATTCCAAGCTGATGAAGTGTATTCTTGGTTATTTTCATCACTTATAGAAAGACTTATGGTTCCTGAAGAAAAACTATTATCATCGTTGCTGGTTGAACTGGTGAAATAAGCTTTGGTGACTCCGATGCTTACTAGGGTAACGAAAGTAATGATTAAAAAGCCAACTAAAATTTTCTTTTTCATGTTTGTTTTAAAAAATAATTAAATAGCTGACTATTTGTCAAGCTATTTGTTATTTATATCACAAAATTATGAACAGAAAATGAACTTTAAAAAAGAGATGTCTTATTTATTTTTTTCTATAAAAGAAAGATATTGCTTAAGTACTGGGAATTGAAGTGGGAATATTGTCTCAGGTTTTTTTTGAATTAAATGTTTTAATTCATTGATTGAAATCCAACGAGGATCTTTTGCTTCATTTTTTTGCATTTTTATTTTACCAGTTACTCCACAACGAAAAACGAAACCAACCCAAGGCAAACCTCCATTAGTTTCTAATGATTGTTGACAAATAAAAGGAGAAAAAATGTGATTTTTGTCATGAATAACATTTTCACTAATTTCACTCCTAAAATCATTAACTATATTAGTTATTATCAAACCTGTTTCTTCTTTTACTTCTCGACTAATTGCTTCATAAATATTTTCATATGGTTCTACTCCACCTGCAGGTATTTCAATCATGCCAGTATAATTTGGACTAGTCTTTGGTTTCCAACGAGTTTGAATAAAAATATGAAGTTCGCTATTTATATTTCTTTCTAGAATAGCTGAAACCACTACATAATTTTTTATATTCTTCATGACTTATATGCAATTAAACGAACAAATTTTGTTAAATTTCCACCAGAAGATTCATTTTTCTCTTCTAAAGATTTAATCTGCCAATTAAACATATCACACATGTTTAATATAAAACTTTTAGTCCAAACTCGGCGAATATGACCATTTTCGAAATGGTCAATTATTAAATTTTGATCAAGAGGAACCCCTCTTTTAATTTTATGATCATCATTACCCTTGCCTTCAATTAATATAACTCCACGACTAACAATTTTTTTATCTATTTCTTTAGCAATGGATATCATTTTTTCATCATTTATATGTAAAGCTGATCTGCTATAGAAACCATGTAAAGGGCAGTCTCCCGTCTCTGGTAATTTACCAGTATTAATGTCATGTAAAATTGGTCTCAACAGATCTCTGACCCCTTGTTCTTGAGCGATACTATCTAATTGGTCTAATGCCACTTGGGAAAAATCAACACAAAAAATAGTGTGCCCTAAAGAAGCCCAATACCGAGCATCTCTTCCGTTAGCACATCCTATTTCTAGAATGTTAGAAGGGTTCACACTTAAATAATTAGTAAATAATATAGCTGTATCGTTAGGCACGTCTCTTAATGAAGTTGCTTCTGGCCCCACTCTCCCCCGATGCATATGTTGTTTGTCCCATAAATCCATTTGGTTAGGAATCATTCCATTAGAAAGTTTTTCTATCATTATTTTATTACTCTTAATTTAAGTGCTAAAACGCCATTTTCTTTGGCTCTTTCAGGATAAGTTGGAATATTATTATATACATCAACTGCTTGGTTGAGTGATTTAGCATCGGGAATCATAGTAGAATAATCCTCATTTTCAAGCATTTCTTTAAAACTTTTATATCTATTAATTTCACTAATTTCACATATGACACTAATGTATGGATTACTATCATTGAAAAATTTTATTTTATCACCTGGGTTAAGACGTTTAAAAAAACTTGAATCGACTCTCCCTTCTTTAGTTTTTTCTCCTGAATTAATAAGATTAAGATATTTTCTTTTCATAGACAATTCTGGAATTCTTCTTTGGTTTTCGTGTCTAATCCCTGTTTCTTTACTCATTGTTATTTAAAACTTTTATATTTATTCCAACAACTCCAAAAGTTTGTTCTTCTTCTTTACTATAAAATTTATAATAAACGTCGATAGCACTTTTTAAGTTTTTAGAATTAGGTATAACATTTTTAACACCCTCTGTGATTAACATATTTTTAAAGTTAGGATATTTTGTGACTTTAATTATTTCAACTTCAATATTATTGATTTTAATTAAATCACCTGGTTTTAAATTAAGATATTTATCTTTCCCCAATCTCCCTTCTATTTTTTTTTGACCTGTTTTAATAAAGGTTAAATATGGTTCTTGTACATCTAATTCTAGTTTGTATTTATTATCTAACATAGTTTGTTAAATGTTTATATCTAATGGTACTAAATCATGACCTGGTTTGTATGGTGATTCAATAACCCCTCTTCTAGAAAAACCTATACTTTCTAGAAACTCGATTTGATCAACATCTGAAACATGAACAAATGTATAAAATTTATGATTATTATTATTTTTTGCAAATATCTTGGCATTTTCAATCATATTTTTTTGAGCCTGACTATTACCGTAAAGTGGGTATAATTTTACTGGACCACCTCTTTTAGGGGTAAAAGTCATCATTCCTTTACCACCATCTTCATCTTTGGCTATAAAAATAATTTTACCTTTGTTTTGAAAAGATAATTCTCTTTCAGTCCCAGCAATCATGCCTTGGACAAAATCATTGCCTAAGTCATCATGCCATTGTTGGTAAACTTCATTAATTTTAAGAATAAAATCTAGATATTCATTATGAGCAATATCTATCTTCAAATCTCCTATAACTTCATTTTTATTTAAAACAGATTGAACTTTACCATTAACTTCTATTAAGTTTGTTAAATGTTTACCCCAAATAAGTTCAATACTCCCTTTTTTATATTGATCTGGGAATTCTGCTTCAATTTTATAGCCTGCTTTTTCAAATAAATGGTTAATATGTCCGTTAAGGTGAGAAGTTGTAGCATAAAGTTTTCTTGTATCACTAGCAGTTGCAATTTCTTCAGCTACGTTTATTAGACTTGATCCAACCCCTTGTCCTCTAACTTCTGAATTAACTATTACTGGCCCAATTTTAGTTGATCCACCCCTTTTGCAATTTAAACAAATCATTCCTGCTGGTTCATTATCAACTTCACAAACAAACATAAATTTGTTTTTAGTAAAAAAACCTGCTTTGTCAGCCTTTTCTGCTCCGATTAATTGATCCAATAATTTATTATTTTCATCATGGCCGTCATAAAATTTACTCAAGTCTTTCATCCATATAGATAATGACTGGTAATCGCTATCTCTATAAGATCTAATTCTGCTATCTGTTATAACTTTGGTTAACTCGGTTGGAACAGAGTCAGAAAATCTTTGAGATTCTGGTATATAGTTTTGAAGTCTTTCTCCCATATTAAGTGAGTATTTTATCACTATTAAAAAAAAATACAAATTATAGATCTTTTACTTAAAAAGCTTTTTGAAGAAATCTAGTTTTAATAAATTCTTTATGATTATTAAACCGATGAAAATTCCGATAAGATCGATCAGAGTGTCGCGGAAACGACTAGTTCGGCCAGGGATGAATCTTTGATGGATTTCGTCGCTTATGGCATATAAATAGGCTGTAATGATGACATATTTATATTTTTTGTAGGCCCAAAAAAGTAATATTGCTAGAGTTGCATACTCAATTAAATGAAAGCTTTTAAGAATTAGAAAACGATCAGTAGCATTGGTGCCAATGCCAGTTGTTTGTTGAGAAGAAAAATAAAAAATTACGGCCATCCAAAGAAGAGCTGGAATGAATTTAAAGATCTTTTTTGGTTGATTTTTTGACATGTTTAATTTTAGCAAGAATTAGCGGAGTTAAAAGTAGAATTCCTCCAGCGCCGATTAGAAGACTGGGAATCAAACTTTTTGGGTTTGATTTTGAGGCTGATTTTGTGGCTACCCCTAGAATTTGAGGTGTGACTGTCGGTTCTGTTGTTGGTTCTATCGTCGGCTCTGGGGAAAGGGTTGGAGTTTCTGATGTTGTGGCTGATGGGGTGGCTTGTTTAGATGGTAGATTATTGATTGTAGGTCGTAGAGTTGGGATTGATTTGATTGTTGTTGGAATAGGTGTGTTAGTGGGGGTTGGTGGATTAGTTGGTCTTAAAGTTGGGGTTGGAGTCGGAAGTAGAGACAGGATAGTGACAAAAGAACTGTCAAAAGTTGATGAATGTTTATCTGCTTGGGCAATTCTGATTTTAATATTATCAGTTCCAGTTGAAGTGTTGAGTCTGGCTTTAGCAGTGGCTGTGGCGATTTTTTCAGCTCCAATTGTTAATGTTTCACAATTTTCATAGTTACTGCCGCAACTAGTGTTTGGTTGAGTAGAAATGTCGGCATTGCCATCGCCAACAATTTTGTAATGATAGCTGGTGTTGATGTTAATTGTGTTGACATTAAAAGTTATAGAAAATTCGTCACCGGCGATTATGTCAGTTGGCAGAGGTTCAAAAATAGTGACAATTGGCGAAGCTGCAAAAGCTGGTTTGGTAAATAAAATAAAAAATATTATTGTTATAAATAACACAATATTATTTTACCAGATTATTATTTTAATTTGGAGATGGCGATGTCTAGCTTATTAATTGTTTTTTCTTTTCCTAGAGCTGGAAGACAATCAACAACTGGTGGAGTGAATTTGGATCCGCAAATTGCAACTCTTAGAACCATGAAAAACTCCCCCATGTTCCAATTATTTTCTTTAATTAAATCTAATAATCTTTCTTGGAGATTAGTAAAATCAGAAAATAAGTTTTTAGTTTTTGAAAGCATGTCTACCACTAATTCAGTGTTTAAAATTTGGTCTTTATATCCTAGAAGTAGAGACTTCTCATAATTAATATCTTCAAAAATAAATTTAGTTTGAGACTCAAGATCGGATAGTTTAACTATTCTTTCTTTTAGAACTGGAACTAAAGTTTTGATTTGTTCATCAGTTGCTTGTGGTAAAAATTTCTTAAATAAAAGAGCTAAATCTTGATCTGATTTTTGACGAAGATAATAACCATTAAAATAATCTAATTTTTTTCGATCAAAAGCTGGAGATTTTTTGTGAAGATGCTCAAGACTGAAAGCTTTAACAAATTCATTTAGAGTGAAAAATTCTTGATCGTCACCTGGATTCCAACCTAAAAGCATTAAAAAATTTAGAACAGCTTCTGGTAGATAGCCATCATCTAGAAAAGATTTGGCATGAGTGGCTCCAGATCTTTTGCTCATTTTTCCTTTACCATCTGGGTCTAGTAGAACAGTAAGATGGGCAAAGAGAGGGGCTTCCCAATTGAAATAACGATAGAGTAGAAGGTGTTTTGGAGTTGAAGTTAACCATTCTTCTCCTCTGAAAACATGAGATATTTTCATCAAGTGATCATCAACCACAGCGGCAAAATGATAGGTAGGAATTCCATTTGATTTAATTAAAACTTGGTCATCAATTTCATTGCTATTAAATTTTATTTTTCCCCGAATTATGTCTTCAAAAACAATTGTTTCATTTTTGGGAATTACCATTCTGATGGTGTATGGGACCTTATTGTCTAGATTTTTTTTGATTTCTTCTTTAGATAAATTTAGACAATGCTGATCATACTTTGGAACTTGTTTGGCAGCTTTTTGATTTTCTCTTAGCTCATCAAGTCTTTCTTGAGTGCAAAAACAATAATAGGCAAAACCTTTATCTAATAGTTCTTGAATATATTTTTTATAGATATCTAATCTTTCGGTTTGGACATATGGAGCATAAGGACCGCCAACCTCTGGACCTTCATCCCAATTCAAACCATAATCTTTGATTACTTCTAGTAGTCTTTTTTCAGAACCCTCAACATAGCGCTTTTGATCGGTATCTTCAATTCTTAAAATAAATTGGCCATTGTTTTGTTTTGCGAGGGCATAATCGTAAAGAATGGTTCTCAAAGTTCCAATATGGAGCTCACCAGTTGGGCTTGGAGCAATTCTAGTTCTGACACTTTTATTATCAATCATGGTTAATTTTAACATTTGTATGTAAAATATTAGTATGTCTTTGACACAAACAGCTTACATCAGTAGAAACATGATTAAATATGGTGGAATTGGATTGGTGGCCTTCGTGGTGATGTGGACAATGATTACTGGTGCTTACAAAGTATATAAAGCTAGTCATCCGACATATATTGCGCCAACTTTGAAATATGGAATACTACCTAAGGTTATTTTCCCAGAAAAAGAGTTTGCTAAAAAAGATTTTGCTTTTGAATTTCCAAACGATAGTGTGCCAAAATTTAAAGATCAAGAAAAAGTTTATGTGATTTATCGACCAAATAGTAGCTTCTTGGCTCTAGACCAAGATACAAAAACTGCGGCTCAATTGGGCTTTACTGCTAAGCCAAGCCAAATTAAAGAAGGTATTTATGAATTCAAAAATGAAGCTTTAAATCGAACTTTGACGATGAATGTTTTGGATGGGAGTTTCACAATGCAATATCCATACAAAGATGATGCTTTATTAGCCGAAGTTGGTAAGGTTCCAGCAAAAGACCAAGCAATTCAAACTGCTTCTGATTTTCTGAAATCAGCTGATAAATATGCGGCTGATATTGAAGCTGGAGATAAGAAAGTGAGTTTTTGGAAGTTTGATGCTGAAGGACTTAAAGCAGCTCCATCACAATCTGATGCAAACATAACTAGAGTTGATTTCTACAGAAAGAATTTTGATGACAAGGCAATCTTGTCTTCAGAAATTGATAAATCTTCAATTTCAGTTTTGTTGACTGGATCTGATGTTAATGAAAAAAAAGTGGTTGAAGTTAATTATAAGTATGCCAATGTTGATCGAGAATCTTTTTCAACTTATTACATTAAAACTGTTGATGAAGCGATGGAAGATTTGAAATCTGGTAATTATTGGGTGGCTAGTGATGTCGCTGCTAATAAAGTGATCATAAGAAAAGCGTATTTAGCTTATTTCGAGCCAGTGACTTTGACAAATTATATGCAACCAATTTTTGTGTTTGAAGGAGACAATGGTTTTGTATCTTACGTTCCGGCAACCAGTGATAAGTATATTCAGAAATAAAAAAAACTAGCCCAGAAAAAAAATAATAAATAAATAATAAGAGACAATCCTCTCACTTTTATTTTTTTATTTATTTTTCTAGGCTCCGTGCTAATTTTTGCTAATCGAAGCAACTATTCCAAAAAGTTTTCAACCCATTTAAAAATCTTTTGAAGATGTTTGTTTTGGCTGCTTTTTTTTTGGTTTGCTTTGTTTCAACTTGTTTCCCATCGTCTTGGTGTTTACAGATTTTGGATGCCTCGCTTAAGATAAATTTACCTGTACAACTTGAATAGAGTTGACATAGACATTCACCAATCCCCACTTTTGTACATCTAATTCTTACATTCCTTTTTTCTTGTGTCGCTTTCAGACACTCTAAACCTTCGACCATTATAAAGCCACTCCTTTTTGTTATTTCTTTCCAGACCTTTTGGTTATTATCCTTTTAACAGCGGACAAGTTTCTGCTGTTTCTGTCATAAAATAACCTCTTTCTGTGATTTGGTTAGGAATATCTAGATTTTGATGATATTTTTGATGTGGACATTCCTCGTTACTTTTGGAACACAAAATTGTCTTCATTCTTTTTTTTTGGGTTCCATTTGGACAATCTAAAACTATCTTTTTACCAAATAACATGGAAAACAACTCCTCTCATTTTTTTTATTTAAAGTGCAAATTCAATTAGCCCTGAATGTTAACAGTTGTGGTGGATAAGTCAAGCAATTTGATTTAATAGTTTTTCCAAGTTATGTTTCGTTTAGTCCAGTCGATTAGGGCGCGGGTGTCGGCAAAACGATCATTGCTTTGAGCAACAACACTGATTAGTTTATGTCCATTAATGTTGATTAAAGCCACAAAACAACCACCAGCTTCTGGAGTCCAACCAGTTTTAAGACCTTCGACTTCTGGGACAACGCCAATTAATTCATCTGTTGAAGTCAATTTATGTTGAATTTTATTGTCAATGTCAGAAACAGTGATTTCTTTATTTTTGACGACACTAGTGATTATTGGATTTTTAATGGCAATTCTGGCTAGCTCGGCCATGTCTTTTGGGGTGGTGTAATGATTTTCATTATGTAAACCATCGAAGTTAGTGAAATTAGTGTTATTAATATTATATTTTTTGGCGACTTGGTTCATTTCTTTAATAAACCCTTCGGCTCCATTAACATTGTGTTTGGCTAAATTGTAGGCGGCATCGTTGGCAGAATAGACCAAAAGTGCAGTCACTAGAGATTTAACTGTTATCTTTTCACCAACTTGTAATCCCATAACTTGACCTTCAGTGTATGGTTCCATTATTGTGATAGTTTCATCCAAAGGATAGACATTTAGGGCAGTTAAGGCAGTGACTAGTTTGGTAGTTGAAGCTGGAAATATTCTTCCATCTGGATTTTTGGCAATTAAAGTTTGGTTAGTTTCGGCATCAATTAGAATATAGTTATTTGATAAAAGAGCTGGATAATCAGCGGTCTTTATAACTGGACTTTGAGGATGTTGGAACTGGACTAAGCTTAAATTTTGAAAAAGATAGTTATTTTTTGGATAAATATCCCAAAAAGAAAAAGTTGGAAGCCAGAAAAGATTTAAAAAGGCAATAAAAAAAATGATTAAAAGATTGAAAAAATTATTTTTTAGAAACTTTAGCATCTTTTTTAATCTTAATAATCTTTTTACCAGAAACAGAGAGACGACTATCAACTCGTTCCATGTCACGAGGGAAAAGACTGGCTTGACGAACATTTTCTAGACCTAAAATGTTTTGAGTGATACGTTCAAGACCAATAGCAAAACCACCTTCTGGCGGCATACCATATTTGAAAGTTTGACCATATGGAATTTCAAAATCTAGGGGATCTTGACCTACGGATTTAATTTTGGCTTGTAATTCATCATAATCGTGGATTCTTTGACCACCACTTATCCATTCAACGCCACGACCAATTAAATCCATAGTCAGAGTTTCTTCTGGATTTTCTGGATTTGAGAATGAATACCAAGCTCGTTTTTTGGTGTAGAAATGGGTAATAAAAACAAGTTCGCTGCCATGTTCTTCAAGAGCCCAGCGACAAATTTCTCGCTCACCTTCTGGATCCATGTCTGGTTCATTTCGAATGTCACGACCAGTGCGTTTATAGATTAAATCCAGGGCATCTTTAAGTTTAATCATTGGAGTATTTTCAATAGTTTTTGGAATAGTTACTCCATATTCATCTAGAACGTCTTGATGTTTTTCAGAAACAGCCTTAAATATGGCTTTAACCACACTGTCGGCCATTTTGACAACATCTAGCCAAGAGTTAATGAAACCCATTTCGACGTCTAGTCCAATATATTCAGTTAAATGTCGAGTGGTGACTGATGGTTCAGCTCGATAAGCATGAGCAACAGTGAAGACTCTTTCAAAAATAGAAGTTAAAACTTGCTTATAAAGCTGAGGACTTTGAGCTAGATAGGCTTGATATCCAAAATAATCGACTGGGAAAACTTCAGAACCACCTTCAGTTGAACCGGCAACTATGGTTGGAATGAAAATTTCGGTGAAATCATTTTTAGTTAAATAATCACGGAAAGCTTCAACAATAGTGGCTTGAATTTTAAAAACATCTTGAACTTTTTTGTTGCGTAAAGAAAGAGCTCGGTTGTCTAACAAAACTGGCAGAGAAATGTTTAAATCTGGTTGGTGAAGATCAAAAGGTAATTCTTGAGCTTTACTTAAAATGTTTATAGATTCAGCTTCAAGCTCAATTTCCCCAGTTAAAATTTTGTCATTAAAATATTTTTCATCACGGGAACGAAGACTGCCGCCGATTTCGACGACTGATTCAATCTTTAAGGCGCCAAGATCGGCTCCACCAACAACTTGGATTATTCCAGAACGATCGCGAATGTCAGCGAAAGCTAATTTCCCATAGCTTCGGACGCTGTTGACCCAACCTTTAATTAAAACTTTTTCTCCAATTTTTTGGAGGCATTCTTTTGTTAGTGTTCTTTCCATAGTAGTATTTTAGCAAAAAAAATACCGAGGTTGACCTAGTTAACAAAGTTAACACCTCGGTTTTTGTTTTTTAAAATGAATTGTTTTTAATCACCTGGGTGATTTCACTCATCATTTTATCGAAAAATATCCTTTAACCCTGTATAGTCTTATCCCTGCAGGACCAATTTTGATTTTTTTGATTCCACTTATGTCTAATAATTCAGTCACTGTTTTAAAAGTAACTATATTAATATCTTTTATAGTAGGACTCGCAAAATCAATCGGGAAAGATAATTCTAATACTGTTGGATGACAAGGTACTCTTAAATTGCTTAAAAGCAGAGACCTTGGCGGATATGTTATTTCATAATAAGAAAAAATCGGTATTTCTCTTACTTTAATTGTTTTTAATCCATTCACTAACAACACTTCCTTCTTTTTTTAGATTTAATGTTCAATATATTTCTGGTCAAAGAAACGTATTGCTATTATTATAGGTTATTTATGCTCAAAAGTCAATATTATAGGAGTATTTCTTTTACCATTAGTTGGGGAGTGCTGGTGTTATTCCAAACATTGATGTCGAGGCGGGCGATGATGTCTACTTTGTCACCAACTTTGATTTGTTTGTCTAAATCCCCTTTTTTGAAGGCGATGGCATTGGTGTCATTAAACTTTAATTTCAAATGGTCTCCAGTTGAACCAACCACTCTTTTTTCAGAGACGGTGACTTTTTGAAATAAAAATAAAGGTTCAAAATTGTCGATTCCAAATGGTTCTAATTTTTTGATTATTTGACAATTTTTGAGAGTTACGGCTGACAATTCCATTTGAGCATCAACAATGATTGATGGTTTTAAATCGAGACCACTTAGTTTTTCATTGATAATTTTAGTAATTTCTTTTTTAAATTTAGCGATGTTTTCGGTCTTAATAGAGAAACCAGCGGCTCCGGCATGGCCACCTAGTTCGATGAGTAGATCGGAAGCTTGTCGAAGAGAATCAATGATGTTTAATTCTTTAATTGAGCGACAAGAACCTTTGGAAACTTCATCACCAATGCTGATGGCAATTGAAGGTAAATAATATTTTTCAGTCATTTTTCCAGCCAGAAGACCGATTATTCCCGGAATGTAGGACTTATCAGCAATAAAGACTAATTTGTCGGAGTTGTTGAAAATATTTTTCTCAGCAACTTCCAAACTGTCTTTTTGAAGAATTTGACGGTCTTTGTTGTGATCGTCTAGAACTTGGGCATATTTGGCGGCTTGGACCAGAGTTGGACTGCATAGAAGTCGCAGAGCATCGGTTGGGTTGGAAAGACGACCAACAGCGTTGATTCGAGGGCCAAGAATGTAGCCTAGATCATAAGCAGAAAGTGATTCTTGTTTAGAACCACTGACTTGCATTAATTTTTTCATGCCTGGAGAAGGGTTTAATCTTAATTCTTGGATGCCATGGACCACAATGCTGCGATTGATCCCAACTAGAGGCATACAGTCAGCAATGGCACCGAGAGCGGCCAATCCTAGATCAGCTTCAGAATCGAATTGAAGAGCTAGAAGCCAGGCTAGAGTACAACCAGAAAAGGCAGTTGAATGGACGCAGGCAAGACAATTTGGCAAAGATTCGGTTGGAAGGTGGTGATCGGTGATGATTACATCAACCCCAGTGTCGATGATTTTTTGGATTTCTTTGTTGGCGACAATGCCGTTATCGACAGTGATTAATAAAGAGAATTTAGTGGCTCTTTCCTCTTCAAACTTAAAAAATGATTTGGCTTTGATGCCGTAGCCGTCGTGTTCTCGATCGGGAATGAAAGGCATGACTTTTAGACCATTTTTTCTTAGAGATTTCCAAAGAACAGCAGTTGAAGTTATACCATCAACATCATAATCGCCGTATATTAGGACATTTTCTTGATTATCGATGGCTTGTTTAATTCGATTGACAGCCAAATCTAATTGTTTTTGGTTGACTCCAAAATCTTTGGCTTCAAGTTTTTTGGGATTGTTTGGTTTTAAAAATTCAGCTGTTTTGGATTTGGTGATGCCACGATTGGTTAATAATAATTCTAGAAAATCGGCTTCGATTATTCCCCTTTCAATGATTTTTTTTGATTTTAAAATGATTTGCAATTGATTCATGAGATAGATTTAATTTTACACTGATAGATTGACTTTTAGTATAGTTAGGAGTATTATAGGTTAGTTTGTTGCACTTTAACTCACAAAACTAAAAAATAGAAAGAAGGAGGAGTTGTTATGGAAAGAGATAGAAAGTTTGTAAAATCTGGGATGTTGTATTTGGTGTTGTTATTGATTTCTATAATAGCGATTATTATATTAATTAATTAATAAAAATTAAAAAGAAAAGAAGAAAGGAGGGGTTGACATGTATTGTCCTCCTAGCCCTATTCCATGGGTTACAATTGCTGTAATCGTTGTTGTAGTTATTGTAATAGTGTTTGCACTTTTGTTTATTACTCATGTAATTACTTTCTGAAAATATTCACTTGAAAAAGAGACAAAAAATCAAAAAAATAAGAGTTTGGTGGCCAAACTCTTCCCTTTTTTGGGTTTTTTGTTGTTAGTGTTTTTTTGGTTTTGTGGGTTTATTTTTTTATCCTCGAAATGTAGTAAAATTGGGCATGGAATTTAATATCCCTAATAAAGTAGAAAAATTAATCAAAAAGTTTGAAGAAAATGGCGCTGAAATTTATATTATCGGCGGAGCTGTTCGTGATTTGATTTTGGAGAGAAAGGTTAAAGATTGGGATTTCACCACCAATTTGACTCCAGAAGAGATGAGGAAAATATTTCCTAAAAATAGTTTTTGTAATAATGTCTTTGGAACTTTTAGTGTTCTTGATGGCGATGATATTTTTGAAATAACAACTTTTAGAACTGAACAAGGCTATTCTGACAAAAGACATCCTGATGAAGTTAAATGGGGAAAAAGTTTAGAAGAGGATTTGCAAAGAAGAGATTTCACTATTAATGCAATCGCCTTGGATAGTAAATTAAAAATAACTGATTTGTATGGTGGACAAGTTGATTTAAAAAATAGATTAATCAGAACTGTGGGAGATGCAGATGAAAGATTTGGTGAAGATGCTTTGAGAATGATGAGAGCGATTAGAATTGCTTCTCAATTAGGATTTTTAATTGAAGAGAAAACTTTTAAATCAATTCAAAAAAACGCTAAATTAATTAATAATGTGGCTGGGGAAAGGATTAGAGATGAACTTTTTAAAATATTAGTCTCGCCTATTCCATCAGCCGGAATTGAACTTTTGAGAGATTCTGGTCTTTTGGAACAAATTATTCCAGAATTATTAGATGGAGTTGGAATGGCTCAAAAAGGCCACCATATTGATGATGTTTGGAATCATAATTTAAAAACTTTGGATAATTGTGCGACTGAAAATCCAATTACAAAATTGGCTAGTTTATTACACGATGTAGGAAAACCTAGATCAATGTTTGGAGATGGAGAAGCTAGAACTTTTCATAATCACGAAATAATTGGATCAAGAATTGCGGTTGCTGTTGGTAAGAGATTAAGATTTTCTAATAAAGAATTAGACCAATTATTCAAATTAGTCAGATGGCATATGTTCACAACTGAGGCCACTCAAACAGACAAAGCGGTGCGAAGATTTATTCGAAACGTCACTTTAGATTATATTGACGAAATGATCGCTCTAAGACGGGCTGATAGACTTGGAAGTGGGGCTAAAGAAAGTAGTTGGAGATGGGAACTTTTTAAGGAAAGAATTGTGGAAGTGCAAAAACAACCATTTTGTATAAAGGACTTAAAAGTTAATGGTCAAGATGTGATGGAAATTTTGAAAATTAAACCAGGCCGAAAAGTTGGTGAAGTTTTGGAAGCTATATTTAAAGAGGTTGAAGAAAAACCAGAATTAAATGAGAGAGAGATTTTGTTGGAAAAAATTACTTCTTTTTGAGATATTTTTTGGCAAGTAGAACTAGAGGGATGGCAACACCGGTTGAGGAATAAGTTCCACAGATGACACCGATTAAGAGAGCGGTGGCAAACCATTTGGTAGTAGAACCACCTAACATAACTAGAGATAGTAACATCAAAATGATGGTCATAGAGTTATTGATAGATCTGGTTAAAGTTTCGGTCACAGCTTGATTGGCAAGATCAACCCAATCAAATTTAAAGTTTCGTCTTTTTAGTTCGCGCATTCTGTCAAAAGTGACAACTGTGTCATGGACTGAGGAAGCAAGAGTTGTAAGAAGAGCAGTTACAAAAAGAGCGTCTAGTTCGGCTCCAAAGAAATGACCGAGAATTGAAAAAGCCCCAATCAAAATTAATGAATCGTGGAACATGGCTAAAACAGCACCAGCCCCAAAAGTGAAATCTTTGAAACGAGTACCAATGAAAATTAGCAAAAATAGTGATGATAAAATTATGGCAGTGATGGTTTTTCTGAGTAATTCTTTTCCTAGGATTGGACCAAGAGTTTCAAATTTTAATTCTTTATAGTCTTTATCGATTTTGACCATAGAATCGTCAAGAATTTTCTTTTGGTCAGTTGAAATGTTGGCAAATTTTAGGGTGAAATTATTCTTTCCGTTTGAATCTATTGAAGAAAGAGTTATGTTATTTTGATTGAAAGCTTCGGCTATTTTCTCTTTTGATGGATTATTTGGCAAAACAAATTCCCAATTGGTTCCACCAGAAAAGTCGATTGAAGTTCTGAATCCCCATTTTACAATTGAAAAAACTGAAACGGCAATTAGAGTTAGAGAAATGATGTAGAAGATTTTTCGAAATTTCATTATGTTCATAGTTGGTTATCCTTTTTTGATGGTTTAGCTAGAACCCGAAGTAGATTTCGAGTGACAAAAACACCAGTGAAAATACTAATAAAAATTCCGAGAAGTAAAGTGACGGCAAAACCTCGAACCATTCCAGAAGTGTTTAGGAAAGTCCAATTGAAAGGGTTGAATAAAATTAGACCAGTGATGACTGTACACGCATTAGCATCTTTAATTGAGTCCCAAGCTCGACCAAAACCAAGTTCCATAGCAATGTTCCAAGGCTTACCTTTTCGAAGTTCTTCTTTCATACGTTCAAAAATTAGGATATTACTGTCAACGGCCATTCCGACTGAGAGAATGAAACCGACAATGCCTGGAAGAGTTAGAGTGACTGGAATCAGACGATAGAGACTTAGAGTGATTAGAGCATAGATTATTAAACCAAGATCAGCAATTAGACCTAATTTACCGTAGTTTCCGATCATAAAGAGAGAAACTAAAATTAGACCAACAATTCCGGCAAAAAGACCTTTATCGATTGAATCTTTCCCTAGAGTTGCCCCAATTTGGGTTTGATGAATTAATTTAATTGGCAGAGGAAGAGCACCAGCATTTAGTTGAGCTGAAAGTTCTTTGGCTGATTTTGAATCAAAAGAACCATTGATTACTGCCCTACCATCGGTAATTACTGTTTGAACTTTTGGAGAGGTGATTGGTTGTTCATCTAAAAATATGGCAATTCTTTTGTCTAGATAATCTTTGGTGGCTTTGGCAAATAATTTTGACCCTTCTGGATTAAATTCCAAAGCTACTTCTGGTTCACCATTATTAGAGTTAATTTCAACAGCAGCTCTGGTTAAATGAGAACCATTTATGCCAGTGTCAAAAGGAAAAGCATCTCTGTAACTAGCTGAATCAGTGGCGCTAGTCACTTTTGTATCTTCACCTTTGAAACTTAATTGAGCGGTTTGACCGATTAGACCGATAGCATCGTTGACATTTTCAATTCCTGGAAGATCAACTTTCAGACGATTGCTGTCCCCTTCTTTTGAAGATTGAACATTGGCTTCACTGACCCCAAAGAGATTGACTCTTCTTTCGATGTTTCCTTTTAGAGAATCTAGAGCTTGAGTTAAGTTTTCTTTTTTAGCCCCAGAAGTGTCAACCTCGAAAGTTAAACTGGAACCACCGGCTAAATCTAGTCCATATTTTAAATCAAGATTTTTTGTGAAAGAACCGATTTTTAATTCTGGTTTATAAAAAGTGTGTTCCCAATTTATTGGCCCTTGGTGAATTTTGACAGGCAAAATCTTTGGCATGTTGATAATCAAACAAACAAAAGTTAGTCCGATTATTGTCCAAAAAATATTAATAGTTTTTCTGCTATTTTTCATTAGTTTTAGTTTTTTTGAGCCATTAGTGAAAGTTGGCGAGGGTGACCAGAAAACACGTAGGTTATTGAAGCCTTACTTCTGTTTATTTTAGCTTGAACTAAATCCCCTTCTTTAATATTAAAATCTTTGATTGATTTTGAAGGAATAGTTATGGCTAAACTGTTCCCTGTTTTAATTACTTTTCTTGCTTTACTCATTACTACCTATTATAACAACAGGACAGTCGAGAAAGAAGTCAACAATAAATTGATCGCGTTTTTGCTTACGCATTTGGAATTCGTTCTTATCCATTATCATGTAATTTATTTCATGACCACGAATTTCTTCTTCTTGTTTTATATTATTTTCTACTTCTTTATAGGAAACATTGCCGACAATGATTAAATCAATGTCATCAGGGTTTTTCTTTTCACAAGTTATGAATTTATAACTGTAAATTAATAGCTTAATTTTGCCTATATCGTTGTTTTTGTCTTGGAGTTTAACTCCCAATCCACTAGTTTTATTAGCTAAGGCTAGAAGCTCGTGAAAGAGTTGGTTTTTTTGATTAGCCCAATAATAGAGTCTGTTACCTCGCCATTCTGATTCAACAATGTCAGCCTTTTTAAGATTATCAAGTTCACGTCTGACTGAATTGATTTCTTCATCTAGAAGTCTGACTAGTTGACGAACATAATAGATTTCTTTTGGTAAATAAAAGAGAGTATTTATTAATTTCAGTCTAGTTTGAGAAACAAAGAGATGTTTTAGACTAGATTGTGCCTTCATAATCAACTTTTGAACCTATAGGTAAAATTTCAACCCAGATGTTTCCTGGAACGAAATTGACTTCCTTACCACTAGCATCCTTGAATATAGTTCTGGAAGTTCTGGTAGATTTTGACCAAGTGATGTCACTTTTTTTGCCGTTTTGAAGGAGAGCACCATTGCCACTGCCGATTACATCGTAGAGATTGTGAGCATGTTCATCAACTGATCTGGTTTCTTTTGTGTATTGAATTACAATATTTTTAGCAGTGATGACTTTTTTAGTGTTGAAATCAATATGTTCTTTGCCACCATTGCTTCGGGCATAAACATTTGCAACTGAATCATATTTCCAAGAAACTGAATATTGTTTATATCCAGACCAAAAGTCTAGAGAAACAGTTGGAGCAGAGGTTGAAGCTTGATCTTTTTGAGTGAAAGTCCAAGCTTTATAAGCTTTATCCCAAGTATTCTTTTTAGCAACAGTCATGTTGGTTAAACCTCTGTTGGCAGCAATGTTGTAGAGTTCTTTAGTTGAACAATACATAGTGTGTTCTGTAGCTTTTTCACCATCAGTTCGATCTGGTTCACGACGACAAGCTTTATATGATAGTGCAAATTGACTTAAATCACCCCAAGTTCCTTGACTATTCCAACCATAATCAGCAATTTGTTCTATAGCTTGAGCTTTTTTATTGGTAGTACAAGGACTTTTTGAATCTGCTGCACTACAATTAGCACCACCGACATGATTATAAAGAGGATAATCAGAATATTCAGAAGCAAGATCTAGAAAGTAAGTTCTGGCTGAACGAACTGGACCGACATCATATTTGTTTTCAAAGCCAGCAACAATTCCACAATAGAAAACTCCCATAAAACGAGTTATTCCGCCTTCGGCAACAGCTTCATAAACAATGTCTGCTGATTGAAGACCAGATTGAGGCCTGGCATCTTCATGGTTTTCGATCATAACCATTAGAGGTCTTCTTTGAGACCAAATTTCTTTTTCTTCTTTAGTGTAAAGTTGGCCATTAATAGGACAAAGTTCAGTTTTTTTACCTGAAAAGCTTAAAACACCAGTTTCACTAGTTTGGACTTTAGAACTTTTGGACTTTGGAGAGATTGAACTGATTGAGACTGGGATTAGAGCATTAAAAAGGAAATATGAAATTCCAGAAAATAATAAAAATAAGCCTGAGTAAACAAAAATTTTTGTAGTTTTATTATTCATTTGTTTTTTAATTTTTAATAGTTTTTAATATCGCTGATTTTTCTTCTTTAGATAAAGTGATATTGTCACCTTGTCCACTTTTGATAGGTTTTGCATAAACCCTAGTGAAATCACGACTATGTAATGAAGTAATAATAGCACCAGAATTGTTAGTGTCCAAGATGCATAAAATGAAGCTCTGATCGCCTCCAACATCCTCAAATGGATTGAAGCGTGTTACAGTTAGCTTTAGATTGTTCTCTTTTGTGCCTAAAGTTGCTGGTTTATTTTTGTTGTTATTTCTTCTATAAACTAGGTAGGTTAGATAAGCAACCCAAATTAAGTTACAAATAATTAAAAGATAGATTAAAAAATTCATCGTTAAATTATTGTAACAAAAGTCTATGCTATACTGGCCATATAAAAATGAAAGAAGTAAATTTTATTAAAAAAGATTTAATTAAAAGCTTAATTTTAAGTATCGTTGCCGTTTTAGTGATTGTGGTTATATATTATTTTCAAACTCTATATTAATGTTAAAAATTATTAATTTTTTTTAAGGGGGTGAATTTTTCATGACAACCATTAAATTTTACAACGTAAAATCAAGAAAGACTGTTGAAATCGATGTAACTAAGGTCAAGAAAGTTACTCTTAAGAACGGACGACCAGCAGCTGAGACTATTGATCCAGAAACTGGAACAAAAATGTTCAAAATCCTTTCAGCAGCTGATGCAGCTTTGCTATAGGTGATATTAAAAACAAAATTTGTTTTTAACCTCCCGAAGCTTCGGGGGGTTTTTTTTGGTAAAATACATCAACCTTAAAGAAGTTGAAGGGTCTACCCCGATTTTTCGGGGAGGAAAGTCTGGACCACAAAAAGCACAGAAGTCCTTAGGGGCCAGGGCGTGAGCTTTGGGCAATGCTACAGAGACGAGCAAGCTAGCCACCTTCGCAAGAAGGCTACGGCGGCTGAAGTGAAACGAGCATCCTTCTGGTGGAAATCTCAAGATGAGGCGTTAATATCTAGCTTTTGAGAGCCTCAGGTAGAGAGAATAGATAGATGATCCTTAAACAAAATCCAGCTTATCAGTTTCTTTAGGGTTTTTTTAATGTCTTAAAAATGACTTCAGCTGTCATGTATATTGGGACGGCTATAATAGCACCAACAACTCCCCCTAGTTTAGCCCCAACCATAAGTAATAAGATTGTTATTACAGGACTGATGTTACAAGTTTCTTTCATTATTTTTGGGACAATCAAATTGTTCTCTAATTGTTGGACAATAGTTCCAACTAGAATTGTTAAAAGACCAATGGTTGGTGAAACTGTGAAACCAATTATTGAAGCTAAAATCACTGAGATAATTGGACCAATATTAGGGACTATTTCTAGTATCCCAGCAATTAATGCTAAGGCTACGGCATATTTTAAACCAAGAAGTGAATACCCAATGAATGAAAGAATCCCGATAATAATCATTAACAACACTTCAGCACTGACCCAGCTACCTAGTCTAATTTCTAGTTGATCAATAATTTTTTTGATTTTAGAACCGGTGTTTTGACCAAAATATTTAATACTATAATCACCCATATTTTTTCTTTCTAGGAGTAGATAGAAAGTGACCATTAAAATAACTATGGCAGAAAATAAGTTAGATAAAATGGCGAAAGCGGTGTTGGCAATTCCACCTGGAAGACTTTCTAGAATTTTAAATTGTGAAGATAAATCAGCAGTGGAAATCCCAAAGAAAGAGGCATTTTTGATTAAATCTGGTAGGGTTTTAGCTAGACCAGTTGTTTGTTCAATTAGAATTGGAATTATTCCAGCAAAAGAAAGAACAATTGCGATTAAAATTAATAAATAGATTAAGACTATACCTAAAATTCTAGGAACTTTAAATTTTTCTAAACGGACAACAGCTGGATTTATGGCTTGCATTAAAATAAAACAAACAAAAAACAAGACAATTACATCTTTGATTAACCAAAGTAGGCCAAGAGCAATTAGAAATAAAATAGTGAAAATGATGGTTTTTTGAGAAATTTCAATTTTATTTGTTTTCATGCTTTATTGTACCATTTTGACACTAAACTAGAAATTTTTGTATTGAAATTTTTTGAAGTAATGTCGAAAAAATAGGCTTTATTTTGATATCTGGATTTGAAATAAGTGCTTTGGCGTCTGGCATCACTGTGTTCGGCATATTGCCAAAGTTTTAGACAATCTTCTAAATTTTCTTTTTTATTAAAATAAGGTTTTAGACATTGATAGGCGCCAATTTGCATGCCTGGATCTGACCATTTATATCTTTTTAATAAATTTTTAATTTCATCAAAAAAACCAATGTCTATTCTTTTTTGAACTCGTTTATCAATGCGGTCATAGAGAAAATCGAGAGGGGCAGTGAGAGAAATGTGGAGAATATTTTGGTTCAATCCCTCTAAATCTCCCTTTGACAAGGGAGACTTAAAACTTAATTTTATTTCGATTTTGCGACCGAGGCGGTAGTGGTTGTTGATGTCAGAGTTATTTAATTTAGAAAAATTAGTTGGATCTAAAAGTTTATAGATAGTTTGGAGATTTTTGACTGATAATCTTTTTAAAATAAATCTTAAAAATTTGTTTGGTTTAATTGAAAAAGTGTCATAGTTTGGATTGATTAAAGAATCAAGATAAAAGCCACTGCAACCGACTAAAACTGGTAATTTGTTTTGGGATTGAAGCTTTTTGATGGCTTCTAGTCCATCTTTTTGGAATTGAGCTACAGAATATTTTTGGTCTGGAGTGATGATGTCGACTAGATGAATTGGAGTTTCATCTGGTTGATCTTTGCCGGTGCCAATATCAAGACCTTTATAAATCTGACAAGAATCGGTGGAAACTAGTTCGCCTTTATATTTTTTTGCCAATTTTACGGCTAAATCGGTTTTGCCGGTGGCAGTTGGACCAGAAATAATTAAAATTTTGTTAAGCATTGATTCTGAATTCGACAACATCGTCAGGGCGCATGATGTAATCACGACCTTCGTGTCGAAGTTTGCCGGCTTCTTTGGCCCCTAATAAACCTTTATGTTCGATGAAATCTTGATAAGAAACAACCTCGGCCATGATGAAACCTTTTTCAAAATCAGTGTGGATTGCTGAGGCAGCTTTTGGAGCGGTGTCACCTTTGTAGATTGTCCAGGCTCTGGCTTCTTTAACTCCAGCGGTATAGTAGGATTGGAGACCAAGAGTTTCGTAAGCTTTTTGAATGACTCTTTCTAGACCTGACTTCTCTACTCCTAATTCCTTTAAATAGGCTAATTTTTCTTCTTTATCTAGTTCAGAAAGTTCAAATTCAATTTTGGCACAAACCGGAACGACAGATTCCCAGTTGGTAATGTTTAATTTCCAATTTTCAATGTTTTGATAGGTATCTTCATCGACATTAGCGACTATGAAATAAGGCTTGGCAGTTAATAAGAAAAATTCTTTGATTAAATCTTTTTCCTCATCATCTAGAGAAATGTTGACGGCTAAATGACCTTGTTCTAGTTCTGATTTAAGTTTTTGAGCAAAAATAAATTTCTTAGTTTTGCTTTCTTTTGGATTATTTTTGTTAGTGCTTATATATTTATCAACACTATCGAGGTCTTTGATGATTAATTCGGTGCAAATGACCTCAAAATCGCCTTGTGGGTCAACAGAACCTTCTTTAATGATGTTGTTATCAGAAAAATTGCGGACTACGTGACAGATGGCATCACAGTCGCGAATGTTGGTTAAAAATTTGTTGCCTAGACCTTCACCTTGAGAAGCACCTTTGACTAGACCAGCAATGTCAACAAATTCGACAATGGCTGGAACTATTTTGGTAGTTTTAACAATTTCGGCCAGAACTGGCAATTTATCATCAGGAACTTCAACTACACCAACATTTGGATCGATAGTGCAAAAAGGATAGTTGCTGGCATCAGCAACTTGTTTACCAAGAAGAGCATTAAAAAGAGTTGATTTGCCAACATTAGGAAGACCGACAATCCCGATTGATAGTTTCATGGGTGTATTTTACCAAGTAATCGTGGCTATGTCAGTTTATTTATTTAATCTGGCGAGGTCGCGCCAGCCGATGTCGGTGCGGAAATGGAGGTTATTACCATCAATGTCTATTAGAGCTAAATTTTTGTACACTTTTTTTCGAGCTTCAATAATATCTTTGCCTTGGGCCATTAAATAGAAAACACGACCACCATTAGCAAAGAATTTATTATCTTTAACTTTGATTCCAGCTCCATATAATTTAACTTCTTTCGAATTTGACATTTTTTCTAGGCCAAAAATTTGTTTACCTTTTACTTCTTCGTAGGAAGATGGATAACCTTTGGAAGTTCCAGCCACAACCACTCTGACTTTTTTATCAATTATTAATTTTAATTTATTGATTCTCCCTTTCAAAATGGCTCTGTTTATTTTTATAAAATCGGTTTTGATGCTAGGAATTATGACTTGAGCTTCTGGATCACCCCAACGAGCATTAAATTCGATGATAAAAACTTTTTTGCCAACTACCATCCCACCAAGATATAAAATCCCCTTATATGGTCTTTTTTCTTTGGCTAAACCATTAATAGTTTTTTTAAAAATCACTTCAACTTGAGATTCAATGTCTTTACTGACAATTAGAGGATTACTGACACAACCCATGCCGCCAGTATTTGGCCCCTGGTCTGAATCATTAACTCGTTTATGGTCTTGAGCATAACCTAAGATTTGGAAATTTTTACCATCAACAACAGCAAAAGCAGAGAACTCTTCACCAATTAACCAATCTTCTAAAAGATAGGTCTCACCACTGTTTCCAAAATTAGCCATTTTTTTGATAGCTTCTTTGGCTTCTTGATTATTATTAGCTGGGATTACTCCTTTACCTTCGGCTAAACCAGAAGCTTTTATAAACCAAGCTTGATCATTTTTTTTATCTAAAAATTTGAAACCTTCTTCTTTATTATTAAAAACTTTGTAGAAAGGAGACGGAATTTTATATTTTTCCATGAAATCACGAGACCAAGATTTGTCCCATTCTATTTGTCCAGCATCTTTAGTTGGGCCAATAGCTTGGATGTTATTTTTAATTAATTCATCAACTAGAGCCACCGCAATGGCATTATCTTGAGCAACATCAACTAAGTCTATTTTTTCTTGAAGACAAATTTGAATTATGTCTTGGACGTCAGTACTTTTAAATTCTGGATATGTTTTTACTGGTTTTTTAGTGTTAATAGACATTAAATCATTGCCTGGAAGAGCAAAAATGTTTTTCACGAATTTACTTTGAGAATATTTTTCAACTAAAACTGAACCGCGACCACCACCATCAATTATCAAAACATTTAATTTCTTTTTAGGATTATTCATATCTAAGAGCGTTAAGAGCAGAAATTTTGGTAGCTCGTCGAGCTGGATATATTCCAGTGACTATACCAACAATTAAGGAAAGGCCAATTATGATTAAGATGAAAAATGGTGGGACATAGGAAATGTCGATTGGACCAACACCTTTGAAAAGAGCAAAAGCGGTTAGAATTAGACCGATTAATTTCCCAAGAAGAGAACCTAGAACAATCCCTAGAACTCCTCCAGATAGACCAATAATCATTGATTCAGTTAAAAATAGTTCTTGGACTTCAGATGATTTCATTCCCATAGCTTTCATAAGACCGACTTCTCGAGTTCTTTCTAGAAGAGAAACAGTTAAGGTGTTAAACATTCCTAGAGCAGCAACTGTTAGGGCTAAAAAGCCTAATAAGGCAAGAATAGTTCTGGCAGTAGCAAAAAGACTATTAATTTGGGCGACAGTGTCGGCAACTGATCGAGTCACATAACCCATGGCTTCAATCTGACGTCTAGTTTTGTCTAGATTAGTTTGGTTATTAACCACTAATTTAATTTGAGAATAATTAGAAACACCTAAAGTTTTTAGATCGACAAAAGGAATATAAAAGACTGGAGTTTTATCATCAGGAATTACTCCAATAATAGTGTATTCAGTTGGAATAGATTCAATTTTTTGGGTTCGATCTTCTAATAAATCACCAACAACGACAAAGGAAGTAGTGAATTTTTTACCCACAGCTTCATTTTCTTTAATACCTAGAACACTAAGGGCAGCTCTGTTAATCACTGCTTCTTTTTTAGCCGATTCACCAAGAGCGACTATCTTTGTATTTTCAGAAACAGCTACCCCAGATTCTGAAGCAATTTCGACTAGAGAAAGTGAGGCTGAGGCTGAATTTGTGGCTAATGAAGTTTTGGCATCAGTCGAAACACCTAGAACATTTGATTCTTTAATTTTGGCTTCAACAGTGACATTTGATTCGGCTAAATAGCCAGTTTTCTGAACTTGCTTCCCATCGGTATCTTGGTCAAGGATATATTCATTATCTTTCTTTTGCCAAATTAGAGCTGGAGTTTTAATCCATTTCCCAAGATTTTTACCATTTTGATCTTGAATGGCTTCTCCAACTTTAGAATCTGAGACATAAGATGCTCCCCAAACTTCCATACCTTGATTTTTACCCTCGCTTCTTTGGGTGTAACCTAATAATTTTGATTTTGCATCTGGACTTTCTCTGACTCTGACCCAATCACCTGGTTTAATATTAAATTCTAGATTTCCAATTTCAGTGCCAATTGTGGCTGTGTTTTCAGTGGAAACTCCAGCAACTTCTCCTTTTGATACTTGAGCAGCTAATTGGTTACTCTCAAAAATTTTTCCATAGATTGGTTTGACAGCTGATTGTTTAAGATAATCAGTGGTTACTCCATAAACAGCCATGTCTGAAACTGAGTTTTTGTAGTTAACTCGACCAACAACAGAGATAAGAGGTAGACTTAGTTCAACATTACTAATCCCCTTGAAGTCAGAGAGTGTTTTATCATTAATTTTAAGTTTTCCACCAGTTTGAGGCGTGACGTCGGTTTGGCGCATTTCTTCAAGTCTGGCAACCCGAGTTATGACTAGTTGTTGAATACCATAACCAAGTGAAACTAAAAAGACGATAGCAGCAATTCCAATAGTCATTCCTCCAATTGTGACCATAGTTCTGGTTTTTTTTGACTTTAAATTACGAAGTGAAATTTCAATTAAATCAGTTCTAGAAATTGTGTCATCTTGTTTTCCATTTAAAAATGAATTTACTTTTAAATGACAACTTATTACTCCAGAAACATTTTTTTTAGGACAGGCAAATTTTATTATTTGGAATATAAAATAGACTACTAAAACAGCTAAAAAGATAGCTCCTTCTTTTATTTTCTTAAAATAGTTTATTTTTTGTTTATTTTTCATTTTGATCAACTTTCTTACATTTTATTTTTTTAATTGTTTCTTGACTAGTGTTTAACTCGACAACTTGGCCATTGAGCATTCTGACTGTGCTTTTAGCATATTTCAAATATTCCAAATCGTGAGTAACCATAATTATAGTTTTACCTTCATTATTACTTAAATCAGTCAAAAGAGACATCAATTCTTGGCCTGATTCGAAATCTAGATTTCCGGTTGGTTCATCAGCAATAATCACTTCTGGATTGGTGACTAGAGCTCGAGCCAGAGCCACTTTTTGTTGTTGACCAGAGGAAAGTTCTGAAGGTGAATAATTTGCCCAAGCTAACATTTCCATAGTCTTAAGAGCATTTTTAGCCATTTCTTCTCTTTTTAATTTATCCATGCCTAAAAGTGATAGTGGGAAAATTATATTTTCGAGAACGGTTAGAGATTTAATCCAGTTAGCCTGTTGATAGACCATACCAATATGATTTTTTCTGAAGTCAGTTCTATCGTCTTCAATTCGGTCTTCTCCATATGAATCTTTGTAGAGATCTTTTCCTAGAAAAATAATAGTACCTTTGGTTGGAGCTTCTAGACCTAGAATAGTGTGGAGAAGAGTCGATTTGCCACAACCTGATGGCCCGTAGATAACTAGGAAATCACCTTTCTTTACATTAAAACTGATGTCTTTTAGAACTGGAACATCTTGAGTTCCAACCCGAAAAGTTTTAAAAATATTTTTAATTTGAACAATTGATTCAATCATAGTTTTAATTATTTATTAAATCCTCCTAAGAAACCAAATACTTGGCCTAGATTGGAAACAACTAAGTTTAGAGCATTATCAGTGGCTTTTGGAGTGATAGTGACAGTGTCAATTGATTTACCAGTGTTATTGGCTTTATCTCTGGAAATTGCTTTCAAGTGATAGACTTTTGAAGCTGTTAGACCAGAAATAATGACTAGATGGTTGTAGGTAAGTTTTGCATCTTCTTGAGTTTTTTGAGAATAAGTGGCACCAGTTCCCTCACTAAATTCAACTTGAGAAGTGGCTGGTTCATCAGTGTTCCAAGAAACGATTAATTGAGCTGTTGATTCTTGAGCAGCACCAGAAACTGTTGGAACATTTTGACCTTCAACTAGTAGACTAGAAATTTGTGGTGGTCTGGTGTCGGTGGCAGTGGTGAAATGATGATTATCAGAAACTGCTTCATTGCCAATTTTGTCACGACCTTTAACAACTAAAATGTAGTTAGTTTCAGGAGTGAAGCCTCGAAGAATCATTTTGTGTTGGCCTTTGATTGATTGGATACTGACTTCATCTCGAGATTGTTCTGGCTTACCTTCTGGATAATAAGTGACAATTGAAGAAATTTCGGTGTTAGTGTTCCAAGTGACTAAAATTGTAGATTGAGAAGTTCCAGCTACTTCTTGGAGTTGAACGCTAGAAATTTTTGGTCTTGGAATAGTGGTGAAATCTAGAACTGTGCCTTCATATTCACTAGATTCACTGTCAAAAGCATTTATTTTGTAATAATATTTTGTGCCATCGAGTAAACCAATTAAGTTGACTGTATAAGTAGCTTCAGAAGTTGAAGTATGAATTTCTAGGGCTCCGCCAAAAGCGGTGCTGGTGCCATAATAAACCTTGACTTTACTAGCTCCAGTTGAAGTGAACTGGACTAAAGCTGAACTTAGATTAACATTTTTGACTAAAACATCTTTAACTGTTGGAGCAGCGGCAGTGGTGAAAGATTTTTCATCACTGGTTCCTGTGTTTCCGTCTTCATCTGTCCACTTGGCCCGATAATAATAAGTGGTTCCTGGAGAAAGACCGGTAAGATTAATGGAATGACTGGAAACTTGAGTTGGATTACTTGGTTCTTCGGTATTATAACTGCCAGATTTAGTTCCAAAAGCAATTTTAGAATCGGCTTTTCGGTCAGTAGACCAATTGACAGTAGCTTTTTTGGTAGTTACTGAAGAAGTAGTTGGTTGGGAATCAATAATTGGAGAAGTAGTCCATTTACCAGTTGGAGTAATAGAAACAGCATTAGTACCAGAAGAGACCGCATTGGCACCATCTTTGGTATAGACTTTGTAATAATATTTGCTTGAAGCTGGAGTATTATCGACATAGGAAAGGCCAGTAGAAGAACCAACTTGAGCAAAATTAACACCATCGGTTGATCGATAGACTTGATAAATTAAATTGCCAGCACCTTGATAGATTGGAGCGGTCCAAGTAAGAGTAATATTCCATTGAGATTGAGATTTGATTGAAGAATCAGAAGAAACTAAATTGCTGACATTGTCGGGAGTATTGGAATCTAGAACAAAAGTACCACTAGTGTAATTTGATGGTGAATAATTGTTGGCACTATCGACTGCAACAACATAGACAGTATTAGTACCTTTGTTGACATTTGGAAGACTTTTGACAGCAACTGTGGTTGCAGTGCCATTGTTGATATAGGTTGAAATATTACCCTGTAGAGTGGCTAAAGTTGATGGTGGTGGAGTGTTTAACATATAGTAATAATTAGTGACACTTTGACCATTAGTAGCAGTGGCACTTGGCCAAGACAGAGCAAAAGAATTAGTTGTAGAAGTATTAGGATTGATAGTGACACTATTATTTTGGTTGAAAGCAGGAGCCGCACCACCAAAAGCAATATTACCAGTGCGAATAGTAGCATCGGTAGAAAAATTGCCGGCTTTATCGACAGTTCTGAAGTAAATAACATTGTTTCCGGAAACAATAGCATCTTTACCTTCAACTAGGCTATAACTAGAAGTGCCACTAGGAATATATTTTAGGCCACCTAATTCTGGAGCCGTAGTGCTTCCTTGCCATTTATCAGCATCATTAGTATTTATTTGGTATTGCCAACCCAAAATTCCACTGCCACTATCTGATGAAGATACACTACTACCAACACTGATTGGCCAAGAAAAACTCATATCAACGACATTGGAAAAATTGCCAGAAGCTGGAGAAATATAAGAGACATTTCTAGGTTTAGTAGAGTCATATTTGAACTCAAAATAAGTTGAAGTAGGGAAAACATTGTTTACATTATCAATAGCTTTAATGTTTAAATAATAAGTTTCTTCAGAATCAAGTAATGCCGAGGCTAAATAGCCAGCGGTATTTAAATTTAGAGAATTTGAAGGAACAATAAATTGACAAATATTATCAGAAATAGGGACTGGAGAAGTGCCTAGTTTGCCTTTTGAAGAAACTGGATCGACACCACCGGTGGTAGTGGATAAAGATAGACAGTAGCCCTTTATTCCTGAAGCACTTGGATCATCATCTGTGGCAGCTGTCCAAGTAAAAGATGGATTTGTGTTAGCCCAAGTTAAGCCGATTGAAGAATTCATTATTACACTTGAAGCATTAGTCACTGGAGCAAGATTATCAATTTTAAAACCATAATTAATGGAACTAAGAGTTGGAACATTGGTGCCATCATAAGTCATAATGATTTTGACAGCAATTTTTTTGTTGGTGACAGGGAAAGTGCTGATATGAGTATTTATATCTCCGGCAGTATTAGTCATAGTGAGATTGGTGGCGTTGGACCAAGTGGAACTGGAGACATTCCAATATTGCCAAGTATTACTACTTTCACAAATAGAAGCATCGGTTGAACAAAGTTGATAAGTAATTGGAGAAGTGGCAAAAGTAGTGCCAACTGCACTAAAAGAGCTCCATTCCATAATTTGACGATTATAAAAAGAAGTGGTGGTGTAGATAGGAGAAATAATAGGAATTAAACTAAAATTATCAGAAAAGACTGTTTTGCCGGCTTTGGTTAGAAGACCAAATTCTTGTGAGCCACTGGCCGCAGTGACGGTGGCGGAAAGTTTCCACCAACCTGAACCTGAATTAGTGTAGGTAGTAGTAATTCCAACTCCATTATATTCTAGTTGAGCAATAGAAGCATTGACTGTGCCACCAATACCACCAGCAGTATTATTATAAACATAGGCGGAAAAGTCGTAAGTAGAATTGGTAGTAAGATTGGCCATTGTCTGATAAATCTTAGAATCTGATCCAGGATTAGCAATAATTTTTGCAGCTCCACTTGCTCCTAAACCAACATTTGATACTTGTGATAAAACATTACCAGAAATGGCACAACGAAAACCAATTCCAGGATATAAATAAGAAGAACTAGAACTTAAACTTAAACTATAAATACCAGCATCTAAAGAGTCAAGATAAATACCTCCACGCATAAAAACATTACCCAAAGCACCACCAGTGAAAGACCCCATTCCCTGGGCTTTAAGATATGAAGAGCTTGATGGCCCATAAAGATCTCTAGCTCCAGAAGCAAGGCTAGAAGAATTCCACTCTAAAATACTACTAGGGCCTATAGTTGTGCCTGTTTGAGTATTATTAATCCACTCTCCAACATTTCCCGCCATATCCCAAATTGATTCATTATTTGATAATTTTAAAACTCTGACTTGACTTCCCCTAGTTCCAGAAGTATTTTGAGCTGTGTTATAAGGACAAGGAGATGGATTGTCTGAAGAACCAGTGTTAGTGTAAGCACAACGATAATTACCTGTATCATTAGTCGATGCATTGTAAATATAATGAGAGTAACTTGTATCAATGTTATTATTACCGGCATATAAATAACCAGAACCAACAGCGCCTAGAGACCAATTGGTGTTTTGAGCTTCAGCATTTCTGGCAATAGTCATCCATTCATTATTATTAATTAAATGAGCAGTGGCACCGGAAACAGAAACACTGGCACATTTGGTGATTGCATCAGGCTGAGTAATTAAGGCAATTGGATATCCATTAGCTACTGAAACTACTTGCTTATTATTAGCTGAAATACAATCATCTACATTATTTTTATAAGTATAAAATGGTATAAAAGTAGGACTTGTTAAACCAGTAGCAGGGTCACTTGTGGAAGCACATTTAGCTTCATATTTCATAACAGCAAAATCAGTAGTACTAAAAGTTGAATTTCCAGGAACTTTGACATAACCATTTGGAACTATGATATCTGAAGTCCAACCAACACTATTAGTGGCGAAACTAGAATTAGAAAATTTGTTGGTTGCTATTGGTTGGACACCACTGGCACCAATAGTGACTGAGGAGGTGTCATAATTATAATTACCAGAACTGCCGACATCAAAATTTAGGGTGTTGGAAGTTTGAGACACAGCGAAGATTGAAGGTAAAATCACTTTGGACATGGTTAAATAAGTCCCAGTGGCAAGACCGATGCTGATGAATAAAACAGCGATTAAATTAAACTGAAATCTGGAGAAGTAAAAACGAGGCGCAAAAAAATAGTCTGAAACTTTTTTCTTTATTGGTAATTTGAACCTAAACTTGATCAAATTTTTAGACAAAATAAATAAAATACATACTGTATATATTTATAAAGGTTTTTTAGGTTAATCGCAAGGTAACAAAAAGCCCCCCGAGATTCGGAGGGCTTAATTAATTTCAAAAAAATTACTTTACCATTTTCTTGATCTTGGTTCCTGGAATGTATCGAGGCATTCTTCGAGCGACGATTTTTTTAGATTCTTTAGTTCCAATAGCTTTGATAGTTTTAGCTTTGAACATTTTGGTTTTGAAAGTTCCAAAACCTGAAAGCTTAACAACTTCTCCACCAGAGAGTGCTTTCATAATTTCATTTAAGAAAGTTTCAACAGATTGCTTAGCAGCTTTTTTGCTGAGTTTTGCTTTTTGCGAAACGATTTCGATTAAGTCTTTTTTAGTCATTATTTTTTTGTTAATTAATTAATAATTATTTTAATAATAGCGGAATATCGGCAAAATGCAAGTATTGTTAGTCATTTTTTACCGCATTATTATTGATTTTATTACCAACAATAATACTGCTAGTTCTTAACTCTCTAATAACAGTAACTTTTATTTGACCGGCCCATTTAGCTTCTTCTTCTAGATGTTGAGCGATATTTTGGCTTAGAACTTCAGCTTCATTGTCAGAAACTATTGTAGGTTCGACAATAACTACAACTTCACGTCCAGCTTGATAGGCGGCGACACTTAGAACACCAGGAAAGTTTTTAGCAACTTCTTCGATGTTTTTCATTCTTTTAAGATATTCTTCATGGACTTCATATCGAGCACCAGGACGAGCACCAGAAGCGGCATCCCCAATGTAAACAATGGTTGATTCTAGTGAAGAAAATTCTTTATCTTCATGGTGTTCAGCGACACAATTGATGACGGCTTCAGTGACTTTGAATTGTCTTAATAAATCAACACCAAGATCAATGTGAGTCCCCTCTTGATCGGTGACTACCTTACCAATATCGTGTAATAAAGCTCCAAGCCGAACAGTGTTGACATCAGCTTTTAACTCATAGGCAATGGCGGTGGCAATTTTAGTAGCTTCGATGGTGTGTTTAGCTAAATTTTGACCATAAGAGTAGCGGAATTTAAATTTACCAATTTCTCTCATTAAATCGAGTGGTAAATTAAAGACTCCAACTTCTTGGCAGATTTTTCGACCTTCATTTATTAAAATCTTTTCCATTTCGTTTTTAGTTTGAGCCACAATTTGTTCAATCTTAAGAGGTTGAATTCGACCATCTTTGATCAACTTTTCGAGAGATAGTTTAGCGATTTCTCTTCTAGTTGAATCAAAAGAAGAAATGCGGATATCGTTAGATTCGTCTAGCTCTAGTTCAACACCAGTAGCTTTTTCAAAAGCACGAATGTTTCGACCTTCTCGACCAATGATTTTTCCTTTGATGGTGTCATCTGGAAGAGAAATAGTGGAAACAGTGTATTCAGCAACATAATCAGTGACTCCATGACGAATATTATCAATCAAAATTTCTTTGGCTAATTCATCACCTTTGTTTCTGATTTCTTCCTTAGCATCTTCAACTTTTTTAGCAATCCAACTGACCATTTTCTTTTCAGTGCTGCTAATTATTAATTGTTTAGCTTTTTCAATATCAAGACCAGAAATGTTTTCTAATTTTTCTAATTGTTTTTTATAGAGATCTTCAACACTATTCATTTTTGCTTTGATTTCGGCAGATTGAGTGTCTAGAGATCTTTCTTTTTCAATCATGTATTTCTCTTTATCATTCAGAGAAGAGAGACGTTGAAAAATTTCAGTTTCTTTAGCTTTGGCATCAGCTTCTATCCTTTTAGCATTTTGCAAGGCAGCATCAATTTGAGCTGTGTTAACAACTGGAGCTGGGGCAACAGGAGTTGCTTCAACTGTTTTGGTTGGTGAGAAGACAACCCTATTTTTATCTTGATTAACGACTTCTTCTTTTTTTACTTCTTTTTTAACTGCACTATTTTTCTTAGTGACTGTTTTAGTTGAGGTTTTTTCAGAAAATAAACCTTTAACTCTGGACAAAAAATTATCTAACATAAAGAACTCCTTCACTTTTTACGACACAGCACGGCTACACTAAGATATTAGAAATGAGAAACAGGCGCTAATAATCTTTTAAATTTGAATAACATTTGAGTGCGTATATAAAAAGTTAAATTTAATAATTAATATTTTAATTTAAGTTGCCTATATTTTAACTGGAAATCATCAATCCGTCAATCACATTTTTGATGTCATCTATAGAAAATCCTTTTTGGTATAGATAAGACATAATTTTATTTTTATACTTAAAATCAGCTAATTTTTCTGAATTTATCTTCTTTTTTTGAATTAATTTTTTTATTTTATCAATGTCAGAAGCTTTTAATTGAGAAATGTCTATTTTAAGACCTTCTTTTTGGAGAAGATAAATTATCTCTTTTTTTGATTTGTTATGATATTTTTTGATGAAAAAATCGATATATTCTGAATCTCTGATCAATTTTTGGCTTTTAAGTTTAGTAACACACTGATCAGTTAAATCTTTTAAATCTAGATTATTTTGAGGAATAGAATATTTATAGATTCGGCCATCGATGTATTTTTTAAGTTTTTGACTTAGAGACTTTTCACTTCTAGGAGAAAGAGCAATTTGACGAAGAGCATAATCTCTTAAAAGATAAGATAGAGATAAATTTATAATGATATTTAATTCGTCTTCACTAACTTCTTTGCCAGAATTTAGGGATAATTTAACTAAATCATCGATAAATAATGGCAATAAAAGACCATCAGAAAACTTGATATAGATTCTGTTTGGAAAACGACTATTTTTTGTCCACAGGATTTGCATCTTTGACCTTTTCCCAAACTTCAGCTTTGAGTTTTTCAGCAATTTTTGGGTTTTCTTTAAGATATTTCTTGGCTGCTTCACGACCTTGAAGATTTTGATCTCCAATTTTGAAGAAAGCACCAGCTTTTGTGATTAGGCCATGTTGGACACCTAGGTCGACTATTCCACCATTGATAGATATACCCTCGGTACTCATCATGTCAAATTCAGCTTCTTTGAAAGGTGGGGCAATTTTATTTTTGACTATTCTGGCTCGATGTTGGGAACCAATGGTTTCACCAGCTGGAGTTTTGATGTTGGCAATTTTTCTTAAGTCGATTCTGACTGAAGAATAGAATTTTAGAGCAACACCGCCTGGAGTTGTTTCTGGATTGCCGAACATAACACCAATTTTTTGACGAAGTTGATTGGTAAAAATAACAACACATTTTGATTTAGAAATAGCACCAGTGAGTTTTCTTAGAGCTTGAGACATTAGACGAGCTTGAACACCCATCATTGAATCACCCATTTCACCTTCAATTTCGGCTTTTGGAACTAGAGCAGCAACGGAATCGATGACGATTACATCAACAGCATTGGAACGAACTAGAGTTTCAACGATTTCTAGGGCTTGTTCACCATTGTCTGGTTGAGAAATTAAAAGACTGTCTAGATCTACACCAACAGTGGCTGCTCTGGTAGGATCGAGAGCATGTTCAACATCGATGAAAGCAGCGGTTCCACCAAGTTTTTGAGCTTCAGCAATTAGATGAAGACAAACAGTGGTTTTACCAGAAGCTTCTGGTCCAAAAATTTCAGTGACTCGGCCTCGAGGAAGACCACCAACACCAAGAGCAATGTCGAGAGGAAGACAACCAGTAGGAATGACTTCAATTGACATGTCGGCTTTCTTTTCACCCATTAACATGATGGATCCGGTTCCATAATTTTTTGTGATTTGTTCCATGGCTAAACGGACAGACTCCATTTTTTTGTCTTGGATGTTGTTACTAGCGACTGATTTTGTTTTTATAGTTGTTTTTTTCATATTTTTTTTAAAATTAACTTTACATCTATAGTGATATCAAAAAGAAATATATCAAGTCAAGGGGCAAAACCGAATAAAAGCCGAAGATTAATTATTTTTAGGGTTTTCGAGTAAAGGGAGGTTTGGTACGACGTTGCTTAAATAAACTTTGGCTTTATTAAATCTATCCTCTCTTTCTCTGTCCATTTCTTCAAACTCCTCTTCAGTTGGGGTATAAGAAATATATGACCATTCTTCTTTTGCTTTTCTGAGAGTGCCATCTTTATTAATCTGGTTTAAACCTATTTTTATAATTCCTTCTGGTTTTAAATCGATTAACCATGGGACATGGACAATCCCTCTTGTTAAATTAGCAGAAAATAAGACTGTCGGTAGATAATCATAAGTTTGGCCAGTCATTTCTTGTAAAACTTTATATTTATCAGTTTCGCGACTTTTGATGGTGTAGAGGATTTCTTCAGTGCCATCATCTTTTTTAGCATTATATTCAATAATTGGGCCTGTTAGTTTTTTACGTAAAAAACTACTACAATCAAGATCTGAATCTTCAGGAAACTGATTGAATAAGTCATCACTAATAAAAAATGATTTTAGTTTATCATTGTCTTTATCTGATACTTCGTAGAGATATCTTCCATCTTCTAGCTGTTTGACTTTGACTGCTTCTGAATCATTTGTATGTTCAATAATTGCTGGTAAATTTTTAGACTCTTCTTTAACTGAAGAGACAAATTCTTTCTGTCTATCTATAATAGTGTCTCTAGTGTTTTTAGGTTCAAAATTTTCAATTATTTCACCTTCCATGCCCTATTCTATAATTACAAATAAAAATATGCAAATTATATTTTAGTGAAGTAAAATAGTTTAATTACGACGGGGATTGGCGCAATTGGCTAGCGTGCACGCATGGGGTGTGTGAGGTTGCAGGTTCGAATCCTGTATCCCCGACTAATATCAAGTTTTTTGCTATATAATCAAATTTGATGATGAAGATAATTAAATTTATTATTGGGATTTTTAAAAAAATTGGAAGATTGTTGCATAAATCGGCTAAGATAATTTTTAGAATTTTTGAAGTCAGTATTATTATTAAAGGAATTGATGGATTTTTAGAAATTTTAGGTAGTGGAATTTTGTTTTATGTGTCTAACTCAACTAGAATTGACAAAGTTATTTTAATGTTAACTGAGCATGAACTGAGTCAGGACCCAAATGATTTCATTGCTACTCATATTTTAAGTTTTGGACAAACATTATCAGTTGGAGCAACTTTGTTTGGAGCTATTTATTTATTGGCTCATGGAGTCCTTAAAATTTTTATGGTTACAATGCTTTTGCAAAAAAAACTTTGGGCTTATCCAGTGGTGGCGACAACTTTAATAATATTTGCCTCTTATCAAATATATAGATATACCCACACTCATGCCCCACTTTTAATCTTCTTTTCTTGTTTTGATTTGTTTACAGCACTCTTGACGATTTTAGTTTACAGAGAACTTAAAAAAGACAAAGTTTAATTATCTGTTTAACTTATTTGGAAAATATTTTTGATTAATTTTCATTAATTCGTTTGGTTGATTGTTTTCTGATTTAAATAGTTTTTCAAAAGTGTTAGGATCATTATTTTCTAAGTCATCAAGATATTTATCTAAAGTATCCATTCGATCTTCAGGACTAGTTTTTTCTTTGATTGATTTTATTAATATCTCTTCGATTTCACGATGAGCTTTATTATAATTTTCTTTTTCATTCATTCGATAAATAATAGCATATTTTTGATTAAAAATGTTATATTTTGAATTATTAAGCACCACTTTGTTTCTACAATTTTAAAAGACTAATTCTTTTAAAGAAGTTATTAGGTTATAATTCAATTTATGGCAATAAAAATTGGAGCAAATGAATTAATTAGAGACAGACATTTTGTAGTTAAAAGCAAAGAAGTTAGACAAACAGTTAAAGGAGATAATTATTATATTCTTGAACTTTGCGATATAAATGGTTGTATTGAAGCTAAAATTTGGAATAATAATATCTCGATGTGTAATTTTGAGGAAGGAAAAGTTATTGAAGTTAATGGTAAGACGCAAGAATATAACGGTAAAGTAGGATTAATTATTGATAGTTGTCAAATTGTTGAAAGTGAAAATGCTAGTGATTTCTCCCCTTCTGTTCCAACTTTAGTTTTTGATATTGAAACTTTAGGAAAAAAATTTGAAGATTTGGATGAAGTTGAAAAAGACTATCTTTTAAATAATCTAGAAAAAAATGAGACTGACAAAGAAATAGCTAAGAAAAAAACTGGTTTATACTCTATTTTTGGAAGTGTTTGTGCAATTGGTGCTTATGACATCGGTAAAAAAACTGGTATTGTTTTAAGTCTATCAACAAAAGAAATTAAGCCAGAGAAAGAAAACTTTGTTTATAAAACTTTTAAAACTGAAAAAGAGCTATTAGAAGAATTTTGGAAAATTACACCTAATTATGAAGAATTTGTGACTTACAATGGTGATGGTTTTGATTTTCCTTTCTTAATGATTCGATCAGGAATTAATCGAGTAAAAATGCCATTTGAAATTAAAAAATGGGGATTTGATAAATCAATTGATTTGGCCAACAGAATAAGACAAAATGGCCGTAGTTTTAAACTAGAAATGATTTGTAAGGCTTTTGGAATTGAAAATCCAAAAGAAGAAGGAGTTCATGGAGATGATGTGACTCGACTTTTTAATGAAAGTGAATTTAATAAAATTGCTGACTATGTGGCCAGAGATGCAACTGCCACTTCTGAATTATATTTAATTTGGAAAGAATTTATGTCAGGACAAATATAAATATGGACAATATACAATACGAAAATGAATTAGTTTTTCAGGTTGAACCTGAGAATAAAAAAGATAATAAGGTCGCTAGAACTAAAAAAATAGTTAAAGTGGCTAGACAGAACTTGATTAAATTGAGTGTGGACAGGTTAAACGGCAGAACCGGTGAATGTTAAGAGGATGAAAGTAACAATGGCAATGATTAGAGTGTAAAATCCAAAAATCCAAAGTTTTTTACCAATTAATACTTTTTGAAGAATATTTAGAGCGATTATCCCGACAATTGTAGTGACTACAAAAGCAATTAAATAGTTTGGTTCAAAAAAATTAGCGCCCTTGAGATCTTTAGCACTTAAAAGCAAAGCTCCAAGTGAAGCTGGAATGAATAAGCAAAAAGAGAATTTGAACGCTTCTATAGGCGCTAAGCCTAGTAAAAGAGCAGCAAAAATGGTGGCTCCAGAACGAGAAATTGCTGGAAGAATGGCTATGGCTTGAAAAAATCCAATAACCAAAGCTTTTTTGTAGTCTAATTTTTGAGATTTACCATTTAAATATTTTGTAGAAAAGACGAGAGCGGCGGTGATTAGGAAGAAAGATGGTAATAAATTTATGTCGGCAAAAATTGATTCAACTTGATCTTTTAGGAAAATTCCGACTAGAGCAGCTGGAATTGAAGCAACAATGATGTATTTTAGATTTTTAAAAAAATAGTTTAGTTGTTTTCTGAAAAAAAACAAAACTGAAACAAAAGTGGCAGTATTGAGAAAAATGTCTAAAGTTAAGGATGGTTGGAGATTAAAAAGATACTGAAAAAGGTTTAAATGACCAGATGATGAAATTGGCAAAAATTCAGATATGCCTTGAACTATACTTAAAATGATTGATTGGATTAAAGTCATAGAATTATTTTAACAATAAATTAAACAAAAATCCCCTCCCATAGTGGAGGGAAGGGATTTGAATAGACAAAGTATTTATTGTTTTTAAAGAGAGCAAGTAACATTAGCACATTTCCACTGAATGTCGTTTATTTTTTCAAATTTTCCACTAATACAATTACCATATTTAATGCCACATTCGCCTGGTTTAATTAAAATACAACTAGCGAATCCTCCATTATATGGGCATTTCCAGTTGTTCTTAACAGCATCTGAAGTTATGTTGGTTGCAGGTCTCCCATCAACACATTTATTGGCAGTAGTACTACAAGGTCCTTTTGGTGCTGTAACTACTTTTGGCATAGAGCAAGTAACATTAGCACATTTCCATTGAGTGTTAGTGCCATTTATATTTTGATATGTTCCACTAATACAATCACCATACGACTTAGTACCACATTTACCTGGTTTAATTAAAATACAACTAGCTAATCCTCCATTATATGGGCATTTCCAGTTGCTCTTAACAGCATCTGAAGTTATGTTGGTTGCAGATCCACCATTAAGACATACATTAGCAGTAGAACCGCAAGGTCCTTTTGGTATTGCAGTTTTTGGGATAGAGCAAGTAACATTAGCACATTTCCATTGAGTGTTAGTGCCATTTATATTTTGATATTTTCCAGCAACACAATCACCATATGCTTTAGTGCCACATTCACCTGGTTTAATTAATACACAACTAGCGAATCCTCCATTATATGGGCATTTCCAGTTGTTCTTAACAGCGTCTGAAGTTATGTTAGTTGCAGGTCTCCCATCAAGACATACATTAGCAGTAGAACCACAGGGTCCATCTTGTGTTGTAATTTCATTAGCGGCTTTACTTCTGTTCTCTTGGTTCTTTTGAACCATTTGAGTTCCATAAATTAATCCACCGCCTAGAACTAGAGCCATTACTAAAAATTTTGCTATTCCTAATTTTTTCATTTTTTTTAAATAAATTTGTTAAATGTTATTTAAAGATATATATAATTTGAAACTTTGTCAATTATTAGCAAAAGAAACAATGACTGATGTTAAATATTCGAAAGAATAATAATTTCAGTTTTTTCTGGAAAAAATTTTAATTTAATAGTTTATAGATGGTGTTTTGTTTGTGCAGGAAACTTTACTACTACCGTTTTTACAATACCATGCTTTATATTTTTTACCATTAATAGTGACATCATAAATTGCTAGTCCGAAGTTTGGTCTGTCTAAACTACCAACATAACAAGAAGCTGTTTTGATAGGTTTACCATCAAAAGCATAAACACCACATAGAGGAGCTTTGTCTTTTAAACAAACTGTTGTATTGCATTTCCATTTATATTGGTTGTTAGTGTCATCCAGTTTTGAATATTTACCAATTTTACAAGTATTTCTGTTGGCACCACAAACTTGTTTTTTTATAGAACAAGATGCTGTGGTACCACTTGTGGTACCACCTAAAATTGAAACTCCTTCACAATTCCATTTATATTCAGTTGGAGTGTCAGCAGTATCTTTAAACTTTCCATTTTGACAAGTATTTAATTTAGAAGCACAAGCACCCTCAATATTTTTACAAGAAGCATTAACTCCATTTATTTCTTGGCAAGATTTCCTAGTATTTGCAACTGGGCCACAAAATTCAAGATATTGCCAGTCACCTATAGAATCAGTTGAGAAAGTACATTTATCTTTGTTACATTTAAAAACTGCATTTTCAAATTCATCAACAGCCGCGTCAGATATTTCACTTGGAAGCTTCCATTTTGCTAATCCTCTCCAATCAGCTGGTATAGATACACCACAAATAACATCTCCATTATTATATGTTTTACCATATTCAGCGGCTTTGCTTCTATTTTCTTGGTTCTTTTGAACCATTTGGGTTCCATAAATTAATCCACCACCTAGAACTAAGGCTATGACCAAAAATTTGGCTATTCCTAGTTTTTTCATATATTTTTAAATAAGATTGTTAAATGTTATTTAAAGATAGATATAATTTGAAACTTTGTCAATGATTAGTGTAAATAAGCTTTGTTTTTGGAAAAAATTTGAATTTAATAGTTTATGACAGGCGTTTTGTTTGTGCAGGAAACTTTACTACTACCGTTTTTACAATACCATGCTTTATATTTTTTACCATTAATAGTGACATCATAAATTGCTAGTCCGAAGTTTGGTCTGTCTAAACTACCAACATAACAAGAAGCTGTTTTGATAGGTTTACCATCAAAAGCATAAACACCACATAGAGGAGCTTTGTCTTTTAAACAAACTGTTGTATTGCATTTCCATTTATAAGCAGTTGTGGTGTCAGTGGTTTCAGACCACTTACCAGTAGAACATGAATTTTTTGTTTCGCCACAAACACCTTTGATTGGTCTGTCGGTGCCACCACGAGAAACTAGTTTGGGTTTATTACATAATGGTGATGATCCACCATTTATTCCTTCACAAAGCCAATAATAGTGGTCTTCACTGTCTTTAGACTCTTTAAATGTTCCTGCCCTACATTTATTTCTATCTGTGGAACAGAGACCATCAACTTTAGGTTTTATATACTTGCATAATAGCTTAAGTCCAGTACCTTTTTGACAAGTCCATTTTATTTCCTTATCATCACTAGAGAAAGGTGCATATGTCCCAGATTCACATGAACTTTTTAAACCACATACAGCAGTGCCACTTTTATAAATTTCTGTTGGCATTGGGTCATTACCTTTTAACCCCTTTATTGCCTCTTTTGCGTAAGGTGCAACTAATTTTCCGATACCTTCAGCTACCAAAGCTCCCCCGGCAGCATTACTTCTGTTTTCTTGATTTTTTTGAACCATTTGGGTTCCATAAAAAAGACCTCCTCCTAGAACTAAAGCTATTACAAGAAATTTGGCTATTTTAAATTTTTTCATTTTTTAAGACTACAAATAATATTTGCACATTTCCATTTATAAGCAGCTGTGGTGTCAGTGACATCAGTCCACTTACCAGCAGAACATGAATTCTTTGTTTTACCACAAGCACCAGGCTTATCTACATCACAAGGAGTTTGGCTTCCACCATTAGATCCTTTACAGCTCCATTTGTAGGCAATTGTAGTGTCAACTTTATTAACTACTGTCCCGCTAGAACAAGAATATTTTGTGTTTGAACAAATGCCATTGACTTTATTAGGTTTTGAAGAATGACACTTAGCTGATGTTCCATTGGCTGTGCCATTACACATCCAATAATAATAATCTTCAGTGTCTTTAAGTTCTGAATATTTTCCTTTAGTACATTTATTTTTTGTTGTAGAACAAATACCATTGATTTTTGGTTTGTTCGCAGTACAAAAATCAGTTTGGCCACCAACAGAACCCTTACATTGCCATAGAACTTGTGTTGTAGTGTCTTTTAAATTATCATAAACAGCACCATATTCACAAGTATTATAATTTTTAGTACTACACTTACCATCTTTTTTAACTAAGACTGGAGTCCAAGTACCATTATTATTGCAACCACATGGTGGTCCTTCGCCCCGTGAAGTGAGTGGAGGACATTCATATTTTGAACCAGCAGGACACTTTAAAGCTGCTGCATTTGCATCAATTATTCTTTGTCTCTCTGGATTTGCAGGATCGTCTAAAAGATCCACTACTCCTCCCGCTGTCTCAGAAGCTGCTTCACCGATTGCCTGAGTTGCATCTGGGTGAGTGGCAATCCAAGTAGCTATCGCATCTCCTACTAATATTAATCCCCAAACAGCTACTGGAACAAATGCTTGACTTCGGTTTTCTTGGTTCTTTTGAACCATTTGAGTTCCAAAGGTCACACCAGCTCCTAGAACTAGAGCTACTACTAAAAATTTGGCGATTGAGGATGTTTTCATCTATTTTTAAATAAAATATTAAATGTTATTTAAAGATAGACATTATAGAAAATATTGTCAATAAGAGAAAACAAAAATCCCCCACAGGAGTGAGGGATTTGGAAAGACAAAATATATTGCTTAACGCTTTGGAGATTGTTTTTGTCGGCGAGATTTTCCACCGGTTCCAACCATTCTTCTTTCTCTGACTCGTGAATCGACAGTTAATAGTCCTGCTTGTCTTAAAACTGGTTTAAGAGTTTCATTTTGTTTAAAAAGAGCTCTGGAAGTTGCTAACATCAAAGATTCAACTTGACCTTGTTTTCCACCACCGATGACTTTGGCTTCGAAATAGAACTTACCAAGAGTTTCAGTAATCACAAAAGGTTTATTATAGTTAATCTTGTCGGTAGCACCTGGGAAGTATTTATCAACAGCCATTTTATTGACTAATGAATCACCTTTTCCTGGGAAAAGTTTAATAGTAGCAATGGCTGATTTACGTCGACCAACTGCGTAAGTGTATTTATTTAAATTAGTTTTTTTAACCATAGCTTTATTTAGTGAACTTGTCGGCGTATTTATGTTCTTCACCAACAAAAATTTTTAATCTAGTCATTCTGACATCACGGAGTTTGTTTTTTGGAAGCATTCCATAGACACCATGAGAAATAACTTTTCGAGAATCTTTTTTTAATAATTCACCTAGAGTGGCTTCTTTTAAATGACCAGACCAAGCTGTGTGGTGATAATAAATTTTATCTTTTAATTTTTTACCAGTAGTGACAATTTCTGAAGAATTGATGGCAACAACATAATCACCATCATCACGATGATAGGAAAAAGTTATTTTATCTTTACCCATAAGGATTTGAGCAATTTCACTGCAAACACGACCTAGAGTTTTACCTTTAAGATCAACTAAATGCCAACTTCTGTCAACATGACTGCCTTTTAATACTGTAGTTTTTGCTTTCATTATTTTTTCTCCTTTTTAACAACTGGTTTTTTGATTGCTTTCTTTTCTGTTTTGACAATTTTTTTAACTGCTTTTTTATCAGCTTTTTCTTCTTTTTCGACTTTAGGTTTTTTGGTTTCGAATTTAATTTCTTTAACGAAACTTAAACTTACAACTAGAGCATTGTCACCATATCTATATTTAATTCTCTTAATTCTGGTGAAATTTGAAGATTGTTCACCAAAAGTGGCTTTAAAAGTGGCACAAACATTGTTCACCCAAGTTTGATCTTGAAGATATCTGAATAATTCACGCTTAGCAGTTAGTTCTGATTTAGTGATGATTACATTAGATAATCTTTCAACTAAGGAAACGACTGCTTTAGCTTTAGCTTCAGTAGTTTTAATGCTTCCATGAGTGAACATACTTCTAGTCATAGAAGTAAAGAGAGCTTTACGTTCGTTGTGGTTTCTACCTAGTTTTTTTCCAAAAATACGATGTTTCATAATTTATTTCCAACTAAAAGATCTTTCTTTTAACCATGAATCAATGATTTTTAACGATTTTTCACCAACATTTTTAGCTTTACTAACATCGAGTCGGCCAGCTTTTAAGAGGGCTTCGATGGTTGCATAACCAGATTTCTTTAAGGCATTAGTGACTCTTAAAGGTAATTCAATTTCTTCAACAGAAATGTCAGCACCGGAATTAGATGGATTAGAAGCAATAGTGATTATTTCATCTTCAAATTCTTTTGGATCAGCAATTTGGCTGTAAGCATTGATTAAATCATTTGCAGCTAATTTTAGAGCATAGAGAGGATCAACTGAACCATCAGTCCAGATTTCCATAGTGAGCTTGTCATAGTTAGATTTTTTACCTAAACGAGTAGGTTCAACCATGTAATTAGCTTTGATGACTGGAGTGAAAGTAGCATCAAGAATTATTTCACCGACAATGTCAGTTTTTTGTTCTTTAGCGAGAGTGTAACCAACTCCTCTTTCGACGGTTAATTCCATTTTGAAAACAGCTTTGCTGTCAGCAAGAGTAGCGATGATTTGGTTTGGAGTAGTAACTTTACAAAGATCATTATCAACGATGTCAGCAGCGGTGACAACTCCTGGACCTTTCTTTTCTAGAGTAAGAACGATTGGTTCATCTTTATTGTAATCAAATTTAATCTTTTTAAGATTTAATGAAACTTCGACTAAATCTTCTTTAACACCCGGAAGAGTGGTAAAAATATGATTAGTGCCTTCAATCTTGATTCGAGTGATGGCAGCACCAGGAACGGTGATCAAAAGAACACGGCGTAAACTGTTACCTAAAGTATGACCTAAACCTCCAAATAGAGGACTAAGTTCGAATTTACCGTAGCCTTCATTTGACTTAACGGTTTTAATATTAAATTTACTAGTATCTATCATTGGTTTCTCCTTTTTAATTTTTATCTTGAATAATATTCAACAATTAAATTTACATCAATACCATTATTGATTTCCTCACGAATAGGTAAAGAAATAACTTTGGCAGTGTAAGTTTGTTTTTTGACATCTAACCAGCTTGGAGATTTGAAGTCTTTCTCTGAAAGTGGAAGATTTTCTTGGTATTTTTTAGTATTTTTAGAATTTAGAGAAATGACATCACCAACATTGATTTCAGCAGAAGAAACGTTTAGAACTTTATCATTAACAATGATGTGTCTATGACTAACTAATTGCTTAGCAGCAGATCTTGAAGGTGCTAAACCAGCTGAGTAAACAACATTATCTAATCTTCTTTCGAGAAGAATCATTAAGTTGTCACCAACTAAACCTTTTAATTTTTTAGATTTATCATAATAGTTGTGGAATTGAGTTTCTTGAACTCCATAAATTCTCTTAGCTTTTTGTTTAGCTCGAAGTTGGATTCCGTAATCAGTAGGCTTTTTAGTGTTTTTAAGACCGTGCATACCTGGAGCAACAGCACCTTTCTTTTCTAAAGGACATTTAGATGAAAGACATCTTTCACCTTTAATATAAAGTTTTGTGCCTTCTCTTCGGCAAAGTCTACATTTTGTATCTAAAGTAATTCTTGACATATTTTTTTTAAACTCTTCTTTGTTTTGGAGGTCTAGGACCATTGTGTGGAATTGGAGTGACATCGGAAATCATGTCGACATCAAAGTCTCTCTTTGATCGGAGATATCGCAAAGCAGCATCTCGACCAGCACCTGGACCCTTCAAATAAACTTCTAATTTTTTAACACCATATTTTTTTGCTTCTTCGAGAGTTCTCTCGATAGCAGTAGTGGCAGCAAATGGAGTAGATTTTCTAGCTCCTTTAAAACCACAATGACCTGAACTTGACCAAGCTAAAGTGTGACCTTTAACATCAGTGACAGTAACAAGGGTGTTATTGAAAGTTGATTGAATATACAATCTGCCTTCAGCAACATTTTTGTATACTTTCTTTTTATTAGTTATAGTTTTTTTAGTTTTAGTAGTTTGAGCCATTTTTATTTTAATTATTTATTAGCAGCTTTTTGATTTGCTTCAATTTTTGCCCATGCTTCTTTGGTTAATGAACCGACTGTCTTCTTCTTACCTTTTCGGGTTCGAGAGTTAGTTTTAGTTCGTTGACCTCTGACTGGTAAATTAACAATGTGACGAATGCCTCGATAAGTTCTGATTGCTTTTAAGCGATCAATGTTTTCTCTGATTTCCTTTTTAAGGTCACCTTCAATAACAAAAGATTCAAGAACTTTCATTAATCGAGAAACATCATCTCGAGATAAGTCTTTAATTCTAGTATCTAAAGCAATATTGGCCATTTTAGCCACTTGTTTTACATTTGTTTTTCCAATACCAAAAAAACGAGTTAAACCAACTTCGGCTCTTTCGTTATCTGGAATTTCAACACCAACTATTCTCATATTTGATTAACCCTGTCTTTGGGTATGCCTTTTTGTAGAACATATAACGCGTCTAGCTCCTCTACGGATAACTATCTTACAATTTTTACAACGGGTTTTAATACTAGATTTTACTTTCATAAGGAACTTGGATATTGTAACCTAAAAAGATTAGAATATCAAAGACTAAATTTAAATTTATATGCGATAGACGATTCGACCTTTTTCTCCTTCTGGACTTAGGACTAAAGAAACGGAATCACCGGTCATAACTCGAATGCGGTGCATTCTTAATTTTCCCGCCAAGTGGGCAATTATGTCATTACCGTTTTCGAGTTTAACCCGAAAAAGGGAGTTAGGCAATACCTCTGTTATTTGTCCTTTGACTGTTGGGTCTTTTGTCATTTTTGTTTAATTATTAATTTTATCAATTATTTGGCAAATGTCATTAAATATTGGTTCAATTTGTCTGTTGCCATCAACTTTGATCAATTTACCTTCACTTTGGTAGTGTTCAATAATAGGATTTATAGTGTCATCGTATGATTTTTGGCGTTGAGCAATAGCTTCTGGGGTGTTGTCAGTTCTGGAAGCATCTTGAAAAGCTTGACCTGAATTTTGTCTTCTGGTCATAATTTCTTCAAAAGTGACGTCTAAAAGAATAAGATAGGACATTGGATTGTTTTTTGAATCAAGATATTCTTCAATTTGGATGCCTTGGTTGACCATTCTTGGGAAACCATCAACAATGAAGTTTTGATTATTAACTTTATCTAAGTTTGATTCAAGGATATCGATAACAAGCTCATCTGGAGCCCAGGTCCCACCGTCAACATAAGATTGAGCTCTTAAGCCTAATTCTGACTTACTAGCCATTTCGTCGCGCAATAGTTGACCCATTGAGTAATGAGTTAAAGAATATTTTTCAGCAATTAATTTTGCTTGAGTTGATTTACCACAGCCTGATGGACCAATTATGAATAGATTTGTTTCTTTTGACATGTTTTTCTAATTAATAACTAATTTTGTCGTAGTTGTGCATTTGAACAACATTTTCTAGTTTTCTAGTTAATTCTAGAACAACAGAGACGACGATTAAGATACTGGTTCCACCGATGGTTAAGGTAGTAATTCCAGTCATTTTTTGAACAATTGATGGAGAAACAGCAATGAAGCCTAAAAATACGGCTCCAATGATAATAACCCGATTGATCACATATTGAAGTCTTTTTTCGGTAGAAATGCCTGGTCTGATGCCAGGGATGAATCCACCAGATTTTCTTAGTTCTTCAGCAATGTCTTTTGGTTTGAAAATGACTGAAGTGTAGAAAAAAGTGAAACCAATGACTAAGAGAAAATAGAAAATCATATAAAAATAACTGTCAGCTCGGAAAAAGTGAGCAAAGCCATTGGCAAAATTAGCGACAAATTGATTTGGAACTTTGCCTAAAAATTGGCCAATTAATGATGGTGCAGTGGCTAGAGAAACAGCGAAAATGATAGGCATAACACCGGCTGTGTTAACTTTTATTGGTAGATAGGTTACTTGAGCCCTTTTAGCATAATTAATCGGTACTCGAAGGATTGCTTCTTCAACCATGACAATGCCTAGAACTAATACTACAGCTAGAATGGCAAAAATAAGGATATTCAAACTTGTTTGAGGATTAGAGAAATCGGTGACACTGGCAGTTTTGATGAAACTGGTTGGTAGACGAGAAACGATTCCGGCAAAAATCAACATAGAAATTCCATTACCAACACCATGGCTGTTGATCATTTCTCCAAGGAAAATCATAAGCATTGTTCCAGCGACCATGCTGGCGACCATGCCGACAATAGTTAAAGGAGTGAAACTAGTGATGATATTTTGGGATTTTAAGATGGCAAACATACCTAAACCGTTGATGATGGCAAAAGGAATGGTGGCCATTCGAGTATATTGATTAATTTTAGCTCGACCATATTCCCCTTCTTTTTGAAGTTCTTCAATTTTGGGAACAATTAAGGCTAGAAGTTGCATCATAACTGAGGCATTGATGTATGGATTTAAACCTAAAGCGGCAATTGAAAAATTGGCTAAGGTTCCTCCAGAAAAAATGTCTAATAAAGAGAGAAGTTGATTTTGAGCAAAGAATTGGCGAAGAAGAGCTAGATTAACACCTGGAACAGGAATGTGGGCGATGAATCGAAAAAATATTAAAATTCCGATAGTCCATAATAATTTTTTTCTAAAAAGAGGAGTTTTAAATCCTTCAATATATAGAGAGAGAGTCTTAGTTAACTGATTCATTAATCTATATTACCACCGGCAGCAATAATTTTTTTAGCAGCATCTTTTGATACTAAAACATTCTTTATAGTTAAAGCTTTTGTGAGTTCTCCATCGGAAAGAATTTTGATTCTACCAATGAGATCTTTTGGTGATAATTTAATTTTTTTAGAGATTGAGTTAAGATCGACAACTTCGTCTTTTTTGAACCATTTTTCTAGATGATTAAGATTTAGAACCATAGTTTCATTTCTTTTAAGGGTTCGGTGTTTACCTCTTAAGAAAGGTAGACGTTTAATCCAAGATTTTTTGATTTTTTGACCATCGAAAGTTAATTTGTTTTTACCTCGAGCTTTGTCACCTTTAGCACCACGACCAACAGTGTGACCCCCATTTCCAGAACCGATTCCTCGACCGAGTCTTCTTTTTGATTTAGTAGTAGTTTTATTTAATTTATTTAAGATTTCCATAGTGTTATTTCTTTAATGTTGATAGAGCTTTGAGAGTAGCCCAAACGTTAATTGCTTTGTTTTTAGAACCAATAATTTTTGAAACGATATCTTTAATTCCAGCTAGTTCGACAACTGATCTGACTGGTCCACCAGCAATTAAACCACTTCCCTCTTTTCCTGGTCTAATTAAAACGACAGCACCTTTAAATTTAAGTTGAATAGAAGCAGAGATAGTTCCATTAACCATTGGAACAGTAAGCATATTTTTTTGAGCTTTTTTAATTCCCTTTTGAATAGCTTCAGAAACGCTTTTAGCTTTTCCAAGACCAACACCGACTCGTGATTTTTTGTCACCAGAAACTACAAGAGCAGTAAAATGGATTTGATTTCCACCTTTAGTTTTTTTAGATACTCTTTTGATTTGAACAACCTTTTCAGAAAATTCACTGACTGGTTTTTCATATCTTTCAAATCTTTTATTTTGATGTGTGTCTGGAGTCATATATTTTAAAAATTTAAACCTTTAGATCTGGCACCTTCAGCAAGAGCTTTAACTCGGCCATGGTAACGGTATAAACCGCGATCAAATCTAATATTAACGATTTTTTTGTCTTGAGCAAGAACTGCAATAGCTTCACCAATAGCGAAAGCTTTTTCAGTTTTAGTACCTTTAGTCTTGGTAGTTTTAGTTGAAGCAGAAACTAGAGTTCGACCGTGTTTGTCGTCAATAATTTGAGCCCAAATGTGTTGATTACTGCGGAAGACTGAAAGTCTTGGGATACCTACATTTTGAGCTAGTTTCTTTCTAACTCTTTTTAATCTTCTTAATTTTGCATTTTGAATAATCATATTTGTTTAAGCTTTAGCTTTTTTACCTGCTTTAAGTTTAATAACTTCATCAGCATATCGAATACCTTTACCTTTGTAAGGTTCTGGCTTTCTAATTTTACGAATGTTGCTGGCGACTTGTCCAACTACTTCTTTATTAGCACCGGTAATGATAATTTTAGTATCTTCTGGGAGTTCAAATTGAATACCGACTGGAGCTTCAACATCGACTGGGTGGATGTAACCAACGTTAAGTCTTAGTTTATTACCGTTTAAAGAAGCTTTGTAACCTGTTCCTTTAATTTCTAATTCTTTTTTCCAGTGAGTTTGGACACCTTGAACCATATTATTAATATGAGCTCTGGTTGTTCCGTGATTAGCTTTGGTTTTTTTATCTTCACCAAGTCTAGTGACTATAACTTCATTTTCAATGACTTCAACTTTAATTCTTGGAGAGAAGTTTAAGTCTAAAGTTCCTTTTGGACCAGTTACAGTGACTTTTGTACCATCAATATTGATAGTGACTCCGGCTGGGATAGTGATTGGTTGTTTACCTATTCTTGACATAAATGTTTACCAAATTTCGGCAATGAGTTCGCCACCTAGGCCTTTGACCTTAGCCTCTTTTTGAGACATAACGCCACTGCTGGTGGAGATAATGATTAATGAGTTTGGAGTTTTACCCCATGGAAGAGAAGATGATTTTTCATACATTCTTCGACCAGGCTTAGAGAAAAGTTTAACATTACTGATTTTTGGTTGACCATTTTCATAGGCCAATTTAATAGTAATAGTTTTAATAGCATCACCTTCAACTGAAAAATCGGCAATATAACCGTATTTTTTCATTAGTTGAGCAATGTGTTCGCTAAATTTGGATCCTGGAGCAGTAATAGTTTTTCTGCTGGCCATGGAACCATTTTTAACTCTGATTAAGAAATCTGTAGATAATGAATAAATCATATTTTTTTATTTACCAACTAGCTTTTTTAACACCAGGAAGCATGCCTGAATGGGCTAACTTACGGAAGCAGATGCGGCAAACGCCGAATAAACGAATAAATCCTCGTGGACGGCCACAGATAGAACATCTGTTGTGATGTCGTACACTAAACTTTAATTTTTTAGTTTCTCGAACTATTTTTGCTTTATTAGCCATATTTAGTTATTTGCCTCTTTTTCAAAAGGTAAGCCTAGCGTCGATAGTAACATTTTTGCATCTTCTTTTGAAGAGGCAGTTATTCCTAATGTTATTTGAATAGGTCTAATTTTATTAACTTTATCAAGGTTAACTTCAGGAAAATAGGTTTGGTCTTTGATAGTTAAATTATAGTTACCTTCACCATCAAAAGATTTTAAAGGTAAACCTTTGAAATCACGAAGACGAGGAAGAACTATGTTGAATAGTTTTTCAGTGAAGTCATACATTCTGATGCCTCTAAGAGTGACTTTAAGAGCTAATGGATCACCTTGTCTGACTTTGAATGAAGAGATAGCTTTTTTAGCTTTACATAATTTTGGTTTTTGGCCAGTAATAGCATTAATTTCAACAATAGCAGCTTCAAGAGATTCTTGGCTGTCTCTAGCATCATTGACACGATAATTGATTACAACTTTATTTAGTTTAGGCAAAGAAAAAACATTTTTCTTTTTACCTAGAAGTTTAATCAATTCTTCTTTAATATCAGTATTTATAATATCTTTTAACATAGTTATTTTTTAATAGTAGTATTGGTTAAAATTGATTTGCATTTTTTGCAAATTCGGTATTTTTCACCAGTTTTGTCAACTTGATAACCAATTCGAGTTGTTTTTTTACAGTTAGGACAAATTAGAGCAACTTTACAAGCTAAAAGAGGTCTTTCTCTTTCAACTATTGATCCAGCTTTACCTTGAGATGGTTTGACATGTTTTTTGAAAGTGTTTAAACCTTCAACAACAATTTTAGCTTTCTTAGGAAAACTTTTGGCAACTAGACCTTCACGGCCTTTGTCTTTACCAATCATAATTTTTACTTTATCGCCTTTTAATATTTTCATAGTTAATATACCTCTTTTGCCATGGAGGCAATTTTATTAAAACCTAAATCTTTAATTTCACGAGCAATTGGTCCGAAGATTCTGGTGCCTCGAGGATTGTTTTGAGAGTCAATTATAACACCAGCGTTATCATTGAAACGGATGTAAGAACCATCAGCTCGACCGAATTCTTTCTTGGTTCTAACAATAACCATTTTAACTTTATCTTTCTTTTTAACTAAACCATTTGGAATGGCTTCTTTAACAACAGCTAGAACAATATCACCAATATGACCTTTCTTGTGGAAATGACCTCGATAGACATGAATTACTTGAGCAAGTTTAGCTCCGGAATTGTCAGCTGGTTTGATCATACTTCTTAGTTGGAGTGACATAGTTTTAAGCTTTTTTAATAATTTCTAATGTAGTGAATCTTTTAATTTTACTAAGAGGACGAGTTTCCATCACTTTGATCATATCTCCAGTTTTAGCACTGAGATTGTTTTCAGAATAAATGTGGTTGTGTTTAGTAACAATTTTTTTATAAATTGGATGACGTCTGGTGTATTCCAAAGAAACAACAAGAGTGTTTGTCATTTTATCAGAGACAACCTTACCAATGAAGGTTTTTCCAGTTTTTTTAATAGTAGTTTCAATTTTTTTAATTGTCATTTGATTTTTGTTTGAGAAGAGTGAAGATATATGCTATCTCATGTTTAATTTTAGTAAACACAGAAGTGTCCTTCTGGTTTCCATGTGCATGTTTGGATTTTGTTTCCACAAACTTATTTCTAAGCTCCGACAGGTTTTTAAGTAACTCTTCTTTACTTTTTTCTCTGTAGGAAATTTTATCAGTTTTTTTCATAAAATCTACCCCTATTTTTTACTAACTATTTTGCAAACTACCGGTAATTTGGCAGCAGCTAACTTAAGTGCGACTTTTGCATCGGCTTCACTAATTCCGGAAACCTCAAACATTATTCTTCCTGGTCTAACAACAGCGACATAACCTTTCACATCACCTTTTCCAGCACCTAATGGAGCACCAGCACCTTTTGAAGTATAAGGTTTGTTAGGGAAGATACGAATCCACATACGACCACTTCTTTTAGTTGAATGAGTGATAGCACGTCGAGCTGCTTCGATTTGGTTAGCAGTTACCCAGCTACATTCCATAGATTTAAGACCAAAATCACCGAAAGTGACGAGACAACCTTTTGAGTTGCCAGCCATTCGACCTCTGAATTCTTTTCGATATTTAGTTTTTTTTGGTTGTAACATAATGGTTTAGCCTAAACATAAATAAACTTTAACTCCGATGTAGCCTGATCTGGTTAAAGATGGGCATTCGTGATAATCAATTATTGAACGAATTGTGCTTAACGGAACTTTACCTTCTGAGAATTTTTCGCGGCGACCGATTTCGGAACCGTTAATTCTTCCAGATAGAACTATCTTAATACCTTTAGCACCTGCAGAAATAGATTTTTCCATAGAGGAAAGAACTACTCGGCGGTAAGGCATTCTTTTAGTAAGTTGGTAAGCAATTTTTTCAGCGATTAGTTTTGCTGATAAATCAACGTTTTTGAATTCTTCGACTTGGATTTCGACACTTTGTTTACCTTTAGCTGAAGAAATTATTTTTTGAATTTCTTTTTTAAGGGTTTCTAGTTCTTTACCACCACGACCGATTACTAGACCTGGTCGAGAAACGATGATTATTAATTTAATTTTTTTAGTTGATCTTTCGATTCTTAAAGCAACAACACCAGCAGAATAGAGCTTCTTTTGAAGATGATCTCTGATTTTTTTATCTTCTAAAAGATAAATTGCATATTGTTTAGTGTTGGCATACCAAGAAGATTGCCATTCTGGACTATTTTTGACGGTTTCTAATCTGAAACCAATTGGATTAACTTTTTGTCCCATAATTATTTTTGAACCCCTTTAACGTGTATAGTTAAGCGACTGTGTCTTTTCATGATAAGACCACGAGCAAATCGAGATCCGTGTGATTTGTCCATTCTCTTAATCTTTAAAGCTTCGTCGACCTTTATAATATCAAATTTTAGTGAATCAGTGTCTAGGTTAAAATTGTTCTTAGCATCGGAAATTATGTTTTGGAGAGCTTGAACCATAACTCGAGCTGCTTTAGTGTTGGTGAATTTTAATCTTAATAAAGCTTCTTTTGGAGCTAATTTTTTAATATTATTAACTAGAAGTCTAAGTTTTCGAGGAGAAATCATTAGATTCTTGTTAACATATTTAGCTACTTGGAAAGCAACTTTTTCAACTTTTGGAGCTTCAACAACAGGAGAAACTGCTTTAGTTTTGATAATTTTAGTTTTAGTAATTTTTTTAATTTCTTGTGCCATAGTTTATGTCTTTTCAATAATTCTTTTAACAACACGTCCATGACCTTTGAAGGTTCGAGTTGGAGAGAATTCGCCTAGACGATGTCCAACCATATCTTCAGTAATATAGACATTAATGAACTTTTTACCGTTATGAACTTCGAAGTTAGTGCCAACAAAATCCGGAGATATTTGGCTGCTTCTGGCATAAGTTTTAATAGGTTCAGAACCAGTTTTTTTAGAAACTTTTAAAATAAGTTTCTCGTCTATGTATGGTCCTTTACGTGAACTTCTAGTCATAACTATTTACGTTTTTTAATAATTAATTTATTAGAGGCATTCTTTTTCTTTCTGGTTTTCTTGAAAGCTGGTTTACCCCAAGGAGTTTTTGGATGCATACCGATAGATGATCGACCTTCACCTCCACCGTGTGGATGAGAATGAGGATTTTGAGCAACACCTCGAACAGTTGGTCTGATACCTCGATGACGAGAGTCACCGGCTTTGGTTAGTTTTTGATTGCTGTGATCAGCATTTCCGACTTGACCAATAGTAGCTTTGGAGTCAGCATGAAAAATTCTAATTTCACCAGAAGGTAATTTAACGATGGCTTTGTTACCATCGACACTTTGAATGTAAGCGGCAGAACCGGCACTCTTTACTAATTGAGCTGGTTTACCAACTTGGAATGTTAAGGCATGAATTGGAGTTCCAACTGGAATGTTTTTAAGAGCTAGGCAGTTACCATCTTTTATTGGAGCATTTTCTGAAGAAACGACGACATCACCGACTTTTAGAGCACTAGTCGCTAAAATGTAGGATTTAGTTCCATCGTCATAACATAAAAGAGCAATGTCAGCTGTTCGACCTGGATCATATTCAATCCCGATAACTTTAGCTTTGATGTCAATTTTATTTCGATTCCATTCTAGGGTTCTGATGAAACGTTTATGTTCTCCACCTCGGTGTCTGACAGAAACATGACCTTGAGCATCACGACCGCTTTTCTTTTTCTTGATAGTTAATGTTGGACGAACTAATGGCATAATTTTATTTGTTATTTATAGTTAATAATTCGATTTTTTGATCTTTAGCAACTGTAATAATTGCTTTCTTTTGATCAGATTTTTTGATTGGTTTTCTTTTTTTCCAATCAGTTTTCATTTTACCTTTAAGAATAATGGTGTTTACTGCTAGAGGTTTAACTCCGAAAACCATTTCAAAAGATTTTTCAATTTGATTCTTGTTAGCTGATTTTGCAACCCAAAAGCAATATTTACCCTTAGATTGTTCGATTAAAGCTTTTTCAGTTATGATTGGCTTTAAAATAATATGTTGTGTACTAATAGAATTCATATTTATTTAGAAAAATGAGTGATTACTTTCTTACTAATAATCAAAAAGTTTTGATTAGAAAGATCGTAAGCATTTAATGATTTTAAGGACAAAAGATTAATTTTTTTAAGATTACCAAAAGCTCTTAAGACATTATCTAGAGTTTGAGTAGTAATAATACCAACTTTTGAACTTTTAGATAATACTTCATTATTAGCTTTAAGTCCAGTAATTAATTTAATAGCTTCTTTAGTTTTAGGAGTAATATCATTAAATTTGTCGATAATTATGATTTTTTTATCTTGAGCAAATTTAGTCAAAATTGAATTTATAGCGACTCTTTTCATCTTTTTATTGATTCCTAGAGTGTAGTTTTGTTCACCTCTTGGACCCCAAGCGCGACCTCCACCAGCAAAAATTGGAGCAGTTCGGTTACCATGACGAGCACGTCCAGTCCCCTTTTGAGCCCAAACTTTCTTTCTGGTAGCTTTAACTTCAGATCGAGTTTTTGTTTTTGGATTAGCGGTTCTTTGAGCAGCTAAGTAAGCACGAATAGATCGAGAAATGACATCTTCACAAATTTTTGATTCAAAGATTGCTTTTGGTAAGGCTATTTCACCAACATTTTCAGCTTTAATATTATAGATTTGAGCTTTCATAATTATGATCTTTTAGAGATGGTTACCCAGGAATTGATACAACCAGGAATTGAACCACTAATTAATATTTCGTTAGTTTCTTTGTTAACATCGATAACTTTAAGGAAAGTGACTGTTTCATTTACATTACCCATGTGTCCTGGCATTTTTTTACCTTTGACAACTTTACCAGGAGTTTGAGCACCAATAGAACCTGGGGCTCTGATTCTGTCTGAAGCGTTTTTGATTGGTTGCTTCTTGAAACCATGTCTTTTGATAACACCAGCAAAACCACGACCTTTAGTAGTGCCGGTAGCATCAACAGTGTCGCCAACTGCGAAAACTGAATCGATAGTGATGTCACTACCTATTTCAATTTCTTGGTCAGCAAGAGCTTTAAATTCTTTAAAATGTTGAGGTTTAAGATCAATTTTTGCTTTACTTAATTTTCCAGCAGTAGCTTTGTCAAGTTTTTTGCGGATTCCGTAAGCAACTTGAACAGCTTGATAACCATCTTTTTCGGTTGTTTTAATTTGAGTTACTTTAATAGGTAACGCGGCGCACTTAGTGACAGCAATTCGCTTGCCGTCTTCGGTATATACACTGGTCATGAAACCTTTTTTTACAATAAATCCTGAAATCATAGTTATATTACATCTTAATCTCTACTTCTACTCCCGAGGGTAAATCTAAGTGTTGAAGACTATCAACAGTACGAAGACTAGTGTTAGAAATATTAATAAGCCTTTTATGGGTTAATATTTTAAAATGTTCACGAGCGTTTTTATCAGTATGAGGACTGGTTAAAACGGTGATTGTTTTTCTTTCGGTCGGTAAAGGAATTGGACCTTCAACCTGAGCACCAGCGGTAACCGCAGCCTCAACAATTTTGACAGCTGCTTCATCGATAATACGATGATCAAATGACTTTAATTTAATTCGGATACGGTTACCTTTGGACATATTTATTTAATAATTTCTGTTATAGCTCCTGCACCGACGGTCAAACCACCTTCACGAATAGCGAATCTTTGACCTTCTTGCATAGCAACAGGTTTAATTAATTTAACGTTAACAGTGGCATTGTCGCCTGGCATGACCATTTCCATACCTTCTGGAAGAGAGATGTCACCAGTTACATCAGTAGTTCTGATGAAAACTTGTGGTCTGTAACCAGAGAAGATTGGAGTATGTCGACCACCTTCATCTTTTTTAAGTAAAAGGACTTCAGCTTTGAATTCAGTGTGAGGAGTGATTGAACCTGGCTTAGCTAAAACTTGACCTCTTTCGATGTCATCTTTTTCAACTCCGCGGAGCAATAATCCAACGTTATCACCTGCTTGACCTTGATCAAGTAGTTTGTGGAACATTTCAACACCAGTAACAATAGCTTTTTTAGTGTCTCTTAAACCAACGATTTCAATTTCATCATTGATTTTAATGATACCTTTTTCGATTCTACCAGTAGCAACAGTTCCTCGACCTTTGATTGAGAAAACGTCTTCAATTGGCATTAAGAAAGGTTTATCAAGTTCACGAACAGGTTCAGGAATGTAGGTATCAAGAGCTTCCATTAATTTCTTAATAGATTCAATACCTTCAGCATCACCGTTTAGAGCTTTAAGAGCACTACCACGAATGATTGGAGTTTCATCACCTGGGAAACCGTATTTAGTTAATAAATCTCGGATTTCCATTTCAACTAGTTCTAAGAATTCTGGATCTTCAACTAAATCAACTTTGTTTAAGAAAACGACCAAAGATGGAACGTTAACCTGTTTAGCTAGAAGAACGTGTTCTCTAGTTTGAGGCATTGGACCGTCTGGTGCAGAAACGACTAAAATAGCTCCATCCATTTGAGCAGCACCGGTAATCATGTTTTTGACATAATCAGCGTGTCCTGGACAGTCGATGTGAGCGTAATGTCTGTTCTCAGTTTCGTATTCGATGTGAGAAATAGCGATAGTAACGATTTTGGAAGCATCACGAACAGTACCGCCCTTAGCGATGTCTGCGTATGATTTTGAGCTACCTTGGACTTTTGAAATTGCTGCAGTTAAAGTGGTTTTTCCATGATCGACGTGACCAATGGTTCCGACATTGACGTGTGGCTTATTTCTTTGATAAGTATCTGCCATTTGATTTTTCTCCTTTTATTTATTGTCTTTGTTAAGACGAAATTTAAAATTAATAATATTTAAGATTAAAATGCTTTTAGATTGTACCAGCTGGGCAAGAGCTTTGCAACATACAAAACCAAGCAATTTAATGCTTTTTTTAGAAAACTTTTATCTAAATTAAGGTAACAGAAATTTTATCATAAATAATAGATAAAGTTTGACTATATTAGCCTAAATTACTAGCCAGTTTATCTATTACCGACTTTTGTAGTTAATTCTTCTTGGACGTCACGAGGAACTGGATCATAATGAGATGGTTCCATGTAGAAATCGCCTCGTCCTTGAGTCAAAGATCTAATAACGGTAGCATAACCTCGAATTGCTTCTAGAGGAATGAAAGCATTAATAGTAGTGAAGGTTCCAGTTTCACTGGTTCCATTGATTTGACCACGGCGAGATGAAAGGTCACCAATTACTGTCCCTAAAAATTCTGATGGAGTGTTAACTTCGAATTTCATGATAGGTTCGAGAACTTGTGGGTTAGCTTTGACGAAAGCGTCTTTGATAGCATAAGCACCAGCTAGTTTGAAAGCCATTTCAGAAGAATCGACTTCGTGGTAGGTTCCATCATAAACAGTGACTTTAATGTCGGTAGCTGGATAGCCAGCAATGATACCTTTAGTTAGAGTTTCTCGGACACCTTTTTCAATAGCAGGAATGAAGTTTGATGGAATTGCTCCACCTTTGACGGCGTTAACAAATTCAACACCTTCTCCTCTATTCTTAGGTTCAATTTTGATTTTACAATGACCATATTGACCATGACCACCAGATTGATGAATATATTTACCTTCACCATCAGCTGGAGCAGAAATAGCTTCACGATAGGCAACTTGAGGAGCACCGGTTTTGACACCGACACCGAATTCTCTCTTTAAACGATCAACGATGATTTCTAGATAGAGTTCTCCCATACCAGCGATGATGGTTTGACCAGTTTCGTGGTTGTATGAAACTTTAAAAGTAGGATCTTCAATTGATAGACGGTTAAGAGCTGTACCCATTTTTTCTTGGTCATCAGTGGTTAGAGGTTCGACTGATAGAGAAATGACTGGATCAGAAAATTGAATTGGAGATAGAGAGATAATGTTGTTTACATCGCAGAGAGTATCACCAGTGGTTGATTCTTTTAAACCAATACAGGCAACAATTTCTCCAGCAAAAGCTTGTTCAAGACCTTCTCTTTTGTCAGCATGCATTAACAATAAACGTCCTATTCTTTCGCTTTTTTTCTTGGTAGTGTTATAGACTTCAGAACCAGCTTTAAGAGTTCCTGAATAGACACGAACATAAGATAGAGTTCCGACATGAGCATCTGATTGAACTTTGAAAAGAAGAGCTGAAAGAGGTTCAGTTCTTTCTGGTTTTCTAGTCAAAACTTCACTAGTTTCAGGATCATAACCTTCAATTGCAGGTAAATCTAGAGGAGATGGCAAATAATTGATGATTCCGTCTAGAACTGGATGGATACCTTTATTTCTCCAGGCAGCACCGCAGTAAACTGGGAAAAGTTTTCGATCAATAGTAGCTTTGCGAAGAACAGCTTTTAATTCTGGGATACTAATTTCTTCATCATTTAAGAATTTTTCCATTAGAGCTTCATCTTCACCAGCAATTTTTTCGACCATTTCAGCTCGAGCTTTAATTGCAGCATCTTTATATTCATCAGTGACATCTTTAGTAGTGAAATCCATTCCTTGTTCATCTTTATCGTAAACAATCATCTTCATTTCCATAAGATCGATGACACCAATGTGGTCATGTTCTTCACCGACAGGAATGACGACTGGAACGATTGGAGCTTTAAGTTTTTCGTTAATACTTTGAAGAGTGCCTTTAAAAGAAGCACCGATTTTGTCCATTTTGTTCACAAAAGCAATTCGAGGGACACCATATTTGTCAGCTTGTCGCCAAACTGTTTCAGATTGAGCTTGAACTCCAGCATTACCATCGAAAATCATGATGGCACCGTCTAGAACTCGGAGAGATCTTTCAACTTCAGCAGTGAAGTCAACGTGCCCAGGAGTGTCGATTATGTTTAGACGATAATCTTTCCAAAAAGTAGTGATACAAGCAGATTGGATAGTGATTCCTCTTTCTTTTTCTTGAGCCATAGAATCGGTGGTGGTTGAACCTTCGTCAACAGAACCGATTTTGTGGATTTTTCCGGTATAAAATAAAATTCTTTCAGTTGTAGTAGTTTTACCACCGTCGATGTGAGCAATAATTCCGATGTTACGGACTTTATCCATGGTTACATCTCTATTTTTTGTAAGTTTAATTTGTTCAGCCATATAATATATCTATATTTAATAATAAAAACCGTTGCATTTGAGCAACAGCGGATGGTCTTATGATACCATTTCAAATCAATTTTACAATATTTTTAATTAACTTACCTCTTGCTTCGGATTCTTCTAGGTGCACTGACATTAGAACTATCAAAATTAAGGGTGTGATTATACTTAATAATTAGGATTACAGAAATTAAAAAGGTAATCAAAATTGGAATTGCGGCAAAAGTTATGGTTAATTCACCACCAAAGATTCCATATAATATGCCAGCAGTGACTGGACCGATGCTCCAACCTAAATCATTAAAGAAGGAGACAACACTGGCAACCTCTCCATCTGTTCCATGGTCTTTATCAAGTTTAGCCAACCAAGACCAAAGAGAAACACTGGATAGTTCATCACCAGAAGTGGCTAGAAAAGCAAAAAGTAGGAAAAACCATTGATTTTGATTACCTATTATTAGAGCTGATAAAGCAAAAATAGATAAACCTAAAACAATAGCTCTTCTTTCTTTAATTTTTTGACATAACTTACCAAGTAATAAACCTAGAGATATAATGGCTAAGTCAAAAACACCAAGACTGATACCAAATATTTCTTTGGTTGGATCCATAATCATGATTGGAACAACAAACCAAACAATTGAATAAAAGATGCTTGAACAAAGAGCTTGAGAAATAAGCATCCAACTGGCTGGGTTTAGTTTATTAAGAGCAGAAAATAATTTTTTAAAGATATGGCGTCTGATATAGAAATGATGGTGTTTTACTTTTATTTCTTGGTGAACTGAAGCAGTTTCTTTTGGAGAAATCCAAATAAAAACTAAAGCCATAGAAAGGACTGCGGCAGCAATTAAACCAACAGTGGTGGATGTTAGCCCGACTGTGTAGGTGATGGCTATTGAACCTAAACCGATACCAATAGCACTGACAATATCTCGAGAAACTATAAATTTTTCAGCGGATTTGGTTGGGGCTGAAGAAAGAATATAAGCATTAATCCCTGGCATTGAAAAAAGCCAACCAAAAGAAGCACTGATGGAAGCTAGAACAAAACCTAGGAAACCTGGGACAAAGGCCAAAATTAGACAAGACAAAATAAAAATCACAGTTCCGATTCGAATCATTTTTCGATAACCAAAACGATCGAGTAAAAATCCAGCGGGAATGTCCATCATTAATTGGGTAAAAGAAAGAGCACTAATTACAATTCCAACTATCCAAGTGTCAGTTAGTCTTTGACCAAGAACTGGCAAAAAAGTGTAATGGATGTTTCCACCTAGTTGAAATAGCAAAATAAAAACCCAAAATGGTATTAATTTAAAAATGGTCATTAGTTAATTTATTATAACTATTTTATAATAAGGGATGGATAGTAAAAAAATTGCAATAATTGGAGCTGGAATTGGCGGATTGAGCCTTGGATATGAATTAACAAAAAAAGGACATACAGTCACTGTTTTTGAAAAAGAGAAAGAAATTGGGGGTTTATTATCGAGTTTTGAAATGGAGAGTGAAAATTTAGAAAAGACTTATCACCATATTTTTAAAAATGATAGTGAAATAATTAATTTAATTGAAGAATTAGGTTTAAAAAATAAGCTTAAATGGCATAAAAGTTCGATTTCACTTTTTTATAATGATAAATTTTATCCATTCTTAGGTGCAATTGATTTATTAAAGTTTGGTGAATTAGGATTTTTGGATAAATTTAGACTAGGTTTAGTCTATTTATGGCTCAAACTTGATAAAAATTGGCAAAAGTATGAAGATGAAACAGCAGTTGAGTGGATGAAGAAATGGGCTGGGAAAGAGGCGTATAAAGTCATTTGGGAACCACTTTTACGTGGTAAATTCCATCAATACTATGAAAAAATTTCAATGGCTTGGCTTTGGGCAAGAATTCACACTAGAGGTGGGTCAAAAGATGAGAGTGGTGATGAGGTGTTGGGATATATGGATGGAGGTTTTAGACAAATTATTGATAAATTGGCAGAAAAAATAAATGTACAAACCCTCCGTCCTGCGGACACCTCCCTTGACAGGGAGGCTTTTGATGTAGTGATTGATACTAGACCGGTTAAAGATATTGAATATTTAGGAGCGGTGAATGTGGTTTTTTCTTCAAAACAAAGCCTGAGTAAAGATTATTGGCACAACATTAATGATCTAAACTCCCCTTTCTTGGTGATGATTGAACATACTAATTTGATGGGGACTAAAAATTATAATGAGAAAAATATTTATTACTTGGGGACTTATGTGACTCAAGATCATAAATATTTTAAGTGTAGTGATGAAGAAATTGAAAAAGAATTTTTTGATTATTTAAAGAAAATTAAACCTGAATTTGATGAAAAACAAATTATTGAAAAGAAAGTTTTTAGAATGAAAAATGCTCAACATATTGTTGGTAAAAATTATAAGGCTCCAAAATACAAGATTAAAGATAATTTATATCAATTGAATTTTGCTCAAATTTATCCGGAAGACAGGGGAATTAATTATGCGATTAGAGAAGCGAAGAAAATGGCTGATTTAATAAAATAACCGTAAAATACTAAAAAAAGGAAAGAGAGGAGAAACTCCTCTCATTTCTATTTAATAGAAAAGAATAATTCAATTTTAAAATTTACTTCATGAATTCTATGAAGATATTTTTCAAATTTTGAAAACTCTTTTGAAATGTCATTACTTAAAGCAAAAGCAATATTCTCTTCTATCTTATGATAGATTTTTAGCAAATACTCTATTTCTTGAACCCCTTTTGGATGGTGCTGTTTAAAATCTTCATAAATAAGACTTTGAAGTTTCTTTATTTGGTAAGAGAGATGATGATGTTCGTCTTCCTTTTTTGATACTATTACATTTTTTGTTTCACAGTATCCGATTTCGGAATACCAATTTTCGCGAAATTCAATGTTCAATCCAATGAAGTGAAGAAATTTTTTGAAATGCCTTTCTGTTTTCCATAACCTAAATTCTGCTACACAGTTGAATTTTTGTTGCATTCATACCAGCTCCTTTTTTTTTCTTTTTTTGTATTTTACGGTTTTTTAACGTGCGCGTATCGAAAATTCTTGAACCAAAGCAATGATGATTTGACTTCAATACCTGTGCATTCTAACAATATATAGGATAATAATCAAGCTTAAAGACCCATTTGGATTTTGATTTTTTGAAGGCCTTCTTCAAGAGTCGACATGTGAATTCCGAGATCAGTTATTTTTTTGTTTGAAGTGGTTAGAGTCTTTTGCCAAGGGCGACTCCCTTCTGGTTGAGATTTAATGTAGTCTTCTAGACTGGAAGCAGAAATTAAATCTTTGTTTAAATTAAAAGCCTCGGCAATCTTTTGACACATTTCATATGGAGAATGTGAAGATGAACCGACTAGATGATAGATTCCATTTGTTTTATTTTCTAAAAAATAGCCCAAAGCCTTAGCAATATCATCAATGAAAGTGTAGGTGCAAATTTGATCAGAAAACATTTTTACTTCTTCATTATTCTGAAGTTTAGCTATGACTTTTCTGATGATGTCAACTTTTGGTTCAAATTTGGCTCTGTAAGGATAGGTAATTCTGGAAATATTAAAGTTTTGATAGCCTGAATCTTCAATTACTTTTTCCCCTAGATATTTAGTTTCACCATACCATTCAATTGGAGTTGGAGCGTCAGTTTCAAGATAAGGAGTTGATTTTTGACCATCAAAAACAAAATCAGTGGAAATATAGATAAAATATTGATTATATTTTTGGGCTAGATTTAAAATGTTTCTGGTGCCCTCAACATTGAGTTGATAACAAAGACCAGTCTCATCCCCAAGTTGCTCCCAAGCAGCATTAGTGTCGGTGAAAGCAGCTAAATGAAGAATGGCAACAGCATCTTTGTTAGCTTCAAAAGCAGCAGCTAAACTTTCTTTGTCTAAAATGTTGACACCAGAATCTAGAGAAAAATCGACAAATTCATATTTATCTTTTAGAATTTCGACGATGCGACTGCCAACTAGACCACTTAAACCTGTTCCGATTATTTTGTTCATAGATTTGGCCAGTTATTATCTTTTTCAGACAAAATATAATTTATGTCTAATTTTGGCCAATCGATGGCGACTTTTGGATCGTTCCACATTAGACCGCCTTCAGATTCTTTATTATAAAGATTAGTGCATTTATATTGGAAATCGGCAATTTCACTTAAAACTAGAAAGCCATGGGCAAAACCTTTTGGAATGAAAAACATTTTTTTATTTTCTTCTGAAAGAACTATGCCTTCATATTGGCCAAAAGTTGGTGAGTCTGGTCGAAGATCAATAGCGACATCAAAAACTTCACCCTTGGTGCATCTGATTAGTTTGTCTTGAGCATAAGGCTCTTGTTGAAAATGAAGACCTCGCAAAACACCTTTGCTTGATCTGGAATGATTATCTTGAACAAAAGTGACATCAATTCCATTTTCGGCAAAAACTTTTTGGTTGTAGGTTTCCATGAAGAAACCACGATCATCAGCAAAAACTGATGGTTCGATTATAACTAGACCTTCGATTTTGGTTTTAATGAAATTTGGCATTATTTTTTGGCTTTATTTAATTTTATGTAGAATTCTTCGGCTTCTTTTTTGGTTTCTTCATACCATTCTTTATTTTCAGTGTACCAATTGATTGTTTGTTCGAGACCAGAATCTAGATCATAGATTGGTTCCCAACCTAGTTCTTTATTGATTTTGTCCCAATTAACGGCATAATTATCATGAGCTGGTCTGTCGGCAACATATTCAATTTCACTCTCACTCTTGCCCATTAGACCCAACATTGCTTTGACTAGATCGATGTTACTGGTGCCTTTTTTGAGACCACCAATGCAATAAGTTTCACCTATTTTACCTTTTAATAAGATAACTTCGATAGCTCGGCAATGATCTTCAACATGAAGCCAATCTCGGAAGTTTAGACCTTTTCCATAAACTTTGATTTTGTTTCCATTTAAGATGTTAGTGATAGATCGAGGAATCATTTTTTCTGGATGTTGGAATGGACCATAGTTGTTAGAACAATTGCTGATGGTTACTGGAAGTCCAAAAGTTTTGTAGAAAGATCGAACTAAATGATCGGAGGAAGCTTTGGAAGCTGAATAAGGGCTGGAAGGATCATAAGGAGTTGTTTCTTTGAATTGCTTGTTTGAACCAAATTCAATTGAACCAAAAACTTCATCAGTAGAGATGTGGTGGAAACGTTTAATGTTGTATTTAGTGGCGGCGTTAAGAAGAACATAGGTTCCGAGAACATTAGTCCTGACAAAAAGAGATGGATCATCAATTGATCGATCAACATGGGATTCGGCAGCAAAATGAACAACCATGTCAATGCCTTTGGACATTATTTGATCAACTAATTTTTCATCACAAATGTCACCACGGACAAAACTATAATTTAAGTTGCTTTCAACTTCAATCATGCTTTTGAAATTGGCAGCATAAGTGACGCTGTCAAGATTGACTATCTCATCATTAGGATGTTTTTTAAGCCAATAACGAATGAAATTTGAACCAATGAAACCTAGACCACCAGTGATTAATATTTTCATAATAAGTCTATTTTAATTCAATCACGGCATTTGGGCAAGTTTAAGTTTGAATTAAGACATTATAAATTGACAAAATGACTATTATGGGATATAATACCTTTGATAAATCATGGGAAATATGCTTAATCGCTAAGCTTAGAACTTATGATTTAGTTCTTTAAAAATCAGATTTGTTGAATTTGATGAGAGGGAAACTGGGCCTATATGTTTTAGACCCAACTTCCCTTTCATCAAATAGGGAGAAAAGAGGTAATAAAAATGGATAAAAGGTTCACAACAAAAATTCCAAAAGAAATTGAAGAAAATAAAAGATGGGAAATTGTAGGAGGAAGAGATGGATTAATCATAAAAAATGAAAAAATGGGAATCCAGGCTCAGTATGGCTTAGTTTTAAATGAAAGAGGTGAAGTCTCACACTGTCAAACAAGAATAGCTATCACTGCTCCTTCCGCGGTAATTGTGCCTTTTATGGAAACACCAAATGCTTTACTAATCGGTGTTTTAAAAGATGTGTACAGATCAACTGCAGATGGATACTTTGATGAACTACCCAGAGGTTATGCAGATTTTAAAAAAGAAAACTTCGAGGACCCAATGGATGCTGCTATTAGAGAGCTTTCAGAGGAAGATGAAGGTGGTTTAATTATCCCAAAAGATAGGTTTACTCATCTTGGTGGCCCATTTAATATGGACACTGCTTGGTTCTCTTATTCAGAAGGAGGAGGAATCCACATTTATTCTTGCTTAGTTTTAGAAAGTGAAGTTAATTCACAAAGAGATATTATGCTTAATGGGAAAAATTATAAAAAATTAGATTTTATCCCAATTAAAGATATTAAATTTTCTTGTGGTGTTTCACAGATGGCTATGGCAACTTTTATTGCTAATTACTCCAATTTACTTTAATTTAAAAAAAAACAACAATCTGAGGTCGTAGGACAAAATACTTTGAATGGATTTTGATTAGCGCAAGCTATCATTTTCTTTTTAGAGTATTTTTTTTGGCTTAATACAAAAATACCCCTGCGGGGCAGGGGTATTAAAAATTCTTTTTGATTATCTTACAGTTGGAACGGCAGTTGGAGCCTTAGTTACACTTGGAGTAGCAGTCTTGGTGACTGTTGGGGTAACTGTAGTCTTGGCGACTGTTGGAGTAACTGTAGTTTTTAAAGTTGCAGCAGCACCAGTGCTTAAATCAGTACCAATGATGAAGACAGCGTCATATTGAGAGGAAGCTGGAAGATCACTTGTGTAGGTAGCTGGGAAATTAGCATCCATTTTGCTTTTGAAATAAGCAGAAGCAGTGGATAAGCTAGCTTTAAGTTTGACTTGGTTAGAAGTCACAGCTTCTTTGCTGTTACCAACAGCGATGCTGGTGAAACCAAGAGCAGCTAATTCTGATTTAACAGTGGCAGCTTGGCCATTAATTTCAGTAGCATTTAAAACTTGGAGTTTGAGAGCTTTACTAATTTCAGCAATTGTTGGAGCTATAGTAGCAACAGGTTCAATTGTTGGGATAGTTTCTTCAATTTGAGATTGAGTGTCAGAAGCTGGAGATTGAGTATCTTCAGTCTTATTGCGGGTTAGGACAATATAAATAATAATTGAGGCTAGGGCTGCAGTAAAGATAAAGACTGCAACTATAGGTAGAATATTTTTTTTATTTTCCATAGGTTTTTTTAAACTAATATCAGTTGGTTGCTTTATTATATCAGTATAAGTGGAATTTGTGCTAATTAACTCACCTAAAACTGGAAGTGGTAGGTTTGAAGCCTTTCCCCTGCTTTGGGCAATTTGGGTTTCATTATAGGTGGTTTTTTCCAAATCGGTAGTGCTTAAAATTTCAACTTCTTTTATATCTGGAACATAAATCTTTTTAGTGATTGATCCGAAGTATAGGGTGGAATAGTTAATGGTTTTTTGAATGTCAAGGGATGGCCCTTTAAGATTGGCAGTTAGATATATGACGTTGTTTCTTGATAGAAGAAGAGTGTATTCTTGACTATTTAGAGGATAGATTAAGAAGAATTCCCCACTGTTAAGGCTAGAAATTACTTTTGAAATTGAAGCAGAAACAGAAGTTAAAGAATTAATTTTTAAATTTAACTTGGCGAGGTTTAGTTTTAGAGTGTCTATTTTCTTTTTTTGAGAAATAGTTGATTGAATTATGGTCTTGTCGGCTTCTTGAAGAAGAGTGTATTCAATAGAATCAGGATCAATTTTGAATTGAACAAAACTTTCAGCTAGCCCAATCACCTCTTTTTTGTCGATTTCGGTGATTTTGGTGTCGTAGATGAAGGATTTGGTTAAAAGAATGTCATCTGGAATTAAGACAGAACAAGATTCAATTTTGTTTTGTTTTAGATAATAGAAAAGCGGACCTAGGTCTTTTTCGGATTTTTCTTCCCAAAGATTGATATCGAAAGAAAGATTGTTGTTTTCTTTCCTGTCAATGTAGACTTCAACAGATTCGGCTTTTGGCCATAAAACGACTTTTGGTTTAGAAAATAGTGACATTAATTTAGTTTACCACCTCAAATGAGCAAATGCTTTATTAGCATCAGCCATTCTTTCGATTTCCATTCTCTTAGTTACAGAAGCACCTTCACTTTTAATAGCAGAACTGAGTTCAGCAGCTAGTTTTTCAGCGAAAGAATGATATTGCTTATTAGCTTTAGCTCGGGCAGAAGTTAATAACCAACGAATAGCGAGAGAATTTTGTCTATTACCACGAACTGGAGTTGGAACTTGATAGACAGCACCACCAATTCGGCGAGGTCGAACTTCAACTTTTGGTTTGATATTTTCTAGAGCTCTATCTAGGGTAGCTACTACATCATCTGCTGGATATTCTTTTTTAAGAATTTCTAGAGCATCATAAACTTGCTTTTCAGCTGGACCTCTTTTGCCAGCTCTCATTGTAGAGTTTATAATTTTTGTAATTATAATGCTGTTGTAGATAGTGTCAGGATTGACTTCTCTAATTTTACTTGGACCTTTTCTTGACATATATTTAAATTTCTAATTTCTAATTTCTAAAATTTTAATTTAGGCGGTTTTAGCGCTAGGTTTCTTAGCACCATATTTACTGCGTGATTGCATTCTACCAGCAACTGCGCCGGCATCATACTTACCACGAATAACACGGTAGCGAACACCTGGTAAATCTCTAACTCTTCCACCTCGGACACTAACGATGCTGTGTTCAGCTAAGTTGTGACCAATACCTGGAATGTAGGCAGTAACGATGTTTCGGTTACTAAGTTTGACCTTAGCTATTTTTCTTAAAGCCGAATGTGGCTTTTTTGGAGTCATAGTTTTAACCGAAATAACGACGCCTTTTTTAACTGGATTAATAGTGTCTATTAATCTGTTCTTAATGCTGTTGAAATTTTTTCGCAAAGCACCAGTTTTTAATTTTAGAACTCTAGTCTTTCGACCACTTTTAATTAGTTGATTGAATGTTGGCATTATATTTTAACCTCAATTTTTTGATCTTTACCGACAGGTATTAATCGTCCGATAATAACATTTTCTTTAAGACCAATCAAGTTGTCAATCTCAGCAAGCAAGGATGCTTCGGTCAAAACACTAGTTGTTTGTTGGAATGAAGCAGCAGACAACCAAGAACCAGTGGTTAAAGCAGATTGAATAAGACCTAATAAGACTTTTTTACCTTTAGCGATTTTGCCGCCTTCAGCTTTGGCTTTATTATTAGCAGCGTTGAAAACAGCAGCAGTAATAATTTGACCATAAAGGAAGTAGGTGTCACCTGGGTCTTCAATCTTAATCTTATCGCTCATTTCTTTAACGATAACTTCAAGATGCTTGTCATGAACAGTGATTCCCTGAGATTCGTAGACACCTTGGATTGAATCAACAAGATACTTTTGAGCAGATTTAATTCCCTTAACTTCCATGATTTCACGGACATCAAGTGAGCCTGAACAAAGTTGAGTACCTTGAGCAATTAAATCACCATCAGCGACTAGAAGAACAACGTTGCTTGGTAAAAGGTAGTTAACAACTTTTGGAGCGTTATTTTCATCTTTACCAGTTAATTTGATTTCGTAGCCATCAATAGTTTCTTTAACTTTAATCTTTCCACTAATTTCAGCTAGTGGAGATGGAAGTTTTGGCATTCTGATTTCGAAAAGTTCTTGGACACGAGGTAGACCTTGTGTCACATCGATTCCGACGACACCTCCGGTGTGTTTAGTACGAAGAGTTAACTGAGTACCAGGTTCACCGACTGATTGAGCAGCGACGACACCAACTGGAACACCAACATCGACTAATCTTCGAGTAGAAAGATCCCAACCATAACATTGTTGACAAAGACCAGTTTCAGAAGCACAAGTTAATGGTGATCTGATGTCAACTGAAGCGACGTTAGCAGCTTCAATGTCAGAAACCATGTGGTTATCTAGGAGTGAACCCTTGGCAACTATAACTTTTTTAGTTTTTGGATCAATAACATCATTGAATAGGACACGACCAATAATACGTCGACCAAAGTATCTTTCACGACCTTTATCGTTGCTTTCGACAGTAAGGAATTCTTTAGTTCCGCATTCATCCATTCTAATGATAGAAATATGAGCAGCATCGACAAGTCTTCTGGTCAAATAACCAGCGTCAGCGGTCTTTAGAGCTGTGTCAGCTAGACCTTTTCTAGTTCCTCTGGCACCAGTGACATATTCGAACACTGATAGACCTTCTCGGAAGTTTGATTTAGTTGGAAGTTGAACAATCTTTCCAGTTGGATCGACCATTAAACCTCTCATACCTGAAAGCTGTTTAATTTGATCTTTAGAAGCACGCTTAATTCCTGCAGATGAAATGATTCTGATTGGAGAATCGATGTCTAGAGTTGCCCAAGTTTTTTCGGCAATTTCTTCGGTCTTTTCCATCCAAACACTTTGACTCAATCTTTTCTTTTCATCGTTGCTGATTAAACCATTTTTGTAGTTTTCTTCAATTTCAACGACTTCTTTGTTAGCAACTTCAATTAATTTTTCTTTTCCAGCTAGGTAACCGCAGTCAGCCATAGAAAGAGAAATTCCAGAAAGAGTGAAACCTTTGAAACCAATGTCTTTAAGATCATCAATTAATCTGGCAGTTCGAATTCGGCCAGCAATTTCGAGAGATTTAACAACTAAATCATTGACGGCTTTTGAACCAGCCATTGATTCGTTAACAAAATCGAATTCTTTTGGCAAAATTTTGTTGAACCAAATTCGACCATGAGTGGTTTTGACTAATTTACTATCCATTCTGACGACAATTAATTCTCTTAACCCGATTTTTCTAGATTCATAAGCTAAATCAACTTCTTGAGGATCAGAAAAGATTGATAGACCTTCAAAGCTTTGGGTAGTTTCTTTGTCTAGATCTTCAGATCTGACAGAAGTGATGTAATAACAGCCTACTGCCATACCTTGAGTTGGAACAGAAACAGGCATACCATCGGATGGTTTTAATAAGTTTTGTGAAGGTAACATCAATTTCTTAGCTTCTTTTTGGGAAGCATCAGAAAGTGGTAAATGGACACCCATTTGATCTCCGTCGAAATCAGCGTTGAAACCTTTACAGACACAAGGATGTAATCTGATAGCTAAACCGTCGACTAGAACTGGTTTGAAAGATTGGATTGAAAGTTTGTGTAAAGTTGGAGCACGATTTAATAAAACATAGCTGTCTTTAGTGACTTTTTCCAAAATATCATAGACTTCGTTTGATCGGCGATCAATTAAGTTTTTAGCACTTTTAATGTTTGGAGCAACTTCAGTCATCATCAATTCACGTAAAACGAATGGACGATACATTTCAAGAGCGATTTCTTTTGGTAAACCGACTTGATCTAGTTTAAGTTCAGGACCGACGACGATTACTGAACGACCTGAATAGTCAACTCTTTTACCTAAAAGATTTCTTCGGAAACGACCTTTCTTACCGCGTAATAGATCTGAAAGAGATCTTGGAGTTCTTTTAGCACTCTTTCGTTTGTTTTTAGAGCTCTTTTGAGCATCAATTAAGATGTCAACAGATTCTTGTAACATTCTCTTTTCATTTCTTAAAATAATTTCTGGAGCACCAAGCTTAAGTAATTTTTTAAGACGATTATTTCGGTTGATTAAACGTCGATATAAATCATTTAAATCGGAAGTAGCAAAACGACCACCAGTTAGTTGGACCATAGGTCTTAAATCTGGCGGAATGACTGGGACGTTAGTTAGAACTGTCCATTCAGATTTGATGTCATTTGCAATCATGCCGTTTAAAATTCTGATTTTATACATGATTTTCTTTTTCTTAAGTTTTGAACTAGTTTTAGCTAATTCTTTTTTAAGATTTTTGACAGTTTCAGTTAAATCAATTTGTTTTAAGACTTCAATGATAGCTTCAGCACCCATTTTAGCTTCAAAAAAGAGGTCCGCTTTGAATTGAGAAAGATAGAAACTTTCTTCATCAGAAAGAGTAGATAGCACTTGGAGAGATTGAATCTTATCTTCTAAGTAGTTAATCAAACTTTCAATTCTATTTTTTTCAGAATTAGCTTTGTTTTCAATTTTTTGAACATCTTGCTTTAATTTGACGTCTCTTTCTGATTCAGCAATATGAAGTTGATCTGAATTTTTAATTTTAGTTTTTAATTCAGTTTTTTCTTTGTTAATTTGTTCTGTTTTTTCAGTAACATTTCTTTTACAATCAACATCAATTTGTTCTTGTCTCTTTTTAGAATTTTCTCTTAAATTGACTAAAGCTTCTTTTCTCTTTTCATCATCAACAGAAGTGATTAAATATTTAGTGAAATAGACAACAGCTTCTAGATCTTTTTGAGGAACATCAAGAATGACTCCGATTGGAGATGGAGTGTTTCTTAAATACCAAAGATGAGTTACAGGGGCAGCAAGAGCGATGTGTCCCATTCGGTCACGTCGAACTTTTGAAGTAGTGACTTCAACACCACAGCGATCACAGATTACACCCTTGAATCGGATTTTTTTGTATTTACCACAGTAACATTCATAGTCACGTGATGGTCCGAAAATCTTTTCACAGAAGAGACCGTCCTTTTCAGGTCTCCAACTTCGATAATTAATAGTTTCTGGTTTTAAGACTTCACCGTTTGACCAAGATAAAATTTCTTCTGGAGAGGCTAATTTTATTTGTAAGCCGGTAAAATCGATCATATTTTTAAATTTAAGCATTTTGTTCCTCCTCGGAAATAGTAACTTCTTCAGGAATTGCTTCCTCGGCAACAATAGTTTCTTCTTCCACCACTATTGGTGCTACTGTTTCTTCTTCCTCTAATTGGCTAAGAGCAAATTCGTCCATGCCAGTAGGTGAAATATCTAGAGCTAGACCGGCTAATTCTTTGGTCAAAACTTTAAATGATTCAGGAATGGCTGGTTCTGGAATTGGTAGACCCTTAATGATTGATTGGAAGGCATGAGTTCTACCTTCAATATCATCAGATTTAAGAGTTAACATTTCTTGTAGGACATGAGCAGCTCGATGAGCTTCAAGTGCCCAGACTTCCATTTCTCCAAGTCTTTGACCTCCCATTCTAGCTTTACCGCCGAGTGGTTGTTGAGTAACTAAAGAGTATGGACCAGTAGAACGAGCATGAACTTTATCGTCAACCATGTGGACAAGTTTTAAGATGTAGCCAATACCAACAACTGATTGTTGGTCATAAGCTTCACCAGTTCGACCATCGTAAAGTTGGACTTTACCATTGGCATTTAATCCAGCTGAAATTAATTCATTATCAATTTGAGTTTCTGGATATTTTTCGAAAACTGGAACCGCATATTTTTTATCTAGTTTGTAACCAGCATAAGCTAAGGTTGTTTCTAGAATTTGACCTAGGTTCATACGAGAAATAACGGAAATTGGTGACATAACTAAGTCAACTGGAGTTCCGTCTTCAAGTCGAGGCATGTCATATTGAGGCATGATTCGGCAGATGACACCTTTGTTTCCATGTCTTCCGGCAATCTTGTCACCTTCTTGGATACGTCTGATTTGAGCGACATAAACTTTAACAATCTTGTTAACACCTGGATCAAGTTCATCACCAGCTTCTTTATCGAGAACATCAACTTTAATGACAACACCGCCTTCACCATTTGGAATGCGAAGTGAAGTATCTTTAACTTCTCTAGCCTTTTCACCAAAGATTGCTCTTAAAAGTCTTTCTTCTGCGGATAATTCTTTTTCACCACGAGGTTCGACTTTACCGACTAAAATGTCATTTGGACCAACAGAGGCACCAATCATGACAATTCCGTCTTCAGTTAATTTAGCTAATTCAGTTTCAGAAACATTTGGAATGTCTTTTGTTAATTCTTCAGAACCAAGTTTAGTTTCAACAACTTGAGCTGAATATTCATAAATTTGGATGTTGGTGAAAACGTCTTCTTTGACTAGACGATCAGAAATTAAGAATGAATCTTCGTAATTTAAACCATCGATTTCAGCATAAGCGACTAAGAGATTTCTTCCAATTGAAAGTTCACCACCGTCAGTTGAAGGACCATCAATTAATAGATCGCCAGCTTTAATGACGTCACCAACTTGAACTTTAGTTTTTTGGTTATAACAAGTTCCATATGGTGAAGTTCTTTCAAATTTAGTTACATAATAGGTTTCAGTCTTACCATCTTCACTAATTTGGCTATTTTCACTTTCAGTGTTGCTAAGCTTTTTATCAAGAGTAACGACTACTTGGCTACCATCAGCATAAGTGACTTTACCAGGTCTGTTGGCTAAAACTGTTCTTCCCATGGCAGTAGCAATAGCACTTTCCATGCCAGTACCGACATAAGGAGCTTCAGGAGCAATTAATGGAACAGCTTGAGTCTGCATGTGGGAACCCATCAAAGCACGGGTAGCATCATCATGATCAACAAAAGGAATCATAGATGCAGAAGCACCGACGATTTCATTTGGAACTAAATCAATGAATTTAACTTGGTCAATTGGACCTTCGATGAATTCACCTTGATAACGAATAGGCACCCATTGTTGTTTAGTAACGTTATTTTCGTCAAATTTGATGTCTAAGTGAGTAATTGGATATCCATATTCATCATCAGCATCCATATAAACGAAATCATCAGAAAATTTGTAGCCATTTTTGACTTTTTCTAATTTTCGGAAAGGAGCTTCAATGAAACCATATCTGTTAACCTTAGAATATAGAGCTAAGTAGGTGACTAAACCGATGTTTGGACCTTCAGGAGATCGAACAACGTCGATACGACCATATTGAGAACTGTGTACATCTCGAATTGAGAAAGCAGCGCGTTCTCTGGTTAAACCACCGACACCAACGACAGTTACTCTTCGTAATAAATCAAGTTCAGCAAGTGGATTTGTTTGATCCAAAATTGCAGAAAGTTGGTTTGATCGGAAGAAAGTGTTTAGTGCAGAAATTAGTGGTTGAGGATTGATCATTTGAGAAGGAGTTGGCTTTTCTTTAGTGGAAATTAAACTCATTCTTTCCTTAACCATTCTCTCGAATCTAGCTAAAGCTGGTCGAATAGCGATTTGGGAAACGATTTCACCACAGCGTCGTAAACGGCGATTAGCTAAAGAATCGATGTCATCAAGTCTAGTGACTTCACCTTTTTGAAGTTGGACTAGATATTTAACTGTAGAAATTAAGTCTTCTTTCTTTAAAATCCAGTTTTCTTTATCAGTGTCATCAAATTTTAATTTGAATTTCTTATCAATTTTGTAGCGACCAACATTACCTATTTCGTAAGTTCTTAAATCAAAAAATCTTTCTTTAAAGAATTTTTCAGCATTTTCGAGAACGACAGGTTCACCTGGTCGGAGTTTTCGATAGAATTCGAGAATAGCTTCTTCAGGAGTTTTTGAAATGTCAGCAGCAATGGTTTGAGCAAAATAATCGCCAAATTCGGCGATAAGTTGTTTGTCATTCATTTGACAAGCAGCTCTTAAAATTATAGAAGCTGGGAATTTTTTCTTGCGGTCGATTCGAGCAAAAACAACATCTTTTTTACCAATGAAGAATTCTAACCACGAACCACGAATAGGTCGGATTTCAGCATTATAAAGAACTTTACCAGTGGCTGGATCATTTTCACCAGTGAAATAGACACCTGGAGATCGGACTAATTGATTGATAACTCCTCTTTCGATTCCGTTAACAATGAAAGTTCCCTGATCAGTCATGGTAGGGAGGTTTAGAAAAAAGACTTGTTCACTTCGAACATCACCTGTTCTTTTATTGGTAAGTTTGGCTAATACACGAACAGGAAGAGTGTAATTTAGACCTTTTTTTCGGGCAACTTCAGGAAGGATAGTGATCGGATCGTAAGCGACTTCACCAAGTTCAAGCTCCCAGTTATTACCGGTGTAATCACTGATTGGCGAGATTGATTGGATGGTCTCTTTTAGCTCTCTTTGCAGGAAATCTTTCCAGGATTCTTTTTGAATTTCTATTAAATCTAACTTAGGAAGGTTAGGGTATTTTTTACCCCATTGTGTTCTTTTTACGGAAGGCATCAACAAATTTAATTATTAAAAAAAAAGGCGAGTTATGTACCAACAGCTCGACCGAATGTGGGTATTATAAAGCCTTTAATTGACTTGGTCAACAGGCAGATTTGGGGTTAGAATATTAAAAGATTTTAAATTAATTAAAATTTAAAGTATCAAGCATTTGTAGCTCAGTTTTAGAAAAATCTGTATTCGAGCTGATAATAAAAATATCATTACCTTTAATAATATAGAAAAGTGGATATTCAACCATTCCTAGTTCTGTAGCTTTGTATCCATCTAATTGTCCAATTTTAACTTTTTGATAGGAAGAAAATTGTTTTTTGTTAGAAAAATATGTCTCAATACTTCTATTTAAAAGAAGGCTATTCTTGTAGTCCTTAAAATATTCTATATTAAAGTCGTCACCTAAGTATCCTTCATAATTATTTGGATTACTCAGTGACTTGTTTTTTTCTGGACTGGATATTGAAAGAATTCTATTTGAAGTTGCGTCATATTCTGAACTTATTTCCCAAGTTGATGGATAACTAATGGAATATTTATAAGTTTTGTCTGTATATGTTTTCCAATCTTTTGGGATACTGGAGGTGGTGGCGGTTTTGGTTGGGGAAATAGTTGCTGATTTGGTTGATTCACAGGCCATTTCGGTGCAAGCGATGTTGCCGTCGGCAGCACAAGAACAAGTGTTACAGCCATCAGCTGAGGCAAAAGATTCCCCTGCTTTGTATTGCATATCATTAATGGAACAAGCAAAATCAGATGGGGTTGGAGTTGTTTCGACAACAGGTGGATTTTGAGTTGGAGCTGTTTTGTTAGTTAACATTGTGTAGGCAAAAGCAATGGCAACACTAATAAAGATAAAGAGAGCGACAAAAAAGATGTTTCTGAACATATTATTAACTGGTGTTTCTACAACTGGTGGAATAGTTTCAATTGGTTGATCACTTATTGGAGGAAGATTTTGATCATCAGTTCTGATTGATTCTGTTGGTGTTTCAGGAATAATTGGTGGTTCCGGGATGATTTCTGGTTCAGGAGTAAGTTCTGGTTCTGGAGTTATTTCTATTTCCGGTTCAGGTGTAATCTCCATTTCTGGTTTTGGTGCAGGTTCGAGGGCTAGAGGTGCTTCTTCAGCTTCTATTTTTAATGGTTCTGGTGGAGTTTCTGGTTGTGTTTCTGGAGTTTCTTGGGTTTGATCGGCCTTTAAATCTTTGGCATATTGATCTAGAAGATCTTTGTAGTCTTGACTAGGGTTTTTATTATCCATAAATAAATGTCTCATTTTATTTGACAACCGTCAATAAAGTAGTTAATATTTTTGTATAAATATGATTAAAAAAATACTGCCTTTAATATGTTTTTTTGCGTTATTTATAGTTTTAACTAAAAGTGCTTTTGCTTCTGGCTTCAATTTGAATTCTATCGGAGCTTTAGATGTGAGCGGTAAACAAAGTTCTCATTGGTGGTATGTTGGTCGACAACCAAATTTGGTTGGAGAAGCTGCGGCTGGCAGCACTGTTTCTGTGAGTGTTGATGGCGTTGCTAGTTCAGCAGTGGCTGATAGTGAAGGTCTTTGGACTTATAAACATGAATCGACTTTAGAAAATGGTGATCATGAAATTGTTTTAGAAAATGATGGTAGTACAATAAAATTTACTTTAACCTTAGGTTCGGCTAATTTTACTCAAAAAGTTTTGGGTGAAGAAATAACTAATGAAACTACCCTCCCAGCAACTGGAGGCAATTTAATGACAATGCTTTTGATTATTCTAGGATCTGGATCGGTTGTGGCTGGTATAATGGTCCATGCAAAAAACAGATAAATTTTATATTAAAACTTTTGGTTGTATCCAAAACACAGCTGACTCGGAAAGAATTAAAGCTTTTTACTGGGAGAAGGGGTATGAAGAAATTGATAACTGGAAAGAGGCTGATTTAGTCATTATTAATACTTGTATAGTTCGTGAATCGGCAGAGAACAGAGTTTATGGACTTATTAATAATATTGATCAATTAAATAAGAAAAAAGCCTCCTTCGCTAAAGCTACGGATGGCCAAACCAAAATTATAGTCACTGGTTGTTTGGCTGGGTTGGCTAACAAAGATAAAACTGGTAAGAAAATGGCTCAATTGAAAAGAGATTTCCCAACAGTTTCCGAATTTTTAGAAATTGAAAAGATTAGCTATGATATTGATCCGATCAGAGATAAGAAAAAGATAGCTTTAATTCCAATTAGTTTTGGCTGTAGTAATTTTTGTAGCTATTGTATAGTCCCCTTTGCTCGAGGTCCAGAAGTTTCAAGAAAAATGGAAGATATTATTAAGGAAGTTAATGAAGTCATTAAAAATGGGTTTAAAGAAGTGATGTTAATTGGACAAAATGTTAATTCGTATCTCAATCCCTCTAAATCTCCCTTTGACAAGGGAGACTTTCTTGTTCATATGGGTAAAAAGAGATTTCACAGTTCTTTTCATATTTTATTGGAAGAAGTGGCTAAAAAAGATTTAGATAAGATCTCTTTTGTCAGCAGTAATCCTTGGGATTTTTCAGATGAATTAATTGATGTGATAGCTAAATATCCTAACATTGATAGGTTATTACATTTGCCAGTTCAAGCTGGTGACGATGAAATTCTTAAAAAAATGAACCGAGGTTACACTTCTAAAGAATATTTAGATTTAGTTGAAAAAATTAGATCAAAAGTTCCAGACGTTAAGTTTAGTACTGACATTATCATTGGCTTCCCTGGAGAAGATGAAAAAGCATTTGAAAATACAGTTGAACTTTGCAAAAAAGCTAATTTTGAAATTGGTTATTTAAACAAATATTCACCTCGAAAAGGAACCGTTAGCGCTAAAATTTATCAAGATGAAATTCCTCAAGCTGAAAAGAAGAGACGATGGAATGTTTTAAATGATTTGATCAACGGATAAAGACTTTTTATTTTAAATAGTTGGCAATGTTTTTGTTATGCTCAGTGATGGTTTTGGCATAATAGAATTTGCCGTCGTTTCCAGTGATGTAGAAAAGATAGTCTGAATCGGTTGGATGAAAAGCAGCGTAAAGAGAATTATAACCAGGATTAGAAATTGGTTTTGGTGGCAAACCTTTATTTTGATAGGTATTGAATGGAGAAATTGTGGTGTCAATTTGAGTTGAAATTAGAGGAGTCCAATATTCTTTTGGTGAATTTTTGGAATCACGAGCATATTGAACACTGGCGCACAATTGAAGTGGCATGCCAATCTCCATTCTGTTCAAAAGAATCCCAGCAATTATTTGTTTAGATTCTAGACTTTTACCTTCACGCTCTAAAATTGAAGCTAAAATGACTATTTGATTATCAGTCATTTTGTTTGTTTGATTTTCTTTAGCTTGAGCAAATTTTTTATCAAAGTTTTTCTTAATTACTTCGAGAATTTGATCGACAGTGAAATATTTTGGAATTAAATAGCTGTCTGGATAGAGATAACCTTCAAGATTTTTAGTTTGAACTAATGGAAGAGCTGTTATTTGTTCAACTCGAGAACCATCTATAATCTTTAGCCAATAGTCATTAATCCCCTCTTTTGAAAGTTGAGTGGCAATTTCTTTAGTGCTCATTGAAGCTGATAGTTTGTAGTTACCAACTTTGAACTTTTTATTTAAACCCATAGTGTAGGAATAAATTATGAAAGAATATTGATTTCTGATTAGATTACTTTCAACTAGGTGTTGGCTAATTGATTTAATTCCTTGTCCTTTAACTACTTCAAAAACTTTGACACTTTTATCGTTTGAAAAAGGTCTGGCACTATAAAGGAAATAGGAAAAAGTTGCTAAAAATATAGCTATTAATAGAAAGAGGATTACTCTAAACTTCATTGAAAAGAGCTCTTCTAAAAGTTTTTTTGCTTGAATCATAGATAAAAATTCGGCCACATTTACAAGTGACAGTGGTGTTGCCTCGAACTTCTTTTTTGGCACCTTTAAAAAGTGAAGTATTGCAACCAACACAGCGTCCTTGAGAGAGTAACCACGCTTGAATAGGAGATATTAAATTTTTGAACATATTTTTTTTATAAATAATAACTAGCCTATCGCTCTTCTTAAAATTACAGCTGCGGCAACTGAGTCGATCAATTTTTTATAATCTTTTTTCTTTTTCTTATTTTTAATATAAATTTCGTCGGCTTCGATTGTCGAAACAGCTTCTTCGATAGTCTCTACCTTTAATTCTAGCACATCAGAAAGTTTGTCAGCAAAGTTTTTTGAGGCTATGGCCATTTCACCTTCAGAAACACCAACATAAACTCCATCTATTTGGTGTTCTTTAACGACTTTTTGAATTTCCTTGAAGATATTTTCAGTATTTTGGAGAGGTGGAATTGGAAAAATTATGTCTAGAACCGAAACAGCTAGACCAATTCTTTTGGTTCCATAATCGATGGCTAAAAAGTTCATAAGCTGGCTTTAATGACTAAACGACGGAGAAGAGTTCCTGGAGGACTACAGGTGATTAAACTTAGATATTTACCATCGAAACGTTGGTCTAGAACCGACATTTCAGTTGGTTGAACTTCGAACATTTCTTGAACTTTATAGACATAATCAGAACCATTAAAACTGATTTGGATTTCATCCCCTATTTTAAGTTTGTGGAGAGTTGAAAAGATAGTTAGATATGATTTTGGATTGAAAAACTGAGGTAAAACTGAATGGCCAAAAATAACGGTGTTGCCAAGTTGACCCGGGAGAGCAGTTTTTGGGTATTGAATTAAACTCTTTTTTAAATCCATGCTTCCAACATCAACAACTGCATCTTTGATTTTTAAACTTGGGATTGAAATAAGATAGGTTGTGTCTGGATTATTATTTGAAAAAACTGAGCCTCGAGCTTGAGCAGCTGGACTGTCGATGAACCAATTAGAAATTTGAGTATAATCAGTAGTCATTTCCCCAAGAATATTGCCAGTGTTATTATAATTTTTAGTTGATAGTGGGTTTATGATTTGTTGAAATTTTAGAGAGTATTCAACTTGATATTTAACAATAGGGAATATGGCTGAAAAAAAGGCAAGCATCCCAAGTGAAAATAGACCAATAGCAACACTCTTTTTTTTAAGTTTATCAAGCTTAAAACGCTTTGGTGCTGATTTTTTTAGATAAATATAGCTCACAGGGATTCAGATTGAAAATCAATAGTAATGTTTTGAGGACTGAAAGGAAGAGGATTAATGAATTTTATTAATTGGAAATTAGTTTTAATATTGAAATTATAAGCTCGAGGAATATTTTTTCTAATTAAAGCCCCCGCTTTAGCGGTTGATCTTCCAGATAGAGTTTTTTTAAGTTTAGCCATGTCAGTTTTTGGGAGAGCCTTGCCATTTATAGTTAAAAGACCCTGAGCAACATCATTGTCTATCTTATCTACTTTAAGGTTAAAAGTAAAATTATTTTGATTGATTTCAACTTTATCAAAATCAGCTTCTTTAGACAAAAATTTATTGATAACTTCTTCTTTAACTTTTGGGTCTAGAAGTAAAACAGTGACTGTGGCTTGGACATTAGCGGTCAATTCGTTAGCTTCTTCCCCTATCTCACGATTATAATCAATTTTACTTTTTTTGCTTTGAAGAGTCCCTTGGACAACTCCTGAAAGTTTTGAAACTTCATCTTTAATTTTTTGGTTAGCTAAATCAGTTATTTTTTGGTCTATTTTTTTCTCTAAATCTTTTTTATCTTGATCGCTAACCGCACTTATTTGATCTTTAGTTCCACCACTGAAATCACCATCAGTTTTGGCAATTAGAGAAGATTCTGGGAAATCTTTAAATTTTAATTTATTATCTTTAGTGATGTTGTAATCAGGACCAACTTCGACAGCGGCGGCAGAAGCTTTGGTTTGACCTGATTTTAAAATTCCTTCATTTATATCAAAAGCTCCTGGAGTGACTGAAATAGGAGCACTTAATTCAAAGTTTTTGCCAGTAGAATCAATCAAAATAGTTCCCTGTGGCAGAGTTTGAGTTTTTTCGAGAAGATTGAAAATTATGATGTTTCCCTTAGCTTTTTCACCAATTGTTTTTTGACCAGTAGTTTTTACTGTTTCACTGGCAGGAATTTCAAAAGTTTGTTTAGTCACTGGGATTATTGATTTATCGATGTCAATTGAAGTGGTGGTGGAATCAAGTTTGACATTTATTTGTTTATTGAAAGTGTATGGAGTGACAAAAATGGTGACTTTGGCTTTTGAGAAAAGAACTGGAACAATAATTAGAAGTGGAGATAGAGCCAAAGCTATGGTCCCAAATTTATTAAATTTAGGGAGATGAATATTTTTTAAAAATCCAAAAGAAAACTTAATTTTAGGAATTTCAAAATTAACTTTTGTTTCTTCAATATCATTAATAGTAGGTGGAACTTGTTGTTCAGTGATTTCATCAATTGATTCAATAACTGGAAGGCTTGGTGGAGCTGCTTCAAAAAAACCTAGATCAGTTGCTTCAACTTCTTCTAGATTGCTTTCTTTTTCTTCAATTTCTGGCTTTATTTCTTCTTCGGCCACAACTTCAGCCTCTTCAATTTCATCAACTTTTTGAGGACTTTCTTCAATTAGTTGGGGATTCATTTGAGAAGTTATGGTTTTTACAAAAATATTAATTATTTCTTTTGGAGAGTGAAGTTTTACTTCTGGAAAATGTAAAAATGTTTCAATGTTTTTCTTGCCTACCCAAGCAAAATCTTTTAAAGCATTAAAATTTTCATGGCTGGCTTGTCCAAAAACAATTATTTGAGGTGGCAGAGTTGATTCTGATTTTAATTCTATTAAAGCCGCTTCAACATATTCAGCTTTAAAATCACCAGAAAATGATTTTCTAATTCTTTCTTTTATTTGGCCAAGATAAACTAGAGAGAGAGTAAAATTATTTTTTCCTAGATGGAGAAGAATGAAACTAGCTGGGAAAGTGTCGGCTTTGTTTGAATGTTCAACAATTGCTTCATCATCGGCAATGAAACCAATTGGTTTAAGAGTTAAATCTTTACATAAATCTTTAATTAAACTTAATTTTTCGGGAGTTATTTTTCCATCTGAACCAATCCAAAATGAAGGTAAGACAAAAGCAGCATGCACTGGTTCAGATTCTTCGGGGATGTTGGCACTAGTGGCGGCTTCAGAAAGAGATTCGTCAATTGCAACAGCCAGTGAATCTTCTTTTCCAGTTAGCCAATCTTTTTGGGGACCAACTGACAAGACAACAGAGCGGCCGTTAGCCGAATTTACTAAAGAAACACTTACGTATGATTCTTCAATTGAAATTAACCAAAAACTGCTTGCTTCCATTACTTAAGAATAGCATAAATTCGGCGTTTCCCAGACCCGGCTGATTCTTCTTTAAAAATTTCAAAGCTACCAAGTTTAGAAGTATTGTCTACATGAGGACCAGTGCAGACTTCTTTGGAAAAGTCACCGATAGTAAAGACAGTAACAATTTCTGGATATTTATTGCCAAAAAAAGCGATTGCATTTTGTTTTTGAGCTTCGACAAAAGGCATAGTTTCCATTATGACTGGAAGTGAAGCTTTGATTTTTTCATTAACAATTTTTCCGACTTCTTTAATTTGATCTTCAGTTAGTTTTTCAGAGTGAGAAAAATCAAAACGAAGACGCTCAGCTGTAATGTTGGAACCTGATTGTTGAACATGATCGCCTAAAATTTGGCGAAGAGCGGTGTGAAGAAGATGGGTGGCGGTGTGATATTTGGTAATTATTTCTGAATCATCACCTAGACCTGATTTAAACTTACCAGCGGAAAGAGTTTGAGAAAGTTTTTGGTGTTCTTCTTTAGCTTTATTAAATTCTTCTTTATTTAAATTTAAATTGTTTTTTTGGAGTTCTTCTTCAATCATTTCAACTGGAAAACCAAAACTTTCATAAAGAGTGAAAGCTTCTTTGCCAGTTACTGTTTTATTTTTTTCGATTAATTTTTGAATTTCTTTTAGACCATTATTTAAAGTTTTTCGAAATTTATTTTCTTCAGCATCTAGAATCAATAAGATTTTATCTTTATTTTGGTTTAATTCAGGATAGATTCCAGCATAATTTTGTTGATTATCCAAAACAGCTTGGGCAATAATAGAACAAAAGTTTTGCTCTATTCCAATAATTTTACCTTGACGGATTGATCTTCTGATCAGACGGCGAAGAACATAACCAGCTTCTTTATTTGAGGTTTCGACCCCATCGGCAATGATAAAAACTGCACTACGAATGTGGTCAGCAATAATTCTTATCGATTTACGGACATCTACCCAACATTGTTTGCCATCTTGTATATAAAAATCATCTGATTCTGGTCCATATTCCATCTTGCAAAGTTCTCCGATTTTTTTGATGATTGGTTGCCAAATGTCACTTTGATAGTTGTCAGAAAATCCGGAAAGAAGAGCAACTGTTCTTTCAACTCCCATGCCAGTGTCAACATTAAATTGAGAACTTTTTGAGTATGAACCATTGCTGTCTTTTTTATATTGCATAAAAACATCGTTCCAAATTTCAACACCATCAACAAACATTTCAGTGTCTGGGCCACAAGGACCAACATTTCCAGCTTCCCACCAATTATCTTTTTTAGGGAGGAATTTGATGTTTTTTACACCTAGTGATTTCCAAATGTCAGCACTTACTTCATCTTTTGGTGAATTTTCATCACCAATGAAACAAGTGACTGAAAGTCGATTTATGTCTAGTTTTAATTCTTTAGTTAAAAAGTCAAAACTCCATTCGATAGCTTCTTTTTTTTGATAGTCACCTAGTGACCAATTGCCTAACATTTCAAAAAAAGTGTGATGAGTTTGGTCGCCAACTTCATCAATGTCCCCTGTTCTGACACATTTTTGAATGTCGACTAGTCTTTTACCGAGCGGGTGGAATTGACCCATTAGATAAGGAACAAGTGGATGCATTCCAGCAGATATGAAAAGAGTGGTTGGATCGTTTTCTGGGATTAAACTGGCTGAAGGAATTTCTTTATGATTTTTTGATTCAAAAAACTTAATATACTTTTCTTTTAATTCTGAAGCTCTCATAGGAAGAATTATACCAGCTATTTTTTAGGTTTGACAAACATTTTAGGGGCGGGTTTTTTTGGTTTTGATGGGATTGTTTTGATTACTTTGATTGATGCTTCTGATTTTGCTTTGCTTTGTGCTTTTTTAGTGCCCATGAAAGAGTGAAAATATTCTTCTAATCTTTCTTTTAATTGGTCAAAAACATGACCTTTGTTATTTTTGTAGATTAAAATTGCAATTATGGCGCCAATTACAGCACCAATGACTATGCCAAAGACAAAACTTGAGCTGTTTGACCCACTTTGGTCTTCATGACAACAATGTTTGTGCTCACATTTTTTCATTTTTTCTTTTTGAACAAACCGTTGAAGAGAGAAACTCCATTTTTAAAACCAGAAATAAATTCGGCAATTGAAGAGACAGGTTCAGCCACTGAAGCAGTGATGAGCTTGGTGTCGTCTAGAATTCCATTGGTTTTAATTATGGTAGTTTTAAACTCTTTTAAGATTAAAATTAGCCAAATTCCGCAGCCAACAATGACTCCGGTGACGGCTATTAAGCTAGAGATTATTACTATTTGTGTTATATCCATATAAATAAGTATAGACTATTTTTTTATTTATTGGTTGCTTTTAATTATCTTTTCCTCGAGAGTAGTCTTTCCATTTGAAGACTTTGATTCAATCGAAACTTTGTTATCACCATTCACTAAGTTCATTTTTCTAGAAAAATTCCCTTTAGCATCGACGATGATTAAATCTTGATTAATTTTTACAGTTGATTCTGGGTCGGTATTCCCATTTATTTCAATTGAACTATTCATAACTAAAGATTCGGTTGGCCAGGCTATTTTTAATCTTGGAGCTCGGTTGAATTTAATATATTCAGAAATTAGATAACTAGAAAATAAAATGACTGTGATGATTATGGAAATTACAAAAGTGAATTGAGGGGTGAAAGAAAGAAAACTTTTTTTGCCAGATCTTGTTTTTCTTTTTTGTTCAAAATCACGACGAAAAAGACTTAAAATTTCTTGACCATTTAAACCTAAGAAATCGGCATAATCTTTGATGATTAGTGAACAATATGGTTCTTGAGGAAAATTTGGAATATCTTCATTTTCCAAAGCTTCTAGATATTTAACTGGAATTTTGAGTTTTTTTGAGACCTCAATTAACTCTAGTTCCTTATCAAGACGAGTGTTTTTAATTAAAGACGAAGTGCGAAACATAGATGATTGATTATTCAGTTCCGTCATCGCTGGTGTTATGAGGAATTAAAATTTCTCTAGCTTTGGCTCCTTTTGATGGGCCAACGATTCCGGCTTGTTCTAGTTGATCAAGAACTCTAGCAGCACGAGCATAACCTAGTTTTAAATGTCTTTGCATCATTGAAGCTGAAGCCTTGCCTGTTTCTCTAACTAGATTGACTGCCATATCAAACATTTCATCTTTATCTTCAACATTTCCTGGGATAGAAGGTCCTTTACCGTTTGGACGAGAGGTAGGTTGGTTAACGATTTGATCATCATAATCAGTGTTCTTTTGAGTTTTAAGATAATTAACTAAATTAGTTAATTCTTTTTCAGAAACGAAACAACCTTGAATTCTGACTGGTTTAGCTAAATCTGGTGGGATATAAAGCATGTCTCCCCTTCCTAGAAGCTTTTCAGCTCCTGGAGTGTCGAGAATAACTCTGGAATCAGTGACTGAAGCAACAGCAAATGATAGACGGGTTGGAATGTTGGCTTTAATCAGACCGGTTATGACGTTAACTGAAGGTCTTTGGGTAGCTAGAATTAAATGAATTCCAGTTGCTCGAGCCATTTGAGCAATACGACAAACATTTTCTTCAACTTCGTTTGGAGAAAATAACATGATTTCAGCTAATTCATCAATGAAAATTAGAATATAAGGCAGAGTTTGGAAACCAGCATGGTTATTATAATCTTCTATGTTTTTGACTCCGACTTCTGTGAAAGTTTTATAGCGTCTTTCCATTTCTTGAACTGACCATTTTAGAGCCGAAATGACTTTTTCTGGGTCAACTATGACTGGAGTTAAAAGATGAGGGATACCATTAAAAGGAGTTAATTCAACTCTTTTTGGATCGACCATGATCATTCTGACTTCATCTGGCGAAGCTCGGAAAAGAATGTTAGCAATCCAAGAATTTATGCAGACTGATTTTCCAGATCCAGTTTGACCAGCGATTAAAACGTGTGGCATTTTAGCAATGTCGGCAACTTTAGGGTTTCCAGCGACATCTAGACCGAGTGGTACTGTAACTTTATTTTTAGCATTTTTCATAGCATCAGATTCGAGAATTCTTCTGATTGGAACAACTTCAAGTGAGTGATTTGGAACTTCAATCCCGACTAGAGATCGACCAGGAATTGGAGCTTCGACACGAATCATTCCGCCTGGAGCAGCTAAAGCCATAGCTAAATCATTACTTAAACTTAAAATTTTGGCTAGTTTAGTACCGAGGGCAACTTCAAGAGCATATTGAGTGACAGCTGGACTGTTGTTAACTTCAGTGACTCGAGCAGTGATTCCGAATGAATCAAGAGTTTGTTCAATAATTTGAGCATTCTTTCTGACATCACCACGATCAGCCTTAGGGCCAGGAGTGCCATCAAAGATAGATATTGGTGGATATTCCCACATTTGATTTCCGGAAGAGCTTAAAGCTTTGATTGGTGACATTTGATCACCAAGTTCAGCTGCTTTAAGGATTGGTGGAATATTAACTACGGATGGATCTTCTTTATCTTTGAGATTATCTTTTTGACCAAATTCAAAATGGTAGAGATCGTCTTTGTTTTCTTTTTTCTTGTCTTTAATTTTGTTAGCACTGCCAACAGTGTATTTTTTGATAGCAATAACGGCGTTTTTGATGACTTTAAATATTTGAGCAATTGAAGTGTCAAAAAGAATTACAAAACCAACTATTCCAGTGAAAAAGAAGATTAAAAAGCTTGGAACTGAACCAAATAATGATAATAATTGATCCCAAAAGAATTGACCGACTAGGCCAGCTTTGAAAGTGCTAATTATGGAAATAAACATAATAGTGAAACCTAAAAAGACGTTTACTTCTTTTAATGGAGATTTAATCTTGGCAAACAAAAATGAGATTAAAAGCAATAAAAAAGGAACAAAAATTGAAGCAAAACCAAAGAAATCAGTTAGGATATTGTTGAAAGCAATTGGGATTGGACCTATTTGAAGAAAAGAAACAACTGACAAGATAGCTAGAATCAAAAAGAAAATGAAAAGTACTGTTTGAATTGTTTCTGGTTTGAGTCTGAGTTTTGGCAGAGCTCCCTTTTTTTTACGTCCTCGTTTAGCCATAAATTAGTATACCTTTTTAGTAAGATTGTGCAAATAACCAACGATGAGTTGATTTTTTGCCACAATAGATGCAAACTCCATCCTCTTCTTTTTGATTAGTAGGCAGACAACGGGTGGCGGCTTTAGTTTCCTCTTTAATTTTAGCTTCACATTCCGCTGATTCACACCAATGAGATAAAACAAAACCACGAGTGGTTGACATTATCTTTTTGAATTCATCATAAGAGTCAACAGAAAAAGTGTTGTCTTGAGTAAACTTTTTGTGCTTTTCTAGAAGATTAGATTGAATATCAATTAAAAGTTGATCAATTGTTTTATTCAAATCAGTGATTTTTACAGTTTGTTTTTCTAGAGTATCGCGTCGAACTATGACAACTGAATCTATTTCGGCTTCTTTATCACCAATTTCGATGCGAACTGGGACGCCTTTCATTTCCCATTTATTAAATTTGAAACCAGCACTTTCACCTTCGACTTCATCAATTTGACAACGATAATTTGTTTTTAAATTGTCAAAAAGAGTGTTAGATAATTTAACGGCTTTTGAATGATTAGGAATTGGAACTATTACTATTTGAGTAGGAGCAATTTGAGGTGGGAAAACTAGACCATTATCATCACCGTGAACCATAATTAGAGCTCCGATGCTTCGAGTGGAAAGTCCCCAACTGTTTTGATATGGATAAAGTTTGTCACCATTTTTGTCTTGAACTGACCATTCAAAAGACTTAGAAAATTTTTGACCAAGATTGTGAGAAGTGGCAGATTGCAAAGCTTTACCATTTGGCATTAAAGTTTCGATAGTGTAGGTTTTGCTGGCACCAGCAAATTTTTCGGATTCACTTTTAACACCAGTGATGCCATAGATAGCCAATAAATCGTTGTAAGTTTTTTTGTATAAATCTAGAGCCCAAGAAACCATTTCTTGGTTTTCTTGATCATCAATGTGAGCACAATGCCCTTCTTGCCATAAAAATTCAGAAGTTCTTAAAAAGAGATAAGTTCTTTTTTCCCAACGAACTACATTACACCATTGATTCATTAAAACTGGCAAATCTCGCCAAGATTGAGTCCATTTTTTGTACATTTCGTACATAATTGTTTCAGAAGTAGGGCGAATGACTAGTTTTTCAGTTAATTCTTGACCACCACCGATGGTGACGACTGCTAATTCTGGAGCAAAACCTTTAACATGTTCTTTTTCTTTCTTTAAAAAAGATTCAGGAATAAAAATAGGAAAATAAGCATTTTGAACACCTTTTTCTTTAATGAATTTATCCATGTAACTTTGAATTCCTTCCCAAATTGCATAACCATAAGGACGAATTATCATGCAACCTTTGACTGGAGCATAATCAGCTAATTCAGATTTAACTACTAGATCGTTATACCACTGAGATAAATCCTCAGATTTAGTTTTAATAAATTTTTTACTCATGGCTTTATTATAGCCTAAGATGTAGATAATAGTGATAAAATAATTTATTATGCCAGAAAGAAATTGTCCTAATTGTGTTGTTCAAGGTGATTATTGTTTCAAAGAAAAAGTAGATGAAATTGTTTCTAAAGTAGAAAAAAGTGATGATAAAGAAATACTTTTTAACAATGCTGTTGATGCACATAAAAAAATTGCTGAAGAAAGAATTGTTGCTAGAGAAAAACTTTGTCATAAAATAAATGAAATTGACCCAATTTACCCTGGAAAAGAATTATTTTAATTTTTAGTATATAATCCCCTATGATTGGAAAAGAGCTATGTCTTAGGTGTAATTTAGATGGTGTCTGTTGTCTTAAAAAACAAGCAGAAGAAATTGTTGCGGCTAACTTACCTGAAGCACGTCAAAAAATTGACGAAATAATAGATGAAGCTAGAGGAAGTTATTGCACTTGTAAAAAAGAAATAGAAAATATCAAAACAAATCTTCAATCGGGCAAATAATAAAGGCTATAAAAAAAACCCCGCCGAAGCGGGGTTTTAAAATTTATCTATTTTAATTTAGAGAACACAACATCTTCTATTGGTCCCACCACTACATAAATTAAATTGTAGTTTACCGGTTTTAGTCCCAACTTTACAACTAGACCCTTCTTTGGCACTACTAGAAACATTTATACAAGTTCCTTTTTTTTGGGTACATTTATAATCAGCTGAAGATGATTCTTTTGGAAGACCTGGTTTACAGCATCTTTTGTCATTAAATTCTTGATTACATAGACCAACTACAACATAACCTTTTTTACCATTGGTAGTGCAGTCATCATTATTGTTTTTACTTAATGGTTGATTACAAGTTCCGCCTACAGCTTTACAAGAAGCATCACCACTTGTGTCTACTTTGTTTTTTACACAAACTGCATTAACACATTTTTCGTCTGATTTACAAACAAAAGTTGTCTTTATCCATTTTGCCTTACCTGAAATATCCATACATCTATATATGTTTGTACCATTAAGCCCACAAGCATATCCCTTCACTTCCTTTTTAATATTCCCAACTTTATTAGCATCAGTGCTAGTACTATCACAAGAATCAATAGGTCCAGTGGTATCTTTCGGTACACAACAAGTATTTCTAAAACTAGCATCACTTAAACATAAACCGGTTTCAATCTTCCCAGGGATACCATTTCCACCAACAGAACAAGATTCCCCATTTTTTTGACTGTTTCCACCAGTACATGTCCCACCTTTATTAGTACAACCCGTATCCCCACCACAACCAGCTGTTTTAGGTTCAGTGTTGACATTAATACATTTTGTACCAATTCCACAACTCTTAGAATAAACCCAAACACCACCCGGTCCACATTGATATAAATTGTCTATTAAATAAGTTTGATTTTCTGATTTTGTTACACCACCACCACAAGAGTATCTCCCTTGCCCTACTACTCTTGTCACAGTTCCTTCAAAATTCATTTTCATAGTACAAGTGGCTTTAGATGCGGTTGCTTTACTTCTATTCTCTGTGTTCTTTTGAACTAATTGAGTTCCATAAATTAATCCACCACCTAGAACTAGAGCCATTACTAAAAATTTTGCTATTCCTAATTTTTTCATTTTTATTAAATAAAATATTAAATGTTATTTAAAGATAAACTCTAGCTATATTAATGTCAACGATATACTTAAAAATAGCTGATTTTAGACTTCGATCACAAGAGGTAAGACCATTGGTTGGCGGCCGGTTTTTTGATTTACAATATTTTCAATGTGAGCTTGAATTTCTTCTCGAATGAAATCCATGTTAGCTGGAACACTGGTTGATTGTTGAAATTTATTGATTACTTCTTGTTTCAAATAGTTCATTAATTCGGTGTTTTCTTTCATAAAGACAAAACCTCGGCTTAGAATGACTGGTTCTTTGACCAGAGTTCCAGTGGCTTTTTCGATTAATAAAACTACTGAGAACATTCCATCTTCAGCTAATAATTTTCGATCTCGCAAGACAGTTGTGCCAACATCACCTACTCCAAGTCCATCAATTAAAACTTTTTTCAAAGTGATGTGATAGTTGGTGTCCCAAGAACCATTGCTGTTAAAAGTGACTGACGCATCATAGTCTGGCAAAATGATTTGATCATCAGTGTAACCTAGAGTTTTAGCCATCATGCCATAACTTTTTAAGTGACGATAGTTACCACCAATTGGTAATAAATATTTTGGTCTTAAAAGTTCAATCAAGAGAGCGTGTTCTTTTTGATAACCGTGACCAGAAACGTGCAATTCTTCTTTTTCACCATAGACAACTTCGGCACCCATTTTAGAAAGGACGTCGATCATTGTAAAAATGTTGGAAGTAGTTCCTGGAATGTAATCTGGAGAAGAGAAAATGACCTTATCACCAGATTTAATTTTGACTCGGTGTTTACCCATGACCATTTTGCTTAGAGCTGAATCAGGTTGACCAGCGAAACCAGCAACTAGGAACATTAATTTATTATCGTTAAAGTTTTTAACTCGTTCGATTGGAATAATATCAATGTCATTAAGAGTTAAATAACCTAAGTCTTTAGCGATGTTTATAGCTCTGTCAACTGAGAAACCAACAATAACTATTTTTCGACCAACACTCTTTCCATATTCAATGGCTTGAGTCCAACGAACAATGTTTGAAGAAATTGAAGTGACAAAAACTCGACCTTTAGCAGTGACAATTTCATGTTTGAAATTTTCAGCGATAGATCCTTCTGAAGGCGAAAAACCTTCATGATCGGAACCTAAACTGTCAGACATTAGAGCAATAACATTTTTTTCACCAACTCTGGCGATATGTGGATAATCAACTGGTTTTCCATCTAGAGGGAAAACATCAAATTTGAAATCGGAACCATGATAGAAAACACCCATTGGAGTGCTGATAGCAAAATGGTAGGTGTCTGGAATTGAGTGAGTGACTCTGACCGGGTCAACACTAAAAGGGCCTTTGGTGATTGGTTGATCACCATTTTCATAGATATAGAGATTAGAATGAATGTTGCTTTCAGCTAGTCTGGCTTCAATGAAAGCAGCAGCTAATTTTGGAGCATAAATTGGAATGTTATTGCCTAAAATTGGCAACACAAAACGAATAGCACCAATATGGTCTTCATGACCATGAGTGATGAATATCCCTAAAATTCGGTCTTTTTTATCTTGTAGATAATGAGTGTCTGGAATTTGAAGATCAACACCGAAAGCGTCTTCTTCAGGGAAACCAACACCGCAGTCAACAATTATTATTTGGCTTTTAGCAGCATCGCCGTTTGGAATGAATTCGTAGACGAACATGTTTTGAGTGACATCACCAAAACCGCCAAGGGAACTGATTCTGACTGAGTCTTTACCATTTCTGAATTCTTGAGCTGGAGCATTCATATTAAAATTTTGAGGCTTGAATGGGAGCCTGGCTTTATTATCTTTTTGATTTTTTATTATCATATTTTTTATAACTTGTTCTGAACAGTGAAAAAAACCGCAAAATTTAAAATAGTCGTTCAGAGAATTTTTAATAATCTTATTTTATTTTACCCAACAATTTACCAATATTGATACAGTCAATTTAAGTCTTTGAAGTGCTTAGGCTCAGTAATCAAGAGATCTGCTTTGCCTAACGATTTATCTAGTAGTCTAACAGAATTGAGGCTTTAAAGCAAATTACCACTGTGGCAAAAATTCTTTAATGTTTGAATCATCAACAACAATTTGCTTCATCTTTCCCTCAAGAATTAGTTTAGCTGATTTACGACAAAGACCTTCAATGTTTCTTTGAAGAGTTCTGACCCCGGCGTCAAAACCAAGAGGGCGAACTACTTGGGCCCAAACATTGGGAGCTATTTGAAGCTCGTCTTTGTTTAATCCAGCTTCTTTGATGGCTTTTGGAAAAATGTAATCACGACCAATGACCATTTTTTCTTCATCAGTGTAGGATGGCATTTGAATTACTTCGAGACGATCCATGACAGCAGTGGCAATTCTGGCAGTGTTGTTGCAAGTGGCACAGAAAAGAGCCCCAGAAAGATCGACTGGATAATCTATGTAATGATCGGTGAATTTGTTGTTTTGTTCTGGGTCGAGAAGTTCGACTAAAACACCCATGATGGTGTTTAAGGCATCATCAGCAACTCGGTCGATTTCATCCAAAAGAATGACGGGGTTTTTGCTTTTACAGTTGACTAAACCTTTGATTATTTGACCTGGTTCAGCTTCAGGATAGACTCGGGAACGGCCGCGAAGATAGAGTGGGTCACCTAGTCCTCCGAAAGGAATTCTGATTAGTTCCCTACCCATGACTTCGGCAATAGATTTGGCCATGGTGGTTTTTCCGGTTCCGACTAGACCGACGAAAAGTAGAACTGGAGCTTTCATCGGGTTATCTGGATTGCGGCTTTTTTGCAAAGCTAAAACTGAAACATATTCCAAAAGTCTTTCTTTAACACTGTCTAGGCCGTAATGGTTTTCGTTAAGTTTTTCACTAGCATGGTTAATGTCTAGAATATCTTGAGTTTGGGTGAACCAAGGAATTTTGATAATCCAATCAATATAAGCAGTGGCAATTTGATAGTTTTGCCAAAAGGTTTGTTCTGAATGAGAATTAATGCTTAGTTGAGAAAACATCTCTTGAACTTTTTCTTTAAGAGCATCTGGGATTTTTACAGATTCAATCTTGGCCAAAAGTTTAGCAATCGCCTCGTCTTTACTTAAAATAGTGCTTTCCATATTAAAAGTATAAGCTATTTGGAGATTAATTTCATTTTAAATATTTTATTTCACAATTTGCCCATCAAGATATTTATTATTCTTATCAATTGCATTACTTTCATCTATAACTTTGAAAGTGTTTATATCAGCATTTTTTATTTTGAGACCAGAACAATATACTCCATTTTTGTCCATATAGTAATTAATGTTTAGTGCTTTGAAAGTTAGATAATCAACTTTTATTTTTTCACAATTTCGGTAAACATTATTTTTGTCCTTTGCATACGCATCAGCAATACTTTTAAAAGTTTTTGAATCGGCTCCTTCTAGTTGGACACAACCGACTGTGCAACAAAAAACTTTGTTTTTATCTAATGCATAATTAGCTTCTTCTTTGAAGGTAATAGGATCAAGACCTTCTATTTTGCCATTGTCAAAAGATCCACAATTATAATAGACTCCATTTTCATCTTTTGTGAAACAACTCTCTGTTTTTGGGGCATCAATATTAACAATTTCTTTATTATTATTTCTTACTTTAATAAGAGATATTATAGAAATCGTTATAACAATAAAAGTTACTAATATTATTAAAAATAGTTGGTTTTTTGATTTTTTTATTTTTGCCATAAATAAAGTATAAACTATTTTTTAACCTCGTAAAGATTTAGTAAAGGATAATTGGAGTCTTCTATTACTTTATGAAGTGAATAAGCTGATAAGAATGAATAAAGATGAGATTTTTGAATTGGACCATTAGACAAAATATGTTTTGTTTGACCATCATATTGTTCATAGGGGAAAGTTATTGCTTGGGATGTAATATATACATGCTGGTTAGAGTCAATTGCTTGTTTAATTTGTGTTTGTGCTTGTTGATAAGTTGCAGATCCAACCACTATTTTATTATTAATTTCAAGTTGAGGTCTTTGGTAATCAGAAATAACAATGAAATCATTGTCTGAGTTAATTACTTGTTTTATTATATTTAATTGTTTGATAGGAATTGGTTCTTGATGATAAACAATGAAAGTTACTAATAAACTAAAAGCAGTGGAAATACAAACTAAAATATAAATCCATTTTGTTTTTATAAAAGCTATCAAAATAGCTAAAAATAAAGCGACAACCCCTGCTAAACGACCGTACATACCTCCATGCCAAAAATAATTACTGACGATTAAACAGATAAATCCAATCGATAAAATAATTGTATTACGCCAGTTTTTGATAAAAACTGTTTTAATAATTGCTATCAAAAAAACTAAAGGTGCTAAAACACCGTACCCATAGAAGAGAACATATATTATATTTCTTAGCCCTCTTAAAAAACCTATAGGGGTCAAAATATCTAATAATGGAATTATTTGTTGTGTAAAAAAGCCAAATCGATTATCTAATTTAATATTAGTAAAAAACATTAAAGCTGTTATGGCTAGATAACCTATCACTATGGATGAAATAAAATTTATTCCTAATAAAATTAAATCTGATTTGTTCCATTTTTTTTGAATCCACCAAACAACTGCAAAACACAAAGGAAACCAAAAAATAATTCCAATATAATTGGAAATTGCTAAAGAAAAAAGTAAAATACTGGAAAAGAAAAGATAAAAACGATGACGTTTAAAAAATTCAGTTAATGCAACTATCCCCCATATTAATAGAGCATGTTCTAATGATTCATGCATAATTTGGGTATGTAATAAAAAAGTGGCGGGAAAAAGTGTAAAAATCAAAAGAGCTTTTCTAGTGATTATTTTTCCAAAATTATTTTTTAGGAAATAAGCTAAACCAAAAAAAGTTATTAGGCCAAAGATAAAAGAAACACTACTTATGGCAACAATATTAGGTTTTAAATAATATGCCAATTGGATACTCCAAATATATAAAGGATGGAGTGACTCATGAGATTGGCGGATTGCCTCCAATGGTTGTCGTAATTGGGCTAGTTTTACATATTCAGGAGAATCATAAAAATGTGGGAAAATTCCCAAACTTGAAATACGAGTAATAATAAATAATCCGAGAATTAATAAAAACTGATAGTTATGACGAGTCTTTGACCAAAACATAAATTATTTTTAATCGATAAAATATTTTTTTACTTCTAACACTGTTAAAGTCTAACATTTTAGAGATCGTAGGGAAAAAGTTTGACAGGGATTCCTTTTTCTTTGGCTTTGTTGATGGTGTCTTGGACACCTTCACTATTATTTACCTGAAAAGCCATTAATTCATCAGAAGCGTTGACAACTTCAGAATTTCTTTCATAGTAGGTATCTTGATTAACAACAGTATTTATATTATTTTCTATTAAACTGCTTGGATTTAATTCTTTAATTGTAGTAAGTTGGGTTATTAAATTTTTGACCTGTGTTTCAGTGAGAAGACCCTCTTGAACTCTTTTTTTATAGTGAGCTGTAAAAATTTCTAAGCTAGTTGGGAGAAATATTTTTAATTGATTTAAAGATTTTGATTTCAAAACTTCATCAGCAGCTTGATAATCAACATTCAAGGCTCCGCCAGTGACTATTCCATTCCCAGACGAAATTATTTTTTGAACTTCAGTTCTGACTCTTTCTTCTATTTCTGGGCTAGTTTGTCGCCAGCTGCCAGTAATACCGATCCATTTTAAAACTTTATTCATGAGTTATGATATCAAAATCCCCCGCAGTGGCGGGGGATTAAAATTCAAATAATTTTATTGATTAACGATAACAACCCCAAGAATAAGGACTGCTGTAATTAGTATAGCCAGCATAAGCAGCAGAACCATAGATTCTTCGACACTCTCTACTTAAATCTACACTTTTAGCTATAGGAGGTATTTGGTAATCTCCAGTGATTGGGGATCTAGCACATCTCCAACCAAAAACATTCCAAGAATATATAGCTGCTTTAAGACCTTGAGCAGGATATTGATAATTACAAGCTGATTGGACACTAATACCACTTAATCTGGTGGCAGCAACAGCTGGTTTGGCGAAAAAAACGACTGATAAAACTAAAATTCCAATACTAATTACTAAATTTTTAATATTTTTCATTAGAAATTTTCCTTTTTGTTAAAAAAATAATATTTAACAGAATATTAGCACAATAATAGTAAAAGAAAACCCCTCTATTTCAGAGGGGTTTAAAATTCAAATAATTTATCTTTCTTATCTTCTGCGGTCTCGGTCACCAAATTTTGGTGGGCCGAAATTTCGGAAATTGCCACCTTGATTGTTTCCACCGAATTGAGCTCGGGAATTTTCATCTTGTGGAGCTCCAGGATGTGCAGCTTTGAATTCTGGAGAACTTAATTTAATTTGATGATTATCATTAAATCCAGAAACTTTGACTTTTAGTTTGTCACCGATTTTGATGATTGAAGATGGGTCAGAAAGAAATCCACCAGAAAGTTCAGAAACATGCAAAAGAGCTTCACGACCTGGAAGGAATTCGACGAAAGCACCGAAGTTTTCAACTCTGGTTACGATTCCATCATATTCTTCACCAATTTGGACATCTTTAATCATACATTCAATTTCATAAGCAGCAGCTTCGATAGCTTTTTGATCTTGAGAAGAAATTGAAGCAGCACCGAAATCATCAATGTCGATTTGGACATTGAATTTTTCCATTAAAGCTTTGATGGTTTTACCACCACTGCCAATGACTTCACCGATTTTGTCTTCAGGTAATCTGACTAATTTGATTTTTGGAGCAAGAGGAGAAAGTTCTGATCTTGGAGCAGCAAGAGCTGATTCCATTTTTTCAAGAATTTGCAAACGAGCTTTAGTGCTGGCAGCAAAAGTGTCATTGACCATTTTAAGAGTTAAACCTTGTCGTTTGATGTCTAGTTGAATAGCTGTGATTCCATCTTTAGTTCCAGTGATTTTGAAATCCATGTCACCAAAATGATCTTCAATTCCAGCAATGTCAGTTAATAGAACATATTTATCATCAGTTTCAGCAATCAAACCAATAGAAATTCCAGCGACTTTAGCTTTGATTGGAACACCAGCGTCAGAAAGTGACATGGTGGAACCACAAGTTGAAGCCATTGAGGAAGAACCATTTTGTGACAAAACTTCAGAAGTTAGCACAATTGTGTATGGAAATTCTTCTTCACTAGGAATGACTGGGATTAGAGCTTTTTCAGCAAGAGCACCGTGACCGACTTCTCGACGACCTGGGCGACCAACTCGACCGGTTTGACCAGTTGAGAAAGGAGCAGCTGAATAATAATGAATATATCTTTTAGTTCTTTCACCATTTGAGTCTTCTAAATATTGCTTTTCAGCAAGAGGAGCAAGAGTAGTAATAGTTAAAGCTTGGGTTAGACCTCTTTCAAAAAGAGCTGAACCATGAACACATGGAAGATAACCAGCTTCAACATTAAGATTTCTGACTTCATCCATTTTTCGATGATCATAACGATTTCCAGCTAGAGTTTGAACTCTTAAATATTTTTGGATAATTAAATCAACGGCTTGAATTAGATGATTTTTAGAAACTTCTTCTGATTCGATTTTAGCTTCATAGCTTTCTAGAACTTTTTCTACAATAGTTTCTTGGCCAATCATATGAGCACCATCGACACCAGCTTTTAAGAAAGCTTCAACATCGGTTTTAATTTGAGCTTCAACTTCAGCAATTAATTCTTTAGAAGCGCCAGCTGGTTCAAATTCGATTTTTGTTTTACCATTTTTCTTAGCGAATTCCATTATTTGGCGGTTAACTTCATCACCAGTGGTTTTGGCTAATTCAATAGCTTTTAAGAAAGTTTCGTTGTTGACGATGTTAGCATCAGCTTCAATCATGTTGATTCCAGCAGTGCCAGTGCAAACTAGAAGATCCATTTCTGATTTATTTAAATCGGAAATAGTTGGATTGATGACCAATTCTTTGTTAACTAAACCGATTCTGACAGCAGAAACTGGAGCGTTAAAAGGAATGTTAGAAATAGAAAGTGCAGCTGAAGCAGCTAAGAAAGCTGGGAGAACAGTGTCATTTTCTTTGTCATTACTTAAAACTGTAGTTAATATTTGAACTTCATTTAAAAAACCTTCTGGGAAAAGAGGGCGAAGAGATCTATCTATAATTCGGCCAAAAAGCACAGAATTGTCAGATTGATTACCATCTCTTTTCATCCATTTTCCACCTTTAATTATTCCACCGGCATAGAGTTTATCAATGAAATCGACAGATAGAGGAAAATAATCTTTGCTGTTGTCTAATTTTCCCATCATAACAGTAGCCATAACGATAGTGTCGCCAGATTGGGCAACGACTGAAGCATTGGCTTGTGGGGCTAATTTACCGGTTGATAGGATGATTTTTTTATCACCAATTAAGATTTCTTGTTTGTTTTCCATTTATTTTTTGAGGCCTAATTCTTTAATAATTCCAGTGTATCTTTCAACATTATGAACAGAAAGATAGCGTAATAATCGACGTCTCTTAGCAATTTTGCTTAAAATTCCTCTTTTAGCAGGAGAATCGTGTTTATTTTCACCTAGATGTCCTTGGAGTTTTTCGACTTCTTTACTTAGAATAGCAATTTGGATTTCTGGAGAACCAGTGTCACCCTTAGCTTGAGCGTGTTTTGTAATAATTTCTTGTTTTTCTTCTTTGGTTAATGCCATAGATATTTGGCTATTATCGGTTAATTTTTAATGTTTTGGAATGGCTACCAAAAGACCGACGAATAGTCAGCTTTGATTATAACATGAAAAATTATTTATCTGTTAATAATTTTATATCTTCTTGGTTTTGATTTAATTTTTTATAGGTATTATTCTCTAAATAAAATTTTGTTTTATTAAAAGTGTTTTCAATTCCTTCAGCTAACTCATTATTCCCGCTTATTTTAGCTTGTTCTATATCTTTTTTTATTGAGTCATTTTCTTCTTCAAATGAAGCGAAAAATTTGTGATTAGGAATTAAATTTCTTTTTTGAAATTCTTCCACCAGTTGCAAACGTTTTAATGTCCTTCCTGGTGATTCTAGCTTCCATTCATCTATCTCTTCTATACGTTTCTGTAAATTTGCTTTTTCCTTGTCATCATTATATTCTGGCATTGGAACTTCTATCCCTCGATGGTCAATGTATGTAGGGATAAAATTATTAATTGGATCGTTTATTAAATTATTTTGTTCCTCTGCATATTCTTCAGTTTGTTCAACGCGAACATCAATACCAAGTTTCCCATGCCAAAGATCTTCATACATATAATTTAAATCTTCAATTGGATATGTAGATATGTCATTAGGTTCAACCCCATCTAATAAGTTTCTTAAAAAAATAAAAGTTTTGGGATATTTTTCAGCAGTTATTATTTGCGTATTAAATTTAGCTTGAGGGAAAAAATCATAATGATCTTTGACTAATTTAAGAACATTAAAACCATTTTTAGTGGTGAAACTGTCAAAAGTTTCAGCGTGCAACATTTCATCATCGTTAAATGTTTGAGCCCCTTTATAATTACTGCTATTTACAAAAATGTATCCTGGTTCGTATCCATAAGATCCCCAATTATCGGTTTGATCGACATTAATTTGAGGACAATATACTAATCTAGAAATCATTTCTGGTGTGAAAAACTCTTTTAATTGTTCACTTGATGCTTCGTTGTGGCCCATCTCTCCAGATTGATCACCCTGAGGAAGTTGTATATAAGGAATGTCATATTCTATGGTTCTTGGTTCTGAGACTGTCAATTCTTGAGGTGGCTGACTGTTTTTATTTTCTGACATATATAAATTATAAACTAGTGTTATATAAAAAAAATATCAGGTGTGAGGGGTTTTAGAAAGAGAGTTTGGTAGTGTTGAAACAACAAAAGCAATATTAATTGCCCCAACACCACCAGTGAAAATTTAATCAATCATTTCATTAACTCTTGTTAAGAATACAGACAAAGCATCAGAGAATTTTGGAGTTATAACATGGGAATTATCTTCAAATATTTTTAAATAAACTGATATTAAATCTTCATTATTATCTGATTGCTCTTTTACTCCTTCAAGTTTTTCTTCAATTTTTTTTACAAAAATTAAAAAAGAATCAATGAATTCACTGTCTTCCACTCTTAGAAGTAAATGTTCATTAATTTTATAAACAGCATCATTTAAATCTCTAACTTTTTGAGTAACCTCTTTGTTGCTGTTTAGTTTTTTACCTATTCTGTTCATCCCTTCGACGATTTGGTGTTTCTTCACAGTAATTATTTCATTACTCATAACCTTTCCCTCCTTTTTCTTTTTTACTTTCTCACACCTGATTTTCAACGTACAAGTGATTTTAACATATAGAAAAAAGGCACAAAAAACCCCCGAAACTCGGAGGCTTTTGAAATTTTATTTTTTAAACTGTTGGAACAGAATTAAATTGAGTTGATTGATTTACTTGGTTATCTTGAACTGGTTCGGTTATTTGAACAGCTTGAGGAGCAGCTTCAGATGGTTGAGTAGCTCTTAAACAAATTGCACCAGCTTCAAAAGTTTCTGGAGAAACATTGATTGAAAAAGATTGAGTAGCAACTCTTAGAGCAATTAAAAGGTTTTTACCTGAATCTTGGTCTAATTTTAGACCTAACATTGGAAGTAAAAAGGTGAAAATTTCAGAAAAAGGAGCATCTTGATCAACAATTGTAGCTTTAGCCCAAGTTTTTGGAATGTTAGTTGGAGAAACAAAAATCCAGTTACCTTTGTTAACCATGGCAGTGTTAGGACCAAGAGATGATTCATCACCAAGCATGAAATTAACATCAGCTAGAGCTGATTGATTATTGACGATTATTTGATCATTTTCAACTTTTGGAGAACCTTCTTTAGTTTTAACAACTAAATTTAGGTGACCACCGTCATCATTGTAGGAAACTTGATCGATTTTATCCAAAGGATAGTTTAAAGTGACAACTAAGTCATTTTGTTCGTAAACGTTGGAAATAAGTTCTAGACCACTAAGTTTAGAATAATTAGCATCTGGGATTTGAGGACAATAAACTTTAGCGTCAATGTTAGCTTTTTTAAGAGCTATAGCTAAAGCTAGAGCAGAACCAGCACTGTCGACACTCAATTGAGGAACGGCAATTAAGGCTGTTTTTGCATTGGACAATAAATTTTTGACTTCATCTATTTTATAGTTTTTCATAATAGTCCTGCTTACTATTAGACTTTAATTAAGTCTTATAGGCTATTATAACATCATTTAGTTTAAAATCAACATATGGCTTAAAAGTCATGCCACATTCTCCGCCTGATTTGATTTTTTCAATAATGCTTTTTTCTTGATGAATTCCTTCTACCTTAGTATCTTTAATGATTTTACCGTCGCGTTTAAGATGGATTAAATCCCCTTTTGTGATTTCACCTTTGACTATTTGGAGACCGGCAATTCTGACTTTATCTATCTTGAATTCAGCTTTAATCAAAGCTTCTCCAAGAACAGTTTCATCAATAGTTGGTTCTAATAGTTTTAGAACTTGGTTTTGAATGTCTTCGATGATTTCATAGATAATTCTTGATTCAAAAATTCTGACTTTAGCTGATTCAGCAATTTGAGTGATATGTTTTTGACTAGGAACGTTGAAGGCAAAAATTTGAGCTTTTGAAGCTTCAGCCATGAAAACATCATTGTCACTGACTGAGCCAATTCCGGCAGAAATTACGATAACATCATCATTGAAGCTATTTTCTAGAGCTTCGAGTGTGCCTTTGACATCGGCTTTTAAAATTACTTTTAATTTTGGATTTTCTTCAGTGGATTCAAGTAGAACTTTTGGCTCTCTATTTTCTAGAAGAGATTCGGTTTTATGAGAAAGAACTAGGCTGCTAACCATAGGAACTTTTTCAAAACCAAGAACTTCAATTGGAGTGCTAGGGCCAGCTTCTTTTAAGTTTTGACCATTACAGTCAATCATAGCTTTAACTTTACAAAGAATGTCTTCGGAATAGACAATGTCACCAGTTCTTAGAGTGCCGCTTTTGACAATTAGAGAAGCAACTGGACCACGATTTTTATCGAGTCTGGATTCGATAATCACAGCTTCAAAAGGGCCGGTAGGATCGGCTTTTAATTCTAAAATTTCAGCATTTAAAAGAATCATTTCCATTAAATCTTCAAGACCTTTGCCGGTTTTGGCTGAAACTGGAATGACAGCAATTTGACCACCATATTCTTCTGGAGTGTAGCCTAGTTCGACAAGTTGACCTTTAACTTTGTCTGGAGCAGCATTGTCGAGATCCATTTTATTCATGGCAACAATAAAAGGAATGTCTAGTTTTTTGATGTGTTCGATGCATTCTTTAGTTTGAGGCATTATGCCTTCAACTGCAGAAATGACTAGAACAATCATGTCAGTGACTTTAGCACCACAAGTGCGCATGTTTATGAAAGCAGCGTGTCCAGGAGTGTCGATGAAAGTGATTCCATTAGCTTGATAGGCACCAATATGTTGAGTAATGCCGCCAGCTTCTTTTTTGAAAACATTTGTCGATCGGATTTTGTCTAGGATTGAAGTTTTACCATGATCAATGTGTCCCATCACGGCGACAATTGGAGGCCTGACTTGAAAATTTTTATTATCAGTCATAGTTTTTTTAAGAAAGAGAAATTATTCTGTTTCTTGAGTAATTTTGATCTCTAAACCAACCAATTGGCCAGCTAATCGGACATTTTCACCACCGCCACCAATAGCTAGGGCTAGTTGGCTTTCAGGAACAGAAACAACAGCAACTTGTTCATTAACAGAGATAATCTTAACGTCTTGAGCTGGAGATAGAGATTGAATAATAAATTGATTAAGATTTTTTGAATAGAGAACGACATCAACTTTTTCTTCAGTTGGTAGTTCGCTTAAAACTGATTGGATTCGAGAACCTTTTTGACCAATGCAAGATCCAACTGGATCAACACCAGCTTGAGTTGAAGAAACAGCAATTTTAGTTCTTTCACCAGCAGCTCTGGCAATTTTTTCAATTTTGACAGTGCCATTTCCAACTTCTGGAACTTCTCTGATGAAGACTTCTTTAACGAATTCAGGATCTCTTCTAGAAAGAATGATTTCGCTTCGACCATCTTCACTTCTGATGATGTTTTTTAATAAAAATACTTTTTTTGAACCTAAAATTAAGTTTTCACCACGAATTTGTTCATCTTTTGGACAAATAGCTTCGGTTTTGCCGACGCCAATAACAGCTTTAAAAGGATCAACTTTTAAGACTATACCAGTGATTAGAGAGTTAAGTTTTTTTTCGTATTCAACAACAACTGATTCTTTTTCAGCTTCGTGAATTTTTTGATCGATGACTTGTTTAGCTGTTTGAGCGGCAATTCGACCAAAACCTGGAGGGGTTACATCAGTTTTTTTATCATCTTCAATAAGATAGACTTTGAAAGATCCACTTTCTGGAGAAAGTTCGACACCAAAAACGTCGGTCTCAGAAATTATGACACCATGTTCTTTTTGATCACGTTTGTAGGCAGAAATTAGACCAAATTCAATTGAATCTAATATTGATTGAACATCAATATTACGTTCTCCTGCAATTTGAGCTACAGCGACTGCAAACTCTGTTTTTGGTAGTTTTTTTAAGTCCATATTAATAAAGCTAAATAAGCTAGGGATATTATACCAGAAAAAAGGCTTACTTATAGACCTAATTCTTTTAATAGTTGTTTTTGTCTGGAGTTTAGGTGACTTGGAACTACGACCAATAATCTGATATATAAATCACCACGACCATAGCCGTTGACGTCTTGAATACCTTTATCACGAAGACGGATTAGAGTGTTTGGTTGAGTCCCCGCTTTAATTTTGACTTTAAGAGAACCATCGAGAGTCGGGACTTCAATGTCATCACCAATGGAAGCTTGAGCAAAAGTGATGTTTATGTTGACAAAAACATCATTATTTTCTCGTTTAAAAACTTTGTCTGGCTTAACATCGATGTATAAAATGAAATCATTAAAACGGATTCTTTGACCATCATCAACACCAGCTGGAATTTTGATTTTCTTTCTTTTACCCTCGATTTCAACTTCTTTTTCGACACCTTTGGCAGCTTCTAAAAAGGAAATTTGGACTCGATAAGTATGAAGTTTTTTGGTGTTTCGTTGTTGCTGACCAAAACTGCCACCAAAGAATTGTTCAAAAATATCAAAAGGATTATTGAAACCTTCAAAATCAAAACCAGAATTGCCAAAAGGATTGCCGCTGGCAGAATTGGTGTAGGTATAACTGAATGGACCATTTTGTTGGCTGTAGGTGTGACCACCAAAACCGCCTGAAGATTGGTCAAAAGCAGAATGGCCATATTGATCATAAGCTGACTTTTTTTGGTCATTACTTAGAACTTCATAAGCCTCATTTATTTCTTTGAATTTTTCTTCAGCGTCTGGAGATTTATTGCGATCAGGATGATTTTTAAGCGCCATCTTGCGATAGGCGCTTTTTATTTCATCTTTTGAGGCACTTTTGGTGACACCTAGAGTTTCGTAAAAATCTTTTTTCATTTTATTTTACGATTTCCCCTTCTTCAGCTTCTTTTTTATCATCAGTTGGAGCAGCAGCTTTTGCATCTTCTGCTTCTGGAGCAGCTTCTTCACCTGGAGCACCAGTTGGTGGAGCTTGTTGTTGATAAATAGCAGCACCGACAGTTTGAAGAATTTGATTTAACTCTTCTGAAACTTTGTCTAATTCATCTTTATTAGCTTCAGTTTTAGCTAAGATTTCTCTAGCTTCTTTAAGTTTTTCTTCAATTTTTTCTTTATCTTCGGCTTTGACCTTATCAGCAAAATCTTTTAAGGTTTTTTCACCGGAGAAAATGGTGGCATCAAGCTTGTTTTTAGCTTCAGCTAGACCTTTCTTTTCTTCATCTTCCCTAGCATGAGCCTCAGCATCTTTCTTCATTTGCTCAATTTCTTCTTCTTTCAAATTGGTAGCGTTTTGAATAGTAATGCTTTGTTCTTTGTTAGTGCCTTTATCTTTTGCAGAAACAGAAAGAATCCCGTTACTATCGATGTCAAAAGTGACTTCGATTTGAGGAGTTCCTCGAGGTGCTGGAGGGATGCCGTCTAAGACAAAGCGACCAAGGGTTTTGTTATCAATAGCCATTGGACGTTCACCTTGTAAAACATTGATTTCCACTTGAGGTTGATTGTCAGCATAAGTAGTGAAAATTTGAGATTTCTTGGTTGGAACTGTGGTGTTTCTTTCAATTAATGGAGTGCGAACACCACCAGCAGTTTCAATTCCGAAAGTTAAAGGAGTGACATCTAGAAGAACCACATCCTTAACTTCACCAGTTAAAACGGCTCCTTGAACAGCAGCACCGATTGCCACAACTTCGTCAGGATTGACGGTGTTGTTTAAATCTTTACCGAAGAAGTTTTTGACAACTTCTTGGACTTTTGGCATTCGAGTCATTCCTCCTACCATGATGATTTCTTTAATATCAGCTTTTGAGACACCAGCGTCTTTAAGAGCTTTTTCAACTGGAGTAATGGTTCTTTGAATTAATTCATCAACTAATTTTTCTAGTTCAGATCGAGTTAGTTTTTTAGTTAAATGAAGAGGATTGCCGTCTTTTTGAGTGATGAATGGCAAGTTAATTTCAGTTTCAGCAGCACTACTAAGTTCAATCTTAGCTTTTTCAGCAGCTTCTCTGACTCTTTGAAGAGCTTGAGGATCTTTGGTTAAATCAACTCCATTTTGTTTTTGGAAGTCATCAATGATCCAAGTAATGATTTTTTGATCAAAATCATCCCCACCAAGGAAAGTGTCACCATTTGTAGCTTTAACTTCAAAGATTCCACCACCAATTTCGAGAATGGAAATATCAAAAGTTCCACCTCCTAAATCGTAAACAGCAACTAATTCGTTACCTTTTTTGTCTAGACCATAGGCAAGAGCGGCAGCGGTTGGTTCATTAACAATTCTTTGAACATTAAGACCAGCGATTTCTCCAGCTTGTTTAGTAGCTTGGCGTTGAGAATCATCGAAATAAGCTGGAACTGTGATGACAGCATCAGTGACTTTTTCACCTAAATATTTTTCAGCATCAGCTTTGGCTTTTTGTAAAATCATGGCTGAAATTTCTTGTGGAGTATAAACTTTTCCACCAACTTCAACAGCAGCCATGTTGTCTTTACCAGCGACAATTTTGTATGGTGCAATAGCTTGAGTTTTTTTGACTTCTGGATCATCCATTCGGCGTCCCATTAGACGCTTAACACTGTAGATAGTGTTTTGGGAATTAAGAACCATTTGACGTTTAGCTAAATCGCCAACCAATTTCTTGACTGGTTCAACTACTGAAGGGATAGTGTTGCGACCTTCTGCAGTAATAATAACTTTTGGGATACCACCTTCCATGACAGCGACGCAGGAGTTGGTAGTACCTAGATCGATTCCGATTATTTTGTTTGACATATGTTTGTCTCCTTTAAATTAACTTTTAATTAATTAATAATAGTTTGGTCAGAAGTTTTGCCTACTGACACTTGAGCCGGTCGAATTACATGACCGTTTAATTTATAACCTAGTTTTTTAACTTCAATAACAAAGTTTTCCTTACCTTCGACAACTTCGATACATTCCATAAATTGCGGATCAAATTCAGTATCTTTTGGATTAATCTCCTCCAATCCTTCTATTTTAAGAACTGAATTAAATTTATCAATAGCCATCTTTAAACCAGGATCGTTTAAATGATTTTGGGCTAGATAAAAATCGTCTAAAACTTCAACCATTTTACTTAAAATTGAAGTAGTGGCGAGAGTCACAAAAAGTTGTCTTTGTGATTCAATTCTTCTCTCTAGATTTGAATAATCGGCCAAAGAACGAGCTAGTTTATCAGTTGATAAAGCTAATTGTTCTTCCAGCTCAGAAATTGTTTTTTTGACTTTTAGATCTTTTGGCATAGAAATATTAACGACTAATTGTTGAAAGTAATTGAGCGAAATAATCGACCACTGGCACGACGGTTTGATATTTAAACCTAGCTGGGCCAACTATTCCTAGAATTCCGCGGTGAGGACCAGATTCATAGGTTTGGAAAACAAAAGCACATGGCTCTAGATGTTCCATCCCTAAATCTTCACCAATTAAAAGATGAATGACTTCTTCAGAATCATAACTTATGCCGGCTTTGTTAACGATTTCAAACCAAAAAGTGGTGTTATCGATTAAAGATAAAACTGTTTTGGTGACATCGATGTTATAGAATTCTGGTTCTTCTAATAAATGTGAAGCTCCATAGCAATAGATAGAACCTTGGTCGGTAGTGGCAATGGCCATAGAACGAGTTTTGATGGCTAGAGCTTTGGTTGTTTCTTTAATCAATTTTTCAAATTCATTTCGATAATCCCAAATGTTTTCTTTAGCACTGATTTCGTCACTAATTGACATGTTTTTGGAAACCATCAAATTGCGAACATAATATTTCAAACCCATAGAAGTTGGGGCTCGACCAGCTGATAAATGGCCTTTTTTAAGGAAACCAAGTTGAGTCAGAGCTGACATCTCGTTTCGGATGGTGGCCGAAGAAATGCCAAGATTATGTTTTTTTTCTAAAGTTTCGGAACCTACCGGAGAAGCTGTTTCAATAAACTCTTCTGCGATACATTTAAGTATTTTTATTTGTCGTTGAGTTAAATCTGCCATATTAGCAATATAATAGACCGACTGCTAAATAGTGTCAAGAGGCAAATTTTTGACAAGAAAAAACCGGCTGATAAATTGTGAATAAACACAAATACCTGCCGGCTCTTCCTCTACACAATAATATTGAATTTAAATTACTTACTATACTTAGTCAATTCCTCCAGTCTTTTGACTGTATCATCGTAAGTTTCTTTGGAGATTGTTCCTGTTTCTAGATAATAATCTAACATATCATCTAACAATATAGCAGAATGCAATTCTAAACCAATTTCGGCCAATTGTTCACGACCTCCTTGGTTTCTGTCGATTAAGACAACAACGTCTGTGACAATAATTCCAGAATCCCTGAGAATGGTCGCGGCTTCAATTTTTGAATTAGCTTTAGTGATTAAATCGTCAATTAAAACGACTTTTTTGCCTACATCAGATTCGAAAAATCCGTCAATTTTCGCGCCGCTGCCATGAGTTTTGTTATCCGTCCTTGGAGTAATCATCCCTTTGTAAAACTTGTTCTTGAGTGAAGATGTGAATGAGACAGCAGCCAAAGGAATACCAGCTAATAAATCAAAATCTAGATCTTTTAACATATCATAATAGATTTCGACTGCAAGCTTGTCTGTATGTGGCTCATGCTGTACTGCCCGTAAATCGCAGTATATTGGTGAGAGTGGGGCATCTGGATAATCATCATGTAATTTCAACCTGTAGTTACCAAATTTGATGGCTCCAATTTCAAACAATTGCTCACATAAAGTCATTTGTTTAATACTTAATTTATTCATACTCATTTTCATTTCCTCCTTTTCATTAACTACGGATTCGATACTTATTTATTTCATTACTGAGGATTTTGGTTTCGAGACGAGCCACTTCACCAAAGTTTCGATCTTTTGAAGCAAAAATTATGCCGCGAGAAGAATTGATAATCATCCCTTCCCCATTACTGTCTTGCCCATTTAAAACCGCTTTTTCAATGTCTCCACCCTGAGCACCTATTCCTGGAATAAGAATTGGCATATTACCAACTATCTTCCTGACTTCACCAAGTTCTTCAGGATAAGTAGCCCCAACAACAAGTAAACAGTTGCCATTTTCGTTCCATTCGCGGCTAACTCTTTGAGCAACATATTGATATAGTGGCATTCCACCGACAATCAAATCTTGAAATTCGCCAGCGCCAGGGTTTGACGTGCGACAAAGAACGATACACCCTTTGTTCGCCTTTTTTAAAAATGGACTCAAAGATTCTTTCCCGAGATAATTATGGAGTGTGACAGCATCAGCGCCGAAGTAATCAAAGTTTTCACCAACATAACCATCATTGGTGTTACCGATGTCTCCTTCTTTACAATCCACAATAACAGGGACATCCGGTGCAACTTTTTTAATATAAGAAATAGTGTCTCTTAATGCTTTAATACCAAGGTGTCCATGAGCAGCATAAAAAGAACGATTAGGTTTGTAAGCACAAACCAAATCCTTCGTCTGATCAATAATCACTTTATTAAAAGCAAGAATTGAATTCCCTGCACTTTTTGTTTTCATGCATTTTGGCAATTTTTCATAATCACTGTCTAAACCAACGCACACAAATTTCCCTTTGTCCTCCCTCCATTTTTTTGTTAACATTTCGATAAAATTTCTTTCCATTCTGATCAACCATCCTTTCTCTTCCCTTAATTTATTTTCTCTCATTACTGTCTGTTCCATTTACTCCGCTTTCAATTTAAATTCATATATATGTAAAGGTGCTTAAAAAAACACACTCTAATTTTTTAACGCTTTTGTTAAAAATCTAGTTGTGCGCTATTGTAATACAATATAGGGCAAATTTCCAAGACATAAAAAAATAATTATGAGTTATAATCTTTGGCAATGAAAGAAATTTTAGAAATTCCATATGGAGTTGATCTTCATGCACATTGTCGAGATTTTGGACAAAGTCATAAGGAAACTTTGAAAACAGCAGCTGATGCAGCTGCAGCTGGTGGAGTTTGTTTTGTTGGGGACATGCCAAATAATAGTGAACTGACTGATAGTAAAGAGAAAATTTTAATAAAGAAAGAAAAAGTTGAAGGATTGAAAGTTGATTTTGGCTTTTATTTAGGAACTCTGGGAGATGAAAAGCAAAATTTTAAAGAATGTTACGATGAAGTTTTAGGTCTTAAAGTTTATATGAGCGAAACAACTGGAGGTTTTACTGTCACTGACAAAGACAAATTAGATCACATTTTCAAAAGTTGGGATTGTGAAAAACCAATTTTGGTTCATTCTGAAGACAATACTTTAAAAACAGCCATAGAACTGGCAGAAAAATATGATCGAATTTTGTATGTTTGCCATGTCAGTTTGAAAAGTGAAATTGATTTAATCAAAAATGCTAAAGATAAAAGACCAGGAAAAGTTTTTGCTGAAGTTACCCCTCACCATTTATTTTTAGATTCTAGCCAAAGTGGGAATCCTTTTAAACAAATGAAACCCCCTCTAGTAGATGAATATAATCAAAGGGCACTTTGGATAGCTATAAATGATGGAACAATCGACACTATTGGCTCTGATCATGCACCTCATACTATAGAAGAAAAGACTTCAGCAAATCCCCCATTTGGAGTTCCTGGACTAGAAACAACCTTACAATTATTGCTGAAAGCTGAAAGATATAAAATGATTCGTCGTAAAAAAATAATTGAATTAACCCATTCTAACCCTATAAAAATCTTTGGAATTAAAGAAGAAGAAAATTCTTTTGTAGAGATAGACCAAAGTTCTTCAATGATACTTAGAGGTAAGAATTTGGAGACTAAATGTAAATGGACTCCATTTGAAGGAATGAAAATGCAAGACATTATAGTTAGAACAACAAAAAATGGGGAAATAATTTATAATAATAAAAATTTATGAGAAATGAGATTTTTAGTAAAAAAATAAGCGGTATATATACAATCCCATCTGGGATTGTGATGACACAACTACCTGTTTTAGAAAGAATGGCTTATGACATCCCTGAAATTGGAATTTTAACGACAAAAAGTATTAGTTTAGATTATGCAGCAGGAAATAGGGAACCAATTTTGGCCAATATGAGTCCAGGGAACTGGATTAATGCGGTTAAATTGCCCAGTCCTGGAGCTGAAAAATTTGCTGAAGGACTTTCAAAACTCAATAAACCTGAAAATAGATTTGTATTAGCTTCAATTGTTGGTAAAGATGAAGAAAAATTTTGTAAAGTTGCTGAAATTATAGCTCCACATGTAGATGGCCTTGAAATAAATATTTCTTGCCCTCATGGTGTAAATAAAGGCCAAACAATTGCTCAAGACCGTGAATTGGTTACTAAAATTTTTAAAGGAGTTAAAAGATTTGGGAAACCAGTTGTCGGCAAACTTTCTCCAAAGTTTTATGATGAAGAAAGCATTAATGCAGTTTTGAAAGGTGGAGCTGATGGAATTGCGGCAATTAACACTTGGGGCCCAGAACATTTTGAAGTTGATGGTCATCGAGTTTTAACAAGTCCAATAGGTGGAGGATTATCTGGAAAACAAATTTTAGAAAAAGGAATTGAAGCAGTCAGAGAAATTAGAAAAAGAACATCTTTGCCAATAATTGGTTCTGGTGGAATTTCTACTGCTCAAGATGTTTATCGTTATAGAGATGCTGGGGCTGACTATTTTGGAGTCGGATCAGCTGCCCTGCCAGGGATGAATACTGAGGAAATTAGAACTTATTTCAAAGTTTTAAATAAAGATGTAGAAAATGGAACAAATTTTGCAGAGGCTCTGATAAAAACAGAATTAAATACTGAATATGAAAAAATTAAAGTTAAGGAAATAAAACAAATAGCGGATGATTTATTCTCTTTAAAATTTAAAGAACCATTTGAAGCTAAAGCTGGCCAATTTGTGATGTTGTGGTCACCAAGAGAAGGAGAAAAACCATTTTCAGTTTACAATAATGAACCTTTTGAAATTTTGTTCCAAACAAGAGGTTGTTTTACAGAATATTTATCAAATTTAGAACCTGGGAATGAGTTGTATGTTCGAGGCCCATATGGAAATTCACCAAAAGTTGAAGGAAAATTATTATTAGTTGGAGGTGGAACTGGAATAGCAGCTTTAAAACTTTTTGCAAAAGAAAATCCAGATTCAACAGTTTTAATTGGCGCTAAAGATAGTGCACATATCCCAGACATGAGTGATTGGAACACTAAAAATATAATTATTTATACTGAAGATGGAAGTTTAGGTAAACAAGGCTTTTTTACTAATGATTTAAAACAAATTATTAGAGAAAACAAAATAGACACTGTCATGAATTGTGGTCCAAAAGGAATGCTTGAAGCAGTTCTGAGAATAGAAATTGTTCATAGTCGAATTTCTTTGCCAAACATTCATTCTTCAGAAGAACTTTTGACCATGTGTGGAGTTGGAATTTGTGGACGATGTGTGGCTAAAAATGGTCTTCGAAGTTGTGTTGATGGAACTTTTATTTAAAAATATAGAATAGAGCAACAAAGAGAGCGGTGACGAGGAAACTGTTTAGAATGTTGAAGAAATGGAAAAAAGCCAACAAAATTAGAGCAAAAATATAGAAGGACACCAAGAGATTGAATTTGGTTTTTTTGAAAAAGATATAGAGAGTTGAAAGAATCGCAAAAAAAAGAATAAAGAAAAAAGCAATTTTGGAAAATTCTAGAGTTGGGGAAATGGTGTTAATAAAAATTATCAACAAAAGCCAGAAAACTGAGGCAATGATTGGCCAATAATATTTTTTAATGAAACTAAACATTTTCTTGAAGTTTTAAACTAGGATCAGTTTCTTCAGTTTTAATTTTATTAACAATTTTGACTAATTTATTGGTTCTGGTTGAATCAACAGCAGTGTATTTTTTTTGAAGACTTTCAATGCTGCTACCAATGTCTTTAAAACCTTTATTGTAGGAATCGAATTCTTCAGCAAATTTTTTGATGTAACCGATGATGTTGGCAACATTTTTTTGATAGCGGAAATTGTCATAAGCTTGGTGAACCATTCTCAAAATCGCGGTGAACGAAAAAGGCCCAGCTAGAATAACTTTTTTACTCATGGCATCTTGCCAAAGGTCTGGAAAACGATCATAAATGAAGGAAAAAATCATTTCATTTGGAATGAAAAGAATGACAAAATCGACGGTGTTTTTTTCTGGATTGATATATTCTCGACTAGTCACCTCTTTAATTTTAGTTTTGATATCTTGTTCAAAAAGTTTTTTAAATCTTTCTTTTTCTTCTTTATTATCAGATTCACTCATTTTGACCAGATTTTGGTATGGGAATTTAGAATCGACATTAATCTTCATGCCGTCTGGCATGTAAACAGTGAAATCTGGGCGAGAAGCATCACCACTGACTTGTTTGTCATAACTGATTCCACTAACAAAACCAGACATTTTTAATAGATCTTCAGCAACTTGTTCACCAAATTGACCGCGCATTTGATTATTACTCAAAACATTTTTAAGGCCTTCGGTGGTGATTTTTAATTGGTTGGTTAGAGTTTTTTGTTCTTCTAATTTTTCAGTGAGAGTGGAAAAAGAACCGATTCGATTTTTTTCAACTTCCTCCATTTTGGCATTATTTTTATTTATTTCAGTTAATGCCCTGTTAACTAATTCTTCGATGGCTTGCTTTTTGTTATTTAGATTGACATCAATTTGTTGGGTCTTATCGTTAAATTTTTGTTCAGAAACTTTTAATAAAGTATTAACAGCGTCTGACAGATCCTCTGAATTGGCTTTTTTAGATTTGAGAATCAAAAAAACAATCGCGACTAAAATTAGAAGTAGAAGAATGTAAACAAATGTCATTGATTTATTTTACCCCAGTAGTGCCGAAGCCGCCACGAGATACATCATCCATTTTATCAACCTCGTCAATTTCAAAATTTTCGCATTTGATTAAAAGAAGTTGGACAAGACGAGTGGCTTTTTCAATAGTGACTGCTTTATCAGTGTAGTTATAAGCAGCAAAATGATACTCATCAGTGTCGCCACAATAATCTCGATCAAAAATGCCAACACCATTTATTCCCATTAAACCAAGTTTGTGGGTAGAACTGCGAGGAGCTTGCATGATGAAATAACCGTCAGGAATTTTGATGGCAACATTCATTGGAATGTAGACAATTTCTTTTGGTTTAACTGTGACTTCAATTCGAGAACTTAAATCAACTGCAACTGCCCCATTGGTCTTGTGCATCGGTAGATCTATATTTTTATCAAAACGTTTAAATTGGATTTTCATGGTTATTTAAAAAGTGAATGAAGATGGTCTCGATCTTGACAGTCTTCACCTATTTGATTAAATTCTAAATTAATAATTTTTTTATAGATTTCTCTAATTAAATTTTTTAAAGAGTCGATGTCAGTTTGGGAAAATTCAAAAGAGTTTTGAATAAACTTATTTCGACTTTTACTTTTTTGGACAAAATCAATTGTCCCTTTATTAATAACATATTTAAAAGTTAAGTCGAGGTCTGAAAGAATTTTGTAAAAAACTAATTGACGAAAATAATCACCATCTTTTGAAAGCTCTTTATATTTCCCATCTGGATTTCCAGTTTTAAAGTCGATAACCTCAGCAATTTCTTTACCATTAATTTTTTGATCAGAAATTTTGATTTCATCAATTTTCCCAGTGATAGGAATTTCATCTAGATAAACATGATTTGGGGCAAAATCAAAATCAGTCAGGTTATTTTTGTCAAATGAAGATTCATAATTAATATAATATTCATTCAATATTTCTTCACCTTTTTTTAGTGATTCAGATTCATCTTCTTTTGATAATTTTTCTTTTTTAATAAATTCGGCAAAACGATTTATTAAATCTTTGGAACTTATTAAACGATTTTCAAGTCGAAGAGTTTCGAGCAAAAAAGATAGGGCATCGTGAACAGCTGAACCAAGACTTGAGTGTTTGTCGCGAACGCCAGGAATTCTTAGAATAGTTTTGTGATAGAAACAAAAAGGACAACGAAGATAGGAGTTAAGATGAGTGATGTTAAATTTATATTTACTTTTTAGATAGTCGACCAGATATTCTTGGAAGTCAGATTTTATATCAAGTTTTGGCAAAGTTTTTGGAAAAATATTTTTGAGAGCAGATTCACTATTAATTGAAGAATCAACAACTTCTTCAATTATTTCTGGATCAATTTCAGAAATGAACATTGATGGGAGTTGATCGCGACCACTTTCTGATTTGGTGGAATAGGAAATGTAGATTTGTTTTTTAGCCCGAGTCAAAGCCACATAGAAAAGTCGGCGTTCGTCTTCACTGGCTCTTTCATTTTCGAGAAGAGCAGATTGGAGTTTTAGAATTCCAAGTGGGAGTTTTAATTTATTTTGATTAGTGACATTCCCCCATTTTTTGTCGGCACATTTATATAAAAAGACATGTTCAAATTCTAGTCCTTTTGATTTGTGAACTGTCATTAACCTGATTGATTTAATTGATTCACCACTAATTTCTGGAGCAGTTAAAGTTAGATCATTTTCTTTAATTGTTTGTAAATAATTTAGAAAGTCACGAAGTGAGAAATCTTTTTCTAGAGCTAATCTTTTGAATTCAGAATAGAAAGTGTTTAGGAAATTTATTAATTCCAAATTATTGCTGGTTAAAACAAAATCAAGATATTTGAAACGACGGATGACTTTATTGAAGAAACGATCGGTGCTTAAATTTTCTAACCATTTTTTTGCGAAGGTGATTCGTCTGACAAAATTTCTGATTCTTTTGGCACCAATTTCTGACAGATCTTTTTCTATTTTAGAAAAGTTTTTAGAAACAAAGACAAGTGAAACTAATTTAATTTTTTCTTTATAAGCAAAATGAGTTAATTTGAATAAATCAAAAGCAGGAATTTTTAGGAAATTTGAAGCTAAAACTTTGTAAAGTAAATCATTTTTTTCAGAATTGAGGATGAATTCTAATAAAAATATTAATTGAGAAATATATTTATTTTCTAAAATATTTTTATCAATGCCTAATTGATATTTAATATTTAAATTTTTTAGATGTTCGACAAGATCAAAAACATCATTATTATTTCGATAGAGAACGGCAATTTGTTGAGGGTCAATTCCCTTCTCTAATAATGATTTAATTTTGGTGGCAATGAAATAGTTTTCTTCATTCAGACCAGGTGATCTGAAAAGATTGATTGGAGTGGCATCGAAATCAACTTTAGATTCTAGACTTTTATCAATCTCATCAATGAAATTAGTGATGCGGTTTTTGTTATTTTTAATGACACTCTCAGAAGAGGCTAAAATTAGACGATGAGAACGGTAGTTGTTTTTTAGAACAACTAGAAGTGGATTATATTTTTTATAAAAACTGTAGACATTTTCGATTGAAGCACCTTGGAAACGGAAAATTGATTGGTCGTCATCACCAACAACAAAGAGGTTTGGATTTTCATAATATTTACCAAGAAGATCAATTATTTCGTTTTGAGCAGAATTGGTGTCTTGATATTCATCAACTAAAATATATTGATATTTTTCTTGATATTCCAAAAGAAGCTCAGGGTTTTTTTTGAAAGCTTTTAAAACAAAAAGAATCATATCTTCAAAATCATAGAGGCCATTTGTTTTTAATTCTTCTTGATATTGAGAATATAAAGAATGGAGTTCAAGTTGTTTTTGAGAATCTTTAGTTAAAGATTCAAAAAAGTTTTTTATTTCGTTCTTGAAATTTACAATTGGATTTTTGGCAGCACCAACATCAAAGCCACTAGTTTCAAAAAGAATTTTTAGAGATAGAAGGTGATTATAAACTTCTTGAGAATCTTTTTGACTGTTACTTAAAATTTCCTCAAAAACTGGCAAAAGTTCGGCTGCTATATTTTTACTAAATTTAATAGATAAAAATTTTGAAATTAAATCTTTGTTTTTGTCTAGAAAACTAATTTGATTATTAATCAGACTTAATAAATTTTCTGAAGAAATTCCCTCTTTTTTCAAAGATTGAATTGCAGAGATTATGTCGCGTTGGTAGAAAAAAGAATCACCCCAAGGTTTTAGAAGAGAGCCATTATTTAGAGAAGAAATTAATTTTTGAATTAATTCAACTCGCTCAACCTCTTCAATACTTTTAATATTTTTAGCAAAGATGAAATATTCTGGATTATTTTGGATTACTTCATTACAAAAAGAATGGAAAGTATGAATTCTGACTTTGTAGGCCTCGGAACCAATTATTTTGATTAAACGTTCACGCATGGCAATAGTTCCAGTGTCGGTGAAGGTTAAACAAAGAATGTTTTGTGGTGGAGTTTGAGTTTGGATTAAAATGTTGGCAATGCGAAGAGCGATGGTTTGAGTTTTACCGGTTCCAGCTCCAGCAATGACCATGACTGGACCTTCGATAGTGTCGACAGCAAGTTTTTGTTCTGGGTTTAATTTTTGATATTCTGATAAAAACGATTTATTATCCACTAAACTATTTTACCAAGGACTTAACTAGACTTCTGAGATATTTTAAATCTTGTTTTTTATAGGCACTGATAATAGGATCACATATTCTGTCTAATCTTTCTTCAGTTTCTGGGAAATAGGTGCGACGACCATAACTCCCTTTAGAAAATTTTTCCATTTGATGTTTAGCTGATTCCAAAAGTTGTTCATCTTGGCTTAGTCCTGGAAATTCCTTTAAACCATAGTTATAAGATCGAATGAGAGCTTGAGGAGAACTGTTAGAACCACCATTACGGTCAGAATCGCTGACTATTTTAGCTACAATAGTTTTGGGATTACCTGTCGAGGCTCGATGCTGTCTGATGGCATGACAAAGTTCTTTGAAATCATCTTTTGATAAATTAGTTTTTAAATATTTATCTTTTTTAATTAATTTTTCACCATTTAATTCGTGATTTTTTCGGCTGACAGAAAGACCAATATCGTGTAAAGTGGCAGCAATGTAGGCTAATTCAATTTTATCTGGGGCATATTTTTTGGCCAAGGAAACAGCCAATTTTCTTACTGATATAAAATGCTTTCTGTCATGTCCACCGTCAAAATTATCATACATTTTTTCATATTTACTTAAATCTAAGTTAGTTATTGATTTCATTGACTTATTTTAACCTAAAAACTGATTGACGTTGTAAAATACAATCAATGGAAGAAAAATTAATTTTGTTCGATTGGGACGATACCTTATTTAGTAAAGAAAAATTTATAAAAAACCTAAGTCATAATTTAGCAGATGTTTATGGTGTTTGTGATGAAGAGATGTTAGAAACAAAAAAAGTGTATATTGATAGTTTAGATAGATCTGGTGATTTTAGAATAGATGATTTTGTGACTTATTTGGAACAAAAGTTTGATAAAAAAATTGATTTAAACGATTTTACTTCGGACAGATTCGGTATTTATTCTAAATCTTTGTTTCCTGAAACTATTCCTGTTTTGAATCACTTAAAAGAAGAATTTAAATTAGGAGTATATTCACAAGGATTTGATGATTTTCAAAAAACAAAAATTGAATCTTCTGGGACTGAAAAGTTTTTTGATAAAAATTCTGTCTATATAGACAGGAATAAGTTACATTCTGATTTCATAAAAAAAATACCAGATGGAGTAACAATAATTGACGATAAAAGAAAAGTTGTTGAAGAATTAAAAACTCACGGCCGATTTAATATTATCTGGATTAATAGAATAACAAATGAAGAAATTAATGGAATTAAAACAATTAGAAATTTAAATGAATTGACTGATTTAGTGAAAATAAGAGCTGTTTAGAAAAGTTATTTTAACAACTTTTCTAGAATTTCTTTGGCCAGTTGAGGGTTGGCAGAGCCATTTGAAGCTTTCATTAATTGACCGACTAAAAAGCCAACAGAATTAGGATTTTTAAGATAATCTTGGACAGCTTTTGGATTGTTATCAATCACCTCTTTGGCAATTTTTTCAATTTGACTAGAATCGGAGACTTGAATTAGACCCTGTTTTTTGGCGATTTCAATTGGATCTTCACCTGTTCTGTATGATTCTGTAAATACTATTTTTGCTGATGTTGAAGATAATAAAGACTCATTTTGAGCTGTGACTATTTTGAGACAATTCTCTGGTTTAATTTTGTCAATATTAATATCTTCATTTCTAAATTCACCATTAAATAAATTTACAAATAACTTTATGTCTTCTTTGTTTTTAAATATTTCTATAACATGTTCAAAAACTTGAGCGAGTTGGATATCTTGGGCAATTAAATTAGCATCATAATCAGAAAGACCAAAATCTGTTTTATAGCGAGCAATTTTTTCATCTGGGAGCTCGGAAATGGTGGCTCTGATGGCTTCGATTTCGGCTTTAGTGAATTCAATGTGAGGAATGTCTGGTTCTGGAAAATAACGATAGTCTGAGGAACCTTCTTTTTCGCGTTGTAAGAAAGTTTGGTTTTTTTGGGCATCCCAACCACGAGTGGTTTTATTAGTTTTTGATTTTGTTTCTTTTGTTTTTTGGAATTCTTCAGTTTGACGGTTTATTTCATAATCAACTGCATTTAGAACACCTGTCAAAGAGGCAACATTTTTAATTTCAGCAAGTGGAGTGTAGAAAGTTTGATCGCCATCTTCAATTTTTAAATTGATGGTTGGTTCACAACGCATTGAACCTTTTTCAATGTCGGCGTCAGAAATTCCTAAATAGCGAATTATTTGTTGAATTTTAAGAAGATAATCTTTGGCCATTTGAGCCGAAGTGAGATCTGGTTCAGAAACTATTTCGACAAGTGGAACTCCACAACGATTGTAATCAATTAAAGTTAGTTCTTCATTATTTTTAATGATGTGGACTGATTTACCAGTGTCTTCTTCCATGTGAGCTCGATTAATTCTGATTTCTTGATCACCTATTTTAATTTTTCCATTTATAACAAATGGTTTTTCGTATTGAGTTAATTGATAGCCTTTGGCTAAATCTGGATAAAAATAATTTTTTCTTTCAAAAAAGCTAGATTCATTTGGGGTGCAACCAAGAGCTAGCCCAAGTTTTATACACCATTCACAAGCAGTTTTGTTTGGAACTGGCAGGGCACCTGGCAGGCCAAGACAAGTTGGACAGGTGTGAGTGTTTGGATCGACATGAAAATGCTCAGCGTCACAACTGCAAAACATTTTTGATTTAGTTTTTAATTCGACATGAACTTCAAGTCCGATTATTGGTGTTATTTTCATAATTTTGGCTCCTCTTTATGGAAAGAAGTAAATTGTTGATATTGATGAGCGACGGAAAGAATTTTTGATTCTTCAAAAAAGTTGCCGATTAATTGAAAATCAATTGGAAGTTTTTGAGAATCAAAAGCACAAGGAAGAGCAACTGATGGAATTCCAGCAACATTGACACAAACAGTGAAAGCGTCACTTAAATACATTTGAAGTGGGTCATTACTTTTGGCACCAATGTCCCAAGCTGTAGTTGGAGAAACTGGAGCTAGAATTATATCGACATTTTTTAGAGCTTCGGTGAATTCTTTTTTAATTAAAGTTCGGACTTTTGAAGCTTTAGTGTAGTAAGCATCATAATAACCAGAAGATAGAGCATAAGTTCCAATTATGATTCGTCGTTTAACTTCGGCTTCCATATATTTTCCACGAGTGTTCATATAATAAGAAGTTATGTCTTTATTGTCAGTGGTGTTTTGACCAAAACGAATGCCATCATAACGAGCCATGTTGGCAGAAATTTCTGATGGAACTAAGACATAGTAAACTGCAATTCCAAGATTAGTGCTAGGAAGAGAAATATCTACTAGAATGGCCCCCCGCTTTTCAAATTCCTTAGCCGCTGTCATGACTTTTTCTTTAACTTCTGGGTTTATTGGATCAGAAAAATATTCTTTTGGTAGACCAATTTTTAGACCTTTTAAATCAACACTTTCTAGAAGCTTAGAATAATCTGGGACTGAAAGATCCACTGTGGTGGCGTCTTTTTCGTCAAGACCGGCAGTGATTTGAGTCACTAGAGCTAGATCTTCAATGTTTTTTGCAAAGACTCCAGGGCAATCAAAAGATGAAGCCATGGCGGTGATTCCAAAACGAGAATTTAGACCATAAGTTGTTTTTAAACCACTGACTCCACACATAGAAGCTGGCTGGCGAATTGAACCACCAGTGTCGGTGCCAAGGGCAAATTGACATAGATCAGCAGCCACAGCGGCAGCTGAACCACCAGAAGAACCACCTGGAACTTTTGAGAGATTCCAAGGGTTCTTGGTTGTAAAATAACCAGAATTTTCAGTTGAACCACCAAAAGCAAAAGGATCGGTGTTTGTTTTTCCAATGATGATGGCGTCTTGGTCAATTAGTTTTTGGTAGATAGTTGAAGAATATTGAGGAATGTAGCCATTTAAAACTTGGGAACTAGAAGTAGTTTGAATGTCTTTGGTTAAAAAAATGTCTTTAACTGCCATGACAGCTCCAGCTAGTTTTCCAACTGATTCACCTTTTTTGATTTTGGCATCTAGAATTTCTGCCTGTTTTAAGGCTACTTTGTCGGTGATGGTGATGAAGGCTTTTATTTTTGGATCAATTTCGGAAATCCGATTTAAATAAAAATTGACGATTTGGGTGGCAGTTATTTTTTTAGAAAAAAGCAATTCTTGGATTTGTTTGATAGTTAAAGATTTTAAATCCATAGTTATTTTTTGATAGTCCCTGGGACAACAAAATAAGCGTCTTGAGTTTTTGGAGCGGTTGAAAGAGCCTCTTTTTGAGAAAAAGATTCTTTAACAATATCTTGTCTCAAAACATTCTTTTGGTCATTAACTTGATAAGTTGGAGTGATGTTGTCAGTTTTGACTTGATTTAAAATGTCTAGATATTCTAGAATAGATTCGAGTTGTGGCAAAAAAGTAGTTTTTTCTTGATCGCTTAATTCAATTCGAGCCAACTTGGAAATGTGATCCAATTCTTCTCTAGTAATTTTGTTTGAAGACATAGTGTATTTTACCTTATTTTCTCAAAAGTTTGGCTTTGAGACGGAGGAATTTCCAACGATATTTATCAACTAATTTGTAGGTTTTGTATAAATTGTCATTAATAACAAAATCATAGGTGCCGACATATTGGACTAATTCACCATTAAATCCTTGTTTAAAACGATGGAATCCATAGCCTTGTTCACTTTCCTTAGCATTAGGACCAAGACAACCCCACATGTCAAAACTTTTACATTTTAATTTTTGGCCTAATTTAATTGATTCCCACATCAGAAGAGTTGGAGCCATAACTTCCCTGTTGGTATCAAGTGAAGCTCCAAAAGGGTAATAAAGTTGTTTCTTTAATTTAAAAAGCATAAAAGAGCTTAAGACCTTGCCTTGGTAAGAAGCCAACATAATTTTCACCATTCCAGTGTCTTTTAAAGTTTTCCAAAGAGTACGGTGATAGTTTTCAGTGTGGAGATAGAAGCCTTGTCTTTTAGTAGTGTCAAAAAGAAGTTTTAAATAAATTTCAAAACCTTCGTCATCAGTTTGTTCTTTAATTTCAACTCCATAACGATTGGCAATGCGAATGTTATAACGAGTTTTTGGATGCATATCTTCTAGAAGTTTATTTTCACTTTTAGTTAAATCGACAATGAAGTTATATGGATAAAAAGCAACTTTAGGGGAAACTTTCATCCCAGGAAATTGCATATTACTAGGATAAAAAACATTTGGTTCGAATTTAACAAAAATAGCATTTTCGTCTTGGGCTATTTTTTTAATGTTTGTAATCATTTCTTCATCAACTTTTGGGCCTCTAAAAAGAGTTCCGATAGAATAGTTGACTTTAGGAACTTTGTGAAAAGAAACAGAATAAACAGAAATCATTTTATTTTCTTCAAAAACTCCGAGACGATAGACCTTGTGCCCTTGAGTTATTTGGAAGTCACCCCATTCCCATGTTTGAAGTGGATGTTTAACTAGAGCGTTGTATTGGTCTTTTTCTTCGATGTATAGAATGCGAGTAATCATAGTTGTATTTTAACAAGATTAATATATATCTGAATCATAAATAAAATCATCATCGTCTTTTGATTTCTTTGGTCGGCGGTAGTCTCTGGTTATGGATTCTTCGAATTCAACTAATTCTGATGGGATGTCTGCTAAAAATCGGCTTGGCTCATTTAAACTGCTTTTACCAAAAAATAGGCGTTTATTGGCATAAGAAATGTGAAGATAATCTTTGGCTCGAGTGACACCAACATAACAAAGACGACGCTCTTCTTCAATTTCAGATTCTTCAATTAGACTTCGAGAATGAGGCAAAATTCCCTCTTCAAAACCGACTAAAAAGACAACTTCAAATTCTAGACCTTTAGCTCCATGAAGAGTCATTAATCTGACTCCATCTTTATTTTCTTTCTTTTTATTTTTTTCTTGTTGAGAATATTCTTGTTGAACGAGAGCAATATTTTCTAGAAAATCACTTAGCTTTGGATAAGCAGTGGCAACTGATTTTAACTCTTTAATGTTTTCAATTCGTTTTTGGTCTTCTTCATCTTTAGGATCGAATTTCTTTAAATAATCAGAATTAACGACTAATGATTCTAAAATTTCTAGAGAAGTCATGTCTTTAATATCGAGATTATTGAGATGTTCTTTAAAAGTGACTAGCCGCCTCTTACCGATTGCTTTACCAACTCGTTCTTCTGATAATTTATCGGCTTGGTCATTGGTGAAACGAAGCATGGCTAGAATATCTTTGATTTCAGCTCTTTCATAAAAACGAGTTCCCCCTAGTAGAACATATGGCAATGATTGTCTTAAAAAGGCTTCTTCAATAACTCGAGATTGAGCGTTCATCCTATAAAGAACGGCTATATTTCTTAAAGGAATTCTTAAATTATCATTAATAAATTTTATTTTATCGGTGACATAATCGGCTTCTGAAACTTCTGATTCGGCCTCAAAAATTTTTATTTTATCTTCAGAAACTTTTTTAGTGAATAGTTTTAAAACTGGATGAGAATTATTTTTAGAAATAATTGAATTAGCTGCATCTAGAATAATGTTGGTGGAACGATAGTTTTCTTCAAGATTAATTACTTTTACATTTTTGAAATCAGTAGTGAAACTAATTAAATTACGATAATCAGCTCCTCGCCAACCATAAATAGCTTGAGCAGCATCACCGACAGCAGTTATTTGTTTATATTTATTGGCTAATAATTTGGTTAGAAGATATTGAATTTGGTTAGTGTCTTGATACTCATCAACCATAATGAATTTATAGATTTCTTGATATTTAGCTAAAACTTCTGGATTCTCCATGAAAAGTTCAACTGTTTTAAAAAGAAGATCATTGAAATCTAGAGCATGAAATTCAGCTAATTTTTTTTGATAATTAGCATAAACTTTGGCGGCATATTCTTGCCAAAAACCATGGCTTTGAAGTTGCATGTCTTTTGGAGTTTGAAAAGTATTTTTGGCTCCTTCAATGTAGTAGAGCAAACTTGATGGTTTAAATTCTTTAGCTGTTAAGCCCATATCAATTAAAATTCTTTTAACCATGTTTTCCTGATCGTTGGAGTCATAAATTGCAAAATTAGGGGAAACGCCAATATTTTGACCATCGGCTCTTAAAACTCGACAACAAAAAGAATGAAAAGTCCCAGCAAAAATATTATTTTTTTGGAGGGGCGATTCATTAATTGCCTGTACATTTGATAATAATTTTTGCATTCGTTTCTTCATTTCCTCAGCGGCTTTGTTAGTAAAAGTCAGTAATAGAATTTCAGAAGGTTTGGCTAATTTTTTTTCAATAAAATATGCCGCTCGATGAGTTAAGACTCGAGTTTTTCCAGAACCAGCTCCGGCTAATAGTAGGAGTGGTGAGCCAGTGTAGGTCACGGCCTCAAGTTGTTGCGGGTTTAGTCCTTCTAGAATATTCGTCATGAGTAAAATTAACTATACTTAAATTTTATAGATTTTAGTATTACTTGATTGAAAGATAATTTCGCCACCAATTTTTTGAAATCTTTTATCGTCTAAATTTGGGTATTTTTCATGTTCTTTGGCACCGACAAAGATATATTCAACTTTATGTTTTTGAAGAATAGTTTTGACTTCATCTAAATTTTCGTCTTCATAAACTTTTTTGACTTCTTCTTGGCGAGCACCAGGTTTATCATAACCACCACGCCACAACCATTCATGGACTAACCAGCCTTCTATGGTTGGCAGACCTGTGGCAACAGATATCTGATTAAAAGTGGTGTAACTATCACCTGTTGCTTCTAACATAACTGGTTGCCCTTTAATATTTTGATTAATCCAATTGATAGCTTTTAAATTGTCTGGATATGATTCTTTCAAATAGTTTAGACCCCATAGACCTTTATAAGATTTAAAAGTATAAAAAGATTTAATAGAAAAATATGGATAGCTCATGTGAACTATAAAAATAAGGAAAAAGATTAATTTATAGAGATTAGGAAAAATTAAATTCTTTGATCGAGTCAGTCGGAATAAAATATATCCAGCCGAAATTGAATACATAATGAAAGCCTCATAAACTAACTTGAACATAGTGTTAGCTCGACGATATTCATTTATGTAAATGTCTTTAATGTAGAAAATTTCTGGAATGATAACTAGAATAGTAGCTGTGACTATTAAACTTAAAACAAAAAAATCTGAGTTTTTAATTTTTAGTTTTTTAACTATTGAATAAATTAAATATAAAAGGAAAGGTAGACAAATTAACCAAAAACCACCATATAAAATAGATAATTGATAGAAAGGCGTGTGGACATCTGAGAAACGAAGGCCTTGAGCCATGGGTGTAAAGTTAAGAGAAAAAGGGAGTGAAAAGAGATACCAAAAAATTATTACCAGAAGACCATTTAAAACAGTTTTATTGAAAGCTTCTAAAAAATTAGTTTTAGAAAGATTCGAAATGAAAATAAAAATAGCGAATAGAATCCCATAAATAGCAAAATCCCAAGCATTGGTCATGTAGGCAATTGATAGAACTAGACCTGAACTAATGATTAATTTCCAATTAAAAATTTTCTTAAAAATAGAAAGACTTAGAGAAAAAATCATGGCGCAAAAAAATAAAATTACAGGGATGTCGTTCATATGACCATGAAGATCAGCGACCACAAAACTATAACTTGGGAATTCATGAATAGTTTTGTCTTGAGTATCAGGGTCAAAACCGATAAAACGAGTGGCGTCTGGATACCAATAAGTTGAAACAAATTTAGGAAGAGGTTCTGGTTTGGTGATAGCTTTATAAAGTGGGTGAAGGTTCCCGCCAAAAGTTAAAAGCAGAGCGGAAATTAGGCCACAAAAAATTATTGTTTTTAGTTTGGAAGTTTTTTTAGAAAAAATATAGACTAAATTTGAAGAAAGAGAAAAAGCACTAACAAAAGTCAGGGCACAAACTGTGGCAATAGAAAGATTGTAAGTTATGGCAGAAGTGATTGAAGAAAGTTTTGTTAAAACAGCAAAAATTAGATGACCAAAATAATAATAATTTATTGGAGATCCAGAAAACCACATATCAATTGGCGGCATGTAAGTACTCCTTAGAGCTGAATTTATGAATCCCCAATCCATAAATTTTTCTAGACCTTCAATGTCTGGGTTAAAGCCACGAACTAGAGACCAACTGACTAAAATAACTAAAAATAATAATTCTTGAAAAATAAATACTTTATATTTTGATTTGATAACTTCTAGAAATTCGGCTAACTTTTTAAATTTAATAAAGTAAAAAACATTAATTAATATTAAAAATAGAATTATGATAAATAGAGAAAGATTAGTGAAAGGTAAAAGTTTAATTACCCCTAAAATAAAAATTAAATAAGTTATTAGTGATATGGAAATTATCTTAGAAAAAATGTATCCTTTGTCCCAAAATTTTTTAAACAAAGCAAAAATTAGAGGTAAAGAAATAGTTCCTAATAGAAATATAATTAACCACCAAAAAATGATGAACTTTAAATCGGAAAACATTTCTAAAAAATTGAATAAATATAATCAAAAATTACCTTAATAGAATTAACCATGAAATCAGGGAAAACTATATCTTTAATAAAAAACCAAAGAATAAAACCAATTAAAATACCGCCTAAAATATCAATTGGATAATGGAAACCAACTAAGACTCTAAAAAATAATAATGGAACTACAATAATTAAGAAAACAGTCGGAGAAAAAACTTGATTCTGAATTAAAAATAAAAGAAAATAAGCAGATTTCATGGTGTGACCAGAAGGAAAACTGCCTGTTTTGTACCAACTTTTTACTAAACCTTTTGGGACTTCATCTTTTTTAATGAACATTGGACGACACCAAAAAAAATTGGTTTTGATATATCTTTCAATGAGTTCGGCTATTACAGTAATAACTAAAAGTGACCAAAAAATGTTGCTGTTTTTATGAACTAAAATAAAAGAAATAAAAATAAAAAAGAACCAAATAATATAGTTCAAAAAAATCATTACATATTGACCTGCCTTGGTTGATTCAAGCCATTTTAAAAAATCAAAGCGTGGTTGCCAAAAGAGAAAAGTTTTTTTTAAGTGAGCTAACATTTTAAATATTGTAACAATTATTTAGCCAAATTAATTAATTACGACTGAAAATTATAACTTGAGGATGATCATAAACAGTGAATGACTCTTGAGAAATGTCATCACGAAAATAGAAACCTGGATTTTGACAATTTTTATCAAATTCAAAAAATGAACTATTATTTTGATTAGAAGGATAGTTTTTTAGACCAATTAAAAAACAACCGTTGATTGGAAGACTTAGACCTGGATAAGAATAAAAAGTTTTAATTTTAGAAAAAGCTAGTTTATTGTCAAATAAATCTTTATAAAATTGAGCAGTTATTGGATATTGTTGAGATGAATTAGGGATTGAAGCCCAGAGGCGATTTGAAGATAAAATTAGATAATTAGCATCTTTAAATTGTTGATCTAGTTTCTGCCATTTTTGAGGTTTATCAGAAGCATATAGATCTAAAGGCAGAGATTTATAGTTTATTGAGTTACATCCAGAGTTTAAATTTAAAGGCAAAGAATCGTCCCAAGTCTCACTGGTAATTGTTGACCCTTTTTTAAAATTTTCACAAATCCAATTAGAAGCAGAAATTCGAGAATTGGTTTGAAGATAAATATTAATAAAAAATAGAGTATTTAGAACAATCAAAATTAATAAAATTAATTGGATTTTTTTAAATTTTATTAAAGCGTTAAATCCAATTGCAGCAAACAAAACTAAAAATGGAAAAATTGGATAGAAGTATCTTAGGTATTTAGCTAGTTGAATTCCTTGGTAGAAAAAAACAAAATCACAAAAAAGAATTATGAATAAAGCTAGAAACTTTTTCTTAGATTTAAATTTAAAAAACGCGATATAAAATCCATAAAAACTCAAAAGAGTAATTATCGGCCCTAGAGCAAAAATAAAAATGTCTATTAATGGATTAATAATTGGAATTGTGTTTTGCCATTGGATATTTGGTGGATATTTATATTCCCCAGTGACCATTTGGTGAGCAATAGAAGTTGATTTAATGAAAGTTGGAGAAAAATTGACTACACCATTGAAAGCATATGGTTGGAAAATTCTGAAAGATAAAAATATTGATAGTAAAAATATTGATCCATATAAAAGTATTTTTCTAAAATTCTTTAAATTAATAATTATTAAATAAATTAAAAATAGTGGCAAAGTAATAATTATAGAAATTTTGCTGGCTAGGGCTATTCCAAAAATTAGACCACAAAGAGCTAGCCTCCACCATTTTCTTTTTTCTAAAAAGCTTAGGAAAAGATAGACACTAAGGGTAGAAAAAAAGACAGTGAAAGTGTCTACTGTGAAAAAGTGTGAAAGTTGAATTGGGAGAATTGCGAAAGAATAGAAAAATAGAGAAATAAAAATGATTCGTTTTTGTAGTTTTAAAAGTTTACCAATCTTGTAGAGAATAAAAATAATTAAGGTATCAAAAATTGCAGACAAGACTCGACCGACTATAAAAATATTATTATAGTCTGTCATATTAAGAACTTGAGCAACAAAACGAGTCACAATAAGAGGAACTGTCCCATAAACATAAAAGTCATATTTTTTGTTAGTGGGGTTTAGAGATGAAGTGTTGGTATCAAAATATTGAATAATATTTTGAGGCAATCTGATGTCTGAAGAGACCATGGTCATGAACCTTTCGTCTGGGTGGAGATGCTGACCTTGATCCCAATTAATATTAAAAATCCTCAAACTGAAGGCTGTCACTAAAAATAACAGAAGTAAAAATTTTTCTTTATTAATGTCCCAAAATTTCTTAAACATTTTTTTTAAAAATTCTAATAGTTGGATGATCGAAAACACTCCAAGTTTCTTCAGCATTTTCTGAATTTAATAAAAAATCAATGTTTGTTTTGAATTCTTGGATTTTGGAAAAGCCTAGAGAACCGGAAAACAAATCTTGATAATATTTTTTAGTTTCTGGAAAATTATTTTTAAAAACACGACGAGAAGGCACAAAAATATAATTACTATTATTTATTTCTGTTGATAAATTATTTATATTTTCACTTTTATAAAAATCAAAATTATTAACTTGAAGATTATTATTTTTTAGAGGTATATTTATGACATTGCCACTTTCACTTAATATCTTTGAATCTTGAGAAATATTTTTATTAATCCAATTAGAAGCAGTTAACCTGATGTCTGGTTGGAAATATAGATTAAGAAAAACAACCCCAGGGATTATAGAAATAAAAACTAATAAATATTTTATAAATTTAGTTTTAAATTGATTAATAAAATAAACAGTTAAAAGTGGGAAAAGGAAAAAAATTGGTGACATAAAACGAGTCCATTTTGTATAGAGTTGACCGTTATAAAGAAAATAAATTAAACATGGAATTAAAATTAAAAGCCACTTTAATTCTTTATAATTTTTATTTTTAATAAAATAAATTAAACCAAGTCCAGAGAAAATGAAAACAAAAATCCCATTAGTATATGGGAATATATTTTTAATTTGGAAAATATATGGGAGAGAATTTAAAAATTGATTAGTATAAAAAACTTTAATGTTTCCAGTGGCAACAGAAATTTCATAATTCATTGAAGAAATGAATTCCCCACTGTTTAAAAAATTAAATGGTGAAAAAAGAGTTATAACAAATAAAGTTAAAGCAACAAATATAACTGTATTTAATAAAAAATTTATTATTTTTTTATTTTTAATTAAAGTAAATAATAAAGTTAAAAATATTGGAACAGTTAAAATCAGAGCTGATATTTTAGAAGCTAGACCTATCCCACTGACTACGGCAGCTAAAATTATATAAATAATTTTTCTATTTTTTAAAAATTTTTGAGACAGATAAATATTTAAAATAAAAACAAATATCAAAATTGATTCAGTAGTCCCAAAATGAGAAAGTTGAATTAGACCTGGATTAAAAATTAATAAAATAATAAAAGCTAGTCTAGAAAAAATGTCTTTAAAAATATTTTTGGAAATTAAATATAAAAATAAAATAGAAAGACAAGAAAAAGTGGCTGACCAAAAACGAAGAGTTAAAATAATGTTTTGAAAATCATGTTTTGGAGTAGTAAAAAAAGTTAAATATAAAGGAAATTGGCCATAGGCAAAAAAATTGGGATTTAAATTAGAAGAAGTCATTTGGAAAATGGAAGAAGCCATGTTGTTCTCATCAGGATTAAAAAAGAAGGAATTCCCCCAATCTAATTTTATAAAACGAGTGAAAATTATTAGAAAAACGAGAAGACTGAAAGTGATTACTTTTAGATTGAAAATTTTAGATGACATAAATGATAGTTATCATCATTAAGCCCCAAATTAGAACTGAAAACAATAGTGGAATGTCAGTAGAAACAACCCTCTCAGGTCTCTCACCTTCTTGCATTTCAAAAATAACTTGACCATAACGCATTATTCCAAAAATCACTGGGAGAAGAGTGACCATATACCATTTTCGATTTATAGCATTAGGAAAATTATCTATAATAAATTGATGTAAAAAACCAGATCCAGCGAAAGTGACTGACTCTTCAAAGAAAGTAAACATGGCGTAGGTGATTAGAGTACAAACAGCGAACATGGTGGTATAAAAACTTAGTAAGCTTTTACGATAGCCTTTAAGAGCACTGCGAGTGGTGACACCAGTGTTGAAAAGTTCACTTCTTCTTTTACCACTAGCAATGAATAGAGATAAAAAGATAACTGTTAACATTATCCAAACTGGAAGATGGTAACCAGTGGCGATTTCACCGGCATAAGCTCTTAAAATAAATGAGGCAGCAATAGTTATAATGTCGAGAATGGCTTTCTTTTTAAGTAGGAAAGAATAGGTTAGCTGAAGAACTATAAATAATATGGAAATAAGAAAGAAGCCAAAATTAATGAAAATTGATAGTGATAGGCCAATGAAAATTAGAGTTATGGCTAGAAAAACTGCACTTGATTCAGAAATGTCACCATGAGCAAGAGGTCTGTTCTTTTTAGTTGGATGGAGTCGATCTTTATTAATGTCAATTAAGTCATTAATTAAATAAGAAGCGGAAGAAAGTAGACAAAAAACTATGAAAGCAAAAATGCTTTTGGAAAAAACTTCAAAATTAGTTAATTGACCGTTTAAAATTGCGGCTGCAAATAGATTTAAATTTTTAATCCATTGAACAGGACGCAAAGATTGGATGTAACTCTTAATTTTTTTACTCATTTTTATCACAACCTATTATAATACAAAATATGAAATAACCAGCAGGATAGCCGAGAATCCAATCAAAATGAAAGTTGGGAAACCAACTCCAGTGGCTGGCATAGATGAAGCGGTGCTTATTTTTGTTGGTTTTAAAGTCGGAATTTCTTCTTCTATAGTTGGAGTCGCTTTTAGAGTTGGCACTAGAGTTGGAGCTGTTGTTGGGATTATGGTTGGAACCATAGTGATTGTAGGAGTTGGAATGGTAGTTATCTTAGCAGATTGAGAAGCACTGAAAGCTGGTTTACTATTATCAGCAGCAACAACAATAAATTTTCGAGTAATTTTTTCTAGAATATTGGTTTTTGGGTTTAGAGCAGTAATAGTGATAGTGTGTTCACCTGGAACTAGAGATTTAGGTGGAGACCAATTCCATGAACCATCTGGTTGAGATTTAACCTGGTCTTTAATGACATTTTCTGATTCGACCTGGATATCAAGAGTTGCTGAAACTGGAGCTGAACCAAAGAAATCTGGTTTTAGAGTGAAAATAGCTTCATTTTCTTTAGGGTTACTAATAGTTAGACTTTTGTCAGAGTTGGTGAAAGAAGGAACTGAATTTAGATAACCTGATTGTTCATTTCCATAATCAGTGACTGGTTTTGGAGAAAACTCATTTTTACCAAGAATTATGTCTGGAACTGGGTTGTTGTTAGAGGTGTTTCCAGTTATTTGAGTAGCATCACTTTCAGTAGAAAGAACAATGAAATCCTCATTTTGGGCTGATGATGGAGTGAACCAATTATTTTTAGCTTCATTAAAACTGGTAGCAAGAGAAATGTTCCAATAACCTTTTGAAGTGACAACAGCAGAAAGTGGAGAAGCTCCAACAGTGTTTAAATAAACGATTGCGTCAGTTGCTGGTTTGAGATCTGGAGTAAAAACTCGGCCCCAAGCTAAATTTGAAGTTGGAACAGAATTAGATGGTTTTCTAGCGGTTTGACCTTTGTAGTTTTGACTCTCAAATTTTTGACCGTTATTTATTAAAGAAAATTGATAATTAGTGTCTTCTTTAAGGTTATTAACTTCAAAATAATGAACTTTAGTGGCACTTTCTTTTCGACCAGTATTTATAAATCTAAGATCAGAAATCGTTTTATTATCAATGTTGATGTTAGATAAACAATTAGCTGTAGTTATAAAAGAAACATTAAAAGAAGTATTGGTGATGTTAGTCACTTGAGGATTTATTGGATTACAATCACCACTGGCGCTAGATTTAAAGCTAGTTTTTTGGTTACTTAAAACTACTCCACTAAGAATACTCCCTAAAAGTAAAAATAGACCTAGAATAGTTGGTATTCTTTTTTCTTTTTTCATGGTGAGACAACTTCTTCTAATAATGGTTCGACTGTTGGTTCTGGAGTTGGAGCAACAAAAATTTCCTCTCTGGATTCTATCTGAGAAATAATTTCAGTGTCTAAATTAAGATTAAGGGGTTCTATTTTTTCACTTTTAATTTTATCGACTGGTTTAACTAAATTTTTATAACTATTTTGGACAATTGATATAAAAATAGCTAAGAAAGAAAAGAAAGCAATAAATATAAAATATAGGGAAAAATTATTTCTTTTCATTTTGATCTTTTAAATAAAATAATTTGGCAGTAATGTTTAGCTTAAGATTACCTGAAGAAGTGCTTATTTTGTCATCTGGTTTTGATAATTGAATAGTTTTTAGATCAACTAGTCTTCTGTTGCTTAGAATATTTTTAATAAACTCTAGAGCAGAATTATAGTTGCTTTGACTAATTATGTTGACTGAATAACTGTCAATGTTAGTTGATAATTTTTTATTATCATCAGTGCTTAAATTAAAGTTTACCTGGTCAAGAGAAGTGTTTGATTTTTGAGAAAGAGAAGAAAAATTTAGAGCTGATTGATAATATTTTGGTTTGTCTGGAAGACTTGATTCAATCACATCATATTTTTCTTCGACTTGAGAATATAAATCTTGAGCGGCAACAATGCTGACAATTTTTGCTTTCATTTGTTTAGTTTGTAGCTCTTTTGATTTGATGTCTCCTAAAAGTGAAAAAATTGTAGTGGCAGTCGGTTTAATCGCAAGAAATAGGAAAACAGAAATTAAAATAAAAGTGGCAGCAATTTCAATATATTTTAAAAACTTTTGGTTTTCTCTTTGTTTTCTGACGTATTTGTAGATTTGCTGAATCTGGATGAATGAATTTAATTCGATCATGTCTTTGGAGTAGGTGTTTTGAACACTAAACTAATATTGATTGAATATTTATTTTCTTGAGCTTTTTTTTCAATTTTATTAATATTAACGGTTTGGATATCAGGATTAAGCATTAAATTAGTTATGAAATCAACGATGGAATCTTCTTTGTAAGCTGTCAAAGAAATAGAGGCAACGGTTTTATTTAAAGTTTCATCTTTAGAAAGAGATAAATTGTCATAGACAATGTTATCTGGAGTGCTGGAAATTAGAGAAGTAATTTTAGTGTTATAAGCAGGGTCATTGCTGTAAAAATCTCTAATAATTTTTAGTTTCTGTTGAAGAAAAGAATATTGATTTTCAAAATCTTTAGTAGTGTTTAAAATTGCTTGTTGTTGACGAATAATTTCAGATAAATCGGCATTTCTTCTGTCTAACCAAAAACGAGAAGCAAAAGCAGTGACAACGATTAGTTCGGTAAAAATGATGACTACTCGACCCACAGTCGTGAGCCATTTGATTACTCTGGAATTGAGTGAATTAGGATTCTCTGATTCCGGCAAAAGAGAGACCTCTTTTTTGATAGTCATACATTCAGTATATATGACTATCTATAGAAAAAAAATAGCACTATCTGGAACATCTTTATTTCTTTTTGTTGAAAAAGTTTTTTATCTTAACACCGTACTTTAAATAATCTTTATATTCGTCAACATTTAGAAGCTTTGATGAGGCAATGTAGGTTATGATTCCGATTAAACTGGAAAGAATAAAAAGAATCATAAGATAAATAGTTTTGGTGGTATCTAGGATAAAAAGATCAAAAAATCTGATGCTTAGCCAAGAAACAAAACCCATAATTAAAGTAGAAAGAAAAATTCGATTAAATTTACTGAACATTTGGGCCCAGTCAAAACCATGGACGGTTTTAATAAATAAATATAGAAGACCAAACATTTGGACTAAATTACCTATTGAAGCACTAATGGCTAAACTAACAACTCCTAGATTAGTGAAATTTATGAAGTAATAGCTGGTGGCAACAGTCGCAAAAAGAGATATAAAGGAAATTTTGAATGGAGTTTTAGTGTTATGAAGAGCATAGAAAGCACGAATTAGAATTTGAATTACTGCCTGACAAGCGATGGCTGGAGTTAAATAAGCTAAAATTTTGGCGGTTAATAAGGTAGCAGCCCAAGGAAATTCTTTAGAACCAAAAAGGATACGAACAATAGCTAGACGATTGACTAGAATTAAAACAGTTATAGGAAGAGCAATATAAAGACTTTGAAGAATAATTTTACTGACAGTTTTTTTGAAAGATTCTAGTTCGTTTTTAGCGATATTACTCGATAAAATTGGTAAAGATGCTTGTCCAATAGTGGTGCCAAAAATACGACTTGGCAAATACATAAATTGGACAGCTAGATTAAGTAAAGAAAGAGACCCAGCGGCAAGAGTGGTGGCAAAAAATAGAGTGACAGTATTTTCAATTTCACCTAGTCCTAGGGCTAAACTTCGAGGAACCATTAATTTGAAAACTTCTCTAACTCCTTTTAGTTTTGTTTTAATAATGAAGGAAAATTTAAATCCCTGACGACGAATAGATGGAATTTGAATAGCTAAATGGAAAAAGGCACCAACTACTGCACCATAGACAACTCCATAGATTCCAAAAATTGGAGCTAGAGTGAAAATACCAAGAATTATAAAAATATTGTAAACAATAGGTGAAATGGCTGAAACTATAAATATTTGATTAACTTGAAGAATCCCGGTTAAAAAGTTACTAACTAGGAAAAATATTTGGGCTATTAAAAGAATTCTGGTTAAATTAGCCATTAAATCAACTTGTGATGGGGTGAAACCATGGGCAATAAATTGGGAAAGTGGGTGAGCAAAAATTATGACGATGATTGAAGCAACAGAAAAAATGATTAAAAGAAGATTAATGACACTTGAAGCCATTCTGTCAGCAGTTTTTTTGTTTTTATGAAGATAAGAAGAATAGACTGGAATGAAAGAAGCTGAGAGAGCACCAGTGACTAAAAGTTTGAAAATTAGATCAGGAAGACGAAAAGCAGCATTATAAACATCAAGATCGGCAACACAACAATTAAAAAAGTGAGCGTATAAAAATCGGCTTCTTAAAAAGCCTAGAAGAGCAGAAATCCCAAAAGTTACCGCTAAAACTAGCGAAGCTGAGAGGATGGTACTCTGCTTTCTTTGGGTAAAATTTTTTATTTTTTCGAGAAGAAAAGAGCTCATGATTATGATTTTATAATAAATTATTGTAAATAGTTAGGATATAAGTTAAAATGCTTATCATGCCAATCAGTCAATCCGCAAAAAAATCACTAAGAAAAGCCTTAAAAAATAATAAGGTGAATGTTTCGTTTAAAATTAAGCTTAAAGCAATCCTTAAAAAGTTTTCAGCAAAACCAACTGAAAGTGCTTTGAAAGATGTTTATTCTGTTTTAGATAAAGCAATTAAAAATAATATTTATCATCCTAACAAGGTTTCTAGATTAAAAGCTAAATTTTCTAGATCAGCTAAGTCTGGTTTAGCTAAGGTAGTTGACACTAAAAAGAAAACAGTTAAGAAAGTCGCTAAGAAAAATACTAAAAAAGCAATCAAAAAAGCTAATAGTAAAATGGTAAAATAAGGAATGGACAAGTTCTTTATAACGACTCCCATATATTACATCAACGATGTGCCTCATATTGGACACACCTGCACTACTGTGGCGGCTGATATTGTGGCCCGACTCCATCGAGCGAAAAGGGAAGACGTTTTCTTTTTAACTGGAACTGATGAACATGGACAAAAAGTGGCTGAAAGTGCTGAAGAAGAAGGACTCGAAGTTAAGGAATATTGCGATAAGATTTCACCAAGATTTAAAGAAGCTTGGGAAAAATTAGATATTAGTTTTGATTTTTTTATCAGGACTACTGATCCAAAACACGAAAAAGTTGTCAGTGAAATTTTGCAAAAAATTTATGACAATGGAGATGTTTATAAAGATAAATATGAGGGTTTATATTGCATTGGTTGTGAAAAATTTTTGAATGAAGCGGAATTAGAAGATAATCATTGTGCCCTTCACCCACCAGAAAAAACTGTTTCCAAAAGTGAAGAAAATTGGTTTTTTAAATTGAGTAAATATGTCCCAGAGATTATTAAATTAATTGAAAATAAAGAAAGTAATTATATATTCCCAGAAGGCAAAAGATTAGAAATATTGGCTAAACTTAAGGCTGGGGTTCGAGATGTTTCAATCTCTCGAGAAAATGTTGAATGGGGAATTGTGACTCCTTGGGATTCTAAACAAACTGTTTATGTTTGGATTGATGCTTTAATAAACTATTATAGTGCGACTCAATTTGTTGAAGGTAAAAAAGATTTTTGGCCAGCTGATTTGCATTTATTAGGAAAAGAAATTTTGTGGTTTCACACTGTCATTTGGCAAGCAATTTTATTATCAGCAAAAATTGAATTACCTAAAAAAACTTACACTCATAGTTTTTATATGATTGATGGACAAAAAATGTCTAAATCATTAGGAAATGTTATTTCACCACAACAACTAGTTGACCTTTTTGGAGTTGAAGGAAGTAAATATCTAATTGCTCGATCTTTCCCATCTGATAATGATTCTGATGTTGGAACCACTAGATTTAAAGAAAAATATAATGCTGATTTAGCTAATAATTTTGGAAATTTAGTTTCAAGAGTAGCCAAATTGGCTGAAGGTCAAAAAGTTTTAGACGAAAAATATGAATTTGATAGCGAGTTTGGAAAATTGATTAATGATTTGAAATTAGATGAGGCTTTCCAATTGGTTTTTGATAAATGGGTTGATATTTCAAATTTAAAACTAAATCAAAGTAGTCCATGGAAATTAGAAAAAGATGATCCAAAAAGAATTGCTGTTTTAAATGAATGTATCAGTAATATCCGACAAGCTGCCTTCCATTTGCAAATTGTGATGCCAGAAGTGGCTAAAAAAATTGAAAATTGTTTCGAAAATGAAGTTAAAGCTTTGAATGAATCTTTATTTCCAAGAATAAAATAAGATGATTGATACACATGCTCATTTGTCTAAAACATTTTGCGACACTGTCCAAGGATCAATTGGAAAAATAAAAGAAGAAAAAATGAAAGTTGTTTTGGCGGCGTCAAATATTGAAGATTCAAAAGAAAATATTGAGTTAGTTAAGGAAAATAAAGGAATCCTTTTTGCTGCGATTGGAATCCACCCTCAAGATACTGATCCGGATATTAAAATGTCTTTAGACGAACAGATAAATTTATTGGATAGTTTGGCTAAAAATAATAGTGATATAGTTGTGGCTGTTGGTGAATGTGGGCTGGATTACTCCCCTGCGCCTCCGGGCGAAAAAGATAGGGATAAAAAAGAACAAGAAATATTATTCAAGGGTCAAATTGAGATAGCTTTGAAATATAAATTACCTTTAATTATTCATGCTAGAAAAGCAGTTGATGAAACTATTGAGATTTTAAAAGAATATAAAAATTTAAGTGGAGTTTTCCATTGTTATGCTGGTGGTAAAAAAAGAATCCAAAAAATTTTGGATTTAGGTGAAAATTGGTATTTTGGAATTGATGGAAATTTAACTTATGAAGATGGACTTATTGAAGTTATTAAAAATATTCCTAAAGATAGATTAATACTAGAAACTGATTCCCCTTACCTGACACCAGAACCATTTCGAGGACAGGAGAATAATCCAATAAATGTGAAATATATTTATAAAAAAGTGGCGGGAATTTGGGGCAAAAGTTTTGAAGAAACAGAAAAGATTATCGACGAAAATGCGAAGCGACTATTTAAGTTCGTCTAGACCGTTGCCATCGATTATTAATAAAATAAAACCAAAGACAATTGAAACAATGTAGCTTAATAGTTGATTTTCAGGGAAAACAAAAAGATCTAAAATTCCCCAAATACCCCACCAAATAGCAATAGCCCCTAAGAAATCTATAATAATTCTTAAATTTTTTCTTTTTGATAAATATTTTCTAATGTTTTTGATCATAATATTTATTTTAAGTAATCTGAAATAATGGTTTCAAGATCTTTTAGAGATGGGTATTTGTCAACTAGAGCGATTTCGTTGTCGATCATTAAGACACTAGAACCTTGGATGCCCATAGAATAGACTCGGTTCATATCTTTGACATATTCTGGATCGTAATCAATTTGGAGACGTTTGCAGATGGATTCAATGTTGGCAAATAATTGTTTTCCTTGCGGACTACCTCGATCATAAAGTTGGATTTTCATATTTATTTAATATCCTTATTTTCACCTTCTCTAGGGATGAATTCATCTAAAGTCTCGACATCTATCCCTTCAATTGGCTCAAATATTTCTCTATTATTATTTAATTGTTGGTTAATTTCTTTAATTTTTTGAGGTATTTCTGACATGGCCTATTATAGCAATTTAATTGTCTTTTTTGAAAATTATTTTTAAACTAGTTATCAAAATTGTAATGAATAAAAAAATTATTATAAAAAGGATTAATAAAGCCATCCCTATCCCATTTATATCCTTTTGATAGGTATCAATTAAAGATGGTAAAAAAAATAAAAATATCAATCCTACTTTGGTAAATATTTCCCCAAACCAATTTTTTTTAATATCATCACTATAATCCACAAACAAAAATTTAATAGTTATTATTAAAACAAACAAAATACTTGAATAAAATCCAATTCTCAAAATTCCGGTAGAAAAATATTTTTGAGGGATAACCGGTATTAAAAATATAAATAAATTAAAAATAAAAATAAATAAAAAACTAATTAATATTTTTTTCTTCATATTTATTATTTATAATTTAAATAACCATTGTCCAAAAAGAGAGTTTGAAATAATTAATAAAAACATAAATATAATCATAAAAAACATAAAAGTTATAATTACTTTTAAAACCCATTTAATTCTAAAGTTATTGTTCATATTTTGTTGTAGTAATATTATTTTTTTTAAAAATTTCAACAGTGTTTGAAATTAAAGCAGCGATGGTCATAGGGCCAACACCACCTGGAACTGGAGTGATGAAACTAGCAACTTGGGAAACTGCTTCAAAGTCAACATCACCAACTAATTTGCCACTTTCTAGATCGGAACTTAGACCAACGTCAATGACAATGGCTCCATTTTTAACAAAATCTTTGGTAATTAATTTTGATTTTCCAGCAGAAGTGATTAAAATGTCAGCATTTTTACAAATGTTTTGCAGATCTTTTGTGTAGCTGTGACAAATAGTTACAGTGGAATTTTTGCCTAATAGTAGGGCCAAAAGTGGCAAGCCAATGAAATGGCTTCGACCAATAATTACCGTATTTTTACCGCTAACATCAATATTATATTCTTCTAATAGTTTTACGACACCGAGTGGAGTGGCAGAAGCAATGGCTTCTGGTTTTTTTTGGAAGAGCAGACCTAGATTAGTGGAAGTTAAACCATCAGCATCCTTTTTTGGGTCAATAGTGTTTAATACTATTGAAGTGTCAATTTGGGGTGGAAGTGGAAGTTGAATCATAAAAGCAGTGACTTGATTGTCATTGTTTAATCTTTCAACTAGAGATATAACTTGGGTGGTTGTTGAATCTTGAGCTAAGTGATGAATTTCACCGTTAATTCCGATTTCAGCGGCTTTTCGTTGCTTCATTTCATCATATTGAAGACTAGCTGGGTCATCCCCCACTAAGATTATGTCTAATCGAGGTTTTGATGGGTATTTCTCCAATTCAATTTTTAGATTATTAACAATTTTTTGAGCTGTATTTTTGCCATCTAAAATAATCATAGTTTAGTTAGTATCTCATAACTGGTCTTAGTAATTAAAATAGTATGTTCAAATTGGGCTGATAATGAGCCATCAAAGGTTCTGATTGTCCAGCCATCTTTTTTGTCCAGATTTATTTCTGGATTAGAGGAAATGTTGATCATTGGTTCAATAGTGAAAATCATGCCTTCTTTTAGAAGAACTTTTTCTTGATTACTGTCGAAATGAAAAACAAAAGGATCTTCATGAAATTTAAGTCCAATACCATGGCCACCAAGTTCTCGGACCACACTGTAGCCTTCTTTTTCGACAAAAGGTTGAATAATCTTACCAACACAATCGTTTAGATATTTCCCTGGTTTTAGGGATTTTATTGACATATCAAGTGCTTTTTTAGTAGTTTCAATTAGTTTTTTGGCTTCAGGACTTATTTCACCAACTGGGAAAGTGGCTGAGGTGTCGCCGTAAAAAGCGTCTAAAATAGTGGTGACATCGAGATTAATGATGTCCCCTTCTTTAAGAATTTGTTGTTCTGATGGAATTCCATGACAAACAACATTATTAATTGAAGTGCAAATGCTTTTTGGGAAACCACTGTAGTTTAAAGGGCCTGGAATGGCATCATTATCAATTATGAATTTGTGAGCAAGTTGATTTAATTTTTCAGTAGAGACTCCGGCTTTGACGAATTTAGAAATATAATTTAAAGTTGCCGCGGCCAGTTTGGACGATTTTCGAATGCCTTCAATTTGTTGCGGTGTTTTTATAATAATCACTTCGATATTATATCCTAAATTGGTTATTAATCCTATATTTAGGCTAGTTTTCTATATTCCCAATAAGAATAAACAAAAATAAAAATAGTAATAGCTAAAATAGGAATGATGATAAAAAATAGTGAATATTGAGGCAAAATAATCCCAAAAAGTGATAGGAGACCAGCAATTTTGAATAATTTAGCACCAAGGGCATGAGTTTTTTCCCAGACAACAACACTAGACATAGTCCAAGGAGTACGAATGCCGACAAACCAATTTCTTTTGGCATGTTGCATCAAAACTCCAGCATAATAAAAAATTACACCAATAGCTGGTGCTATTAGCTGGGTAATGTTGATTTGATGACCAGAATTCCAAACTAAAGTTAAGATATAAATATAAAATAAAAACCCTAAGATTAAATTAACAAAATTTTCAAAATATTTTTTAAATTCAGAAAAATTCTTTTTGTATGGATCAATATGAGGTAGAAAAATAAATAAAGCTAATAGAAAAACTGACATAATAGGCATGAAAAATAGTCCAAAAGCTTTACTGGAATAACCATTGACTTCACCATTGATTCCCCAGTGAGTGGCTAGAGTGTCTGGGAAAATTTGGTAAAAATAAGTTGCTAGAACAAAAGAAATTAAAATTAAAAAGACAGGAAAAATTATTTTTATTTTATTAAACTTCATATTTCTAGTATACTACTGAAATTATGCAAGACACATCATGGGAAAAATCAGGTAAGTGGTATAAGAACATCGTTGGGGATGAGGGCCATTACTATCATCAAAAAATAGTTTTACCAAACAGTTTGAGATTATTAAAACTTGAAAAAGGTAATTCTTTATTAGATTTAGCCTGTGGACAGGGAGTTTTAGAGAGACAAATTGGAGAAGAAATTGATTATGTGGGAATTGATTTATCCCCTACTTTAATTGAAGAAGCCCGACTTAAAAGCAATAAAGCAAAACATATCTTTGGAGTGGCTGATGTGAGTAAAGTTTTGCCAATTGATAAAAAAGATTTTTCTCATGCAGCTATAATTTTGGCCCTGCAAAATATTAGAAAAGCTTTTGGAGTGGTCAGAAATGCTAAGGATCATTTAAAAAGTGGCGGTAAACTTTTGATTATTTTAAATCATCCAGCTTTTAGAATTCCAAAATTTTGTCATTGGGAAATTGATCAATCTCAAAAAGTTCAATATCGAAGAGTTGACAAATATATGAAGCCAATTGAAATTCCAATTTTGACAAACCCAGGTAAAGGAGAAAAATCTGAAGAAACTTGGTCTTTCCATTACCCAATTTCGGCTTATTCTGAGATGCTTTTTGATAATGGTTTTATGATTGAAAAAATTGAAGAATGGGTTTCTGACAAAATCAGCACTGGTGGAGCTGCAGAGATGGAAAATAAGGCTAGAAAAGAATTCCCAATGTTTATGGCAATTTTAGCTAAGAAAAATTAGATTATTTTAACTTAACAAAGATTTGACAATGCCAGATTTCGGGAATCGATTTGTTATTTGGCGGATTAACGAAATAAAAATAATCGCAGTTTGGAAAAACTCGCTCAATTTCTGATTCGATAGTTTTAGTTGGTAATTCGCCATTTTTACTCCATAAAAGATAGTGTCTAACTTCTGGAATGTTTTTAATTATTCGAGAATATGGAAATTTATTAGGAGTGATTTTGAAATCATTATCACCAATGTCGTCAATTATTTTTTGAAGATGTTTTTCGCGAGTAGTGCTGTCTCGATAATCGTCATATTTTTGGTTATCTTTTGGGAAGCGAGTGACCTTATTAATACAAAAAGGAATTATATCTTTAATGGCAACTAATTCTTGCCAGTTTTTAGGGAGAACTATTTTATCGATTAAATCCATTTATGATTTTAATTGTTTTCCAAAAGCAATGCACTCTTGTTTAATATCAAGCAGAGCAAAACCTTTGTGTTGTAAAACTTTTTGAATTTTTTTACTTAATTCAACTGGATTTGTAGAATTAGCTGACTCAACTAGAACATTTGGATTAATAGCTTTAAGAAGAGAAATAGGCTCAATTGGGATATTAATATTTCCGGTTGGAGTTGATTTGGTTTTAGAACCTTGTGGAGTAGTTGGACTAGTTTGGCCAGTGGTTAAGCTGTATAGAAAATTATTGGAAACAAAAACTTTAATGTCAGAATTTGCTCTGGCGGCAGCAATTAAATGATTTAAACCTTCACCGTAGATGCCACCATCACCACCAATGACACAAACAGTTAAATTAGGATTAACTAATTTTTCACCCATAGCCATGGCAATTGAACGACCATGAAGAGTGTGAGCTCCATAAACATTTAGAAAATCAGCCATGTTTCCAGCACAACCAATGTCATAATTAATGACTAATTTATGATTTGGAATATTCAGAGCTGAAAAAGCAGATTGCAAACTGGCGTAGAGAATGTAGTTATTACAACCTGGACACCAAGTTGGAGCGACATTAGATCTGTAATTATTTAAGTTTGGCATATATTTCCTCCGGGAAGAATGGACGACCATTATCTTTAGTAATAATTTGAGTAGGATTAAAATCAAATTGAGATTTAAGCAAAGTGGTTAATTGGCTAGTGCCATTATTCTCGATGACGATAATTTCTTTAAAAGAATTAGTGATGACTTTTAAATCTGGATTGATTGGCCAGAGAGTTTTAATTTGTAGGAAAGCATATTCATCTTTATTTTTGATTGATTTAAGAGCTTCTAGAATCACACCTTTAGTTGAACCCCAGCTGATGATTAATTTTTTGGCTTTATCGCTGCCAAAAAAGGTTGGTTTTGGAGTTAATTTTAAAGCAGTTTTAAGTTTTTGCATTCTTTTTTGATGCATTTCACTAGCTAAAATTGGATCTTCGGTTGAAAAACCAACTTCATTATGTTCGTAACTGTTGGCTAAAAATTCACCACCGATAGTTCCTGGAATTGTTAGAGGAGAAACTCCAGTTTTAGTGTTTAAATCATATCTTTTAAAATTTTGGATTGGTTTTTTAGAAATTTCGCCACTTTTAATGTTTTCTTTTTCTTTAGATAAATCTTTAGTGTTAGAACTTGATTCACCTAGAAATTTATCACTAACAACAATAATTGGAGTTTGGAGTTCGGCGGCTAAATTTAGAGATTCAATTCCCATTCCAAAAGATTCATCAAGATCTCCTGGGGCAATGACAACTTTTGGAAATTCACCATGACCGGAATAAATGGCGTGGAGAAGATCAGCTTGAGCAGTCCAAGTTGGAAGACCAGTGGCTGGGCCAGGTCGAGAAACTAGATAATAGACCATGCCAATTTCGGCAACACCACAATAGCTGATAGCTTCATTCATTAAGGCAAAACCACCACCTGAACTTCCGGTGGCAGCTCTGGCACCAGCAAAAGCAGCACCAGCAGTCATGTTGGCAGCAGAAATTTCATCTTCTGGATGAATCACTTTAATGTTAAATTCTTCCTGTTTAGTGGCTAAAAAGTGGAGAGTACCAGTGGCTGGAGTCATTGGATAAGCGGCATAAAAATTGATTCCGGCTTTGATTAATCCCCAACCGAAAGCTTCGTTACCATCATAAAAACCAGTGTTTTTTTGTTTTGTTTTTACAGAAGTAATATTTTGTTTGTATTTAGAAAAATTATCTTTGGCATATTTATAACCAGCATCAAAAGCTAACAAATTTATTTCACTAAACTTTTGATAGGATTTATCTATTAATTTTTTGGATAAATTAGAATCTAAATTGAGAAGATAGCTGACGACACCGACACAAATAGTGTTAGAAACAACTAAACTTCCAACTTCATTAGCTAATTCTTTGAGAGGCAGATATAAAAAATTACCCTTCTTTTCGGTTATTTCTTTTAAATCTTCATCAACAAAAATAAGTGAATCTTTGGTGAATTCATCGGTGTGAGTTTGCCAGTGGTTTGGGTTAATGGAAAAGAAAAAATCGACATTGTAGTGTGGGGCAAAAACTTTTTCTCGAGAAAAAGTGATTTGATAAGCATTGTGGCCACCTCGAACTAGAGAGGGATATTCATTATAGTCAGTGACAAAATAGCCAGAATCAATGAGTATTTTTGAGATTAATTGACCACCTGATTTAATTCCGAATCCAGCCAGACCAGCGATTTTTAAAGTAAAAGTTTTTTCAAACATCTTTATATTGTACTATAAAAAAAGCTTTAATTTGCTTTTATTTTTACTTATGATAGACTACAAGCTGATTTGGTTGCCCTAAGAAACACACGATAAGTTGTGTATTAATAAATAATTTAGGGCCATATTGAATCCGGGTTGCGGCCTTAGGATTTGGTCCATTATCTAAAAATTATTTATGTACAACAACAGTAATAGAAATAGCTCGTCTCGATTTGGACGAAATAACAATAACAATTCTCAATCACATGGTGGTGGATTCAGCCGTTTTGGCGGATCTAGAAGTAATGGTCCACGAAGAGGTGGTAATGGCGGTGGAAGAGGAAGATTTGGTGGTAAAGCCATTAATCCGGCTTTATTCGTTAATAAAGCAACTGAGATTACTACAATCGAAGAAACTCAAACAGTTAATACTTTTGCCGATTTTAAATTAAACCCATCTTTAATGGCTAATGTCGTTACTAAGGGTTATATTAAACCAACCCCAATCCAAGACCAAGTTATTCCATTAATTATGGAAGACCGAGATGTTTTGGGAATCGCTAACACTGGAACAGGTAAAACTGCTGCTTTCGTGTTGCCTTTAATCCACAAAATTTTAAACAATCCTAATCGAAGAATAATTATTTTGGCTCCAACTCGTGAGTTGGCCCAACAAATTAAACAAGAAATTAGATCATTCACTCCTGGTTTAAGAGTCTATATAGCTTTGGCTATTGGTGGATCTTTTATTAGAGAACAAATTATTGATATCCGAAGAGGACCACATATTATTATTGGTACTCCTGGAAGAATCAAAGATTTAGGACAAAGAAGAGTGATTAATTTCTCTACTCTAGATACTCTAGTTTTAGATGAAGTTGACCGAATGTTAGACATGGGTTTCATTGATGATATCAGATCAATTGTTGATCAAATTCCAAAAACTCGACAAACATTGTTCTTCTCTGCAACTACAACTCCAAGAATTGAACTTTTAATTAATACTTTTTTAAACAATCCAGCCAGAGTTTCCGTTAAAACTCAAGACACTTCTTCACACGTTGAACAAGATGTCGTTAGAGTCGCTAGAGCGAATAAAGAAGAAGCTTTACACCAATTATTAGCCCAACCTCAATTCAAGAAAGTTTTGATTTTCGGAGCTACAAAAATGATGGTGGAAAAAGTTTCTGTTAATTTAGTTAACAGAGGTTTCAACGCTGCTTCTATCCATGGTGATAAACCACAAAATAAAAGACAAAGAGTGCTTCAAGCATTCAAATCAAGTGAAATTAAAATCTTGGTAGCTACTGATGTGGCCGCTAGAGGTCTTGATATCGCCGATATTAGCCACGTAATCAATTATGACCAACCTGCTAACTATGATGATTATATTCATCGTATTGGAAGAACTGGACGAGGTGATTCAAAAGGTTTTGCTTTGACTTTTGTCGAAAGCCAATATTAAAGACTTTATTTAGAAAGTATCCAGTCTTTAACATCTTTCATCAATTCAGCACATTCGGCTTGTAAAATACCACCAGCTATTTCCATTTTTTGGTTATTAGGCAATATTAATCTTTTGGCATGGTCGATGGCATGATAGTCTGAAATTTCATATTTGTTTTGAGGGATATCTTCTTGATAGGCTCCAAAAACAATTCGAGTTAAACCAGCCCAAGCAGCGCAAGCAAGACACATAGAGCATGGCTCAACAGTTGAATACATGGTGCAACCAGAAAGATCAAAAGTCTTTAGTTTTTTAGCGGCTTCATTAATGCAATTAAGATCATTATGTCCTGATAATTCATATTCCCCGACCGAACTATGACCTTCAGAAATTATAAGATTGGCTTTAACAATAATTGAAATATTTGGGGAGATATTCTTTTCTAATCTTTGCTTTCCTTTGTTAATAACTATTTTCATGAAATCTTGATCTGTCATTTTATTTTTATTTTAAATTTATATTATCTATATTATATAGTTTTTGTGACATAACTAAAAACCCTCTCCGAATGTGGAGAGGGTTTTTTTTGATTCTTTATTGATTTGCTTAGAACATCATTGGGATTTCTTGAGCAAGGAATGGGTCGAAAACTATAGTTGCAGGATTTGATACTACTATTTTAGATAGAATTTCTGATCTAACTGCAGTTCCCCACCAGTTGTTCATAATATTAAAAGTTGTGTTTGAATTACCAAACCCTTGTTTAACAATGTCAGCATTACCAACAATGTTGTTCCAATTAACTGTGTTGTTTTCAGATGGGGTAGCCATCCACATAGCATCAACTTGGAAAGCTTGAGCATTGTTTAATATCTTGTTATTAGTAACATTATTATTAAAAGACCCATAGAAAGTTATAGCTTTCTTTGAATTTTTTATAGTGTTACCGCTGACTGTATTATTATCTGATCCAAAAAGATTTAGAGCCATACCTTTAGTTGAGATAATGGTGTTACCTGTGAATTGGTTATTATCACAGTTTTCAATAGCACCAACAGCATCACTGACATTAGTTATAGTGTTGTTTTTGATAGTGTTATTAGTTGAAGCTTGGTCTTTGGTACCGCCGGTGGTGAAATATTCGTTGTTTTGAATCAAAATTCCATACCAACCACTGTTAGTTATGATGTTGGAATCAATAACGTTATAATCACTATCACGTAATTCTATACCGTAAAAATTGTTTGTAAGAGTGCTTCTTTTAATAGTGTTATAAGCAGAAGTTAGGGTGATTCCGGCTTTACCAAAACCAGCACCTTGAATAGTGAAACCATCGATAACAGTGCCAGCACCGGTGACTGTAACTACTGATTTAAGTGGGAAATTAAAATTATTGGTGTCTTGGCCATCAATAGTACTAGTACCAAGTTTTTGAGCCATTTTAATCCCACCCTTCATAATAATCTTTTTGTTGATTACGACTTTTTCATTGTATGTTCCTGGAGCAACCCAAAGAGTATCACCGATACCCATCATGTTGACTGTGGTTTGGATTTTGTTGAAACAGGTAACGTTAGGAGCGGCGGTTGGATAAACCATTGAACAGTTTTCTAGAGTAGCTGGATTGACTGTTACGAAACTACCTCTTGCGAAAGTTGGAGCAACTGACATTAAGAATAATGCGAGAGTGCTTAATAAAATTGTTTTTACTTTAATCATATTTTTATAAAAATTAATAAATTAATTTAAAAAACTAATAATGGGTGTATTATACACCTTTTTACGACCTGTCAACTAAGTTATTTTATAGGCTTGTTTTTAATATATTTTTTGCCGGTTAAAAGTTTTGTAGTGACCTCACGAACGGCAATTTTAGGAAGAATCTCAAGATTTTTGTCTAAATATTTGGCAACTTCTTGTTGATGATTTTTAATTAAAGACCTTAAAATCCAAGAAACAGCTTTGGTGATTAAAATGTCTTTTTCTGATTTTAATTTATCAATATTTTCAAAAGCCAAAAAAGAAAGTTTTGAATCAGCAGATAAACGAACTGGTTTTGTTAATAAAACTAAACTCGCACGACGTTTGTGAACATTTTTATCAGTTGATAATTTTTTAATTAATTTTTGCCAATTTGGCCAATTAGACAAAAGATCAATGTCTGTGAAAGCCATTTGACAAAGAGTGTCAGTTTCAGCCCAACCATGGACATTTTCTAACCAAGAATCAAGATAGTTAACATCAAACTGTTTTCTAAATTCAGGTGAAAATTCAATAATTTTGGCGGCAATATTAATTTCGTCGTGGGATTCTCCTCTATAAAGTGAATCTATTAATTCCACATATTGATCTAAATCGAATTGATTGACCTTAGTAAAACCTTTGGCGATTTGACGAGTATCTTTGGTGTTGAGATGATAGGAAACTTTGTCGGTACCAACATATTTGAGACCAAAACCTTCCCTATTAGGAACTTCATTGCCAGAATATTTTTTAATTTCTTTTAAAATTTCTTGATGAAAATTATTTTTGACCATTTTAGTTAAAAAGAATAAATTATTTTTTCAAAATTTATGATTTTATTATTTTTATCAACTTTAATTCCTTCTTTTTTGTAGAGTTTGGCCCGCCATTGATTATATTTTGGATCGTTCCAGATTTTGCCATTGGAATAGACAATTCGATGAAAAGGAATTTCATCAACTTCGCTAGATTTGCCAAGAATTTTAGTAATCATGCGAGAAAGCATGGGATGGCCGCCGGCGGCGGCAGCTAAAAGACCATAAGTGGTGACTCGGCCTGGTGGAATAGTAAGGGCTAATTCAACTACTTTTTTAGAAAATCCACCTGGTTTTTTCATAAATTATTTTCCCCTATAAACTCTTTTGAATTCTCGAGATTTTCAAAAAGTTTGGCTTGTATCCCAAGAGCGGCAGCGGCATCAACGTTATCTTGAGAATCATCAAAATAAATACATTTTTTTGGATCTAAATTATTTAATTTTAAAATATTTTCAAAAGCTAATGGATCTGGCTTAACAAAACCGGTTTCGGATGAAAAGTAGACTCCGTCAAATTGGCTAAATAATTCTGGAAATTTTTGACGATAATATTGAACTCTTTCTTTTAGACTATTAGATAAAATAAAAATTTTATAATTTTTATTTTTTAAATCTTTGGCAAACTGCAACATTTTTGAATCAATTATGTCCATTGAAAACCAAAGGTTAAAAAACTCGTCTTTATTTATCTTTAAAAGATCAGTAATTGGATCCCACAAATTTTCTGGCATTTCTTTAGAAGTTCTGGCAATTTTGAGAGTCTCTTTAAACTTGTTCCAAAATAAATCTTTGTCAACATTAAATTTGTTTGCAACTAGTTGACTTAATGGTTGCTGACTAAATAAAAAAACTCCATTTAAATCAAAAATTATGGCGTCGATGTTTTTCATTTTTTATCTTTAAAATATTTTTTACCTTTTAGTTTATCAGGTAATAAATCTTCTTTGGAATACATTTCATAACCTTTGCCATAATTTAATTCTTCCATTAATTTGGTTGGAGCGTTGCGAAGATTTAGTGGGATTGGAAGATTTCCACTTATTTCAACTTCTTTTTGAGCTAGGCCAATGGCATCATAACAACTCCTGTTTTTAGGTGATTTGGCAAGATAAATAACTCCATGGGAAAGATTAATCCGACATTCTGGATAGCCAATTATTTCCACTGCTCTGAAAACTTCATTAGCTAATATTAATGCTGAGGAATTGGCAATGCCGATGTCTTCACTAGCAAAAATAACCATTCTTCTGGCAATGAATTTTGGATCTTCACCAGCACTAATCATTCTGGCTAGATAATAGAGAGCGGCATCAGGGTTGCTGGCCCGCATTGATTTAATGAAAGCAGAAATGGTGTTGTGGTGTTCATCCCCTTTTTTATCAAACCTTAGAAAACTATTTTGGAGGGTTGATTTAAGGCTTTCTTTGTCTAGTTTTTTGTATAGAGTGTAGGCATTATCAATCATGGTCAAAGCCTGGCGAGCATCACCATTGGCCATTTGAATCAACCAATCTCTGGCATCTTTTTTGATTGTAGTTTCTAGAGTTTTGACAGCTCGATTAATAATTTCAACCATTTCAGTTTCTGAAAGTTCTTTTAAGGTGAAAACTCGACATCGAGAAAGAAGTGGCGAAATAATTTCAAAACTAGGGTTTTCGGTGGTGGCACCGATTAGAGTCAGAACTCCTGATTCAACATATGGTAATAAAAAATCTTGTTGGGCTTTATTAAAACGATGAATTTCATCTAAAAATAAAATAGTTTTTTGAAGTGGAAGAGCTGATTTAATAATTTTTCTGATTTCGTCTTTACCAGAAGAAACAGCTGATAGTTCAAAAAGTTGAGCATCAATTTCTTTAGCTAAAATTTTAGCCAGAGTTGTTTTCCCTACCCCTGGAGGACCCCAAAAAATCATGGAAAAAATTTGTTTAGATTCAATGGCTAGACGAAGAGGTTTGTCTTTACCAACTAAATGAGATTGACCAATAAATTCATCTAAATTTTTTGGACGGATCAGAGCGGCTAGTGGTTGTTGAGTAAACATGTTTGGGTTTTATTTGGTTAACTAGATAGTTATAACTTTTATGAAAAACAAAGTCAAATCGTTGATATAATCTAATAATGCCTAAGCTAAGAATTTTAATACTAATCTTTATAGTTGTTTTCGCTTTTATTGGGGCTGTTTTGGTTTTTAGACATCCTATTAAAAAGAAGATCGTTAATAAAATAGAAAAAAATATTCCAGAAAAGATTTTGTCTAATCCGACTGTTTTGCCTACTAAAAGTGTTGAAGATGTTAACAAACTCTATGGACCATGTTTTAAGATTAGTGTTTTGATGTATCATCATATTGAAGAAGATGTTGACGCTAAGGCAAAAAAACAAAGTAGTTTGAATGTGAGTCCAGATTTTTTTAGAAAACATCTAGAATATTTAAGAGATAAAGGCTATCGAGTGATTGAACCAAAAGATTTGATTGCTATTCTAAATGGAAGTCAAAAAATAGGTGGGAAATTAGCAATGATTACCTTAGACGATGCTTACAGTGATAATTATTCAAAAATGTATCCTATCTTAAAAGAATTCGGATATAAAGCGACAATTTTTACTCCAACTGGATTAGTTAATAACCCTGATTATTTAAGTTTGGATCAAATGAAAGAAATGAAAGATTCGGTTTATTTTGCAAACCACACTTGGTCACATCATAGTTCAGCTGGGACTAAAGAAGTTTTAGATAAAGAAATTGGGACAGCTGACTTGCAACTATCTGAAAATGGATTCAACCCAGAAAAAATATTTGCTTATCCTTATGGTAACCCAAGTTTGGAAGCAATTAATGTCTTAAAAGAAAAAAAATATAACATAGCTTTCACCACTAAACACGGTAATATTTTGTGTAGAGGTAAAGCATTGGAGTTGTCTCGAATTAGAGTTGGTAATGCTCCATTGAGTTCATATGGTTTATAATTTGAAAGAATGATATTTATTTTATTAGCTGTCAGCCTATTATTAAGAATATTGGCATTGAATCAATCGATTTGGTTAGACGAAGCAGTTTCAATTAGTGTGGCCAGTCATTATTTCTTTTTAGACATTCCTAGACTATTCTCAATTTCAGATTTTCATCCACCTTTATATTATATGTTTTTAAATTTGTGGGCAAAAGTTTTTGGAACTGAAATATTCACATTAAGATTGTCTTCAGTTTTATTTTCATTAATAACTATATTTTTTACTTATTTAATTGGTAAAAAAATTAAGGATAAAAAGATAGGATTATTGGCTGCACTATTATTATCAATAAATCCCCTCTTTGTTTATTTTTCTCAAGATTTAAGAATGTATTCAATGGCGGTAATGTTTTTGACTATAGTTTTGTATAACTTTATTAAAATAATTAAAGATAAGAAAATAAAAATAGGAAATATTATTGGCTTTAATTTGTTTGCTTTTTTGAGTTTTAGTTGTTTTTATGGATCAATATTTTTATTAGCAGCTTTGGCAATTTATTTATTAGTTAAAAGAAAATTCAAATTATTTTTTATAACTAATATTGGAATAGTTTTGGCAATCGGACTTTTGTCTCCATTATTATTTACTCAAATTAAAAATTCTAGATCGATGTTGGCTCAAGTAGTAAATTGGCATTTGGTTCTAGGTCTGCCAAATTTGAAAGATGTTTTATTAATACCTTTGAAATTTAGTGTTGGAAAAATTAGTTTTTTCCCAAAGAATTTGTATTATTTAGTGGCTGGGTTGTGGACCTTGATAGTTTTTATTTTTACCTTTAAAGGATTTTTGAAAAATAAAATATTTGGATTTTTATTTATAGTTCCAATAATCTTAGGGTTTGGTTTTTCGTTTTTCTCACCATTAATGCAATATTTTAGATTTATATATTTATTACCAATTTTAAGTTTAGCTTTAGCATTTGCTGTTAATAAAAATTGGCAAAAGATATTCTTGATTTTAGGCTTTGGAGTTTGGACTTTTGTTTATTTATTAAATCCAGCTTTCCATCGTGAAGACTGGAAAAGTTTGGCTAATAATCTAGATAATACTAAAGCCTTATATATTATAGAATCAGTTTCAGACCCAATTAAATATTACCGACCAGATGTGATCATTAAAGATTTGAAAACTAGAAAACCAAATGAAAATGAAATTAAAGTAGTTTCTTATGCTGAAGCAATCCATGGATTTGATCATGTGGCTTCATTAAAAAGTTTTGGTTACACAAAAATAGGTGAAGAAAATTACAGAGAAGTGACTTTGGAAACTTGGAAAAATTAAGGCCTGTTTTTTAAAAAATTTTAAATTATAATGGTTAACATGAAGTATATTTTTGTATCTGGTGGAGTTGTTAGTGGATTAGGAAAGGGAATTACTGCCGCTACTATTGGACTACTACTTAAGTCAAAAGGTTTCAAAATTACTAACATTAAAATCGATATGTATTTGAATGTTGATGCTGGAACCATTAGACCACAAGAACATGGTGAAGTGTTTGTGACCGAAGATGGAATGGAGACAGACCAAGATTTAGGAAATTATGAAAGATTTATTGGAGCAACTTTAAGAAAAGATAATTACATCACAACTGGACAAGTTTATAAAGCAGTAATAGATCGAGAAAGAGCTTTTGGTTATGAGGGAGAAGATGTTGAAGCAATCCCCCATGTGACTGATGAAATTATTAATCGAATTAAAAAAGCTGGAAAAATAAACAAGGCAGATATAGTTATTATTGAACTAGGTGGAACTGTTGGTGAATACCAAAATGGACTATTTTTTGAAGCTAGTAGAATATTGAAATTTAAAGAACCGAAAAATGTTTTGCAAATCCATGTAACTTACTTACCATTTTTGAAAAATATTGGTGAACTTAAAAGCAAACCAGCTCAACAATCAACTCATCTATTAAATGCTATGGGAATTCAAGCTGATTTTTTAGTGGCTCGAAGTGAACAAGGGATTGATTTAAAGAGAAAAGAGAAATTAGCAATGTTTTGCAATGTCGAACCAGAAGGAATAATCCTTAACCCAGACTTAGATAGTGTCTATAAATTACCAGCTTATTTTGAAGAACAAAAATTTGCAGAAAAAATATTAAAAAAACTAAGTTTAAAACTTAAAGCTTCAGCTCCAGGATTAAAAGAATGGAATAAATTTGTAGAAAATAAAGAGAAGTCAGTCAAAAAAGTTAAGATTGCTTTAGTTGGAAAATATTTTGTGACTGGTGATAATAAATTAACTGATTCTTATGTGTCAGTCATTGAAGCTATTAAACAAGCGGCTTGGACCCAAAAATTAGTTCCAGAATTAGCTTGGATTAATAGTGATGATGTGGAAAATAAAAAAGTAAGTTTGAAAGGTTATGACGGAATTGTAGTTCCACAAGGTTGGGGAACCAGAGGAGCTGAGGGAAAAATCATAGCAGTTAAATATGCTAGAGAAAATAAAATCCCTTATTTAGGTTTATGTTTTGGAATGCAAATGGCAGTAATTGAATTTGCTCGCAATGTGCTTGGGTTAAAGAATGCTAATTCAATTGAAGTTAATAAAGACACTAAATTCCCAGTTGTCTATATAATGCCAGATCAAAAAAAGTATTTAGAAAAAAAACAATATGGTGGCACAATCCGTTTAGGTTCTTGGCCATGCAAGTTAGTTAAAAAGACAAAATTAGCAGCGGCATATGATAAGTTTGGGAAAGGAGAAGAAATGCCTTGGAATAATTCCAATGGATTAAATGTGGCTCCAACTGGCATGGATAATATTATTTACGAAAGACATCGACATCGATATGAAGTGAATAATGATTTCAGAGAACAACTAGAAAAAGCTGGGTTAGTTATTTCTGGAACTTCACCTGATGGCAGATTAGTTGAAGCGGTTGAAATAAACAATCATCCATTTTTTGTGGCTACTCAATTTCATCCAGAATATATTGCTAGACCATTGACTCCACACCCAGTTTTCATGGCTTTCTTGGAAGCTGTGGCTAAGAAATAAATTATTATCGAATATTTTTGATTTGGTTATTTATCTTATCTGAAAGAGATTGTTGTTCTTCAAAGAGTTTTCTATCTTGATAGGTATAATCTGTTTCTGGTTTTGACAACCATAAATTTGAAGACATTTTTTTAACTATAGCGCTGATGTTAGTGATTCTATTGCTAATAATTTGATTAAGTCGGTCGACATCACTTTTATTGTTATTATAAAAATCAACTTTGTCTTTTAGAGATGACCACCCTGTTTGGACTTCTTTTAAATTATTTAAATTATTTTGCCAAGCTTGAATATCTTCTTTTTTATAATTTGGAGGAAAATAACCAGCTAGATGTTGAACAATAACTTGGGTTGGACAACCATTGATTGAGCCTTCGACAGTGGCAATTCCAATGTCCTGATAATCTTTATTAAGCATGAATTTTTTAGAAGAGGCAAATTGAAAATAGTTATCGACCAGTTCTTGGGCATCATAATAACCACTGGTTGGGACTTCTCCATAGACAATGTTTGAATAATTAGCATCACTTACAGCCTTTTCTATTGTGTATCCACTTCTGGTGGCTTCAAAAGAAAAGTCATCAAATTTTATGATGTTTTGTGCCCTAAGTTCGGCTGATTTATTTAGTTTTGGATTATATTTTAGTTCTTTTAAATTAGCCTCTTTTCGTTTTTGATTTAAGAGATCCACATATTCTTGTGGGTCTAGTTTAATTTTTGCAGAATTTTTGAAGTCGTTGGTGGTGTCATGCCAATTTTTGTCTAGAGTCCCAATTTGTTTTGAGAGTGGAATGACATGGCTAATATCTTTGAAATCAATTAGACCTAGCTCATAACGAGAATCGCTGCTGCCTTTACGATTGTCCCCCATCACAAATAATTTTCCTTCTGGAATTTTTAGGGAATGGCAATCTGACAAAAAATTACCGCCAAAAGTTGATCTGGCTAGGGCAGTGTATGGTTCTTTTAAAGGTGAAGAATTTAAAATTATGAGCGCATCTCTGATTTCAATAGTGTCGCCTGGAAGAGCAATTACTCTTTTTATATAACCACTTTCCTTTCCATATAGTTCTTTGGTGTTTTTTTTAGTTTCTTCATTTTCAAAAGCAACAATGTCTCCGTGGCCAATTTTATAATCAAAAAATGTTTTATCAAATAATTTAACGCCACTAGGATAGACCATCATTTTAGTGGTTGACTCATGTTTTGGGAAAGTTGGATACATAGAACCAGTTCCAGAGATAGGAACTATTTGTTCTTTAAAAAAGAAATTAAAAATAACTAAAGTTATTAGAGATAGAAATATTAGAGTGACAAAAAATCTTGCGAAGAATTTGAACATGATTTATTTTACTTTTTTTTGCTTACTTTCTTTCTTTTTGTCTAGTTTATCTAGGCCTAGAACCTTGACACCAAAGTAAACAATCAAAGCAATAATGGCAAAATCAATGACACTACTAAGGAAAGTTCCCCACATGATTTTGGCTGAACCAATTTGGAAAAAATTTGATTTTAGGTCGCCAGCCTTGCCGATTAGGATACCAAGAGATGGATTGACTATGTCGTTGACTAGAGAAGTGACCATCTTGGTGATGGAACCACCCATAATGAAACCGACTGCTAAACCGACTACTCCTTGTTCACGAATGAATTGTAAAAAACCTTTCATAATGAATTAAAGCAATATAAAGATTCTATGTCAAGCAATTTTTCTAAAATAGGATACAATATACATTGTAGATATTTAGAAAAGATCTACAGTAGTTAAATATTTTAAAAACAATGGCTAAAAAATTGTATGTCGGAGGATTATCTTTTGATACTACCGACGAAGCATTAGGAGCAGCATTTGCTCAAGCAGGAACAGTAGTTTCTGCAATCGTTATTAAAGACAAGTTCTCAGGAAGATCTAAAGGATTCGGATTCGTAGAAATGAGCACTGATGAAGAAGCTGAAGCAGCTATTCAAATGTGGAACGACAAAGAATTAGACGGTCGAACTGTTAAAGTCAATGAAGCTAGACCTATGGAAGACAGACCTCCACGAAGAGATAATTTCTCAAGAGGTGGTTCTGACAGCCGAGGCGGTTTTGGTGGCGGTAATAGATCCAGATTCTAATTAATCTCGACTAATAAATGAATAACGGGGTACTGTAAAAAGTACCCCGTTTTTTTTGGCCAAAAAAAACCCCTTAGAAATTTGGTATAAAACCATTTTTAAAAGGGATTCGTTTAAAATAACAACTTTTTTTACTTTCGAGATTTCTTGATTTGATAGTCTGCTTCTTCAACTAATTCTGGTGCGATACCAATATAGTTTACAGGAGTCAAACCCATCAGTCTTTCTTTGATGTCTGATTCTAATGGAAGAGTTCCAATATATTCTTGATACTCTTTTTTGAAAATATACTCACCACGGAAAAAGTCTTTTACAAGGCTGTAGGCATCCTCAACATTTGAATATTTTTTCAAAATTAACTGAACTGGTTCAGACAATATAGCCCAATTTTTAGCCAAAGCAGCTGAAGTTGCTTCTTCATTCAGTGAAACTTTACTTAAACCTTTCATAGTACTTTTACAAGCAACTAAAATGTGAGCTAAAATTGTTCCGAGATTACGCAATGTTGAGCTGTCAGTCAAATCTCTTTGAAGACGAGAAATTTGTAACTTGTTAACAAATCCAGAAATAATTGAATTTGCCATTTGCAAGTTTGCTTCTCCATTCTCGAAGTCAATTGGATTTACTTTTTGAGGCATTGTTGATGATCCGACTTCCCCAGCTTTCTTTTGTTGTTTAAACCAGTCATCGGAGATATATCTCCACATGTCTTGACATAAATCCACTAAAATTCCGTTGATTCTTTGTAAAATTTGCAAACATTCAACAATGTCTTCCGGCGCATTGATTTGGGTTGTAAATAAATTAAGCTCTAAACCTAATCTTGAAACATAAGTTTCAGAAAAAGGAAAAAGATTAATATTTGGAGCGATAAAATTAATAGCGTTATAGTTCCCTACTGCTCCGTTAATCTTACCCGTCAACATGAATTTTTCTAATTTTCTATTTTCTTTATTTAACCTAACAGCAAAATTAGATAGTTCTTTCCCAACCGTAGTTGGAACAGCAGCTTGACCATGAGTTCTCCCTAGCATTGGCATCCTTGAAAGTTCTATTGCCATTTTCATAAGTGAATCAATGATTTCGTCAATTTTAGGAACAATAATTTCATCCTTTGCATCTTTAAGTTGCAACCTATAACTAATATTATTAATGTCCTCAGATGTCAAACAAAAATGAAAATAGTCTACTAAATCACTAATAGAAGTACTTTTAAAATGCTCTACTAGCCAAGATTCAACTGCTTTAACATCATGATTTTTTTCTTTCTCAAGTTCTTTGATTCTCATCATGTCCTTTAAAGTTATCCCTTTAGAAATAACTTTTTCTATAAGTTTCCTTTCAAAAGATGTTAATTTCCTAGTGATGCCATAATCTGACAACATTAAAAAGTAAACACATTCTGCTTTAATTCGACGTTGAATCAATCCTCCTTCGCTCATGATTGGTGATAACTCCTCTACCTTCTCTGCATAACGACCGTCTATTGGACTAATCGCCATTAACTGTGTACTCTCTTTACTCATAAAACTCACCTTTCCTCTCTTCTTTCTCGATTTTTTTTGTTATTTTAACGTGCCGCTGGATTATACTAAAATTTTGCGGTAAAATCCATTTCAAATGAAAGAAAGTGGTCGAATAAATATGCGAGAGGTTCACTCTGAATTTGCCCAGAGTCAATATGGTGAAATATTATCGAGAAAAATTAGATTTGATAGATATAAACTACCAGAAATCGATAACCAGAATTGGGAAAAATTATTAGGTAAATGTGACATTAATAATCTAGATCATATTTTATTTACTTACGGGATAGCTAATTTATTTGTCAGAAATTGTGATTTTAATGAAGATGAAAAAGAATTAATTCTTTTGGCGGCAATAATTCATGACCATGGTGAAGCAATTAATGATGATATAAATTATGATTTTAAAACTGAAAATGATGAGAAAGAAGAAAAAGATGTTTTGAAAAAAATAACTGAAGAGTTATATGGAAAACATGGTGATAAATTGGCAGAAAAAATTAATATTGCGATTGATGAAATTATTTTTGACCCAGAATCTAAATTAGGTGAAGCTTTTAATATGGTTGAAAGAATTGGCTATATGAGAACTGCTGTTAAAGCTTGGAAAAGATCAAAAAGTGTAGGAATGGATAGTGCTTTAAAAAGTAATTTACAATGGTTAGCGGAAAATGTTTCATCCAACCAAATCCCAAAACTAATTGAAAATTCTAAAAAATATCCAATGATTGATTGGCAACTAAATAGTTGGGAAGAAAATATTTCTGAAATTTTTAATGAAACCCCAAATAACACTTTTGATAAATATGATACTAAAGAGGAAAAAGAAAAAAGAAAATTGATGTTTGATGAAGCAAAAATGGCTTGGGAAAAAAGAAAAAAAGCAATTTGATATTGGAACTGGTAATTTTTAAGTTGTAAACTATAATAAACAATCTATGAATATGAATATAAACGTAAGGGATTTTGTGTTTAAAAATATAAAAGCCTATGATGGAGATGCTTCTTTCTTAAGTGGAGCAACTTCAAAAACAAAAAAACTATGGACTGAGTGCCAAAAATTATTAAAAAAAGAAGCCGATGCTGGTGGAGTTTTAGACATTGATACTGAAACAATTTCAACTATTGATAGCCATAAAGCTGGTTATATTGATAAAAAATTGGAAATTATTGTTGGATTACAAACTGATGCTCCATTAAAAAGAGCTATTAAACCTTTTGGAGGAATTAGAGCGATTAAACATGCTTGTGAAGAAAATGGTAAAGAAATTGATAAACATGTTTTAGAAACTTTTACCAAATACAGAAAAACTCATAATCATGGGGTCTTTGACGCTTACACTGATGAAATGTTGAAGTTAAGAAAAACTGGAGTTTTAACTGGTTTGCCTGATGCTTATGCTCGAGGTCGAATTATTGGTGATTATCGAAGAGTGGCTCTTTATGGAATAGATAAATTAATTGCTGACAAGAAACAAGATAAAGAAAATTTGTTAGGTTCGATGACTGATGAAAAAATTAGACTTCGAGAAGAAATTAGTGAACAAATTAATGCTTTGGAATTGATGAAAAAAATGGCTGAAAGATATGGCTTTGATATAAGTGTCCCAGCAGTCAGTGCAAAAGAAGCAGTTCAATGGACATATTTTGCCTATTTATCAGCAGTTAAGGAACAAGATGGAGCAGCAATGAGCCTTGGAAATGTTAGTAATTTTTTGGATATTTATATTGAAAAAGATCTTAAAAGCGGATTAATAAACGAAAGTCAGGCTCAAGAATTGATTGATCAATTAATTATAAAATTGAGATTAGTTAGACATTTAAGGACTGACGAATATAATTTACTTTTTGCTGGTGACCCAACTTGGATTACTGAATCTTTAGGTGGTATGTGGCAAAATGGTCAGCATAAAGTTACTAAAACTAGTTACCGATTTTTACAAACTCTATATAATTTAGGTGCCTCTCCAGAACCAAATTTGACTGTTTTATGGTCAGAAAAACTACCTAAAGCTTTTAAAGAATTTTGTGCCAAAGTGTCGATTGACACTTCATCTATTCAATATGAAAATGATGATTTGATGAGAGATGTGGCTAAGGTTGATGATTATGGAATCAGTTGTTGTGTGTCACTTTTAAATTCTGGTAAACAAATGCAATTTTTTGGAGCCAGATGTAACATCGCTAAAGCTCTACTTTTAGCAATAAATGGTGGTGTTGATGAACTAACCGGAATTAAGATTATTGAAGGAATTGACCCAGTCAAAGGCCAATTTTTGAACTACCAAGAAGTATCGAAAAATTTTAAAAAAACAATGACATTTTTGGCTGAAAATTATGTCAACACAATGAATGTGATTCATTACATGCATGATAAATATTATTATGAACGATCACAAATGGCCCTTTTGGACACTGATGTTAATCGAGTGATGGCTTTTGGATTAGCTGGCTTATCAGTGGCAGCAGATTCTTTGTCAGCTATTAAATTTGCTAAAGTTAAAACAATAAGAAATGAATTAGGAGTCACAACTGATTTTGAAATCGATGGAAACTTCCCTAAATATGGGAATGATGATGATAAAGTTGATTCTTTAGCTAAATGGATAGTCGAGAATTTTGATAAAGAACTACATAAACACCATATCTATCGAAATGCGATGCCAACACTTTCAATTTTGACAATCACTTCTAACGTCGTTTATGGAAAAAAGACAGGAACTACACCAGATTCCCGAAAAGTCGGAATGCCGTTCGCTCCGGGGGCAAATCCGATGCATGGACGAGACACTTCTGGCGCAATTGCTTCTTTAAATTCAGTAGCTAAAATTAGTTATAAAAATGCTAGAGATGGAGTCTCAAATACTTTTACTGTTACCCCAAAAAGTTTAGGTAGTAGTCTAGAAGAACAAATAGATAATTTGACTACCTTATTGGATGGATATTTCAAAAAAAGAGCTCACCATATTAATGTGAATATTTTAAATAAAGAAACTTTGCTTAAAGCCATGGAAAGTCCTGAACTTTATCCTCAATTAACTATCAGAGTCTCTGGTTATGCGGTTAACTTTGTGAAATTGAATCGAGAACAACAAATGGAAGTTTTGGCTAGAACATTTTTTGAAAGCATGTAGTTTTATGAAAATACACTCAATTGAAACATTTGGGACTGGTGAGGGACCAGGAATTCGTCTGTTAGTTTTTACTCAAGGTTGCAACTTTCGCTGTAGTTATTGTCATAATCCAGATACTTTTGAAATTAATGGTGGCAAGGAAATGAGTGTTGATGAAATTATTAAAACAGCTTTAAACCAAAAAGAATATTTTGGTGAAAAAGGTGGAATAACTGTTTCTGGTGGTGAGCCAACTTTGCAAGTTGAAGAAATGATTAAACTTTTTTCTAGAGCTAAAAAAAATAATATAAACACCGCTTTGGACACTAATGGAAGTATTATTAGCGATCAAGTCAAAGAACTTTATGAATTGACTGACTTGTTAATTTTAGATGTGAAACATATTGATGATGATCAACATATAAAATTAACTGGATGTAGTAATAAAAATACATTAGAAATGGCTGAGTACCGAGAAAAGAGTGGTAAAAAAATGTGGTTAAGATATGTTTTAGTTCCAGGGATTAATGACCAAAAAGAAACTTTGATTAAGTTTGGAGAATATTTTAAAAATTATAAAAATATTGAAAAAGTAGAAATACTTCCCTATCACACCCTTGGTGTCTATAAATATAAAGAACTGGGAATTAAATATAAATTAGAAGGAGTTTTGCCGCCAACTAAAAATAGTATATTAGAAGCGGAAAATATTTTTAAAAAATATTTTAAGGCGTGTTAAAATTTAAAAATGACTAAAAGAAGCAAACAAATAATTAAGTTCGATTTTCACTGCCACACAATAAAAAGTGATGGTAAACAAAACATGGACAAGATGCTTAAAGCGGCTAAAAAAGTTGGTTTAGATTTTTTGGCAATTACTGACCACAACGCTAGTTTGGACGAAGTTGATTTTGAAAAAATTTATGAAAAATATGGAGTTAGATTAATTCCTGGATTTGAATTATCTTTGGCTAGAGGACATTTTTTGATTATTGGGATTGATTCAAAAAAAACAGATGAAAAAATTAAAGAGTGGAAATTAAAAGCAAAAAAAACAGATCGAATAGTTAAAAGAGAAACATTGAAAAATATGTTGAGGTGGTCTAGAGATAATGGGGCTTTAATTATTGCGGCACATCCTGGAATTCCAACTGGAAGACAGTCAGTTAAAGAAAAGACTCTTGGTATTTTATATAAAGAAGGTTTAATCCATGGGGCAGAAATTCATAATAATGATTTAGAAAGAAGAACTCATAGTAAAAAACTTTATAATTTTTGGCACAGAAGAGCTTCAAAATTAGTTCATAAAATAGGCATCCCAGCTTATGTCACTAGTGATGCTCATAGCATTAATCGACTAGGGTCTTATTTCAATATGATCAAAACTAATGAGCCAGAAAATATTTTGAATATATTAAAGTTGGGGAAAATAAAAATTAGACACGGGAAGATTTAAGAATTCTTGTAGTTGATTGGTTGGGAATTAGATTTATTACTTCCACAAGTTTGGCTCCAACGGATTTGGCTTGTTTAGATTTTTTATCAAAAGCTTCATCTCCAGTAGTTATTGCAATCACATTTGGTTTGATTTCCTTTATTAAAAGATCATAATCTTCATCACCACCCATTTCTGGTAGTAAAATAATACGATCAATAATTTTAAGATCTAATAAAGCTTTGGTTCGATTTTTTTGATTATTTATTGGTCGAGATGACCCTTTTTTCTTTTTTATATTTTGATCTGATTCAAGTAAAAGAAAAAGTAAATCCCCTTCTTTTTTAGCATTTTCTAAAAATGAAATATGACCGGAATGAAGAATGTCGAAACAACCACCAACTAAAACTATAGTCTTTTTAATCTCTAGGGTTTTCTTTTTCATTTTCTTTTGGGATATCTTTTTTACCTAATATTTCTTCTTGAATAGCTTTTGTTCTTTTTTCTAAATCCTCAATAGTATTTTTGCTAATTCCTTTTGGTTGATTATAGCTTGCCAAGCCTGGTGGATTCCAAGGTTTTTTATATTTTTCTTTAGTCATAGTTGTATTATAAATCAAGTTTGAACTTATCTTTAATATTAGTTTAAAATCTATTAATGGAAAGACTACAAATTATTTCTGAAAGATTGACTAAATCGATTGGAACACCAACTTCAATAATCATCCATACTTTTATTTTTGCAGGAATTTTTTCTTTAAGTTTTTTTGGTTATACAACTGAAGAAATTTTACTTATTTTGACAACAGCAGTTTCATTAGAAGCTATTTATCTAGCAATTTTTATTCAAATGACAGTTAATAAGGCAACTGCAACTATTGCTGAGGTGGAAAAAGATGTTGACGAAATACAGGAAGATATTGATGAAATCCAAGAAGATGTGGATGAGATCCAGGAAGATGTTGACGAAATACAGGAAGATAAAGTGATTAACTCTATTAAAAATATTGAAAAGAAAATAATTCTATTACACAAAGAAATAATAGAAATTAAAAATAAAAAATAAATTTTTATTTAAAGAACTTGGGTTTTTGCCCTGATGGATAATTCTTCAACAACTAGACGAATGAGTTTTTTTGATTTAATTTCATTTTTTTTGAGAGATAAATTCCAATCAAGACCTGGGCCAGTGTTGCCTTCTAGAAGATAAGGTTTGCCACTATTACTGATTATGAAATCAAGAGCATAGAGAGAACATTTTTTATCTAGAATTTTAGCAATTAGGTTTGATTTTTCAATTAAAATTGGTGGAATTTCTTTTTGGGAAACATAAGTTAACAAAGCTCCTTGGTGTTCATTACAGCGGAATTCACCTGATTTAGCAACTCTGATGTATGACTGAATAATTTTACCTTTTAGATAGACAAGACGAATGTCGGTGGCAGCATGACAATTATTATAATTAAAGCCTTTATCAAAATTAGTGAAAGGTTGAAGAATAAAAGAAAAATTAGGGTTTTTATTAATTGTGGCCAACATATTTTTAGAATCTCCGGATTTAAATTTATAGATTCTTTTCCCACCAGCCCCAAATCTGTCTTTCATGATTAGATCAGAACTAAAATCTTTGGGATGAGAATGATAACCAACTATTTTATTAAGAGTTTCGCAAGCGTCATTAATGCTTTCGAGAGTGTTTTCTTCTAGTGAAATAGTAGGAATGGAATGAGTTGCTAGTTTATTGTATGTAAGTTGTTTGTCAAAAAACAAATTAAAAAGGTCAGGATCATTAAAAGGTTTGACTTCGTCTGAAGAAAATAATAGTTTGCGACCAATTTTTACGTTTGGTCTGATTGGAGAAAATTTATCAAAAATTAAACTAGAAAAACAAGGTGAATTAACTTTTTGCCATTTTTTATTTTTAAAAATCCAAAAGCTTTGGCAGGAACCGGGGCCAATGATGTCGGCCGATGTAGTGAAGGCGGCTTTTAGTTTTAACTTTTCGCAAATTTCTAAAAAATAGCTGTAGACGATATTGTATGATTCATTGCGTGAACCTGATGGAAAAGGTGTTAAGTTTTCCTTTGAGCTGTCAGAAGCACTGGTAGCAATTGTTTCCGTATAAACAATGAGAACATCAAAGTAAGTTATCTTATTCATGATGAAGAAGATGTATTATACCCTATTTAAAGCTAAATTAGTCTTTGAACAATTTTTTCCTGGATTCATAGGAAAAAATTGTTAGAGTGTAGGAAACAATGTTAGCTGCAAATCTCCCAATCACTATTCCAATACTATAATTTTGGATCCAAACTGGGAACCAGTACATACAAAAAGGCAAAATAACTAGAGTGTCTAGAATTTCTGAAGGACCAAACTCGACTATTAAATTTCTGAAAGTTTTTAAAAAATTAGTGAGAGTAAATTTATTTTTCTTTAAATCACGAATGGCCATGAATCCGTAGTAACTTAAGTTTTCACTAATAGCACCAATATAGGCAGCAAAAATGCGATTATGGGTGGAAAAATAAACTAGAGTTGTGACTAGAAGAACAGTGCTGGTGGCAAAAATCTCAGTTGGCAGATATCTCCACAACCATTCTTTTATTTTTGATATTTTAAACATGTTTATGTTTTTGAATATTAGATTTTATATAATAGTATATGTTATTTTTGCTCTATTTCTTGGTTTGTTTCTTAATGTTAATTGTTCTAGGAATTGCTGGTTGGCAAATTTATATTACTTTTTTAGAGCCTGGAGCAATTTATTATCCAACAACTGATGCGAGTGTTACTGAAATGTTGAAACTTGTTAAGGCTACCCCAAAAGACACCTTAATTGACATTGGTTCTGGAGATGGACGAATTTTGATTGCGGCGGCCAGAATTGGAACCAAAGCAATTGGTTATGAAATCAATCCCCTGTTGGTTTTAAAATCGCGTCGTTATATTAGAGAAGCTGGACTGGAAAAATTGGCGACTGTTTATTGGAAAAGTTTTTGGAAAACTGATTTTAGTGAGGCAACAATTGTTACTGTTTATCTTTTCCCCCACTTAATGACTCGATTGCAAAAATTAATCGAGAAAAAAGCTAAGCATCCAATTCGAGTGGTGGCAAATGATTATGCATTTCCAAATTTAAAACCGGTCAAAACATATAAGAAAGTTTATTTATATAAATTCTAGAATTTATTGCTTGTAATTATTTGGTTCTGGAGATGGAGGTAATTTATTCGGCTCTTCATCCCATTGTTTAAAAATCTCTTTATTCATTGTAGTTTCATCATTTGAACTAAGATCAATTTTTTTATTAAGATCTTCTGGTGGACCTTTAGGTGGTTCATTGGGCGGTGGACCAGCAAAAGAATCAAGTTTTGGTTCTGGTGGATTTTTATTAAATTCTGTATACCCATAACCATCTTGTAATCTTTGTTTTTCAAGAGGGTCCATATTCGGATTAGGAGCAACTGTTATTTCTGGGTTTTTTGTTACAGGGTCTCCTACAGGCATTACTTCAGGTTCTAGTGGTTCTTTTGTTATAGGGTCTCCTGGAGGAGTTGTTTCACTAGGAATAATTTTTTTAATTAAATCTTTAAAAAAGTTAGTCTTTTCAGGGACTGAAGTAACTGGTTGTTGGAATTGTTCGCCTGTTGGTTGTTCTATCATATGTTTATGATAATATTTTATTTCAAAAAGTCAAATTATTTTTTGAACCAAATTCTATAGATAGGTCGGATGGCGAAGATAATGAAAGCAATTATGAAATAGACTGGATCGACTGATTGAACCCAAGCGGCAAAGGGTGGACATAGAACTATTGAAGCTAAAATAAAAGCAGCAACAGCTAATTTAATAAAACCAACATCCCAAAAATCTAATTTTTTGGTTACATTTTTAAGAAATTTAATCATTTTTAAATTAATTAATAATTCACCTTCAGTATTCCACTTAAGTTAGATGTTGTCAAATAAAAACCGGTTCGAGACTTCGAACCGGTTTAATTTTAAATTTAAAAAATTATCTGGAAACTGTGATTGTTGTTCCTTCAGCACTACAAGCGGTGACTGTGAAAAGATTGTTAGCATCTTTTGAAACAGAATAACCAGTAGTTGCGGCTGATCCTTGAGGATCGATAGGATTAACTTTAAGATATTTATTTGATCCTAGAACTGAAGCTATGTCTACACAAGCAGCAGCAGCGCCAGTGCAAGGAGTGGCTCCCCCAGTGGCACAAGAACCTATTTGAGAAGCAGTGGCTCCGATTCCGGCTGGAAGTGAACCTCCAGTGTCGACGACATATTGATGGATAGCAGCTAGAACAGTGTCAACATCAGTTGATCTTCTGGCATTTCTGGCATCTTTAAAACGCTTAGCTGGGTCAAGAGCCACAAAAACAACAGTTGTTAGAGCAGCGATGATTCCTATAACTACTAAGAGTTCGATTAGTGTAAAACCTTTTTTTGTATTTTTCATATTTTTTAAAAAATAATTAATTTAGTCCCTTAATAAATATAACATCATAATTAATTGAATTGTCAATTTTGATGTTTGAATCGGTGACAGTTATTAAGGTTTTGAATTTAGATTGATAGTTTTCTTTTAGTGAAGAACTTTTAAAAATTAATTCATTTAAAGCATAAGTGTCTTTATCAGCGTTGCCAGTGGCAACTTGACTTATCCCGGCAGTTTTGAAAATTGTGGCTGTTTTTGAGGCTAAACCATTTTGACTAGTGCCATTTTGAACCATCATATTCAGTTGAGCCCAATCTTTAATTATTTCTGGTTTGGTAGTTGATTCAATTATGGTTGAATCTAAAATTGGAGTTGGTGTGGCAGTTGGTTGATTTTTGACTGGAATAATCTTTGAAAAATTAGTGATTGGGTTTTTATCCTTTAAAATAAAAGTTGTAGAACTTATTATGGCAATGATGATTGTCATAATAACAATTTTTTTGAGAGAAATTGGTTTTTTGACTTTTTGAGGATTTATGGAAATATTAAGACAATCTTCATCTTTGGCATTGATGTCATTTTTTTTGATAATGCCAACAATTGGGTTTGGGTCTCTAGTCGAAGCCACAGATTCGCTTTCAATAGCCTCAATTTTGATTCCTAAACTATTTGATACTTCTTTAATCAATAATTGGAACTCAGAAACTGGAGCAAATATTTTGACTTTTTGACTTTTATCTTCTGTTTCTTCAATTTTATAATCCCAATTAAACTCAGAAAAATCTTCGGGAATTTCTGATTTAATTATCTCTAGGAGTTTATATTTAAAGTTATCATCAACAACTAGAGGTGGGTCAATAGTTTTTTCATAGAGGTAACTTATTTCATCTGCCAAAAGTAGTAGGACTTCTTGATTACTGATGTAACTTAATTCAGATTTAATTTGTTCAATATCATTAGACTCAATCTCCTTTTCTAGATTAGGAGATGATTTTTTTGATATGTCATAGACTTTTAATCCTAGCCTATGCCAATAAATTACTTTTTGTGCACTCATTACATTAATAATAGCAGATTATTGATCAAGCCAACTGGAAATCGAAATAGTTGAACCCCTATTTAGGACAACATTGATATTTAAAGGAGACATGGCTCCAGTGGTGCCGATGTTAAAATTCCAACTAGTTCCAACTTGAGAATTAAGAGTTAGGTTGCAAGAACCGAGAGTGGTGCTGATGGTCGCTGGCAGAGCATTATCTCTGTTAATTTTTATTAGTGATTCTTCGGCACAAGCGTCTAATAAATTTTGATTTTTTTTGACTTGAGAATCAAGAAGAATTATTTGACCCTTAGAAATTGAAGATAAAATCATGACTGTCCCGATCATGGTCATTAGAGAACCGAGAATTATGACAGTGATTATGGCAGCTATTCCTCTATTCATTTTGACCTCACTTCGATTGAATCACTAATTGAAGAAACAGCGTTAAATTCAGCTCGGCCAGAATTATTAATATAATTTCCAGAAATAGTGTAGTGGATGTTTTGAGTTTTGCTGTCACCTGAAGAAAGATTAGTTATTGAAAAAGCAGAAATATTTATAGTGTTACTATTTAAAGTGCACGGGCTGGTTGATGGACAAGAACCGATTGAACCAAAACCAAAACGAATGTTGCCATTGTTTAGATCAAAAACAGTTGGACTTCTTAAGGAATCTTGGGGAATTAGAGTTAGGCTGGTGGCAGTGGTTGAGGAAATTGATTTGGCATTTCTGATTTCATAATTTATTTTTTGAGAAATAAATTGAAGAGTTGAATCCATTTCTTGTTGTGAAACTGATTTGCTTTTTAAAGAAAGCATGTTGATAGACATAGTCATGAAAGCAGTTGAAACAAAAGCAAGAATGGCAACATAGATTATTATTTCGATTAGAGTTAAGCCTTGTTGTTTTTTCATATTATTTTTGCCACCAGGCGAAACCAAATGGTTTAACTGTTGACTGACCTAATGTTAATTCTAGAGCAGTTGCACCATTGGAATTTGTCCAAGTGAATGTAGGGGTGGAATCCATTATTAATCTTTTAGCAAAAAGATCTGAGCCATTATCAGTGATGCTTAGCATTAATTGATTTTTGTTTTTAGGATTTGTTGCTGATTCATACCATTTTTGAGGATTGGCAAGGTTTGGAGTGGTAGTAAAATCAGTTTGAGCAGTGAAGACCCCCCCATTCCCAACATGCCAACTCAATTTACTTTTTTTATTATCATAAATAACTACACTACGAGTAGTAGCTCCAGAAGTTAACCAACCAGTAGTCACTAATTTGGTTCCTGCTGGTGGATTTTGAACTTTAGTCATAACATTGGCAGTGTTTGTCCAAGAAGAACCATTCCAATAACCAATTTGAAGGTCTTGATTAGCATTTCCAATTGAAGCAAAAACTATTTCATCACTGTTTGGATTGGCAGATATATCTAGATTAGTGGCGTCATCGGCAAAAGTTGGTGGAGTAGTGATTGCCCCCCAAGCACAGGTTGAAGTGCCACCAGTGCAAAGACGATAGCGAACACCATTTGTGCCATTATTACCAGCTGAATTTGCCCAAACTAACATTAAATCTCCCGTTATTGATTCATAGGCTAAATCAAAATCATCGACATCTTGAGAAGTAGTGACTACTTCAAGTGAGGCTTCAGTGACGGCTGATGGTTCATTTTGGAAAGTTGATCCATCCCAAATTGCGGCTGATAAATCAGAATTAGCATCAGCCCAAATAGTAGCAATTAAATTACTACTAGTCCTTGGATCTGGATTCATCTTTACCCATTGGACAATTCCGGAAGTTCTTAGAGGATCATAATTAGTGGCACCAGACCAATTGGCACTGCCACAAGAAGTTGCCCCTGATTTAGTTCTGGAAGCTAATTCATTGGTATTAGCGGCATTAGTTGAATATAAAACAACTGCCTTACCACTGTTACTTTCATAAGCAATGTCAAAACGACGAGTGGTGGCGGTGCCACCGACGGTGGTTGACCAATCTTGAGTCCAAGTGACACCATCAAAACAATAAACATAAAGAACACCGGTGCTGGTGACCATGCCAGCAATGGCTTCGATTTTTTTAGGAGAAGTTCTGATGACGAAATTACGAGGACTGCCGACTAGGGAAGGCATGGTGCTTTCGGTGGAAAAAGTGTTGGTAGAAGTTGTGTAGCTTCGCCATGGCGGTTTAGTTGTTCCATCACTGTAGACAATTAGACCATCATAACTGACACTAATTATCGGTTTTTTCCAATTAGTTAAAACAGTGTCTAGAGAAAATTGTTTAGTGTCACCAACACTAAAATTCCAATTTATAGTTGATTTAACCAACCAAGTGTCTGGGTCAAGAGTTCCACTTAAAGCTAAATTGCCACTGCCATCACGATAGGCTGGGTTAATTGTGATTTGACGAGTATATTTGTCAGTAGTGTCGCTGGTGCCATTAAAAGTCCAAAGATTAGAACTGGTGCCAACACCTTTAGCTCCAGAAGTAATTAAATTAAAATCACGACTTCTGATTGAACGAACAGCTTCAAGACCTTCTTCAGCTAGACGATTAGCAATAGTTATTTCACCTGATTGACGATTTTGATTTAGAGCTGGGATAAGTCCAACTATTCCCCCACCAGTAATTATGGCAAAAATGGCGATGGCTAGAATAACTTCAACTAGAGAAAAAGCATTTTTTTTAATTAACATTAATTCCTCCGGCTGAATTAATGATTAAATTAAAAGTTTTATTATTGCCAGTTAAATTAATACTTTGACTAGCGTTTGGTTCGCCACGAAAGGAACTGAAAGTTACGGTTGAAAGACCACTGATGGTGACACTGTCGGGAAGAAGATAATCATCTTTAATGGTTGGAGAAGCGCAACTGCCACCAAACATTCTAATTGTGCGACCAGTCAGACAAAGACCCCAAGTTAAATTATTTTTTTTGGAAATTGAATAAGCCTGAGCTTTACGCGCAGAACTGAGTATCATATTTTTAGCACCATCTAGATTATTTTGGAGATACCATCTGGAACTGAAGGCTGAAGTGGCGGCGATGACGATCATTAAAACACCAACAGCGAGAATTAATTCAATTAGTGTGAAAGCTTTTTTGTTATCCAAGTGATCCAGTTAATTGATAGATGGGGCCGATAATGGCTAGGGCAATAAAAGCCACCATCAAACCGATAATTATTAGAATTGCTGGTTCTAGAATAGTTGTTAAATTACGAGCTGTCTCTTCAATGTCTTCATCATAGAATTGACTGACATAAAAAAGTGATTGATCAACTGAACCAGTTTTTTCACCAACTGAAATCATGTCTGAAACTAATCTTGGAAAAAGAAGTTTGCATTCTGGTTTTTTAAAAAATTCACCAATTCCATTTCCTTTTTCTAGATTATCGGAGAGTCTTTGAATTATTTTTTTATATGCCAAATTGCTTTGTGATGAGGCACATATTTTTAAACTTTCAAAAATAGGTAAACCACTTTTTACTAAAGTGCCTAGATTTCTGGCAAAAGTTGATACTTCTTTTTCGATTAAGAGTCGACCGATGAAAGGTAAATGAAGAATTTGACGATCTTTCCAAAGTCGGATTGGACCAATTTTGAAAAGGAAAAAAAAGATTAATATAACAATAAAGACTGAGGCAAAAAAGAGAATTCCATAATTTTTCATGAATTGAGCTAGTGATAAAAGCATCATAGTTGAAGCTGGGAGTTTGGCATTAAAAGCGGAAAAGAAATCGACAAGTTTTGGAAGAATAAAAAGAGAAATAAAAGTGGCAAGACCAATAGTGGCAGCTAAAACTAGACCTGGATACATTAAGGCTCCACTTATCTTTTTTTTAAGAGCAAAATCATTGGCCAATTGATCAGCTAGATAACTTAAACTTTCGTCTAGACGACCGGTTGATTCCCCAACTTTAATGATGCCTTGGTATAGTTCATCAAAATTATTGGAGTGAGCCAAAAGAGCTTCATTAAAAGAAGAACCATTGTCAATTTTTTGTTTAATTTGAGTCAAAACTTTTTTGACTTCACCTGATTTTGCTTGGTTTGAAAGATTATCAAGGGCTTCTGAGAGAGTTATCCCTGCTTTAATCATGACAGCTAGATGTTTGGTTAAAGTAATTTTTTCGACTTGTTTTATAGCCATATTTTTACATTTTGGTTACTCTAAGAATTTCTTCAATAGTAGTGACCCCTGATAGAACTTTTTTAATACCATCAGAAAGCATAGTTTGCATGCCAGCTTTAATAGCTAATTTTGCAATTTCGTCAGCTGAAAGTTTAGCAATAATGGCTTCTCTGATTTCTTGATCAATAAACATAACTTCAAAAATTCCTATTCGACCATTGTAACCAGTTTGATGACAAACTGAACAACCTTTACCTTTATAAACACGAATTGATTCTTTGGTGCCAAATAATTTATCAATAGTTTCTTTGTCAAAATTAAGTTGAATTAAATCTTTTTGGGAAATTTCTTCAGAAATTCGACATTTTTGACAAATTTGACGAACTAATCGTTGAGCGATAATGCAGTTTACCGATGAAGCAATGATGAATGGTTCAACACCCATTTCCATTAATCTAGGAATTGTAGTGGCAGCATCATTGGTGTGAAGAGTCGAAAGAACTAAATGACCAGTTAAAGCGGCCTGAAGAGCAATTTGAGCAGTTTCCTCGTCGCGGATTTCCCCGACTAGAACAATGTTTGGATCTTGACGAACTATTGATCTTAAACCTTGGGCAAAAGTTAAATTTGTAGCTGGGTTAACTTGTATTTGATTAATACCTTCAATTTCATATTCAACTGGATCTTCAATTGTCATTATGTTGACTTCCCTATTGTTGACTAGTTTGAGAACAGCATAGAGAGTTGTGGTTTTACCAGAACCAGTTGGACCAGTAGAAAGAATCATTCCAAAAGGTTTTTTGTAGGCTTCGGTTATTTTTTTAAGATCAGCATCTTCAATACCAAGAGTGGTTAAAGAAAATTGACGAGATTGAGATGACAGAAGTCTCAAAACGGCTTTTTCACCATTGGCGGTTGGAGTGATGGAAACCCGCAAATCAATTCTGTTTTTATCTATGGAAAATTGGAACTTACCATCTTGAGCTGATTGTTGTTCATCTATCCTTAGCTTAGCCATGACTTTAATTCGAGAAATTAGTTTAGAATGAACTTGAAGAGGAAAAGTTGCAACATCATGAAGAACACTATCGATTCTAAAACGAAGAGTAGATTTTTCTTCACCTGGCTCAATGTGGATGTCTGAAGTGTGGTTTTTTTCAGAATATTCCAAAATTAAATTCATTAAAGAAATTATTGGAGTGTCAGCTGAATTGCTGTCTTCAGAAGCGGCACATAATCTTTCGACTTCAGTTTCAAAACTAGTCCCTAATCTTGACTCTTTTTCTTCCCAAAAGTTTTTAATGTTTCTTGGAGTAGTGAAATAAATTTTGGTTTTAAGACCAGTTTTTTTGGTGACAAAATCTATGGAAGTTTTGTTGTCTGGGTCAGAAGTGGCAATGGATAAAGAATCAGCTTCTTTTTTAAAAATAATTATTGATTGTTTTTTGGAAAAAACTTCACTAATAAGATTTAAACAATCGTCAGTTATTTCTTGTTCATCTAGTTTAATAAATGGAAGTGAATACATGTCGGCCATGACTTGACCAATTTGTTCATCAGTGACCAAATCCATATCATAAATAACTTCAGATAAATCTTTTTTTTGGCTTTCAGTAATTTCAAAAGCTGATTTTAATTTAGCTTCATCAATGACAGCTAACTCTAGAATGTGATCATATAATTTTTTATTATCAATTATCATTTTAAGAAATTAGTTTATTAATTTTTTGAATTAAATCATCTAAAGACAAATCGCTTTTGACAACAAAATCACTTATTCCTAGAGCTTGGGTTCGGTCAATATCTTCTTTTTGACCAAGATTTGAAGCGATAATGACTGGAATAGATTTATATTTTGGATTAGCGCGAAGATTTTTAAGAGCAGTGAAACCGTCCATTACTGGCATGACTAAATCTAATAAAATTAAGTCTGGAGAATAAGTTTCTAAAATTTTTAACATTTCTTCGCCATCAACCGCAATTTGAACTTCAAAACCAGCTTTAGTTAGTTTTAAGCGATAAGCACTTCCTAAAAATTTATCGTCTTCGGCTATAAGTATTTTTTTCATTATTTTTGTTCGCTTTGAGCAAATTCTTTGACTGTTTCAATTATTTGATCAAGGCGATATTCCGCTTTTAATAAATATTTATTAGCCCCTAATGCTAACATATGATGGACTTTTTCGAGACTGGCAGAATTGCTGACAACTACTACTGGAATGTTTTTCCACTTAGGGTTGGCTTTAACTTCTTCTAAGAAATCTAGGCCATCCATACCTTTTAAGTGATAGTCGAGCCAAATTACATTTGGTAATTCTGGAAGATTTTTCAAATAATCTAGAGCTTGTTCACCGCTTGTGCAGGAAACTGGGTTTAAACCACTTAAAGTGAGTTTTTTAGTGATAGCTTGAAGTAATAATGTTTCATCTTCAACAACTAATATGGTAGAAATTTCTTTTTTCATATTTTTTATTAACTATTAATGGTTACTTCCCCTTTTTTGGCTTTAACGCCAGACATTGGTAGAGTGAACCAAAAACTGGTTCCAGTCTTTTCGTCACTTTCAAACCAAATTTTACCGAGGGATGATTCGACAATGGATTTGGCTAAATAAAGACCAAGCCCTGTTCCCTCTGTTTCTAATTTTACAATATTTTCGGCTCGATAGAACCTTTCAAATATATGGGTTTGATTTTTAAGAGGAATTCCAAGCCCATTATCACTGACTTGAGAAATGATTTCATCATCTTTTTTGGATATAAAAATAGATATTTCTCCACCCTCTGGAGTATATTTATTAGCGTTAGTTAATAAATTTTTATAGACCTCTCTGATTAGTTTTGGATCAATATTAATTTTTGGTAAATCGCTATGGATACTAATAATGACTTGTTGTTTTTTCTCTTTAATTTTATTATCAATTTCCATTAAAACATCATTTACTAGATCACCTAGATTAGTAGGTTGAGGATCAATCATTATTCGACCAGATTCAATTCGAGAAATGTTTAAAAGTGAATTAACTAGGTTAATCATTCGGTCGTTTGAGAGAGAAATATTAGTAATATATTCTTCTTGGTCTTTAGTTAATTTTCCAGCATCACCATTTAAAAGCATTTCACTGAACCAACGCATGGCTGAAAGTGGGGTTCGAAGTTGATGAGAAGCTAGAGAAATAAAATCAGTTTTCATTCTGTCAACTTCTTTTTCATGGGTGATGTCGCGCTCGATTCCGACAAAATAGATGACTTCTTCTTTGTTATTTAGAACTGGAGAAATGTTGGCTAGGGCGATGTAATCTTCACCTGTTTTTTTACGATTGTTAATTTCACCTTGGAAAGGTTTTTTATCTGTTTTGATGGTTTTCCAAAGTTTTTTATAGAAAGCTAGAGGCATTTGACCACCCCAAAGTGATTTATTACCATCTTTTTTATTAATCATTTCAGCTAGAGTGAAACCGGTGATTCTTTGAGCCGATTGATTACCATAAATAATGATTCCCTCAGCATCAGTGATGACTATATGGTCAGAGGCATTATCAACAGACATTTTGAATTTTTCGAGATCATTTTTTGATTCTTCAACATCTTCAAGAATGTTTAAAATAGCTTTTTGTTGATCTTTAATATTTTGGTTACTTTTAATGATGTCGACTGTTTGATCTTGAACTTTTTTCTCGATGCTTGAATTAGCTTCTTTAATAGATTGAGTCATACTATTAAAAGATTCAGAAAGTTGACCAATTTCGTCGCTACCTTTGATATTTATTTTATGTTCTAGATTTCCATCTTCAATTATTTTTACACCTTTTTGAAAAATACTTATTCGACTATTGATTATTAAATTTATAAATAACCTAAAAATAATGATGGCTATCAAATTTATAATAGTAATCCAAATAATAAAGTTTTGATTGGCAGCTAAAATAATACTATTAGTTGATGTAGCATCTATAACAATAGTAATATTGCCAATTTTATTTTCTGAAGCATCATAGAAAGGGAAAGCATTACAAACGAAATTTTTTAAAATTTCCTTATTATTATTATTATTATTATTATTATTATTATTATTATTATTATTATTATTATTAT